>JAJCXY010000113.1 GCA_029263215.1 Acidimicrobiales bacterium
AGTTTCGACAGGTCCGCCCTGATAGATCGGCAACCGGAGAATGATCCGATCCGGGACGGTGAGGTTGCCGGCAGCACCCGACTCCTGGCTTTCGTCCTCGGTGAACGTGATGCGCCGGTTGCCGTTGCCGAGATTGATCGCCGACGCGAACCGGACAGCGGTGTTCGTGTCGAACGTGGTGATGACATCGAGCAGGATCGCTCCAGCCGGCTCGGCGATCGTGTCGAGACGGTCATCGATCAGCTCAGCAAACTCGCGTTGAGAGATCTGACCTGCGCTGATCGCTGTCGCCCAAGCGGCGAACCGTTCATCGGCGGCAGGTTCGAGACGTATCCGCCAGTCGCCATGGCCCGGGCCTTCGTCGTCGTTGTCGTTGAGAACAGCGACCACCTTCGAAAGAGCACCACTTGCCGCCGATGACGCGTAGACGTTGACCGACTCAGCTGCGACCCTCCACCGGTCGAGCACAACCGGGATGTGGTCGACCCGGTCGATGGTGGTGCCGCCTGACGGTCGGCGGGGCCGGTCCTGAAACGACTCGAGATCAACGGTGTGAAGCCGCGACGCGTGGCCGACCAGCAGACCATCATGCTCTTCGATCTCAGCGGCGATCAACGCCAACTCAGCGACCGCGTCGGTCTCGGTGCCTTCAACTACTTCGGTAGGGAGATTCATAGCTATCTGTTCCTTGTCAGTTTTCGAGAGTGGGAAGCTGCGGCTGGCGGGGATCGCGTTTGGACAGGCCGCCATCGCCGGTCGGGTAGTAGAACGTCACCGGCGGCGGCGGCTCCGGGAGCTTCACCGAGACGACGTCCTTGACGACGATCCCTGCGCCCTCCGGAGCGACCTTGATCTTCAACACCAGCTCGCCGCCCTTATCGAGCGACGAAACCTCATCGACCAGATCAGCCAACGCGTCGGTCAGTTCGGTGTTGAGCTCGCCGTACCGGTGATCCGACAAAAACGCGGTGAACGGAATCCGATCCGCCGACACATCAGCCTCGGTCTCGGTCGTGTTCTCAGGGTCAGTGGTAGTCATGTCGTCCTTCGGGTTGAGGGTTTGCAGCCGTGGGCCTGGCGAAGATGGCGCACCACACCCGCCGGCGACGTCTGTTCTTCATGGCACCATTGACAGGTCCGCAACAGCCGCTCGACCGTCTGGCGATCACCAACCTCCGGCGGATCCGACAGACGGGCACCAGTCCACTGAGGCAGACGCATCTGACGGGAGAAATCGATCCCTGCGGCGGCGACCTGATAAACGACCGCAGCCGATTCTGAACGAGTCAACCGTTCGAGGCCTGTCGGTTCGACCAGGCCGAGCTCGACGAGATCACCCCGTCGTTTCGAAACCGACCCAGGATGATGCTCCGGCATAAGCCGCTTGAGTTCGTCATCGATCAGCCCGTCCGGGTGATCGAGATGACACCGCAAGATCAACTCACGAAGCCGCGAGTTGCCGACCGCTTTGCGGGCCGCTGCCCACGACGTCGCCGGATCAGACCGACGCACCGCACGCACCGGGTCCGGCGCCGGGAGAGTCAACGACTGCTGCGCGACGGTCACGGCATCGCCGCCGCGACCCAGAACCCGACACCGGTAAACATCAACATCAGCGCCACCGACAACGCGACAGCCGACGCGATGTTCGACAGATCCGGGTTCCAATCGACCAAGCCGATCAGACCACCCGACGCGGCCAGCAACACGAAACCGGTGATGATCACGCCGCTGTCTCCGGTTGAAGCGAACGAGGCAACGACCGACGCCGATCCAACGGGCGGTCGATATGGACCGTGTCGACCATCCGGCGCAACTTCGCCGCCACCAACCGGTACAGCTCGACACGCCACTCCGGATCGATGTCTTCACAATCAGTGATCCGGACCAGCTCGTCATGAACCTCCGCCAACGCCAACTCCAACGCCACCGGACGCGGCACCGGCCCAGCCGACACCACCACCACTGACGGCTCACGCACAACGGTCATCGGGCTGCCTCCGCGTCGATAACAACGACCGCGGCAGAACGGAACTGATCGAACATGATCGCTGCCGGCACTTCGATGCCATGCTGGGAGCCATGGCGGACTTCAGAAGTGCTATGACCAAGCTCGGGCGGGCCCGCGAACATCTCAATCGTCTCAAAGAAGAGCTTGTGGAGTTCAACGAATCCAACAGTCTGACCCTCCGCATGGACAAGGATTTCGATACCGCCGACAAGCTCGTACGTAGGGTCGTGGTCGCAGACTTCATCCCGCCGCCCGACAGCTGGGGGCCTCTCATCGGAGATGCCGTCGCCAACATGCGTGCCGCTCTCGACCACGCCGTCTGGGCCTTGGTAGTCGACGATCGCAGCGACAGCCCTTCGGAGACCGACGCTCGAAAGGTCCAATTCCCCATTCACGACACCGCCAGCGCTTTCGGAAAGGACCGTCTTCTGCAGGTGGCTAATCAGGTCGTCGTCGACGCAATCGAGCAATGCCAGCCGTACAACGACCGGGATGACACTCTTACCGATGGGCACCCCTTGGAGACCCTCCGCGCCTTGTCGAACATCGACAAGCACCGCGCCCTGCACGTCGTGTCTCTCAGCCCAGCCCGCCTCGGGATCACAACAACCCCGCGCCTTCCTCAGAACCCGACTATGAACTTGCCGGGGAGGGAGCTGCACAAAGGCGCAGAACTGGCGACGTGGAGCGCATGGAGACCCAGCAGAGGCACCGAAGTGAAGGTGGAAGCCGAGGCGACAGCCTGGATCGTTGTCAGAGCCGTTCCCCCCACGCTTGCCTCCCCGGTGGCTCTCGGAGTCATCTACGGCCCTATAGTCGACGTTGTAGAGAATTGCATCGACCGACTCAGCGGCTGAAACAGTCACCGGACCCACCAGCCCGCCCACAACGCAGCCACGACGACCGCCGGGATCACCGTCGCACCGTTCAGAAGCGCAACCGCGACGCCGGTCATGAGAAACTCGGCATCTGCTCGACATCCAAGAACGTCACCGGACCCGTCGACTCATGCCCCGGCGCCGGCACAAGCGCATACAGCGACGCCCACGGAATCAGGCAGTTCGAGCAATACGACACCCGCTCGAGAAGCCCACGCCTCAACAACGCATCGACCGTGTCCTCCGAGATCCCCAGATACGTCGCCGCCTCGCGCTTCTTCGCGACACCCGGATACACCACCACTCCCCCATCGTCAGTGAAC
The DNA here is from genome assembly GCA_029263215.1 of Acidimicrobiales bacterium. Taxonomy (GTDB): domain Bacteria; phylum Actinomycetota; class Acidimicrobiia; order Acidimicrobiales; family Aldehydirespiratoraceae; genus OFTM10. Next base: position 3,213 of record JAJCXY010000113.1, read on the forward strand.
GCCACCGCGGTCATGCCGCGGCCCCGATCACTGTGGGCATCGGGAACACAACGGCTGCGGGCTGGCGGAGATGAGAAGCAATCTGGAGCTTCCTCGAGAGCGACGGCTCGATCGATCCGTTCTCCCACCGGGCGACGGTTGATTGATGCACGGGCGGGTCGAAGAGCGAGCCGAAGCTCTCCTGGGTGTAGTCAGCCTGCGTTCGGAGGCGAGAGATGTTCGCCCCCCAGAGTCGGAGAGCGAGCCGGGCCGGGTCGATGTGATGCTGTTTCTGCATTGACCTCATGGACCCTATTATGCAGAAACAGCATCATTCGTCAAGCGCTACATCGATGGAATTTCATCTCATGCACAAAACGCATGGGCGCTGATCTACGATCACCACCGATGGACCTCGACGCCGCGCTCCGGCAATTCGCCGACCAGACAGGGTTTTCGCAACGACAACTCGCGGAGATGGCGGGCGTCGACCAAGCCACTATCTCGCGGGCGATGACCGGCAACTACGGCCGCGACGGCTGGCGGGCAGCCATGAAGATACTCGGCCTCAACCAGGTCATCCGCCGAATCGACGGCAGCTACTCAACCCCGACGATCGCAGACCTCGTCGAAATGCTCAGCAAAGAGATCGCGCAGGAGCGAGAGACGAGCTCGCCGAACCGGATCGCTGAGATCCGCGAGCTCCAAGAGCTTGTCACAGGCCTCCAACGCAGCACCGGCTAGCTCCTCGTCAGATCGGAAATCCGGGCCGCCATCCATAGGACACCCGACCTTACGAGGGGTGTGTGACCCCCCGCCTAGGGGTTCGTCCGCCATCGTTGGTCACCCTCTCCAGCCCCACCGCTCGCCAGTCAATGAGACGCACAGCCTGACACGGTGAGTGATGGAAGTGGCCGCGGACAGTCACGTGTCGAACGGAGGTGGCCGCGAGTGGTAGACCAGATACGGCGAAAGAATGGCGGAGCATGCAATGAGCCGACGACTAGTGGCGCTGGTAGTGGTGTCCCTCATGGGTGCTGCATGTGGCAACGATCCGGTGGATCCGATTGAGGGGGCTGAACTCTTCAGAGCCATAGCGGCGGCGAACGGGGTTGAGCTTGTGAGCGTTGAGGAGATCGTGGACATCTATGGTGACGGAAGCGCCGCCTGCGAGCGACTCCCGGACGAGGAGTTCGATCTTGAGCTTCGTATCGCCATGGAATTGGACCTCGGCAATCCCGCCTGGTTCGGGCCCGCTGGCGAGATCATGACAGCGAGGGCGTACTGCCCCGACAAGCTCGAGGAACTCTTGGGCCTGATCGGCGGCGTACTCGGTCCGTCAGATGCTGAGAAGGCGCGGGACTATGGATTAGCCGAGATCGATGGGTTGGTTGTTGAGTGAGAGGACGGACTGATGGATGAGCCGACGGGGGACCGCCATCGCGCTCATCTTGCGGCTGGCCAACCCCTCGCCGTGCGTCGCTGCGGCCTGTGGGTCGTCTAGTCGCCGCGCATTCCTCGGCGTCGTTCCCGCTCGAGCTCGAGCTCGGGAGAGACGGACTCGGGGATCTGATCCTTGTCCTTGTCTCGGAGCAGCGCTCGGGCCATTCGTTTCAGTGTCCGCCACATGCCTGCAACGGTAGTCGGTGGAGGCTCCCGGAATCCACCCACCCGCTAGGTGACGGGTCCTCGGCCGAACTCGACACGGCGGCCGCAGCCGTCATCGCCGGCGGACTCGCCGATCGACCAGGCGTCGTAATCGCCGACCGCGTCGTTCACGCCGGCCAGAGCTTCTTCGAACGTGTCGAAACGCCGTTCCTTGAGAACCGTTGCATTCAGTAGAACGAAACATGTGTACATGAGCTGGCTCCACTCCGCCAAGAGAGGGTGGCTGCGGCCTGAATGGCGACAGGCCGCAGCCCAAGACAAGACCCCGAGGGGGACCGAGAAGCCTCGTCAACCCAAGAATACGACCGCGAGCATCGCCTGACCATGGGCTAGACGGTTCGACTGGTCGGGGACTTTCGGACACGACCGTTGAGACCAGTTGGGGATGGCCGCGGCCCGTGGGTTTCACACACCCCCGGGGCCGTCGAGTCGATGGCTCAGCCAGCCGCGGCCGCTGCGTGGAAGCGGAGAGCTCGTCGGACTTCGGCGGCGAGGGTGCTGTCACTCAATCGTCAGGGTTGTCGATATGTTGCCTGACCGCGCGGCGGATGACGGCGGACATGGTCCGTTCCTCGTGCGCGGCCTGGTTCTTGAGTGCCTGGTGGAGGTCGGCTGGCATGCGAACTAGGAGGGCGGTGGTGTCGGGCGAGGGCATGGCTCGGTGCTCCTATTAGCTGCGGGTTACAGGTGTCACCGTAGTGAGCCTCGATTCTCGGGTGGGGGACCACGCCGATATCTCCTTGATGGGTTCACCACATCGGCGTGGGGCCGCGCGATCATAGAAAAGCTGCCCCTCGTAGCTCAGTTGGATAGAGCACTTCTATGCCAAAGATGAGGTCGCCGGTTCAAGTCCGGCCGGGGGGACGCAGAACGGGGAAGGGTTTGCGGCCCTTCCCCGTTCAACTTAAGAGGACTCACTCACGCGATCTCACGATGGGGACCCCGGACTGAGCACTTCTATGCCAGTACCTAGTATCGGCTATAGCTCGGGTTACATCAACCATTTGACTAAATCGCACCGAAAGTGGAACGAAACCCGTCCCTACCCCTGATCATCAAGGAGCGATCCGAGGGTGTCGGCGGCGGTGCGGTCGGGTGCCGGTTGGAAGTGGGCGTATCGGCCGAGGAACTGGGTGGGGTTGGACCATCCGCCGCGGCCCATGCCGGTGGTGACGTCGATGCCGGTGGCCATCATCATCGAGGCGACGTAGTGGCGTAGGTCATGGAGGCGGATGCGTTCGAGTCCGGCGGTCTTGCGGGCCCGGCCCCAATATCGCGACGCGGTCTCAGGTCGCCAGGGTTGACGACCACAGAGGTCGTCGGTGAACACGCGGGGGTCGTCGATGAGCTGCAGGTGGGCATCGGCGGCGCGGCCGACGAGAGCCTGGTAGTGGCCGGCGACGATGTCTACGGTTTGGGCGTCGAGGGCGAGGCGGCGGATCTTTCTGGTCTTGGTGGTTCGTTCCTCTAGCGATTCGAGTCCGTCGGTGGTGTGGCCCTTCGCGGTGGCGAGGGCGCGTGAGATGGTGATGTCGGTTTCGGTGAAGTCCGAGAACCGCAGCGCACAGAGTTCGCCGCGGCGGGCACCGGTCACCGCGGCGAGGCGGAGGAACACGTCGAGGCCAGGCTGAGTCGCCGCAGCGGCTTCGACGAGCGACAGGACTTCTTCGGGTGATGGCGGCACGATCTCGGATGGTTCGATCGGTGGCAGATCGGCATCGGCTGCCGCGTTGCGCGAGATGAGCCCATCGCGGTGAGCTCGACGCAGCGCCTGGCGCAGCACCGTGTGAACCCGCCGTACTCGTGGTGCTCCGAGGCCGGTGTCGACGAGGTGCCGGTAGAAGCCGTCGACGGTGCCCTCGGTGACATCGGCCACCGGGGTCGCCGGGAACGGTCCGGTGTTGAGAAACTTGGCGATGATGCGTTCGTAGTCATCCGCGACCGATCCGGAGATCGTGCCGCGGTGGCCGGCGAACCAGCGGGCCACGATGTCGCCGACCGTCGCGTGCGGGTCGGCCGGTCGTCCGTCGAGCAGTTGGAGCTTGAGCGCGAGCTCGGCGCGTTCAGCGGCGGAGCGGTCGCCTCGGATGGTGCGGGTGTGGGTCTCGCCGTTGATGGCGAGCCGTATCCGCCACGACTCGGCGCCTCTTTGATCGATGCTCATGGTGGCCTCGACCATGGCACCGGAGTGGGTGGTTTGTCCACCCTTGTCCAACCGGCTGATCTCGGGTTGAGCGATTTATGTGCTCTGACCTGGGGTTATGTTGGTACCCCGTACGGGATTTGAACCCGTGCTACCACCTTGAGAGGGTGGCGTCCTAGGCCGCTAGACGAACGGGGCGTGTCCGCAACCACCGGGGTGGTCGGCCCGACGATTGTAGCGACTCAGCTCAGATTTCGACCACGAGAACCGGATCGCCGTCGACCCACCGGATAGGCGCCACGTAGAGGCTGCGCTGGCCGGTTTCATAGCCGACGTCGCCGTCGGTCCAGCCGTGATAGACGACCAGGTCGATCGGACGGCCGTGAAGCTCGATCACTTCGAGCCCTCCGGGGCCACTGGCGGCGTCGTAGCTCTTGAGCCAAGGCTCGGCGTCCTTGTCGCACGGGCCGGTGCGGCTCTCGCACACGGCATGACCCACCGAGTAGTCCTCTGTGTCCCAGCGATTGGCGGAGTAGAAGAGGTGATACCGGCCATCGATCTCGATCATGGAGGGTGCTTCCACCACATCGCGCTCCCACCCCTGGTCGTTGCGGATCAGCTCCGTGGGCTCACCGGCGACCGAAAGGCCATCGGCGGCAAGGGGCTGGGAATAGATGACCGACGGCAGGCCGCAGCAGTTGCCGTCCGCCTTCCACAGCAGCCACCGTGTGCCGTCGCCGTCGACGAACGGAGAGGCGTCGATCGAGCCACCGCTTTCAACATCACAGATCAAGGGTTCGGTCGAGGAATCGACGAATGGCCCGGCGGGATCGGTGCCGACCGCTACCGAGATGCACTGGCGGCCCGATTCGGTGTGACGCGTGGTGTAGTAGAGCAGGTAACCGTCGTCGACAGCAGCAACGCTCGGAGCCCACACATGTCCGGGTTCCGACCACTCGGGCAGCTCCGGCAGACTCTCACCCAGATACTCGCCTCCCCCGCTGCCCGCGCTGATCACCGGGACGTTGGTGAACAAGGCATTGGTGGCATAGGCGTAGAAAGTGCCGTCAACCGTCAGCACGAAAGGGTCGGCGAAGTCGCCGAGAAATACCGGTGTGCCGTCGTCGTTGACACGACCGGCCATGCCCTGGCCCCCACCGTCCCCTCCGGTCACCGGCCTGTCGGGCCGAGGGTCCAAGACGGGCGCAGTCGTGGTGACCGGCGACACGATCGTCGTGGTGGCCGGAGGCGTGACCGTCGTGGTCGAAACGATGGTCGTCTCGCTCGATCTCTCGACTCCGTCGATCTCTGCCTCCTCCGCGGAGCCACACGCGCCGGCCATGAGGGCCAGAGCCGCGATGAGAAGGATGCGTCGCACACGACCACGATCGGCATCAAAGGTGAGGACTCAACAAGAAGCCGGTTAACGAACTGTGAGCAGTCGCCCCAGGTGGCCCGCTCAGAGCTTGTCGTGATGTGCCCCCACCAGAACCACCGCTACCACGCAGGGCTCGTCGAACGGGTTACGCCAAGCGTGCCGGGTGCCATTCTGAATGACGGTGTCGCCCGCGCTCAGCTCACGGGTGGCGCCGTCGTCGAGCTCCAGCACCACCCGACCCGACACCACACACTCATAATCGATCGATCGTCGGGGAAACGCGCCGTCTCGTCTATCCTCCACACCTGATGCCACTCCCAGCCCGGTACCAGACTCACCGTTACCGGTTCGACCTCTTCGTCGCTGGCGAACACCGCCTTACTCTCGGAGTTGTGGCCGGTGACCACTCGTCGAATCCCCATCAGAATCTGCCCTTGGCTCGCTGCGTCGACGTCGCGACGCTAGTCGGGGTCCTTCGCCGCGATCGCGTCGTCCACCAGGCCCAGCACCCGTCGCACATCGATCGGCTTGGTCAGGAACTCCGCCCCGGCATCGGCGAAGATCTGGGCATTGTCGGGATTGGCGTCGGCCGAGACCACAACCACGGGGATGTGTTCGGTCGCCGGATCTGCTCTCAGGCGGGCCAGAACTTCGTCGCCCTGAAGGTCGGGCAAGTGCAGGTCGAGAAGGACGAGGTCGGGTTTGTGCGACGCGGCGAAATCAAGACCCAGGGCACCGAGTTCCGCAGACACGAGCGTGACGCATGGACGATGCTCGAGGACCCTTTCGAGGAGACGCACGTTGGGAGTGTTGTCCTCGATGTAGAGAACGGTGACCTCCGGCTCTCCGAACGAGCTCACTCCGGGGATCGGCACGTCCCGTGCAGGTGAGGCGCTCCTGGGGCCGCTGACAGCCAACTCGAACCAGAGCATCGATCCCTCGTCATGAGCAGTTTCAACCCCGATGGTTCCCCCCATTGAGCCGATCAACGCTGCGCTGAGGGGAAGCCCCAGACCCAGGCTCGCCGACCCGATGTGGTCGGCGGCCCCTGGATCGAACGCTTCGAAGAGCCTCGACGCCTTCGCCGCGTCAACACCCTGGCCGGTACTGGTCACCGCAACGCGGGCTCTGCCCTCGTCCGGCGCGCTCAGAGCTAGGACCACCTTGCCCCCACTTGGCGTCCAGTCCATTGCGGTCGAGAGCAAGTTGGAAAGAACCTGGCGAAGCCTCTGGCGATCGGCCCGTACGAATACGGGCGGACCCACGGGGATGTCTAGCTCCATCTTCAACTCCCCAGACCTCGAGTCGATGGAGTCGATGCATTCACGCACCACGCCGCCCACAGATACATCCTCCATCGACAAGTGGAGCTGGCCAGACTCGATCATGCACACATCGAGGACGTCGTTGATAAGGGTCAGGAGTTGACCGCCCGCGGAGGTGATGGTCCTGGCGTTCTCGGCCTGCTCGGGAGTTTCCGCTTCCATCTCCGAGAGCTGAGCGAACCCCATGATCGCGGTCAGCGGGCTGCGCAGCTCATGGCTCATTCGAGAGAGGAACGCGGTCTTGGCTCGACTTGTGTACTCGGCGACGAGCGCCGCTTGGCTCGCGACGAGCAAAGCCTGCTTCGCGATGAGCGCCGTTTGCCTTTCCGCCTGAGCACTGAGTTTCTCGGTGAGATCCTCGGCAGCCCCGATGAACGATGACCGACCGGCGATGACGATCTCGCCGGCCGCGAGGCCGAGGGGAAAGGTCGAACCGTCCTTTCGGCGCCCTTCGAACTGGCGTCCCCTCTCGATGATCGTCGGCTCCCGCGTGTCGAGGTAGCGCATCATTTCGCCGTCGAATTCGTCGCGATACGAAGGATGCATCAGCAGCTTCACACTTGCGCCGATCACGTCGCCTGATTCGTAACCGAACATCTCTTCGGCTGTGGCACTGAGACCGGTGATCAACCCGCCCTCATCAGCGGTCACTATTCCGATTGTCGCCGTCTTGAGACTGCTTCGACCCCTTCTGTTGCTCTCCGACAACGCGCGGCTCTTGTCGGCCGGTTCGGTGAGTTCGAGGCCCACGACAGTCGGTCCATCCTCTGAGGGAGTGATGGACCACTCGAACCAGTGGTGGTCTCCGTCTCGATCTATGAGTCGATTGGTGAACCCGACAACCGCCACTCCTCCGAGCGCAGATGCAGTCATATCCGAGGTGGCGTCGAGATCATCGGGGTGTACAAAGTCGAGAAAGTCGACCGAGGCCATCTCCTCTGGTTTCCACCCGAGCACCGCTCGCCATTCCGCATTCGCATCCGCCAAATAGCCGTCGGTGCCGATCGTGCCAGCCAGGGCGAGGGACGGCGGGTCCCGGTCGGGGGCCTTCGGTCGATGGTCAATGCTCATGACGACACTCCCTCGAAGGGGGTTCTATAGCAACCATGTTTCGGCTGGGCTCCGGGCTTGGTGCCTGTGACACCGGCGCCCATAGACTCCAGTTAATACCCAAGCTGAGAATATTCCAGCTTATTCTGTTCCCGTACGCATCACCGGGCCTGAACTGCCGATAGTTGCCCACTGAGATTCAGCGGCAACCATAGCCAGAATGTGAAAACTGACTTGTCGACGACAAGTGAGGTGCACATTGAGAGTTCAACTCCATTGTAATAGTGCGCCGGAAAGGCAGTGGCGCCCATGAAGGCCCTCGCTTGGCTACGGGGACGCCCCCATTTCTTTCATGTCTTCTTGCCGGTGGTTGTCCTGTTGGGGTTCGTCTTGATCTTCGGGTCCCTGCTCTTCGTTCGCCATCGCAACGAAATGAGGACCGGAGCCATCGAACGCATCGCGGCCGTCGCCACCGTTCAGGAAGCACGAATCGAGGCGAACCTCAGGGAGAACTTCGAAGTGGACCTTGGAGGTCTTCTCGAGAGGAGCGGAGTAGCCGACGACATCCGCCACCTCGGCGGTGACCTCCACGATCCGGCCAGCGTGGGCGAGCTTCAACAAGAACTCGAGCTCTCGCTGAACCCGGCGTTCTCTGATCTGCTGGTCACCTCGAGAAACGGCACGGTGCTCGCGTCCACCGATCGATCACGCGTCGACACGCAATATCGAGACACCGACCTCATCTCCGCAGCCGGCGAGGTTGCCACGAGCGGGGGTTTGAGCCTCAACTCTCGCGGTGAGCTCATCGGGACAACCGCCGGACCCCTGGTAAGCAGCGACGGACACACCCACATCCTCGTCCTCGAATCCGATGCAAGCGATCTCGTAACCCTCGCCACCGACTACACCGGCCTCGGAGAGACCGGGGAGACCGTCGTAGCCACCAGAGATGAACGGGGGGCGGCCGTCTTCATCGTGCCCCTCCGCTTCGACGCTGAAGCTTCGTTCAGTCGCATCGTGGCCCCGACAGAGCTGGATGTCCCCATCACCCAAGCACTCAGGAACAACGAGACCTCGTTCACCGACGCCACGGATTATCGCGGCGAGCCCGTTCTGGCCGCGACGCGTTACATCCCTCTCACCGATGTGGGATTGGTCGTGAAGATCGACCGCGCCGAGGCTCTAGCGGCGATCGATCGCTTGGCAACCGATCTGCTCACGGTGTACTTCGGACTCGTGCTGTTTGCGATCGCACTCGGCGGAGTGCTGGTTCGTCTTCTCAACCGCCAGGACCGGCTGAGGCAGGTATCGAACGTCTTCGAGGAGGCCATCGATCCGATGATCCTCACCGACCCCGACGGCACGATCCTCGATGCGAACCCCCGAGCGATCGCATCCTACGGCTGGCCGCGGAGAGACCTCATCGGCACCTCGATTGGGACCCTGAGCCCGCCAGGAGACGAGGATATCGCCCAGGAGATGCGCGATCGGAGTTGGACGGGTCAGGACACCGAAGCCGTGGAGGTGGCCAGGCTCTGCAAGTCGGGAACGGTGGTCCCGGTTCTGGTGACCATGTCGACTCTCACAGACGCAACCGGCAACCCGGTAGCGCTGGTCACCGTCGAGAAGGACATGAGCGATTCTCACCGGATCCGCCGGGAGTTGATGGAGGCAAAGGAGGCGGCGGAAGAGGCAAACCGCGCCAAGAGCGAGTTCCTCTCCCGGATGAGTCACGAACTCCGAACCCCGCTCAACTCTGTGATCGGCTTCGCCCAGATTCTCGAGCTCAGCCTGGCCGGATCTGAAGATCTGGAGAGCGTCGCCTACATCCGTTCCGGCGGCGAGCACCTCCTTGGCCTGATCGAGGACCTCCTCGACCTCTCACGAATCGACGCAGGCACCCTGGGTCCCTCCGTCGCATCCGTTGCGCTTCGCTCGCTCACACTCGACTGCATAGGTCTGGTCAGACCCCAGCTGAGCGACAAACGGGTGGAGGTCGTGGCCAACCCTGGTTCCGAGCACTTCGTATCGGCCGATCAGGACCAGCTCCGTCAGGTGATCCTCAACCTCATGTCCAACGCCATCAAGTTCAACCACGTCGATGGCCTGATCACCATCGACATCAGCAGGGACCAGGACACCACACGGTGGACCATCACCGATACAGGCATCGGGATCTCCTCCAGACACCTCGGCGACCTCTTCAAGCCCTTCGAGCGGCTCGGAGCCGACGACAAGGGTATTCCGGGCACGGGTCTGGGGCTCGCCCTATCGAAGAGGCTGATCGAGCGCATGGGCGGCAGGATCGGCGTAGAGACGGTGGAAGGCCGGGGATCCACGTTCTGGATCGAGCTACCAGCCGATGCCAGAGTCGGCAGCACCGACCCCGATTCCACCGCCGGCGGAGCACAAGAAGCCTTTCCCAACGTCCAAGGCTCGGTGCTCTACATCGACGACGATCCCGACTCCGTCGGCCTCATCAGCCATGTCGCAACCCGATTTCCCAGCACGAAGCTCTGGGTCGCGTCCAACGGCTCAACGGGACTGGACCTGGCCCGACAGAAGCAGCCCGACCTGATACTGCTCGGAGGCGTGCTGGCCGACTCCGAGAGCCTGGCCGTACTCGCCCGACTCCGTGGCGACACCAGCACCATGGACATCCCCGTGGCGGTGGTGTCGGCCGATCCAAGCGATGGGACGATCCGACGTTTCTTCGCCGCCGGAATCGTCGACTACGTCAAGAAACCGGTCGATCTACGGGTGCTGTCGAATCTGGTCGTGCGTTATGTCGGCCGCACGCCCAGTCATGCCGGCGGGCCGCACGACTAGCGGTAAGGCCAGACGCCCTCACTCAAGCACCGCAGGGCGGCCAAGATGGTAGCCCTGCCCCCACTGCACGCCGAGGGAACGCAGGGTCTCGAAGTCGTCGGCCGTTTCGATGCCCTCGGCGACGATCGTGGCCCCGATCTCCTCGGTGAACGACAACATGGACAAGGTGAGGGCCCGGCGGGCCGAGTCGTCACCGATACCGGCGATGAGAGACCTATCGAGCTTGACGATTTCAGGACTCACGGCAAGCAACTGTTGCAGGCCGGAGTAGCCCGTTCCCGTGTCGTCCATCGCTATCCGCACCCCCCTGGCTCGCAGCGAGCCGAGATGATCGACAAGATCGGGATAGTTCTTCACGACGGAGTGTTCGGTGAGTTCCAGCACGAGCCGTTCACCCGCCACATCGCCGAGGGCGGCTTCCAGTTCGGGACTCATCGCGGTGATTGGTGAAACGTTCAGGGCCATGAACTGGTCGTCGGGGAGATCGGAGAGCTGGGTGAGAGCTGCCCGGATGGCATGGAGTTCGAGCCCGATCCCTTCGCCGAGCACAGCGGCCTCGGCGAACCACTCGTCGGGGGTGCGATGGGGTTGAATGTCGAAGCGGGCGAGCGCCTCGACCCCGACCACATGACCGTCGGACAGCTGGCTGATCGGCTGGAACACCATGTGCATCGATCCGGGGGCAAACGCTCGGCTGATCCGAGTGGCCCTCTGTTCGTGCATCGTCTTGGCGAGGCCGTCTCGCGCGTTGGCCTGATCGAGCCTCATCTGGATGTTCTCGTTGCGCACCTGAAGATCGGCAAATTGGGTGGCCGTTTCTAGCAGGTTGTTCACCCTCAGGAGCACCTCGATGTGGTCGAACGGCTTGGTGAGAAAATCGTTGGCACCGGCCGCCAGAGCGCGTTCCTTCGCCTCGGAGGTGATGTCGGCGGTGAGCACGATGATCGGCATGAACTCCACCTCTCGAAGCTCCTCGCGAACCGCGAGGATCACCTCCACCCCGTCCATCTCGGGCATGTGCAGATCGAGAAGCAGGAGGTCGGGCCTGAGCCGGCGACACTCATCCACGGTTTGGCGCGGATCGGCGAGGGTGTGCACGGTGGCGCCGCCATGACCACCAACCATGCGCTGCAGCAGCCGACGGTTGGGTTCCTCATCGTCGACAACCAAGATGTTGGCGCCGACCAAATGGTCGGAAGGCGCAGCGGAGCGGTTCGTATCAGCCGCGCCCGCCGACGAACCACTCGACGGGTCGAGGGTCTCCATGCCCCCAGTTTCTAGCAGAGAGCCCTCGCTGCGGATCAGCCCGGCGGGTTTCAGGGAACCGGCAGGCCGGCCGCTGGCTCGTTACGTCCGTGTTTCTGGTTGCCTGCCCCTTGCCCTACTGTCGGACGACACGCCCTCGGCTGGAGCGGGGAGGTAGCTCGTGGCCGACACCGAAGCCCTGTACCAACAGCGTCGGGTCCGCATCGAGAAGGCGATCGCGCTCGAAGAGGTCGACCGGGTGCCGATCGCCTACATGGGAATGGCCTTCGCACCCCGGTACATGGGAATGTCGATTGCCGAGTACTGCGAGATCGACCAGAACAACACCGACGTCACCCTCGCGGCGATGGACCGGCTCGGAGCCGACGTCTGGGACGGCATCAACGCCCTGCCGTGTGGCCGCATCGTGCCATCACTCACAAGCCTGTGGCTCTCCCAGATCGATACTCCCGGGAGGGAATTGCCCCCCGACAGCCTCTGGCAGGTCAACGAGTCAGAGGTGATGAAGCCCGAAGAGTACGACGTGATTCTCGACCGGGGATGGCCGGCTTTTCTCGATGGCTACCTGCCCCGGGTGATCGATGTCGACGAGTTGGAAGCAAGCCGAGCCTGGGTTCGGGCCAACCTCGATTCGGTCAAGGATCAGTGCCGGAGCCACGGATACGTGCCGATCTCTTTCGGGAGCACCTCCATCCCATTCGAGTACCTGTGCGGGGCGCGGTCGATGAACAGCTTCTACGCCGACCTCTACCGCCACCCCGCCAAGATCAAGGAGGTCATGGACGTGATGGTGCCGCACATGATCAAGGACGGGATCAATGTGGCCCGACGCTCGGGGATTCCCGCGGTGTGGGTGGGCGGCTGGCGCTCGGCCAGCTCCCTTCTCGCCCCGAAGATCTGGGACGAGCTCGTGTTTCCCTACTTCGTGGAAGTCACTCACGCCCTCGCCACCGAAGGAATCGTCTCGGTCCTGCACCTCGATCAGGACTGGACCCGCGACCTGGGCCGCTTCCGGGAGCTGCCGGCCAAGATGTGCCTGATGAACAGCGATGGCATGACCGATCTACGCCAGGCGAAGGAACTGCTCGGCGACCACATGGCGATCATGGGCGATATCCCTGCCGCCTTGCTCTACTCCGGCACTCCCGACGACATCTTCGAATACGTGGGTGCTCTCATCCGCGATGTCGGTCCCACCGGCCTCATCCTGTGCCCCGGCTGCGATGCGCCGATCAACGCAAAGCCCGAAAACATGGAGGCCTTCGCCGCCGCCGGAAGGGAGCTCGGATGAGTCTGGATCGACTCGCTAGCGCGCTAGCCGATCTCGAAGAGGACGAAGTACTCGAACTCGTGCACGCCGAGCTCGCCGCGGGAACAGATCCGATGGCCATCACCCGAGCGTGCCAGGCCGGGATGACAGAGGTTGGCGATCGTTTCGAGGCGAACGAGTACTTCGTCTCCGACCTGATGATGTCGAGCGTGATCTTCAAGGAGGTCGGGAAGATCCTCGAACCCGTACTCACCTCCGAGACCCAGGTCAAAGGGGGTTCGGTGGTGATCGGCACGGTGAAAGGCGACATCCACGACATCGGCAAGGACATCGTCGTCAACATGCTGAAGTCGGCCAACTTCGATGTCACCGACCTCGGCGTCGACGTGGCACCGGACCGGTTCATCGCCGCCCTCCGGGAGACCAATGCTTCGGTGCTGTGCCTTGCAGGATTACTCACCCTGGCCTTCGACTCCATGGCCGAAACGATCGAAGCAATCGCTGAGGCGGGCTTGAGAGACGAGGTCCGGATCATGGTGGGCGGCGGACCTGTCGACGGTCGGGTGTGTGAGGTCGTCGGCGCCGACGACTGGGGTGCCGATGCTCAGGCCGCGGTGCGCCTGGCCAAGAATTGGCTGGAGGGCGACTCCGCTGCCTGACACACCGAGCCAACCCGTCCAGGTCACCTTCGACCCGGCCGGCACCCGTGTCGCCTCCCTTGTCGGCTCCACGGTTCTCGATGCGGGCCGCGATGCCGGTCTGATCCTGGCGGCCAACTGCGGTGGCAACGGGATATGTGGTCGTTGCCGGGTGACGATGCTCGGCTCATCGGTTCCCGACCCCACCGACGTCGAACGACGCACACTCGACCCAGCCGACATCGAGGCCGGTGAGAGGCTGGCCTGCAGGGCTCGCCTCGGCGGTGACACGAGGGTGAACGTGCCTCGGGTGATGCTCGCCAATCAGCAGCGGCCTCTGCTCGCCGGCGACTCGGCCGGAGGCTGGCTGTACTCCGACCAGCAGCGCCCGCGCCGCACGCCGAGTAGCGATGCGGCGGCACTCGGTGTGGCCGTCGATCTCGGCTCCACGAAGATCGCGGCCTACCTGCTCGACCTCGCCACGGGTGAGCAACTCACCTCCCGAGGCATCACCAACCCTCAGACCAGCTACGGGGAAGACCTGGTCAGCCGTCTCACCTACGCAAGCAAGGGCGCCGAGCAGGCCGAGGAGCTTGCGCAGTGTGTGCAGTCGGCAGTGGCTGAACTGATCGAATCACTCGTCGTCGAGTCCGGCAGCCAACTCGAACAGGTGGCCGACATCTGCGTCGTGGGCAACACAGCGATGACTCAACTGTTCCTCCAATTGCCCATCGGCGGATTGCTCTCCGCCCCGTTCACCGCCTTCACCTCACCGGTCGATATCCCTGCCGAATCAGTCGGGATCCGTCTACCGCGCAATCCCTACCTTCATGTACCTCCCGCCATCGGCGCATTTGTCGGGGCCGATCAGGTCGCGGTGATGCTCGCCAACGGCCTGAACCACGCCGCTCATGTCGCACTTGAAGTCGATATCGGCACCAACACCGAGGTGGCCCTCTCGAAGCCCGGCGAAGATCTACTACTAACCGCCTCGTGCCCTGCGGGCCCTGCCCTCGAGGGCGGCCACGTTCGTCACGGCATGCGCGCCGCGCCGGGTGCCATCGACAAGGTGACGTCCACGCCCGACGGTTTCTCTGTTCGCACCATCGACCGCATCGCCCCGATCGGGTTGTGTGGATCTGGCGTGATCGACGCGATCGCCCTTCTTTGGCGCAGTGGAGCGATCGATCGACGAGGGCACCTCCTCGCCGGAGCTAGGGGCGTGCGGGAATCCGGCCGCGGTCGGGAGTTTCTGCTCGTAGATGCAGCCGAGACCGGAAATGGTGTCGACATCGTGGTCACCCAGGGAGACATCGGGGAGATCCAACTGGCGAAGGCTGCCATCGCCGCGAGTATCAGGACCCTGCTGGCGGAGTCCGGCACAGCGGTGGACGAGGTGGATGAGGTGGTGCTGGCCGGAGCATTCGGTTCCTACCTCGATATCGAAAGCTCGATCTCGATCGGACTCCTGCCCCACTTCCCCTACGCCACCTACGTGCAGGTCGGCAACTCCGCGGGAACGGGGGCGAAGATGGCCCTGGTCTCGAGCACCGCTCGTGCCGAAGCAGCCCAGATCGCGGGCCGAGCGAGACGTACGACGCTGACGAGCCACCCCGGATTCAACCGAGAGTTGGCGCTCGCCACCAGATTCGAGGAGCGACCCCCATGCTGATCATCGGTGAGAAGATCAACGGCACTCGCAAGGAGGTCGGAGCGGCCATTCGCGAGCGAGACCGATCCGTCATCGAATGCCTGGCCCGAGAACAGGTCGAGGCCGGGGCCGGATATCTCGACGTCAACGCGGGCTCGGGATCAGACACCGAAGCAGACGACCTGGTCTGGCTGGTGGAGACGGCGCAGGAGGTGGTCGATGTGCCCCTCTGTCTCGATAGCCCCAGCGGATCCACGCTCACGATCGCGATCGAGGCCACCCAGCAAACACCGATGGTCAATTCGATCAGCGGTGAGCCCGACCGCACGGAGCACGTACTCCCTCTCGTTGCTCGCCACCAGTGCCCGGTGATCCTGGTAGCCCTCGACGACACAGGTATCCCCGAGACCGTCGATGATCGGCTGGTGATTGTCGATCGGCTCGTCGAGGCCACCCGAGAAGCGGGAGTCACCGACGACAAGCTCTACATAGACCCCCTGGTCATGGCGATCTCCACCAACGGCGAGGCCGGAGTCATCGCTTTCGAAACCATGCGGCAGGTCCGCGCCAGATATCCCGACGCCCACCTCACCGGCGGGCTCAGCAACATCTCCTACGGCGCCCCCGCCCGAAAGCTGCTCAACCAGGCCTTTCTCGCGTTGGCCATCGATGCGGGTATGGACTCCGCGATCATGGACCCAACCGCGCCCGGCATGTATCCGGCCCTCCTGGCCGCGGAGGCCGTCCTCGGCCGCGACCGGTTCTGCAGCAGGTACAACCGCGCCCACCGTGCTGGCCGACTCGAACCGATCTAAGGCTGAACAACACGCCCTTCACGCAGAAGCCCCAGGCCTGTGACCTGGGGCTTCGCACATTTTCGATGGCTCGGGGGGGAGGACTTGAACTCCGCCGGAACACATACCAGCCTGTGCCGCCCTGTGCTGAATAGGCCCGCTGAGCTGCTGATTTGACGGTGCCACGGTCCGATAGGCACCAGGCTGTTCAGTCCCGTTGCATCGCGTTTGTGACCACTGTGTGACCACGATGGCAGGCAATTCTTGCGGTGCAGGGCGGCTCACGGTGAGAGAAGATACGTCCTTGTCGCCACAAGCCGTCGGAGCACTAGGGATGTGTCGGCCCTCACTCTCGGGTCTGCCTGGCCCTTACTCCTATCGGGCCGTAGCTTCGACCTCAAACGGAGTCGATCCAACAAGGATCAGATAGCCCGAGCCCATCCGCGACGCCTCAATCTCGGTGCTGGCAAGGTCGACCGCTGACCCGAAATCCGCGATTCGGCGTGTCTGCGTCGTTCTCGTGATGAGATTCATGGCGTCGTCGATACGAGTAGGGTCCTCCAAGACGATTTCGACGGCTCGCTCGATGGCCTCTCGAGTCGGATGGATCTGACCCACTACCGCTATGCCATCTGGCACGACGACGACCAGATCGGTGGTCTGCGCTACTTCATCTGGGAACCAATAGCATTTCGCTTCGGGTACTGCGAGATCAGCCGGAACCATCGGTGGCTCGCATGGCAGCTCACCCTCGGGATCGAAGCTGGAGGTGACTTGGGCCGCTCCAAGGAGCTCTCGGGCTTCGGCTTCGGTGAGAGATTTCAGGGTCCCATCGGCAGCTGCCGACTCGAGCATGTCAGCATCTCCGCTCAGCACGGCTGCCAGTTCAGCGAGTTCGCCGGAGAAGAATACGACATGACTCGCATCGGTGCGCTCGATGCACTCTGTGAGTTCCGCGTCGTTGAGCCGTAAACCACGCTCAGCTTCGCCGACACCGCCACCGAGTGCCAGATTCGATTCTTCGGAGAAGTCGATGAACTCACCCTGAGCTGTCTGGACCACCGACGTTCCGATGGGTGCCGAGCCGAACGGCCATCTGATAACTCCGACTCCTCCGTCCGGCATCTCGAGCACCGCACAGCCATCGACCACAAGTAGTAGGCCGGCGACGGTGCCATCATCTGCGCCTTCGTCGTAGGCCTCGACCGGCAAGAACTCAATGACGTGTTCGTGTTCGGCCTGCTTGTCTGGTTGGGTTGCCAGACCCTCCTCGCTGGTGCCGCACGCGCCAACCAGGAGAGCGGCCGCCAACAGCTGACCAGCTCGTATCGATAGATACGCCGAGGCTTCCATCTACGAAGTCCGCCTTTGTGAGTGCCTCTTCGAGAATCCCCAGTACCTTCGCAGAACCTGGTGTATCCCGAAGCCACTCCACCGTAGTTCCACGGGTCACCGCTGGCTCGAATTCTGTGACCAGAGGGTGACGACGGGCCAAACTTCATGCCCTTTCACGCAGAAGCCCCAGGCCTGTGACCTGGGGCTTCGCACATTTTCGATGGCTCGGGGAGGAGGACTTGAACCCCCAATGTCTGGACCAGAACCAGATGTGTTACCAATTACACCATCCCCGAAGGGCTTGAGCAGCGTACCGCCTGGCTCGGCTTCAGCCGACGCCGCTGAGCCAGTTGTCCACCCTCCGGTATCCGAGAATCCGGCCCAGCGATACCGCTGCAGTCTCGCGCGCGAGTTGGCGAAGCGACGCCGATCCGTCGGTGGACGACACGGTGGCGGTGAGTCCCACCTCCGACGCGATCTGGGTGAGTCGGAGTGTGTGATACGGGTCTGAGACCAGAACCACCGAATCGAGATCCCGCGCCCGGAGCTGGCGCGCCGTAGCCGCCAACTGCTCCCATGTGGACGAACCGTCAGTGATCACGAGGAGATCATCCTCGGGGATCCCCTCGAACCTCAGATATTCGAACCCTGCGTAGCCCTCGGTGAAGCGGTCGCCCTCCTGGTTGGAACCAGTGGTGACAACCAGGGGTGCAACCCCGTCGAACCAGAGCTCGTAAGCGTGATCGAGCCGGCCTGCCAGCACCGGAGATGGGGCCCCGTCGTACTGGGCCGCACCCAACACGACGATCGCATCCACCGGTTCACGCTGATCTCTTCCCGATGCCACCAGTACCTGGATGAAAGTGATGCCGACATAGGCGACCCCGATCAGCACTCCGATGACGACAAGACGCGACGCGCGGCTGCCGGGCATCCAGCGGGGCCACTCGACCCTCACGGGTTCAGCCTCCGAGTCGGGCCCGCGCCGCCCGCAGACGTTCGAGTGTTGCTTCTCGCCCGAGCAAGGTGATGGCCTGCCACAGCGGAATGCCGGCACTGTGGCCGGTGACCGCAACCCTCACCGGAGCTTGCGACATCACCCGCACCTCGAATTCCTCGCTGAGCCGATTCCCCACTCCCATCACCGCGGTTTCGATCGTGGCGGGATCGTCGAACGGATCGTCGTCGAGAGCAGCGATCACCTCATCGAGGACACGCCCCGCCGCCCTGCCCTTCACCATCGCCTTGTTCCACGACTTCTCGTCGTAGTGCTCGATCGCGGGCACGAACAGCCATGAGACCCACGTCGGCGCTTCGGAGAGGTTGACGATCCGCTGCTGGATCTCGGGCGCCAGAGCCTCCACCACTTCGGCCCGGTAGGCCGCGGCCGGCCAAGGCGCCTCATCAGCCGTCATGTACGGCTCGACCAGTTCGGTGAACCGAGCGGGGTCGAGAGCCTTGATGTACTCGGCGTTGATGTGGTTGAGCTTCTTTATGTCGAAGAAAGCCGCCGACTTGTTGACCGCCTCCAGCGTGAACAGGTCGACGATCTCCTGAAGCGGGCGGATCTCGACCTCATCGGGAGGCCCCCAACCCAGCAGGGCCAAGGCGTTCACCATCGCCTCGGGAAGATAACCCTTGGCCACATAGTCGCTCAGCGCAACATCGTCGCGACGCTTCGAAAGCTTCTTGCGCTGCTCGTTCACCAGCAGAGGCAGATGGGCATAGGTAGGCGGCTCGCCGTAGCCGAGGGCGTCCCACAACAGCATCACTTTCGCGGTGGTGTTGAGAAGATCCTCGCCCCGGATCACATGGCTTATGGCCATCTCGTGATCGTCGACCGCGTTGGCGATCAGGAACGTGGGCGATCCGTCACCGCGGGAGATCACGAAGTCCTCAATGGTTTCGTGCGCAACCTCGACCCGGCCGCGGACTACATCGTCGATCACGGTGGTGCCGTGGTCGGGCGCCCGGAAACGAACCACCACCCCAGGGCCGGGAGCAACCTCGCGGTCACGCGACCATCCGTAGTATCCCGGGGAGAGCTTGGCTTCAGCCGAAAGCGCCTCGACCTGGTCCCGGGTCAGATCGCAGCGGTAAGCCCGACCATCGGCGACCAACCGATCGACCGCGGCCTTGTGCGAATCGATCCGGTCGGATTGGAAATAGGGACCCTCATCCCAGTCGATCCCGAGCCACTGAAGAGGCTCGAGGATCGCATCGACGAACTCCTGGGTCTTCTTCGAAACGTCGGTGTCTTCCACCCGCAGCACCATCGTGCCGCCCATATGACGCGCGTAGAGCCAGTTGAACAGGGCCGAACGAGCGCTGCCGACGTGGAGGAAACCGGTGGGAGCCGGCGCAAACCGGACGCGAGGTGCATTCACGCAGGCGAGACTACCGACGATTCAGATTCAGACGCGCACGACCTTGGCGTTGATCATCTTGTCGTGCCAGGTCTGGCTGTCGTTGTCCCACAACATCCATAGATAGCCCAGGTAGCAGAACATCCCGGAAAGGATCGCCCCTAGGCGGCGTCCTACCCCGCGGCCGAAGCCAACCGGCTCCCCGGTACCCATATCGACCAGCTTGATGTTGACCGCCCTCTTGCCGATCGTCTGGCCCTGCCGGCCCTCGAAGTTGCCGAAGTACCACAGGAACACACCGAGCGACATCAGGCCGAGCAGGAGCAGGATCGCAAATCCCGTGCCATCGGGCTGCTCACAGATGGCGGTGTCGTTTTGACACAGCACCAGTTCCTTGGGCACCGCCGCAACCGCAATGAGGAAAGCGATGGTCATCGGC
>JAJCXY010000114.1 GCA_029263215.1 Acidimicrobiales bacterium
GTCTTGGTGTGGTCGGCTTTGTCATTCGCTCTGCCGAGGAGAACCCCGAATTTCCCCGATTCGACCCGGGTGGCGAGATCTACGACATCTCCGAGCGAGCTGACGAACTGTTCGACCCGGCCACTCAGGTCGCAACAGCGACGTTCTTCGTCGAAGCAAAGGATGCTGCGACCGGCGATGTTCTCACCCGTGACGCTCTGCTGGAATTCGTAGCCAATTCTGATGGGCTCGAGGCTGACTCGGAGGCTCAAGACCACCTCTCGTCGACGTTCGACACCGACCTCGACCAGCCCATCGATCCCGTCCTTTCCGTTGCCCATGCCGTGGACGATCTGTTACCCAACGGCCTGATCGGGGCCGACGACGCCGCAGTGAAGCAAGCTCTCGCGGAGTTGCTCGATGATCAGAGCCCGGGGTCAGCGTTGCGCGCAACGCTGTCGCAGCTCACCACGTCCACCGTGGAGGAGGTCAACGAAAGCTCGGTGACCGTGTGGCGATCGCCCGCGTTCCAAGCCATTGTTGCCTACCAGCGGGAGTCCTTCGAGATCGCTCACCCCGGCAGCACCAATGATGACCTCGTGGACTACGAGTACGCCGTCGAGGGCGAGACGTGGCTGCGTGATGTTCAGAGCACACTTCGCGGCGACCAGCGCAAGATCAGTGTGCTGGGACTCGCGATCGACGGATTCCTGGCCGACGAAGAACAAAGCGCAGCGGCGGCGCCGTTCATCTTTGGGGCGATCGTCTTGATCGTCTTGCTAGTTGGGGCCCTTGTCCGCTCGTACTGGGCATCGGCCGTCGTCGCGGCGGGCCTCAGCGCGACGTTCTTGGCATACAACGGCATCATTGTTCTCGCCGGTTTGAAGGACAGCATCTTGTTGACCTTCATCATCCCCATCGCCGTGCTGAGCTTCGGCGTCGACTTCTTCATCCACGGTTTCGGGCGCTGTCGAGAAGAACAGAGCAGAGGACTCGCACCGACAGCGGCCTATCCGATCGGGATGACCACGGTGGCTTCAGCGGTGATGCTGGCCGTCGCGACCTCGACCGCGGCGTTTCTATCCAACGTTTCCTCCGACATCGAGTCGATCCAACAATTCGGCATGGGCGCCGCGATCGGCCTCGTACTCGCCTATCTGTTCGTCGGTGTGATCGGTCCCAGGGTGGTACTCGGCATCGAGGAGCAGGTCGGGGCGCCGCCGTTGGTACATGGACCGCGCCTTGGAGCCAAGCTCGGGTTCGTCGCGATGAGTCTCGTCGGAGGCGCGACGGTCACCATGTCGGTGGTCATGGTGCCCGTCGGCGCCGCGTTCCTGGTGGTGGTCTTCGTTCCGCTGGCCATCCTCTTGCCGTACCGGCGGGTGCGGCGGCGCAACAACCGAGCCGCCGAATCTGGCCGCGAGTTGGATCGTCGCATCCGAGGGGTGGGCCATGGCCTCAAGAGCGCTGGCACGGCAGTGCACTTCCTGGCCCGTTGGCGGGTAGTGACTGTGCCTGTCACCGTCGTTCTCGCTGCGCTGGGCCTCTACGGGTTCACGCAGGTCGAAGAGGAGTTCTCACCTAGCGACTTCACCTCCTCCGATACCGACTTTATCCGGAGCCTCGACACACTCGGATTCCATTTCGGTTCGAGCACCGGAACCTCGGCGTACCTCTACGCCGAGGGCGACCTCACTCAGCCGGCAACCTTGGCCGCGATCGACGATGTGATCAGCCAGGTCGACACCGCCGACGTCGACAGAACCGATGGTGGCGAGGTGGCGTTTCTTGCTCGCGACTTCGACGGGACCCCGGTCGCAGCCAACAATGCCGCCGATGTTTTGCGGGCCACGCTCACATCGTCCGCGACGGTGGAAGAAATCGAGGCAACCACCGGAGTCGCCTTGACCGCTGGTCCTGACGGCTTGCCGACCAGCGCCGACCAGGTTCTCGCAATGTACGAATACACGTCGGAGAACGGCATCACTGGTCCCGATGGCGGCTTGTCGTGGCGACCCGAGGACGTGCAAGCCGCCGTGCATGTCGGCGACGGGTTTCAGGCAACCAAGGTCGACATCTCCATCGCCACAGTCGCCGATCTTGATCTGATGGTGGCCGCCCGAGACGCTCTCCAAGCCGCAAGTGTGCAGCTCGAAGAGGTACCCGGTGACCTCACCTGGCTCGGCGTTTCCGGTCCTGCAGTCACCGAGGAGGACTCTCTCACCGCCTTCACCGCCTCGATGGTCCTGTCGCTGATCATCGCTTTGGTGCTGTGCACACTCATTGCGTGGGCATTCATGCGATCGCTCAAGTACGCACTCGTTTCGGTGATCCCGATCCTGCTGGTCGTTGGCTGGGTGTACGGGTTCATGTTCATCTTCGACTATTCGATCAACCCGGTAACTGCGACCATCGCTGCCATCGCAGTCGGCGTCGGCGTCGATTTCGCCATGCACTTCACGACGCGGTTCCGGGAAGAATTCGTCGACGAACCCAGCCGCTTCCCGGCACTACGAAGAGCCGGCGAAGGCACCGGGGGAGCACTCGTTCTCTCCGCGCTGACGTCGATAGGCGGCTTCTTGGTGATGTCGCGCGCGCCCATGCCCGTCTTTGCTGACTTCGGACTGCTGACGGCGGTCATGATCCTGTTCTCGCTGCTGGTCGCCTTGTTCGTCCTGCCGAGTGTGCTCTTACTCGTCACGCCGTCACGGCGCGGCGAGGAACGCGAGCGGCTCCTGGACGCTCTCCGGGACGAGCACTACGACCCACACAGTCGTACGACCTCCCTCGGCGGTGACCCGGTCGCGCACTAGCACGTGGCTGCCAGAAACATGCTCGGGTTCATCGGCCCGGTGCCGGTGATTGTGTTGGCGGTCGTCTCGTCGTTGGGCGAGAGAGATTTTCCGCTGCCTTCAACCCGACATCGAAGCGTCCCTCACGTCATGGATCTGCTGGCGCTGCAAGCCGCTCGTAACAACAGCGACCGACCGCTCCGTAACCGATCCGGTAACCGGCAATGAGCTGGGGGTCGTGCGGGCATGTCATCCTGCTCGATGTGCTCGATATTGCCGCCACATAGTCACGTAGTCGAGCACACCGGTCGCGCTGCACTCCGGCCCTGATGCGGCGCCGCATACTCCCGGCGACGAGCGATCAGTTGGTGACGGTCGGCGTTCGCGTTACGTGCGGCCTCACGGAGACCAACACCCCAGGAGCAACGCCGGAAGTGGGGCGCGTCGGGTGGCTCTGTGGGT
>JAJCXY010000115.1 GCA_029263215.1 Acidimicrobiales bacterium
GCGGCGTCTTCCTTGGCTCGCTCCGCCTTCTTGACCCGCTTCTCGCGGCGGGTCCGCTCACGGTCGGCATCGACGTACTCGTTGTAGAGCGTGAGGGCAGCGGTGGTCTCGTCATCGAGGACCGGGGCGGAATCGTTCTCGGGCATGGGCACCATTCTGGCCGGTCGGACGCTGAGTCACGACACGGTCCGGGAGGGTTTCAGGAATCAGACGTTGGCAGACCGCGATGGCGTTCGTCGCGGAGATCGAACGCGATCTTCACTCCGCCGCGTCGACCGGCCTCTGCGGCGTGACCGAGAGCCTCGCGGTAGCGGTCGAGCGGGTAGGTGGCCGACACCAACTTGTCGAACGGAACCTTCCCTGCCAGCTCCATCGCCAGCGCAAAGCTGGTGGTGCGGCGACCATCGGCGAGAGTTTCGGTGCCGTAGGTGTAGGTGCCGACGAGTTCGGTCTCGCGATGCCACAAGGGAGTGAGGTCGAGATCGACCGCGCCGGGCATTCCGAGCAGGACCACCCGCCCTCGAGGGCGACAGATCGAGATCGCGTCGGCGATGGAATCGGCGGAACCGACCGCATCGATCACCACGTCGGCGCCACCGGAGAGCCGTGGCCCGATCATGAACGATCCGGTTGCGCGCCGGACCGCACGGGCGAGTTCGCCGGGCGCACACACGATGTCGGCGCCGAACTCTTCGGCCAGTTCTCGCTGGACCGGATACTTGGCGCCGATCATGATCGATCCCGGATCGGTGAGATGGCGAAGCGCGGCCACGGTGACGAGTCCCATCGGTCCCGCCCCGATCACGGCCACGGTGTCGCCCTCGTTGACGCCGGCTCGCAGGGCGGCATGAACGCCGCCGGCCACCGGTTCGATGGTGACCGCGAGCTCATCGCTCATCCAATCGGGCACCTCGTGGAGCTGGGACGGATGAGCAACGAACTCTGTGGCCCACCCTCCTCCCGTGCTTTCACAGAACCCGGTTTGGAGCCCCGGCTCGAGATGTCCGCACGTGAGGTGGCGGTAGTCGTTGCCGTCGCCGGGCGAGGCACCCGGGAACGGGAGTTCGAAGCCGCGAGAAGCATGGCCGAGAACCGGCTCGAGGATGACCCGCCCGCCATCGGCGGTGTCGCCAACGACCTCGTGGCCGGGGATGAACGGGAACGACACGAAGTCGTCGAAGTAGCGAGACGCGTGACCATCGATGGTGGAAAGGTCGGATCCGCAGATCCCGGCCAGGCGGGGCCAGACCCGAACCCAGTCGTCGGCGGGCAGAGTTGGGCCCTTGTCGTCGACCAGGGAGAGCGGCCCCACGGCACCTCCGGCGCCGGGGCGCAGCTTCGATGCAAGCATCGCCGCCGCATAGCGGCCTTCGTTACGGCTGAATCGGAGGGCCTTCACGGGGCGGATGGTACCGGCTCGACCCGGGTGCGCACTAGATGTACCGCGGATGGGATGGCCAGAGCCATGGCTGCGGTGCACACCAGGAGTGTCCAGCTGTAACCCGCAGCGAGGGCATCGGCCACCGAACTATCGACCCCGGTAGCGTCGCTGCCGAGCAGATCGCGCACCGCTTCGACGTCGCCGATTCGTCGATCAACGGTCCCGAAAAGGACGACGCCGGCGAGTCCGACTCCGTAGGTGATCCCGATCGTGCGCATGAACTGGTGGGCGGCGTTGATTCGCCCCATCTCGGTGATCGGGATTCTGTGTTGAAGGGTGGCGACGCCGGTAGTAGACACCGCTCCGATCGTGCTCCCGACGCCGAACAACAAGAAGAAGATCAAGGGAAGTGGGGCATCGAACGCGACCGCGAGGGTAGTGAGGCCGAGCATCGGTGCTGCGAGCGATGCGCCGACCATGATGATCGTTTCGCTGCGGAACCGACGCTGCAGGCGGCTGGCGGCGAACGCGCTCAGCGACCAGCCAACGGAGTGAAACACGATGGAGAATGCGGCAAGGCTGGAAGACGTCCCCCGTGCGCCGCGCATGTAGACCGGAAGAAAGGCGAATGCTCCGAGTGCGGCTCCGATGACCAGCGTCGATGTGAGGTGGATGGGCCGATACCTCGAGTGCAGGAGGTGGTGGAGACGCATCACCGGTTGAGGCGCGCGGTTTGCATGCCTCACATAGGCGACCAGGCCGATTCCGCTGATGGCGAAGGCGACTGCGGCCACTTCGATCGATCCCTCGACGCTGGCCAGAGCAGCGGTACTGATCACACTGATGAGGGCAATACCGCGCATATCGATGCGGACCGACTCGGTGTCGGGCTGGCGATCGGGGAGGGCCCTCCAAGCGAGGAGAGCGGCGAACGCGGCGACCGGTACGTTGAAGGCGAAGATGCCGCGCCAACCAATGACCGTCACCAGGGAGGCGGCGATGGTGGGGCCGGCGACGCTGGTGACCCCCCACACGGTGGATGTTGCCGCGAATACCCGAGGCCGTAGGTCGCTTGCGAAGGAGAGGCCGATGGCCGACATGACGACGGTCATCAGGGTGCCGGCTGCGAGTCCCTGGAAGGCGCGGCCCAAGATGAGCCAGGCCATCGTCGGCGCCGCGGCGCACGTGATCGATGTAACCATGAATGCCGAGACAGACCAGCGGAAGACCCTCCGCGGTCCGAGTCCGTCCACCAAGGGTCCAGCAAACAAGATGGCCACACCGGACGTGAGGAGCTCAACCGAGATCGTCCACGGGAGTAGGGCCACGTTGCCCAGGTCGTTGCCAACCTCGGGCAGCGCCGCCGACACCGCGAGGTTGTTGTAGGCGATGATTCCGACGCTCGCGAGAACAGCAAAGGTGGTGGGACGGTTGGAGCGATCGAACAGTGACTCTGTCACTCGGCTGACGCTACCGGTGACACCCCGCGAGGGCGTATTTGTCAACCGCTGGAGGCCCCGTCGACCAAGCCCGAGACCAGCCCGTAGCATCCGGTCACACCGAAGTCCGCGAAAGGGCTGTGAATGAGTTCGACTTCGTTTCCCCGCCGGCAGGCCGTCACCCGACGGTTCACGCTGGGCGCCCCTCGCGACATTCGCGTCGGGTCTGACGGTCGACGGGTGGCATTCCTGCGCTCCAACGGCCCGGAGGATCCGGTCAACCGACTCTGGGTCTTCGATGTCGAGTCCGGCTCGGAGCGGCTGGTGGTCGATCCCGTCGCGATGGGTGCCGCAGAGGCCGATCTTCCGGCCGAGGAACGCGCCCGCCGTGAAAGGGCGCGGGAGTCTGGCGGTGGGATCGTGGCCTTCGATGCCGACTCCGATCTCGGGCTGGCGACGTTTGCCTTGGGGGGACAAGTCGGGCGGGTTGATCTGGTCAGCGGCGAGATGGAGTTGTTGGCCACGGTCGCAGGTGCCTTCGATCCTCGCCTCTCACCCGACGGCGAGCACGTTGGATATGTCGCCGGCGCCGAGCTACGCGTGGTCGACAGCTCGGGGGATCGCGTCGTCGCCGCCGAGCACGGTGACACCGTCTCGTGGGGCTCATCGGAGTTCGTGGCGGGAGAGGAGATGGGTCGTACCCGCGGGTTCTGGTGGGCCCCGGGAAGTGACCGCCTGCTCGTGGAACGGGTCGACGTCGCCCCCGTCACCCAATGGTGGATCTCGGCGCCGGTCAGCCCGGATCAGGCTCCGTCCGCCATCCGATACCCGGCCGCCGGCACCGCCAACGCCCATGTCGCCCTCGCCATCTTCGGAGTCGACGGCACCGACAGGGTCGACATCGAGTGGAACGATGGTGAGTGGGAATACCTCGCGGACGTCTCCTGGGATATCGAAGGCCTGATCCTCACCGTGCAGAGTCGCGACCAGCGCACCCTCGCCGTACTCGAGGTCGACCCGGCCCGCGGTTCGGTTTCGGAGCGGTACCGGATCTCCGATGAGCACTGGGTCGAGTTGGTTCCGGGTGTGCCGCGGCTCAACGAGGGCCGATTGATCACGGTCGAGGACCGTGGTGAAGCCCGCCGCCTGTGTGTCGACGGCACCCCCCTCACCGGCGACGAGTTGCAGGTGCGCAGGGTCATCAGTGCCGACGATCGTGGCATCGTGGCGCTCGTCTCCACCGACTCGACCACGATCGATGTCGCTCTGATCGGCTGGGACGGACCTGTCTCCATCCAGACCGCGGGAGATGGTGTTCATACCGTGGTCGAGGGTGGCGGAACGGAGGTGCGAACCAGTCGTCACCTCGAGCCGACCCTCGGCGGCCCGGAGGTGCATCGAGCCGGCCAGGTGGTGGGCACCCTGGCCGATCACGCGGAACGGCCTGCGATGAAACTCAACGTCACGCTCAGTCGGCTGGGAGACCGCTCACTCGCCAGCGCCCTGCTCCTGCCCGAGGGCCATGATGGAACCCCGCTGCCCGTGCTGGTCGACCCCTACGGAGGCCCTCATGCCCTGCGGGTCCAGAAGGCAGCAGGGCTCTACCACTCCAGCCAATGGTTCGCCGATCAGGGTTTCGCGGTGCTCGTGGTGGACGGGCGGGGAACACCGGGGCGCGGACCCGCATTCGAGAGGGAAGTGAGAGGCGATCTCGCCGGCCCCGTGCTCGACGACCAGATCGATGCTCTTCATGTGGCGGCCGAGATGGAGCCATCCCTCGATCTCTCGCGGGTGGCCATACGAGGCTGGTCGTTCGGTGGCTACCTGGCCGCTCTCGCGGTGATGCGTCGACCGGATGTGTTCCACGCGGCTCTGGCTGGTGCTCCGGTCACGGATTGGCGTCTCTACGACACTCATTACACGGAGCGATATCTCGGTCACCCCGAGATCGAGCCGGCCAACTATGAGCGAACCGATCTGTGTGCCGCGCCTGCCGCGATGGGCGATCGCCCGATTCGTCCCCTGATGCTCATCCACGGCTTGGCCGACGACAATGTTGTTGCCGCCCACACCCTCCAGCTGTCGCGGGCGTTACTGGAGGCAGGCCAGCCCCACACCGTGCTCCCACTTTCGGGCGTGACCCACATGACACCTCAGGAAGAGGTGGCCGAGAACCTCCTTCTCGTCCAGCTCGCGTTCCTCCGCCAGGCTCTCGGGCTGGGCGATCCGGACCGAGAAGCTGAGGCCACCCCTTGACGTAACCGCCCCGGCGGCGCAACATAGGCCCCGCCTACACACTGCGGGAGACCGAGTGTGAACGTACCGAGACCCCTGTGGTCTTGGAATGCGGGGCGATGGTGCCCACCCATGGGGGAGGAGGTGCGTACCATCGCCGCCGCTCCAATCGATCGGTCAGATCGCGGTCCAGCCACCATCGACATAGAGCACATGACCGGTGACGAAGCTCGATGCCGAGCTGGCCAGGAACAGCATCGCTCCGTCGAGTTCGCCCTCGACCCCGGGTCGGCCCATTGGTGCCCCTCCGCGCATATAGGCCTCCCCACCCTCATGGCCGAACATCTCGGTATTCATCTCGGTGGCGAACCAGCCGGGAGCGATCGCATTGACCCGCACGCCTCGTCGAGCCCACTGGGAAGCGAGCTCGCGGGTGAGATTGTGGAGCCCGCCCTTGGCCGCCGCATAGCCGGGTACGCGCAGCTTGCCGCCACCCACCAGACCGAGCACCGAACCGATGTTGACGATCGAAGCAGGCTGCTCGACGGCAATCGCCGCTCGTGCGACCTCACGGGCGAGAGCAAAAGGCGCCACCAGATCGATTTCTATCTCGTGGCGGAAGGCGTCGGTGTCGAACTCGAGGGCAGGGGCCACCTGGGAGATGCCGGCATTGTTGATCAGAACATCGATCCGGCCCGTGGCCTCCAGCGCAGACTCCACACATCCTTCCGGCCCGCCGGCCGCGGTGAGGTCGACGGGCACAGCCACTGAGCCGGGTATCTCCTCGACAAGTGCATCGAGTCGTTCCAATCTGCGTGCTGCGAGCACGACAGTGGCACCCGCGGCCGCGGCAACTCTGGCGAAGCGGGCGCCGAGGCCCGAACTTGCACCGGTGATGAGCACCACCCGATCGTCGAGTCGAAACTGGGCGAGGGGGTCGATCGGGGCGGTGGTGTCGCTCATGGTCTTGGAGTTTGGCGCACGCGGTCGTCCGCGAACGAGACCAGTGATTCGGCGTCGAGCGTGTCGGCTGGATCGTGGCTCACCCAGACGACGGTCGGTGACGGCGCGGCCATGAGGAGATGGCGGATGCCTGATCGGCTCTCGTCGTCGATGGAGGCGAGTGGCTCGTCGAGCAGGAGCACTTCGGGTTCGGCGACGAGCGCCCGAGCGATGGCCACCCGCTGGCGCTGGCCTCCTGAGAGTTGAGAAGGCCGTCGAGCGGCGAATTCATCCATCCCTACCTCCTGGAGAGCGACGGTGGCGCGGTCGGCAGCGGTGGCGCGGTCGATGCCCTGGCGGCGAAGCGGGAAGGAGACATTGTCAATTGCTCGAAGTTGGGGAAAGAGCCGATGGTCCTGGAACACGACGGCGGTGGACCGTTCGTGGGCGGCAACGAAGACACTTCCGGCGTCGTCGACGAGTCGGTGCCCGATATGGATCGTTCCCCTCTCGAGTGCTTCCAGACCTGCGATGAGGCGGAGCAGGGTGGTTTTGCCGGCACCATTCGGGCCGATCACCGCGGTGCGGCCGACATCGATGTCGACGTCGAGATCGAGGGTGAAGCTGTCGCGGGAGACGGTGCCGTCGATTCGGATGGTCATCGCGGTAGCCAGCTTCCCCTGAGGGCGACGAGCACCCCGAGGCTGATGCTCAAGAGCAGCACACTGATGGCGAGGGCGGACGCAGGGTCGCTCTCGAGGGCCACGAAGGTTTGGAGGGGAAGGGTGCGCGTGCGCCCGCCGAGGTTGCCGGCAAAAGTGATTGTTGCGCCGAACTCACCGAGGGCCCGGGCCCAGGCGAGAGCGAGCCCGGCCCCGACCGACTCTCGCGCCGCGGGCACCGTGACATGGATGAATGTCGCCAGAGGAGTGGCACCGGCGGTGGCGGCCGCCTCTTCGAGGTCGGTGCCGTTCTGCCGTAGAGCTCCCTCGACGGTGGTGACGAAGAAGGGCAGGGCGACGAAAGTTGCCGCGATGATCGCTCCAGCGGTGGTGAAGGGAAGGGTGACGTCGAACCAGCGGTCGAGCCACTGGCCCACGAGTCCCCGTCGGCCCAACGCGAACAACAAGGCCGTGCCCCCGACGACGGGTGGCAGGACCATCGGCAACATGACGACCGCGCGGACGATGCGCTGACCGGGGAGATCGACCCGGGCCAGGAGCCAGGCGAGCGGTAGCCCGAGGATGAGGCAGAGGATCGCCGCGCTCGAGCTGACGACAGCGGAAACTCTCACCGCTTCGAGCACGGTTTCGTCGGTCAGCCGGTCGATCAGACTCGACCAGGGGGCGCGCTGGAGCAGACCCACTATCGGCAGAGCAAGCAGGAGCAGGGCCAGCCCGGCGGGGGCGACCAGAGCGGCGGGGTGGCGAACCGGGGCCTTGCTCATGGGAGCCCGAACCCGTCATCGGAGAGAATTCTCCGTCCCGTGGCGGTCAGGATCAGGTCGACGAGGGAGCGGGCCTGGCTGGTCGGTGATTCTCCGATGAGGGCGAGGAAGTACCGGTTGGTGTGCTCATCGAGCCGTTGGGTCGACGGGGTGTTCACCGTCTCGAGCTCGAGGGCTGCGGCGTCGGTGCGATAGATCAGCCCGGCATCGATCTCGCCCAGCTGGATCTTGGATGCGAGCGCTCTGACACTGAGCTCCTCGGTGTCGGGCTCGAGGCTCAGCCCGGCGGCGTCCATCGCCGCGATGGCAAGGGCACCACAGGGCACGTCGACGGCGCAGGCACCGATGAGAAGGGTTGGGTCGGTGAGGTCGACGAGATCGGTGACGTCGCCGGGGTTACCGGGAGCGAGGGCGACAACGAGACTGTTGGTGGCGATGACAACGGGCGCTTCGTTTACTCGGCCGCTGGCGACCGCCCGGTCCATTGTCGCTTCGTCTGCGGTGATCAAGACGTCGGCATCGACTCCTGATTCGAGCTGGGCGATGAGGCTGGGTGAGCCTGCGATCACGAGCTCCAGGTCGAGGCTCGGGTTTGTGGTTTCAGCGGCCTGGCTGATCTCGTCGAGCACGTCTGACGTCGACGACGCCGCCAGCACGATCACAGAGCTCGAGTCCGCGGATCCGCACGCCGAGGCGACGAGGACCGCGGCGCCGATCAGGCCTGTCTTGATCACGTGGGTTTCTCGATGACGACGTTGGTTGACTTGATGGTGGCAACCGCGGGGACTCCGGGTTCGAGCCCGAGCGCGTCGACGGCCTCTGCGGAGATGAGTGACACCACACGATGAGGGCCGGCCTGGATCTCGACCTGGGCCATGACGGTGTCGCGAACGACGCGGGTGATGAGGCCGGGGAATCGATTGCGAGCCGACACCGCTCGGCCATCGTCGAGAGGTGATTCGCCGAGTTCCAGAGCGAGGCGGGCAAGGGCCGTCCCCTCGATCTCCCTCTGTCCTCCTTCGGTACGAACCGTTTCGATCCGACCCTGGTCGGCCCAGCGGCGCACGGTGTCGGCGCTGACCCCGAGAAGTTGAGCGGCCTGGCCTAGTCGAAAGCGGTGCATTCGAAGAAAACTAGTCAAATCTCTTGCATTTGCCTACTTTCGACGAGAGTCACGTCACGATCCACCGTCGAAGGGCCTGACAGAAATAGCGTCGACCCATGCCATTGCACCTAAGTCAGGAACTCGAACCCGGCCTCATCGATGCCTGCGGGGAGACCGATCGCTCCTACACCTGCGAGAAGGTTTACGAGTGGACCGACAACGAATTCCTGGCCACTGCGTCGGAGTGGGTTCTCGACCGGCCGATCCGCATCCTTTTCATCCTTCTGATCAGCTGGATTGCCTCGAAGCTCCTCCAGCGAGCGGTGGCCCGCTTCGTCAAGACGGTGGCGGCGACACCCAACGACATCAGGCTCCAGAGTCTCCGCGAGCGGGGCGCCGGAAAGCTCCTGGTTCAGGAGGGTGACTCGGTACGGGCCGAGGCGCGAGCCGAAACGATCGGACTCGTCCTACGCAGCATCGTGGTGGCGATCGTGTGGAGCATCGCGGGCCTGATGATTCTCGGCCAACTCAACATCGATCTCGCCCCCCTGATTGCGGGTGCCGGCATCGGTGGCATCGCTCTCGGGTTCGGTGCCCAGTCGATCGTGAAGGATTTCCTGTCCGGCCTCTTCATGCTCATCGAGGATCAATACGGAGTGGGCGACGTGATCGACGTCGGCGACGCCACCGGCACGGTCGAGAACGTATCGCTGAGATCCACCACGATTCGCGACGTGTTCGGCACCGTGTGGCACGTCCCCAACGGTGAGATCGCCCGGGTGGGCAACTACAGCCAGCTCTGGTCGCGTGCTCTGATCGACGTCGAGGTCGCCTACGACGTCGATCTGCGTTTCGCGCAGGGCGTGATCCAGCGTGTCGCCGACGAGTTCTGGAACGACCCGGAGTGGGGCGGCGACGAACTGATGGAGCGTCCCGAGGTCTGGGGTATCCAAAACCTGGGCGCCTCCGGGATAGCGATTCGTTTGGTGGTGAAGACAGAGCCATCGATGCAATGGTCGGTGGAGCGTGAGCTGCGCCTGAGGGTGAAAGAGGCGCTCGACGTGGCCGGCATCGAGATCCCGTTCCCCCAGCAGACCGTGTGGGTGCGCAATCAGGGCGATCACCCGATTGGTGAAGCCCCCGATCCGTCCGAGATCGATGTGCACGACCTCGCCGATGTCACCGACGACGAGGCATCTGACTGAGCCGGCCCCGGATTGGTCAGCGGCGTCGGATGATGGTCACCCCGTCGCCGATGCTGAGTTGGGCCACCTCGCTGCGCGGATCGGCCAGCGCATGATCGTTGAACGAACGCAGTGCAGCGGTCGACTCCTCGGTGACCGCCGGATCGGCCACCGCCCCAGACCAGAGGGTGTTATCGACGAGGATCACGCCACGGTCGGACAAGCGGGGCAGAATCGCCTCGTAGTAGTCGACATATCCGCCCTTGTCGGCATCGATGAACGCCAGATCGATCCGAGGCTCAGCCGGCAGGGTGGAGAGGGTTTCGATTGCGGGAGCGATCACGAGATCGATGCGGTCAGATACACCCGCGATCTTCCAGTGGTGGAGAGCGATGGCGGTCCACTCCTCGCTCACGTCGCAACAGAGGAGGCGGCCATCGGCGGGAAGGGCCCGCGCCACCGCGAGCGCCGAATAGCCGGTGAAAGTGCCCACCTCGACCGCGAAGCGGGGTTGGATCACTGCGGTGAGAATCGACATGAACGCACCCTGATCGCTGCCGATCTGCATCCCCGCGGCATCGCCGGTAGCCGCGATCGTGGCTTCGATGAGGGCCACCTGCACGCTGTCGGGTGGTTCTGAATGAGAGGAGACGTAGTCGGCGATCGTGGCGCCGAGAATGCTGCGGTTGCTCATGTGATCATCTCAGGGTGTCTACGAGTTCGGTACTGATCTCGTCGATCGACTCGACGCCACAGAGTGCCATGGTGCGGCGAGTGCCCTCGTCGATGAAGTCGAGCATCCAGTCGACCCCCTGCTCGCCGGCGGCCGCGAGAGCGTAGAGGTAGGCCCGTCCGGCCATCACCGCATCGGCCCCGAGGGCCCTCGCTTTCACCACATCGGAGCCCCGCCGTACACCGCCGTCGACGATGATCTCCAGTCCATCGCCGACGGCCTCGCGGCACTCGGCGGTCATCTCGATCGGCGACGGGGCATCATCGAGTTGGCGTCCCCCGTGGTTGGACAGGGCGATGGCATCGACTCCGACCTCGGCGGCGATCTTGGAATCGGCCGCGGTCTGGATGCCCTTCACGATGACCTTGCCGTCCCAGACCGACCTCAGCCAGTCGATCTCCTCCCACGACAGCGAGGAATCGAACTGGCTCGTCATGTAGGCCGCGAGGTTTACCGCACTGGAGCCGTCGCCCACCGTGTCGTTGCCGGCGACGTTGGCGAAAACGATCGGGGGGTTGGTGAGGAAGCGGCGGGTCCAGCCGGGATGGCGGATCCCGTCGAAAATCGTGCCGAGGCCGAGCTTCGGGGGCAACTCCATCCCGCGCCGAACATCGCGCTCTCGGCGACCCAGGAGGGCCGTGTCGACGGTGAGAACCACCGCCTCGTAGCGCTCGTGGGCGGCACGGTCGATCATCTCCTTCACCATGGCCCGGTCCTTCCAGGCGTAGATCTGGAACCAGAGTCGACGATTGCCGTCGGCTCCCCACTCGACGCTGTCGGCGGCGGCGGCAACCTCTTCGATTGTGCGCGTACCCATGGTGGACAGGGCGTAGGGAAGGCCCTTCCGGGCGGCGACACGGGCCACGGCAAGCTCACCTTGCGGGTCGGCGATTCGCGTGAAACCGGTGGGGGCAAGCACGAAGGGCAGGGGGATGGAGCGACCGAGCAGCGAGGTCGACGGATCGATCTCACCGATACCGCGCAACACCCGTGGTCGGAAGCTGATGCTCTCGAAGTCGCCCGTATTGCGGCCCAGCGTGCGCTCGTCTTCGGCCCCACCGTCGATGTAGTCGAACACCCCCGCCGGCAGTCGCTTCTTGGCGATGAGGCGAAGATCTCCGATGTCGGCTGACCGAGCGAGCCGGCGGCGATCGGCGTTGAACTCGGGCTTGCGAAACCGGGCAACCGATCTGAGTGAGGAGAGCATGTTGATCCTTGAGGGCTAGCAGCGGTTGTCTTGATCAGGTGGGCGGTGTGCCGGTGTGGAGGGTGCCCGGAGGATCGACCGCCCACTCGGCAACGTCGCCCCACACCCCGTCGTACACGAAACGATCGAGGGGGCGGCGCCGAACCGGGCCGTGGGATCCCTTGGGCCTGCCGAGGGTGACCGTGGCGGCGACCAGAACGTCGTCGGGGATCTCCAGCAGATCGCGGAGTTCGTCCTCCACCAGGCGATGCCACATCGTGGTGACGCCGCCGTAGCCGAGGGCGCGTGCCGCCAGCAGGAGGTTCTGCATGGCCGGATAGACCGAGGCGCCTTCGGTGGGGGTGGGCGGGCGGTGGCGGATCAGACAAGGGAAGATCAGGGCGGGGACATCGTCGATCGAATCGACGTACTCCTCCATCGACCGGGCCATCCTTGCCTTGGGTGACGAGTCGTCGTCTCCGGTGCCGTCGTCGTAGCGGTCGTTGGCGCGCTTGTCGGCCCACATCGATCTCGCGGCACCCGCGATCAGCTTCTTGGCCTTGAATGCAACCGGCCCGTCGGTGAGCACGAAGAAACGGAAGTTCTGGCGGTTCGAGCCGGTCGGTGCCCGCGTGGCGGCGAAGCACAGGTCTCTCAGTACCGATGAGGGCACCGGGTCGTCGGTGTAACGCCGGATCGACCTGGTGGTGGCAATGCCTTCCAGCAAGCTGATCTTCTCCGCTGCGTCTGAAGGGATCGTTGCCATGCAGCGCACTCTAGAACCTCGTTTGATCGCGGAGGAATGTCGACTGGACTGGCGAGGCGCCCCTGGGCTGGGCTAGGACCGATATCGAGCATCGGCCCGAGAGGATCAGTGATGTCCACGGCGTTACCGCCCCCAACCGACGGTGCCGGCCTCATAACCCTCGACCGCGACGAGTGCATCCGGCTGCTCTTGAGCACCCCGATCGGGCGCATGGCATTCAGAGACGTCACCGATGAGGGGAGAATCACCGTCCTGCCCGTCGCTTTCGACTGGGTCGACGAGGGAATCGTCTTTCGTACCCTCGACGGAGCGAAGCTGGCCGCCGCCGTCGGTCACGAACCGGTGGCCTTCGAGATCGACAGCTGGGACGAGGCGAGGCGCACCGGTTGGAGCGTTCTCGTTCATGGTGTGGCCCACGCCGTCACCGAGTGGGCCGAAGTAGAACAACTCGAACGCGCCGGGGTCATGGCGTGGGCAAAGGAACGCTGGCGGGATCGGTGGATCCGCATAGAACCCCATGAGGTGACCGGCCGCAGACTCGCCTGAGCTTTATCCGAAAGTATCCGCGATTGCTGCCGATGGTTTTTCGGGCCACTCGACCCCGCCTGGTTCAGGCTTGACTCACTACTCTCGGATCCACATGACCGCTTTCCCCTGTCGCTTTTGCGAGACCCCCCTAACCGATCGTGTTGTCGATCTCGGAATGCACCCTCTTTGTGAGAGCTTCCTGCCCGAGGATCAACTTGACCAGATGGAGCCGTTCTATCCCCTCAACGTGTGGGTCTGCCCATCGTGTTTCCTGGTGCAGCTCAACGAGTACGTCGAACCCGAAGACATCTTCACCGAGTACGCCTACTTCTCGTCGTTCTCCACGTCCTGGCTCCAGCATGCCGAGGACTATGTGGCGAAGATGGCCGATCGCCTCGGCCTCGGAAGCGACTCGATGGTGGTGGAGCTCGCCAGCAACGACGGCTACCTCCTCCAGTATTTTGTCGAGCGCGACATCCCATGCCTCGGCATCGAACCGGCAGCCAATGTGGCCAAGGACGCAGTCAAGAGGGGCGTACCCACCGATGTGTCGTTCTTCGGTGAACAGAAGGGTCGCTCGCTCGCGGAGCAGGGCACCATGGCAGACCTCGTGCTCGGCAACAATGTTCTCGCCCAGGTACCCGACCTCAACGATTTTGTGGCCGGCATGCCCCTGATCCTGAAGCCGGGGGGAACAGTGACGATCGAGTTCCCTCACCTCATGAAGCTGCTCGATGAAAACCAGTTCGACACGATCTACCACGAGCACTATTGCTACTTCTCGCTGGTCAGCGTCGAGGCGATCTTCGCCCGCCACGGGATGACGATTTTCGATGTCGACGAGATCTGGACCCACGGTGGCTCCCTGCGTATCTACGCCCGCCACACCGCCGACGACTCCCGGCCGGTGGCCGATGCTGTTCTCGAGCTGAGAGCGCGCGAGGAAGCGGCGGGGTATCGAGATGTCGCCACCTACGCGGCCTTCGAGGAAAGGGTTCGTGAGACCAAGCGGTCCTTGCTCGAGATGCTGAGCGAACTGAAGCGTGAGGGGAAAACCATCGTGGGTTACGGGGCGCCGGGCAAGGGCAACACCCTGCTCAACTACTGCGGGGTGCGAACCGACTTCCTCGACTTCACCGTCGACCGCAATCCGTACAAGCACGGTCGGTATCTTCCCGGCACCCATATCCCGATCTTTCCACCCGAGAAGATCGATGAGGTCAAGCCCGATTACATCCTCATCCTCCCGTGGAACTTCAAGGACGAGATCCTCGAGCAGATGAAGCACGCCCGTGAATGGGGCGCCCAGTTCATCGTGCCGATCCCGGTGGCGACGGTGGTCTGAACCATGCTCCCCCTTGCGCTCGGCGATGGGTCGAGTCCCCTAGACATTGTGTGCCTCGGTGCTCACAGCGACGACATCGAGATCGGTGCCGGCGGCACCCTGCTGCGCCTGATGGCGGAGCGGCCGGGAAGCAGTGTTCATTGGGTGGTGCTGTCGGCCACGTCGCAACGAGAGGCGGAGGCACGAGCGAGTGCGGCGGCCTTTCTCGCCGACGCAGCCGAGGTCGATGTGAGGGTGGCCGACTTTCGTGAGAACTTCTTCCCCTACATCGCTGCCGATGTGAAGGAGTACATCTCCGCTCTCGGCCGCGAGATCGACCCCGATGTCGTGTTCGCCCACCGCAGGGCCGATGAGCACCAGGATCACCGCACGGTCGGTGAGTTGGTGTGGAACACCTGGCGCAATCACACGATTCTCGAATATGAGATCCCGAAGTACGAAGGTGATCTCGGTCGGCCCAACCTCTTCGTGCCTCTCGACGAGTCCATCGCCGAACGCAAGGTGGCCTTGTTGGAGCAACACTTCGCCTCCCAGGCCGACAAGCCATGGTTCCGCGCCGGCACTTTCCGCGGTCTGATGGCGGTGCGCGCGGTGGAGTGCAACGCCGTGTCGGGATTTGCAGAGGCGTTCCATTGTCGAAAGATCACGATCTGAGCCAGTCGTCCGATTGGGTGGAGTTGTCGTGTTGGTGGTCGAGAAGCGAAGACGAGGAGAGTTGTCGTGCGAGTTCTGTTGACGGGAAACCGTGGCTATATCGGAGTGGAGATGGTGCCTGCCTTGCGGGCGGCCGGCCACGAGGTGGTCGGGATGGACATCGGACTTTTCGAAGCCTGCGACTTCAGCTCAGCACCAGACCCGATCGAGACACTGCCCGTCGATCTACGAGACGTGACCGCCGGCGATCTGGAGGGGTTCGACGCCGTGGCTCACTTCGGTGCGCTCTCCAATGATCCTCTCGGCGACATCAACGCCGACCTCACCTACGACATCAACCTCCATGCCTCGGTGCGCCTGGCCGAGGCCGCGAAGGCGGCGGGCGTGGAACGGTTCGTGTTTGCCTCGTCGTGCTCGCTCTACGGGGCCGGCGGCGACGACTATCTCGACGAAACGGCCGACTTCTTCCCCCAGACCCCCTACGGCGAATCGAAGGTGAGGGTGGAGCAGGAACTCTCGAAGCTGGCCGACGACTCGTTCTCGCCGTGCTACCTCCGCAACGCGACCGCCTACGGCGTGTCGCGACGCCTGAGAGCCGACATCGTGGTGAACAGTCTCGTGGGTCATGCCGTCACCACGGGCAAGGTGCTTTTGATGAGCGACGGTTCGCCGTGGCGGCCGCTCGTTCACATCGGCGACATCATCGGCGCCACCGTGGCGTGCCTGGCCGCACCCCGTGACGCCATGCACAACGAGGCATTCAACGTGGGCCGTAACGGTGAGAACTACCAGATCAGAACGGTGGCGGAGATGGTGCGCGACACGGTGCCCGACTGCGAGCTCGCGTTCGCCGACGGCGCCTCGTCTGACACCCGCGACTACAAGGTCGATTTCACCAAGATCGAGACCAAGCTGCCGGGCTTCGAGAGCCAATGGACTCTCCAGCAGGGCATCGAGGAGCTCTACCGCGCCTACACCGGTGCCGGTTTGAACGAGGCCGACTGGACCGGTCCGCGCTACTACCGCCTGCCCACCGTGATGGGCCTGGTCGACACCGGTGTGCTCGACAAGGACCTCCGCCGAGTCTGAGCTGGAGGTCCGCTCGGGCAGATGACTCATCGGCAACAACAAGTTGCCGACAGATGCATCATGTCAAATTCGATCCTCAGTGAGGTCCGGAGCGAACCCCGACTTGTGGGCCGTTACGCCCGAAGCGCTTGGCAGAGTCGGGTGCTGGGTCCGGCAACGGCGGCTCGCCGTCCCGGTGCCGTTGCGATCTTTCACGCGGGTCGGTGCGGAAGTACGGTCCTCACCGACCAGATGGAGCAGCATTCTGCCGTCTACAGCGACGGAGAGACCTACGTTCGGGTCATCGAGGCTGCCAGAGCCGATGGGATCCATCCCGACGAGACCGGAATCGATCCTG
The DNA here is from genome assembly GCA_029263215.1 of Acidimicrobiales bacterium. Lineage (GTDB taxonomy): Bacteria > Actinomycetota > Acidimicrobiia > Acidimicrobiales > Aldehydirespiratoraceae > OFTM10. The sequence continues at coordinate 16,372 of JAJCXY010000115.1, forward strand.
TCCGATATGTGGCCGAGCGTCTTCGCCGTTCTGGCCGGCATTGGTTCATGTACGACCTCAAGTTCGACCACGTCACCCGGCTCGGCATGAGTCTGGCCGAGTACGTCGAACGGATAGCCGCAGTGGGGGTCGACCACTGGGTGGTTCTTCGTCGCCGCAACCTGTTGCGCAAGCTTGTGTCGGGTCTGATGGCGGGAGAGCGGGGGGCCTACCACTCCACCGACCCTGCGGCGGTCGAGCGTTTGCAGATCCATATCGACGTCGACGCGGTGTGGATGGATGGTCGGTTGGACTCCATCACCGGACACTTCCACCGGGTGAACGCGCTCTACGACGAGTTCGCGGTCTTGACGAAGGGCCGCGATGTGCTCAGCCTCGGGTACGAAGCCGATATTTCCGAGAATCCAGGAGTCGCTTACGACAAGACCCTCGCGTTTCTCGGGCTCGAGTCGACGCCGGCGGAGGTGAGGCTGCAACGGTTGAACCCCTTCGCGCTGGGCGATGTGATCGACAACTTCGGCGAGGTGGAGGCGGCGTTGAACGGAACCGAGCACGCCTGGATGATCAACGCCTAGCTCGGGGTGATTGGTGAGGAAACGCCTCAGCTCTGTAGGTGGGCGGGTACCGCCACACCCATTTCAGCCGCGAGAGGGTTGAGCCCTGCGCCGACAGGAGCGCCGATGGCGTCGAGGCTGCGGTTCATCATCGAGAAGTTGCCGGCCACCATCGCGATTCGGTCGGCTCCGTCTCGCCCCAGCGCCAGTTCGGCTCGCACTCGGGCGTCGGGGTACTCGTCGTGGTCGCCAAGCACGGTGGCGTCGATGAGTGCCCTTATCGCATCGCCGTTCTTCACGCCGCAGTTGCCCACTCCCTCGGTGATCGTCCGGCAGTTGAGCTCGGCGCCCTCGATGCGCTTGATGCTCGCACGGAGCATCGAAGTGTGGGCCAACATTCAATAGAAACACTCGTTGAGCCAGCTGGTGCGACCCGCGGCGAGTTCCATCTGGGTGCGGTGGATGCCGTCGCGTTCGATATCGAGATCACCCATCTGTTCGAGACTGAGGTAGAGCACGCCGTGCACGTCGAACATGGCGTCGACCTCGGGAGGAACGGCACTCATGCACGCGGGCGCGTTGGCCGGTCCCACGGTGGGGACCCAGCCCGTGGTGACCTCGGCATCGGCGGGCTTGTCGCGAGTCGGTTCACCGGGGAGGGGATCCGGGAGGGGTCGTTCATCGATCCCGAGCCCGAACGAGGCGACATCGATGGCGGTGAGTCGGCTGACGATTCCGACCAGTTCGACGTAGGCGAAGCCGTCGAGGCCGCCATCGGCCCAACGCTCGAGGTCGACGGCTCGAATACTTGCCGCTTCCACTGCCACGCGACGGGCCGCTTCGGTGGCTGGGTCGGAGAGCACACCAGCGGTGTCGAGGTGCCGACTTGCACGGCGGGCTTCGTCGGCGATCGCTACCCGCTGGACGCCGCTCCACCAGGTGCCCGGCGAGGCGAGTCGTTGCCATTCTCGGTCGACGAGTTGGTCGAACTCGGTGAGTAGCGCTGTCGTCATTGCTCCATCATGGCTGCTGGGAGGGGTTGGTAGCGGGCGGTGGACCGCGAGAAGCTCAGTTGCCCTTCCACCGGTCGGCCAGCGACTTCGTGGCGGCCGCGAGGAGGTAGGTGTCGACGCCGACCGCCACGAACCCGGCACCGGCATCCAGATACGTCCGGATGAGTTCGTCGCCTTGGGCAAGAACGCCTGAGGCCTTGCCTGTGGCGTTGATCCGATGGATCGCCGCGTTGACGATCTGGCGCACGTCGGCGTGGTCGGCCTGGCCCAGATAGCCGAGGGAAGCGCCGAGATCGGACGGCCCCACGAAGAGGGCGTCGACCCCGTCGACAGCGGCGATCTCTTCGATGTTGTCGAGTCCTGCCGCCGACTCGATCTGCAGCACCAGGCAGGCTTCGTCGTTGGCTCGGGCGAAGTAGTTTTCGACCCGTCCCCAGCGAGCGGCCCGTGCAGTGGAGACGCCGCGGACACCGGCGGGTGGATAGCGAACGGCTGCCACCATTTGCCGAGCCTGATCGGCTGTTTCCACCATCGGCACCACGATGGTTTGGGCACCGATATCCATGACCTGCTTGATGAGCGCCGTGTCGCCCTGGCTGACCCGGACGATGACCGAGGTGGGATAGGCCGCAGTTGCCTGGAGTTGGGCGAGCACGGTGCGCAGGTCGTTGGGGCCGTGTTCGGCATCGATGGTGAGGAAGTCGAAACCGGCGGTGGCCGCGATCTCGCTGGTGACGGGATCGGCGAGGCTGCACCAGATCCCGAATTGGGCTCCGGGATCGATGAGTCGACGTTTGAATTGGTTGAGCGGTATGTCCACAGGCTGTCCTTGGTGTGAAGAGCTATACGAACGGCATCTCGAACGAGCCGAGTGGGCCGTAGTCGGCGAGGAAGTGGTCGCCGGGTTGGACGGCCACCGGGCGGGTGAATGATCCGGCAAGGATCGTGTGGCCCGCCTCGAGCACCATCTTGTGCTCGGCGTAGCGGCGAGCCAGCCAGACAATGCCGTTGGCGGGGTGACCGAGCACGCCGCCCGCGAGTCCGGTCTCCTCCACCACCCCGTTCTTCGTCAGCATCGCCCCGACCCAGCGCAGGTCGACCTGGAGCGGGTCGATGGAAGCACCGCCGGTGATGATGCCGGCGTCGGCGGCATTGTCGGAGATGGTGTCGATGACCGTGCGGGTTCGGCCCGTCACGGGGTCGGTGCGATACGAGCGCGCCGCGATCATCTCGATCGCGGCGATCACGTGATCGGTTGCGTCGAGAACATCGTCGATCGTGAGGTCGTGTCCGACAAGGTCATGTGCGAGCACGAACGCGAGTTCCATCTCGATCTTGAGATCAGGGAAGCGAGATGCTTCGATCTCGGTGTCGGGCGCGAACACCATGTCGTCGGTGAGGAAACCCGAGTCGGGTGTGGTGATGTTCATCGCCTGCTGCATCGCTCGCGACGTGAGGCCGATCTTGTGGCCGACGAGCCGTTGGCCCCTCGCCAGTTTGAGTTCACGCCAGGCCGCCTGTACCGCGTAGGCGTCGTCGATGGTCATGTCCGGATAGATCGATGTGGCTTGGCGGATCTGAACCACGGAACGCTCGGCTTCGTCGAGCAGCTCGGCCTCGGCTCGGATCTCGTCTGCGCTGAGTGGCATGAATCAGACCGTGAGGAGGATCTTGCCGGTGGTGGAGCGGCTCTCGAGGGCCCGATGGGCCTCGCCCGCGTCGGCCAACGGAAAGGTGTGACCGACCCGTACTTCGAGGAGACCATTGCGAGCCCAGCCGGTGATCTCGTTCCAGCGCTCGTCGCGGGCCTCGGTGGTGGCTATGTAGTCGCCGAGCTTGGGCCGGGTGAGAAAGAGCGACTTTGGCATAAGGGTGAGTGGGGTGATGGCCGGGACCGGGCCGGAGGCGTTACCGAACGTGGCCATCGTGCCTCTCGGCGCCAGCAGCTCGAGTCCGGCGTCGAAGGTGGCCGCACCCACGCCGTCGTAGACGACATCGATCGCGTTCTTGCCGACGGCGTTCTCCACTCCTTCGACGAGGTCGGTGGTGGAGTAGTTGATGACATGGTCGGCGCCGGCCGAGCGGGCGAGTTCGGCCTTTTCGTCGGTGCCGACGCTGGCGACGACTTCGGCTCCGCGAAGCTTGGCCATCTGCACCATCAGGCGACCCGTTCCTCCTGCTGCGGCGTGGATGAGACAGCGGTCGCCGTCGCCGAGCGGGTAGGTGCTGGTGGTCAGGTAGTGGGCGGTCATCCCTTGCAGGGGGGTTGCGGCCGCGTGGCTGAGGGTCATTTCCTGGGGTACGGGCATGGCAGCCGAAGCCGGAACCGACAATCGAGTGGCATAGGAGCCGGGTGCGCCCACCCACGCGATCCGGTCGCCGATCGCGAGATTGTCGATCCCGTCGCCGATCTCGGTGACGGTGCCGCTGCCCTCGCTGCCGACTCCGAACGGAAGGGGCAGTTCGTAGAGCCCCGACCGATGGTAGGTGTCGATGAAGTTGACGCCCGCCGCGTGGACATCGACCACGACGTGGCCGGGGCCCGCTACCGGATCGTCGACCTCGACCCATTCGAGAACGTCGTAGCCGCCCGGGTTGCGAACCTGAATTGCGTGTGTCATTGCGAGTGCTCCTGGGAATGGGTCGTATCGATGGAGGCCAGTTGCTCGAGAAGTTCGTGGAGTTGGCTGAGGCGAGTATCGCCGATGGCGGCCTCGATGTCGGCATAGAGCGCTTCTGACAACGGTGCGACGCTCCGAACGAGACGGTGGCCATCGGTGGATAAGCTGATCGCCGCTCGCCGATGGTCGTGGGAGGCCGTTTGCCGTTCGATCAGTTCGCGTTGTTCGAGATTGGCGAGGATCCGCGACAACGAAGGACCGAGCAGGAAGGTGTGTTCGATGAGATCGCCGACCTCGAGGGGATCGGTGGCGTCGGCGAGAGCCCTCAGCACCCGCCACTGCTGCTCGGTTAGGCCGTGCTCGCCGAGCAAGGGTCTGAAGCTCCTCATTGCTGCTTCCCGGGCCCGCATTAGTGCCATCGGGAGTGAACGCGAGAAAGCGCGCATGCCGATGTCGGGCTGGGTGATCGTCTCGGAACTCCCGGCCATGGTTTAGACGGGCTCGGGAGGGGGGATCTCGCGGCCGTCGGTGAATTCGTCGCGGATGGTGTTTCGCAGGGTTCCGATCTCAGGCACCGCGACTTCGACCACATCGCCCGGTTGGAGCCAGATCGGAGGATCGAAGCGGGCTCCTGCGCCGGTAGGGGTGCCGGTGAAGATCAGGTCGCCCGGAGCGAGGTTGGTGAAGGTGGACAGATAGTGGATCTGATACTCGATCGAATACTTCATCGTGGCGGGCGTGTCGTCTTGTCGAAGTTCGCCGTTGACCCTGGTGGTGAGGTGCAACTCCTCGAAGTCGCCGATCTCGTCGATGGGAACGAGCCAGGGACCGATCGCGCCGGTGGACTCCCAGTTCTTGCCCTGGGTGACGTTGAACTTGGCGTGGCGCACCCAATCGCGGATGGTGCCCTCGTTGCCGAGGGTGAGTCCGGCGACGTGATTGCGGGCTTTCTCGATCGGGATGCGTCGCCCTGACTTGCCGATCACCACCACGATCTCACCTTCGTAGTCGAGTTGGGGAGATTCGGGTGGGCGGACGAGGTCGCGGTTGTGGCCGGTGAAACCATCGGGCCAGCGAGGGAAGACACTTGGGTAGGCCGCGTCGGACCTGTCGTCGTATTCGGCGGCCCGACCCCCGTAGTTGACGCCGATGCAAAAGATCTTGCGAGGCCACGGGAGCAGGCGCTCGAAGGTGATGTCGGCGACTGGGTGATCGGTCGTTGCGTTGCGAGCCAACGCCAGCGCCTCATCGATTCGGTCGGTGGAGATGATGTCGTGGAGATCGGTGATGTCGGCCATCCGCTCCGGTAGCGAGACGATGCCGGATCCATCATCGGTGAGCGCACCGACGGAGTGGATGCCATTCACGGAGTAGCTCAGCAGGCGCATGGCGCTGGGGTCTCTCTTTCCTCAAACTGTTTCACATGTTATACATCTACCCTACATGCGTAAAGCCCCGAGGGGCCGAACCCAGCCAGTGCGGAGGATCCCTTGCCCCACATCATCATCGAGCACAGCGCCAACCTCAGCGCCGCGCACGACATCCAGTCGCTGGTCGATGCCGTTCATGAGGCCGCCCTCGACAACGGTCTTCCCCAGCTCGACGCACTGCGCACTCGGGCCGCGGAGCGTACCCACTACCGAATCGCCGATGGCGACCCCACCCACGCGTTCGTGGCGGTGACCGCTCGGATCGGCCCCGGCCGCACCGATGAGGAGATCCAGCGCTTCCTCAACTGCCTCATCGACACCGTCGACGCCGAACTGGCGCCTGTCTCGGATCGGCACGCGGTCGCACTCAGTGCCGAGATCCAGTTCATCGATCCCGAAGTCCGTATCAACCGAAATCACGTGCGCAGTCGTATGCAGCGAGGAGCTTCCTGATGGCCGGCCCCACCCACACCTATGAAGAGAACCAGGCAGCAGCCGCCCGGCACCTCGCCCGCTTCACCGAGCAACTCATGCCCCACATCATCAACGGCGAGCAGGTGGCCAGCGTCGACGGAACGAGCTTCGCCAACCAATCGCCGATCGACGGTAGTGATCTGGGCGAAATCGCCGCAGGCGACGCGGCCGATGTCGACGCGGCTGCGAAGGCGGCTGCATCGGCCTTCGATGAGTGGGCTGACACTCCCGGCACCGAACGCAGGCGCGTGCTCAACAAGGTCGCCGATCTGATAGTCGACAACGCCCACCGGATTGCAGTGAGCGAGTGCGTCGACACCGGCCAGACCATGAGGTTCATGGGCGCAGCCGCCCTCCGGGGGGCCGACAATTTCCGCTTCTTCGCCGATCGGGCCCCGGCCGCGGCCGACGGACAGGCCCTGCCCACCACCGACCACCTCAACTACACCTCCCGTCGTGCCATCGGCCCGGTCGGGGTGATCACACCGTGGAACACACCGTTCATGCTCTCCACCTGGAAGATTGCGCCCGCGCTCGCGGCGGGATGCACCGTGGTGCACAAGCCGGCGGAGTGGAGCCCGATCACCGCCCATCTCCTGTCGGAGATAGCGCTCGAGGCGGGCCTGCCGCCAGGCGTGCTCAACACAGTGCACGGAATGGGCGAGACCGCAGGCAAGTCGCTCACCGAACACCCCGACATCAAGGCCATTGCGTTCGTCGGCGAATCGACCACCGGCTCCATGATCCAGGCTCAGGGCGCCCCGACCCTCAAACGGGTTCATTTCGAACTCGGGGGCAAGAACCCGGTGATCGTGTTCGACGACGCCGACATCGAGAGGGCGCTCGACGCGGTGATCTTCATGATCTACAGCCTCAACGGCGAGCGCTGCACCAGTTCGAGTCGGGTGCTCATTCAGGAGTCGATCTACGACACCTTCGTCGGGCGCCTCGCCGAGAAGATGGCCGCCATCCCGGTCGGGCACCCTCTCGACCCGGCATCGGTGATCGGCCCCCTCGTTCATCCCCGTCACTGCGAGAAGGTCGAGAGCTACAGGGCCATCGCCGAACGAGACGGTGCCACCGTGATCGACGGCACTGGTTGGGTGGACGCTCCACCCGGCGGCAACTTCGTGACCCCGATGCTCTTCACCAACGCCCGTAACGACATGCGTATCGCGCAGGAGGAGATCTTCGGCCCCGCCCTCACCGCCATCCGCTTCGCCGATGAGGCCGACGCTCTCGCCATCGCCAACGACGTGGAGTATGGGCTGGCCGGCTACGTGTGGACCAACGACCTCACCCGAGCCCACCGCATGGCTGATCGCCTCGAAGTCGGAATGGTGTGGGTCAACTCCCAAAACGTGAGACACCTCCCCACCCCGTTCGGCGGCACGAAGCGGAGCGGGATAGGCCGTGACGGCGGCGACTGGAGTTTCGACTTCTACATGGAGACCAAGAACGTCGCGATCGCCACCGGCCGGCATCCCATCCCCCAACTCGGCGGATGACTCCGAAGTGACTGACCTGTGACCTCCTGGCATCGAGTTGTCGTCACCGTTGCGGTGGTCGGACTCGTCGCCCTGGGTTGCACGCCGCCGGCCGAGCCCGAGGCCGCTCCCGAGCCTCTCCCCACCACCACCCTCACACCCACGACCACCACGACTCTCCCACCCCCGCCCGCGGTGACCGTGGGGGCAGAAGTGCTGGCCGACTCTGGGTTCGCAGCCCTCGACGGGGCAAGGGTCGGGCTCATCGCCAACCAGACATCGCTGGTTCGAGGCGAGCACCTCATCGACGTGCTCGACGAGGCCCCCAATGTGGAACTCGTCGCCGTGTTCGCTCCTGAGCACGGGGTGAGAGGCACCGCCGGCGCCGGAGCCCTGATCGACGATGAGGTCGACACCGCTACCGGCACACCCATATTCAGCCTCTACGGGTCAACCCGCAGCCCCACCGCGGAGATGCTCGTCGGGATCGATGTGCTCGTCTACGACCTCCAGGATGTGGGCGCCCGGTTCTACACGTACATCTCCACGATGGGCCTGGCGATGCAGGCCGCGGCGGAGGCAGGTGTCCGCTTTTTGGTACTCGATCGCCCCGACCCTTCCGGCGGCGTGGTGGTGGCTGGATATGTCCTCGAACCCGAGAAGGTCTCGTTCATCGGCCAGTACCCGATTCCTGCCGCCTACGCCATGACTCCGGGGGAGCTGGCGGTGGCGATCGTGGGGGAGGGGTGGCTCGACGGGGTGGCCGGCCTCGATCTCGATGTCGTCGAGATGGACGGTTGGCTTCGCGGCATGAGCTGGCACGACACCGGCCTGGATTGGGTGCCTCCGAGCCCCGGGCTCCAGACGGCTCCGTCGGCAGTCACCTACCTCGGTACCGTGCTGTTCGAGGCCACGTCGATCAGCTATGGCGGAGGCACAGCAGAGACCTTCGAGGTCGTCGGTGCGCCATGGGCCGACGAGATCACCATGGCGGGGAGGCTCAACGCCCACGAGTTGAGAGGCGTACTGTTCGAACCGGTCACCTTCACGCCGGGCCCCATACCGGGGCGAACCAGCGAACCGCGACTCAATGGTGAGCTGATGGAGGGTGTGCGCATCCGGGTCACCGATCCCGGCCTGTTCGAGCCGGTGTCGGTGGGTATCCACATCCTCGAAGAGTTTCATCGGGCCGCGATCGAAAACGAGGTGGAAGATTACATCGACCGTCCTGAGGCAATGGGGCTCCTGGCCGGCACCGACCTTCTCGTAGAGGCACTCGAAGCCGGCACATCGGCATCAGAGATAGTGGCCGGCTGGGCCGATCCACTCCGACAATTCAACGAGGTCAGGGCCGCTTACCTGATTTACTGAACTGCATGGCCGCCAACATCGTGCTCACCGGATTCATGGGCACGGGCAAATCCACCGTCGCCCGCCTCCTCGCGGCCGAGCTCGACCGTGAGTTCATCGACACCGATGCCCTCATAGCGGCTCGCCACGGTGATCTGGCCGACATCTTCCTCCATAGAGGTGAAGGAGCATTCCGAGACATCGAACGAGATCTGGCCGCCGAACTGGCCAGTCGCGATGGGCTTGTAGTGGCAAGCGGTGGTGGCATGCTGCTCGATCCCGAGGTAGCCGACGTGATCTCCGAGGGCGCCCGGGTGTTCTGTCTCACCGCGGAATCCGACACGATCCTGGCCCGCGTGATCAGCGACAAGTCGGGGACCATGAGGCCTCTTCTCGTCGGGCCCGACCCGGCGGGCCGTGTGGTCGACCTGCTTGCCCAGCGCGCCATCCGATACGGCTCGTTCGAGCAGGTGCCCACCGACGAGCGTCCGCCGGCCGAGGTGGTGGCCGACATCATCTCCAGACTCGACGCGGGCGCGGCCGACATCCGAGGGCACTACGCACAGTCGGCTCTCATCGAGCGCGTCGCGGCTGCCCTCGAAGCAGCGGGTCACGATCTCGACGGCCTGTCGCCGGCCGAGTTGGCCGGATTCGATGAATTTCATCTCGGTGGTCACGCAGCCACCACGGCCCTGGTCGACTGCCTCGAGCTCGGCGCTGACGCCACGGTGCTCGATGTGGGTTGTGGGGTCGGCGGCGCCGCACGGGCGATCGCTCACAGCGCTGCCTGTTCGGTTGTCGGGATCGACCTGACTCCCGACTTCATCGACACCGCCCGGTGGCTCACCGAGAGGCTGAGGATGCAGGATCGGATCGACTTCAGGGTCGCGAACGCCCTCGACCTGCCCTTCGGAGAGGGCACGTTCGACGCCATCACCATGTTGCACGTCGGCATGAACATCGACGACAAGGGCAGCCTCATGACTGAGCTTGCCCGGGTCCTCGCACGGGGCGGGCAGCTCGGGATCTACGACCTCATGCGGGTCGACGATGGCGACATCGACTACCCGATGCCTTGGGCGGCGAGCGCCTCGACCAGTTCGCTCTCCACAGCCGCCGGGTATCAGGAGGCGCTGAAGGAAGCCGGACTCACGGTGCAGAGCAGCATCGACTGTCGCCAACTCGTCGTCGAAGCGATCCAGGCCCTGGGTGGCTCCGCGCCGGCAGTGAACCTCGGTCACCTCATGGGGGCGGGCTGGCCCCGGATGCAGGAGAACATGATCAGCGCCTTCCGGCGAGGAATCGTGTCGCCGATTCGGATCGTCGCAACGAAACCCTCAGAGACGGCCTGAGCGTAGAGCCGGCTAGCGACGGCAGATGTTGTGGGTCTCGCCTATCTGATCGATAGCGCAACGCACCACAGTTCCATCGGTCATCCACTCGGGTGGAGTTCGGGCTGCGCCGACTCCTCCCGGCGTTCCCGTGGCGATGATGTCGCCCGGTTCGAGGGTGATGATTCGACTCAGGTCGGCCACGATGTCGACAGCGGTGAAGCACAGCTCTGAGGTGTTGGACGATTGCTTCACGACCCCGTCGACCTCAGTGGTGATGGCCAGGCCCGACCCGTCGCCAACCTCGTCGGTGGAGACCATCACGGGACCCAGCGGGGTCATGCCCTCGAATGTCTTGCCGGCCAGGAACTGGGTGGTGCGGCGTTGGTAGTCGCGCACGGACACATCGTTGAGCACCGTGAATCCGGCGATGGCCGCCTCGGCCTCGCTGCGGTCGGCGTGGCGAACTTCGTTGCCGATCACGATCGCCAACTCGGCCTCCCAGTCGATGTGGGTGGAAACGTCGAGCGGGGGGAGGGCGATATCGTCGCGAGCGCCGATGAGGGCCCGCCGGTACTTGGCGAAGTAGGTGGGGGCGGACGGTCGTTCCCGACCCATCTCTGCAATGTGGTCGAGATAGTTGACCCCTACGCACACGATCTTGTCGGGGTGGGTGACGAGCGGTGCGGGGTGGGCATCGGCCCAGGCGACGGTGGGGCCGTCGGCCATGGCGACAGCGGTGCTGTCGCGTCCCGAGCGCAGTACTGCTCCGACGTCGCTCGCATCGAGCAGGACGATGTCGTCGCCCTCGACCCTGCCGGCTCGGGTGCCGTCGGCGGTGCGGATGGTGGCGAGTCGCATCAGGTCGGCTCCGGATCGGGGGCTGGGTCGAAGGCATCCAACCGTACGCCCAGCTCATCGATTTCGGCCGGGATCAGGTTGGCGAAACTGAACCTCAGGAAGTGTTCGTCGTCGGGCGTGAAGGCGGTGCCGGGAATCACCAGGATGTCGGTCTCGGTGACCAGCCGCCGCAACATCGTGGCCGTGTCGGTGTCGGAGTTGAAGCGAACCCAGCCGAAATAGGCGCCGGATGCGACGAGCTCGAACCCTCCAGGCCGGCCTTGCATGACCGACTCGAAGTGTCGCTGCAGGTCGGCGACGCGGGCCGACTGCTCGGCTCGCCAGTCGCCGGCGTGCAACAAGCCGGCGATGCATGCCTCTTGTCCGATCCACGAGGCACTGATGGCCACACAATCGAGGATCTTGAGCGCTTCCACCTGCACCGCCGACCCCGATACGACGGCACCGATCCGGTGACCGGGGATGGCGAGGTCCTTCGAGAACGAGTGCAGACTGATCACGGTGTCATGCCACTCGGGGTCGGAGAAGAGCTCATGGGCCGGAGCGGATGTGGGCCGGAAGGTGCGATATGTCTCATCCACGATCAGGGCGATCCCGCGGCGGCGGGCGAGTTCGGCAAAGGCGGCGAGTCGGGAGGGTGGGATCGTGACCCCGGTTGGGTTGCCGGGCGAAACGAGCACGATCGCCCTGGTGCTTTCATCGATGAGCCTTTCGGCGCGCGCTGGGTCGGGCAGGTGATCTTCTTCAGCCGGCAGGTGGCGGGCCTCAACCCCCTCGACCTGAAGCCACATGTCGTGATTGAAGTAGAAGGGCGACGCCAGAATCACCGAGTCGCCGGGGTCGGTGAGAGCACTCACGGTCACACAGAATGCCTGGTTGCAGCCCCCGGTGATGAGTACTTCATCGGCGGTCATCGGAGTTTCGTAGGCCTCGGTGAGGTCAGCCGCGAAGGCCTCGCGTAGCCCCGGCAGTCCGGGCTGGGGGGCATAACGCGAGGAGGTGGGTTCGTGGGCGGCCTCGGCGATACGGTCGGCAACCACTGGGGCTGGTGGATAGGCCGGCGCCGCCTGGGAAAGGTCGAGAAGCGGTTGGTCGTTCACCCGAAGCTCGAGCAGAGCATGGGCCGCCCCGATCGGGGAGTGGACGAGGTGGCGGATTCGGGGCGAGAGTTCCATGGTTGGCCACGAGTGTGGCCTGATCTGGGAGTGTCTGCACCGTGAGCCTCGTCGACCGCTACCTCGATCGCATCGCGTTCGGCGATCCCATCGCCCACGACCTCGCCACCCTCACTGCCCTCCAGCAGGCCCATCTCAGCACGGTTGCGTTCGAGAACCTCGATGTGTTCGGTCAGCGCCCGGTGCGCACCGACACCGACTGGTCGGTTGCCAAGATCGTCGATGAGCGACGGGGTGGGTGGTGTTTCGAGAACAACGGAGCATTCGGTTGGCTGCTCGACCAGCTCGGCTTCCCGGTGCTGCGGATCGGTGCCGCGGTGCTGCTCGGCGGCCCGAACAGGATCATCGATCATGCCACCCTCGAGGTACAGATCGAGCAGCCCTATCTTGTCGATGTGGGGTTCGGCGACAGTTTCTCGAGCCCTCTGGCGCTGAATCGGGCCGGTCCGCAAGATGGGGGTACAGGCATCTACGAGCTGATGCCGAGCCCACAGGGGGTCACCCTCACCGAACAGGTCGACGGTCTGCCCGAAGCCCGCTACCGGTTTCGGCGGGTGGCCCACCAGATGAGCGATTTCGATGAGGCGTCGAATCGTCTGCAGGCCGACGAGAGTGCCCACTGGCGACGCCTGCCGTTCGCCACGCGCCTGATCGACGGCGGGCCCGATCGGGTGACCCTGCTAGCCGACCGGCTGAAGCTGAGACGGGCCGGTCAGGTCGTGGAAACCCCGGTTGGCGACGACGACTGGGACGATGTGCTCTGGGAGTGGTTCGAAATGCGCAGGCCCGACGACTAACGGCCGACGAACTCCACCGAGGCACGGATCAGGTCTCGCCAGCGCTCCTCATCGAACTTCTCAATGAGGACCCACTCCTTGAACACCTTGCCCGCGGGAGCGAAGGAGGCTCCTTCCCCGGCGTCGATCATGGCCACGACAGTCTCGCGGGCCAACTTCACGACCAGTCCGGGACCCTTGTGGTGGGGCATTCCCACGAACTCGCCTCTGGCCCGGACACACGGCCCGCCCATGATCGTGCCCTCGTCGATGAGGCCCTCGGCCAGCAGGGGCGCTACAACATCCCAGAACTCTTCGCTCATGGATTCACCGTAGGCGATCGTCGCAGATCGGGGTCGACCGGTTCGAGCGAGCCGCCACGAGCCCACAGCAGCATTCCCGTCCCGATCACGCTGTAGACGAGTCCGCCCACCGCCATCGGCGTGACGGTGGTGTCGATCTGGCGGTCGATGACCGCGGCCAGGATCGAACCGAAGCCGAGAGTGCTGACCCCCCGCACCGCCGCGGCTGTGCCTGCGATCCTTTCCATGGGGAGAAGGGCGAGCGAGATGCAGGTGGTGGTGATGATGGTCGACAGGGTGCTCGTGACGGTGATTGCGGCGGCCCAGAACCAAAACGATGGGACCCCGTCGGCCGCGAGCGCAGCCACGGTGAGCACCGCGTAGGCGCCGACCAGGCCGAAGAATGAGGCTCGCGCCACGGCTGCGGCGCCGAACGACTTGATCAGCCTGGCACCCAACGCGACCCCGACGCCGTTGATCGCGGAGATGGCACCGAAGGTGACGGCGAACCAGTCACCCCGGCCGTAGATCTCATCGATGATCGGCTGGCTGCTGCCGAGAAATATGAAGAAGGCGGCGAAGCTGAACACCATCGCGGCGATGTAGAACGCCGATGCCCGGTTGGTGCACACCAGCCGTACGGCCGCCAGGATCGCCTGGGGTTTCACCGACCGGCGGCGCTCCATCGGTAGGGTCTCGCCGAACCGGATCGCCCAGCCCGACATGATCATGGCGAGAACGAGCGCGGCGAGAAATACGACCTGCCAGCCACCGAGAACCAGCAGTCCGTCACCGGCTAGCGGAGCCAACGAAGGTCCGATGAGGAACACAGCCATCACCACCGAGAGCACGCGTGCCATCTGGTCGCCGGAGTAGAGGTCGCGCGCCATCGCGGCAGACAAGACATTGGGCCCCGCAGCACCGAAACCCCAGAGGAAGCGGAACGCGAGCATCACTTCGAAGGTGGGCGCGAGGCTGCCGCCGGCCGCACCGAGGCAGTAGAGACCGATCCCCGAGAGCAACAGAGGCCGACGGCCGAACCGGTCGGACAAGGGGCCATAGAACATCTGGCCCGCGGCCATCCCGAAAAAGTAGAAGGTGACGATCAGGGATACCTCGCCCGAACCAGCCGCGAGGTCGAACTCGTCGCGTATCTCGTCGAAGGCGGGCAGCGCCGCGTCGATCCCGAAGGCGAGCAGGATGCTCATGGACGCCAAAAAGGCGATTACGCCTCGCTCACTTCGTTCGGTCATCGCGGCGGGAGTGTCTTGCCCGGGTTGAACAACCCATCAGGATCGAGGGAGTCCTTGATTCGCCAGGCGAGCTCCACCTCGAGAGGGTCCTTCTGAGCGGTCATCTGGTCGAGCAGAGATTGGCCCACACCGTGTTCGGCAGTGAGTGTTCCTTCGAGTTCGAGGGTGAGTGCGTCGATCGCCGCCTCGAGCGCCGCTCGGTGGGCCGGCTCGAACCCGCCGATGGGGGGCAGGACATGAAGATGAATGTTGCCGTCGCCCAGGTGGCCGAATGAGAAGGGCAGCCAGCCCGGAGCTAGGGCAGCGGTGAGCGTCTCGACTCGCTCGATGAACTCCACCACACGCCCCACAGGCACCGCCGCGTCGTACTTGATGTATCCCCCCACCCAGTCCCATAGCTCCACAGGGCGAATCATCTCGCGGATCATCCAGAGGTTGTCCTCCTGATCTGTGGTTGCCGCCACCGCGGCATCGAGGATCAGGTTGGCCGCGGCGGCCTCCGCCAAGAAGTCGTTCATAGCGGTGGGGCCGCTTCCCAACGGAGCAGCCAACCGAGCGATGATGTACCACTTCGCAACGGTCTCCATCGGGCGCTGGAGCTCGAACTTGTCGACCGCGGTGCCAAGACCCACCTCGGGGAGAAGTTCGAAGGCGACGACCGTGCGCCCTCCGCTGCGGGCCGCGGCGAGAAGGGGAAGGGCAGCGTCGAGGGTGGGGAGGGCAAGGATTGCGGTCTGGTGGTCGGCGATGGCCGGAAGCAGCCGCACAACCGCCCGGGTGATGATCCCGAGGGTGCCTTCGGCCCCGATGAAGAGCTGGCGGAGCTGGTAGCCCGAAGAGTCCTTGCGGAGGCGGCGCAGGCCGTTCCAGATGCGGCCATCGGCGAGGACCACCTCGAGGCCGAGCACCTGGTCGCGCATCGGGCCGTACTGCAGCACGTTGACTCCACCGGCATTGGTGGAGATCGCTCCGCCGATCGACGCAGTCCCACTGGCGCCCCAGTCGGGTGCGAACATCGCTCCGGCGCGGCCGGCGGCGTTCTGGATCGACTCGATGGTTGCCCCGGCCTGCACCGTGATCGTGGAGTCGGCGATGTCGATCGATTCGAGCTCACGCATACGGCTGAGTGAAACCAGCACCGATGCCTGTTGATCGATGGGTTGAGCGCCTCCGCTGAGGCCGGTGTTGCCGCCTTGGGTGACGATCGGTAGATCACGATCAGCGCAGACCCGTACCACCGCGGCGACCTCTTCGGTGGAACCGGGGCGAACCGCAACCAGCACCGGGCCGGTGACCACCCCGCGTGCATCGTGGCCGTATTCGGCGGCCTCGATTCCGGTGAAAGTGTTGCCGGGACCTACAACATCTGTGAGTTCGCTGGCGAGGGCGACGACGTCAGTCGTCATCTTGTAGCCGCATCGAAAGTTCGGCGACCCGCTCACGGATGTCGTCCTGATCGGCGCCGAATTGGGCGAGCCCGGCAATAATCTCCTGCTCGAACGCGCCCCAGCCAAACTGCAGAGCCGCGCAAAGGGCGACCTCGGCGAGAAGTTCGCGGTCGTTGGCGGCTCGACCGGTGACCTCGACCTGGCCGTTCACGATGCGCCTCATCAGGGCGGTCATCGGCGAAAGGGCTTCATCGACCTCGAGCTTGGCGAACGTGCGATAGCTGGTCGCCGCGTCTGAGGTGTTGACGGGCAGGATGCCGTCTTCATCCCATCGCTTGGCCATCTCGTCGGTGGACTCGGTGACCGCAGCCGCGAATACGGCGTCCTTGGTGCCGAAATAGTGATGGATCAGGCCGTAGTTGACACCGGCATGCTTGGCGAGCTCGCGACCCGAAATGTGGCGGGGTGAGCGCATCGCCATCAACTGGGTGGCGGACTGGATGAGACTCTGGCGTACGGCATCGGGGCCGCGGACGGGGGCAACGTCGGGATCGGCCATGGAGTTCAGCGTCGGATCTGGCTGACGTCTCGCACCGCACCGCGGTCGGCCGACGTGGTCAGTGCCGCGTAGGCCTGCAAGGCCGCGGAAACTCTTCGCGGCCGAGCTTCACGGGGTTGCCACGCCGCGGCGCCGGCGGCGTCCATCGCCACCCGCCTGGCCGTGAGGTCGGATTCGGAGATCCGGAGATTGACGGTGCGTGACGGGATGTCGATGTCGATCACGTCGCCATCTTCGATGAGGGCGATCGCGCCTCCTTCGGCAGCCTCCGGTGAGGCATGGCCGATGGAGAGCCCCGAGGTGCCGCCGGAGAAGCGACCATCGGTTAGCAGGGCACATTCCTTGCCGAGGCCGCGGCTCTTGATGTAGCTGGTGGGGTAGAGCATCTCCTGCATGCCCGGGCCGCCCTTGGGGCCCTCATAGCGCACGATCACCACATCGCCGGCCGCGATGTCGGATTCGTCGAGGATGGCCTCGCACGCCGCTTCCTGACTCTCGAACACCCGGGCTGGACCCGAGAAGGTGAAGATCGACGGGTCGACGCCGGCGGTCTTCACGATGCAACCGTTGCGGGCGATGTTGCCGTAGAGCACAGCGAGTCCGCCATCGGCGAAGTAGGGGTTGGCGGTACTCCTCACGCAGCCGTTTTCGCGGTCGAGATCGAGGGTGTCCCAGCGGGTGCTCTGGCTGAATGCCTCCTGGGTGGGGATACCGGCGGGCCCGGCCCGGAAGAACTCGGCCACTTCGGCGGAAGGATCGCGCATCACGTCCCACTGGTCGAGGGCGGCGGCGAGGGTCTTGCTGTGGATGGTGGACACGGTGGTGTCGAGCAGTCCGCCCCGGTCGAGTTCGCCGAGGATGGCGAATATGCCCCCGGCTCGGTGGACGTCCTCCACGTGGTAGTCGGGAGTGGACGGTGCCACCTTGCAGATTGCGGGGGTGACCCGGCTCAAACGATCGATGTCGGTCATCGTGAAGTCGACTTCGGCCTCTTGAGCCGCGGCGAGGATGTGGAGGACCGTGTTGGTGGACCCACCCATGGCGATGTCGAGCGTCATTGCATTTTCGAAGGCCGCCTTGGTGCAGATCGAACGAGGCAGAACCGACTCGTCGTCCTTCTCGTAGTACCGGCGGGTGATGTCGACGATGCGAATCCCTGCTTCCAGGAAGAGGCGCTCGCGGTCGGAGTGGGTGGCCAGCACCGTGCCGTTGCCGGGAAGCGACAGCCCGAGGGCTTCGGTGAGGCAGTTCATGGAGTTGGCGGTGAACATGCCCGAACAGGATCCACAGGTGGGGCAGGCCGAGCGTTCGATCGTGAGGATGTCGTCGTCGCTCACCGACTTGTCGCCGGCCTTGATCATGGCGTCGATCAGGTCGAGCTTCACCTCGACCCCGGCCAGTCGGGTCTTGCCCGCCTCCATGGGTCCGCCGGTGACGAAGATGGTGGGGATGTCGAGGCGCAGGCTGGCCATCAGCATGCCCGGAGTGATCTTGTCGCAGTTGGAGATGCACACGAGCGCGTCGGCGCAGTGGGCGTTGGCCATGTATTCGACGCTGTCGGCGATGAGATCGCGAGACGGGAGGCTGTAGAGCATCCCGTCGTGGCCCATGGCGATGCCATCGTCGACCGCGATGGTGTTGAACTCCTTGGCCACCCCGCCCGCGGCCTCGATTTCGCGCGCAACCAGTTGGCCGAGGTCCTTGAGATGTACGTGGCCGGGTACGAACTGGGTGAATGAGTTGGCTATCGCGATGATGGGCTTGTCGAAGTCGTCTTCGCCCATGCCCGTCGCCCTCCACAGGGCGCGGGCGCCGGCCATGTTCCGGCCGTGGGTGCTGGTTCGTGACCGATACTCAGGCATGGGCGAGAGGCTACCTGTTCGGGCGTCCCGCGCTCATCGAAGCCAGGGCTATGGAGGTCGAACGAGGTCGGTAGGCTCCACTGATGCAGGCACCGTTTCGACTCCTGGCTGCCCTGCGGGGAAGCACCGAAGCGGGCCTGATGATGGCGATGGCGGTTGCCACGGCGACCTTCGTCGCCACGCCTTTGGTGCTGGCCGGAATTGCCGACCGATTCGACGTGGGCACCGGCACTGCGGGCTTGTTCTCCGCCGCCCAACTCGGCGCCTTCGTGGTCGGCTCGTGGGTGTCTGGGCGTTTCGTGGACCCCTCCCGGCGCCTGTTCGTCCAGGCCCTTGTGGTCTTGGCCATCGCCAATGCGGTCAGCGCAGTGGCGTCTGTCTTCATCCTCTTGGTGGTGATGCGCGCCGCGGCCGGTCTGGTCCTCGGGGTGCTTGCCTGGTTGGCCTACTCCCAGGTGTTCGGCGACACCGACCGCACGGGCGACATCGCCGTGATCGGACCCCTCACCGGGGTGTTCATGGCCCCCCTCTTCGGGGTGATCCTCGCCAACGGCGATGATCGTGCCGTCTTCTGGCTACTGGCGGTGGTCGCCCTCCTGCCCCTGGTGAAGGTGCCCCAGTTCGTTGTTGGCGAAACGGTGGAAACGGACCGCACCAAACCCGTGCCCCAGGCGCTGGCACTGGTCGCGGCGCTGGGGGTGGTGACCCTCGGCGGTTCGGCGGTCTTCGTCTTCGCCGGCGCGATCGCCGCCGACCAGTACGGTATGGCTCCCTTCGTGATCTCACTGGTGTTTTCCGCCAACGCGGCGGCCAGTATCCCTTCGGCTCGATGGCGCGGAGCGCGCCCCTTGGCCGGTGCGTGGCTGTTGATTCCTGCCTTGTGTGCCGGCTTCATCGGATTCTTCGATCAGGCTCCGATTTTCTGGGCGATTCTGGTGGCGTGGGGCTTCTGCTTCTGGATGGCGGTTCCCGGGATCTACACCCTGCTCAGCCAGCGCTCCCGTCATCCCGCCGAACGTGCCGGCGATGCTCAGGCCTCGATGGCTGCTGGTCGTGCTCTGGGTCCGCTGGTGGGCGGGTTGCTGGTGAGTTCTGGCAGCTATGAACTTCTCGGGTTAGCGGGAGGGGCAGTGATCGCGGCGGCTGTCGTAGTGATCGTGGGTGTGGAACTGATGGGTAGGGGCGAAGCCGCATCGGGTGAGGCGACCCGGAGCTAACGTCGCGCCATGGCCGGCCCTTCCTCTGACCCCTCCGCCAGCTCTGGCGGCGATGCCGTGGTTCTCGATCTGGACGGACATGAGGTGAGGGTCAGCAGCCCCGACAAAGTTTTCTTCTCGAAGAGGGGCGAAACGAAGCTCGACCTCGTGAACTACTACCTGTCGGTCGAGGAGCCGTTCATGAGGGCGGTCGGCGGCCGGCCGCTTCTCATGGAGCGCTACCCAGACGGGGCGCGGGGAAAGTCGTTCTTCCAGAAGCGGGTGCCGAAAGGCGCACCCGACTGGCTGCGCACGATCGTGGTGAGTACACCCAACGGCACGACGTCGAATGCTCTGGTGGCCCACGACATGGCCCACATCGTTTGGGCGGTCAACATGGGTTGTCTGGGGTTTCACGTATGGCCCAACCGGTCGATCGATCCCGGCCACGCCGACGAACTCCGCATCGACCTCGACCCCCAGCCCGGCACCGATTTCGATGATGTTCGTGCCGCTGCGCGCGAGGTGAAGGGGGTGCTCGATGAACTCGAAATGGTCTCGTTCGCCAAGACTTCGGGCAGCAAAGGAATCCACATCTACGTGAGGCTGGTCCCGAAGTGGACTGCCATGGAGGTGCGCTACGCAGCGGTGGCTCTGGCCCGGGAGATGCAGCGTCGCCGGCCCGATCTCTTGACCTGTGAGTGGTGGAAGGAGGAGCGGGGCGAGAGGGTGTTCGTCGATTTCAATCAGAACGCGCCGCACAAGACCGTGTTCGGAGCCTGGTCGGCCCGGCCCCGTGTGGGAGCCCAGGTCTCCACGCCCATCTCGTGGGAAGAGCTTGATTCGGTGGCTCCCGAGGAGCTCACGATCGCCAACGTGGCGGCCAGGGTCGAGGCCGAAGGCGACGCCTGGGCGAGCATTGATGATCGGCTCCAGTCGTTGGAGTCCCTGCTCGCTTGGCACGAACGCGACTGGGCCAGTGGCCTGATGGATGCGCCGTGGCCGCCCGTCTATCCGAAGATGCCCAACGAACCGCCTCGAGTAAGCCCCAGTAGGGCCCGCAAGGACGCCGACCCCGACGGCGACTCCTGAGGGGGCGGGTCAGAGCCCCTCGTGGGCCCACAGCGCCGCGCCGAGGGCTCCGGCGTCGTCACCCAGTTGGGCCATGACGATGTCGATCGGCGGCCTGTGCGACGCTCCCAACATCAGTTCTCGGTACCCGGTCTCGACACCGGAGCGCAGCGGCTCGCCCATGGTGGTGAGCCCTCCGCCGATGACGATGCGGGCGGGGTCGAAGATGAGCGCCAGATTGACCAGGCCCCTCGCCACATGGCGACAGAACCCGGCGAAGATCCGACGCGCTTCGTCGTCGCCCTGGGCCAGCGCGGCGGCGACGGTGAAGCCGTCGACGTCTTCTGCGCTGCCCGCGATCTCCAAGGCGGCGGGGAAGTGGCCCGACGCGGCTTGTGTCTGGCCCATCCGGCCCAGCGCGGAACCCGAGGCGTAGTACTCCCAGGGTCCCTGGTGGCCGGTGTGATGAGAGGGGCCGCTCGCGTCGACCACCATATGGCCCGCCTCTCCTGCGAAGCCGTGGGCGCCATGGATGAGTCGGCCGCCGGACACGAACCCGGTGCCGATCCCAGTGCCGAGCGCCACTAGAATGAAGTCGTCGCACCCTCGGCCCGCGCCGAGCTTGGCCTCAGCCCAGGTGCCGGCCGTGGCGTCGTTCATGACGGTCACCTCGATGCCGAGGGCCGTGCTCAGCTCGGCGCCCAGTGGATACTCGACGAGGTCCGGAAGATTCGGTGAGTAGTGGACCACGCCGGAGCGGTGGGCCAGGCCGGCGACGCCGAGACCGACGGATTCGACGGTGGTGTCGTTGCTCTCGGTCAGCTCCCCGACCATTTCGGTGAGTGTGGCCGAAAGTGCTGAACCGCTTCCGGCGCTCGACCGTCGACTCCGGCCGATCACCTCGCTGCTGTCTGGGTCGATGAGTAGGGCGCGGGCGTTGGTGCCCCCCACGTCGATTCCGATGATCATGGTGGCCAGGCTATGGGCATCATCGTGATTGCCCAGGCTCAGATCGGCCTCCTCGCCGCTTGTTGCGTGATCCTTGGTGCATGATGAGGCGCGTATTGAAGAAGGCTCAGGAGCTTTGATGGCTGACCGCATCTACATCGACCGACCCCTTCCCCCGGGCATGGCGGCACTCTTCGATGCGGGGTGGGAGGTAGTCGGCCCCGACGGGGTGGAGTTGGCGACGTGTCGTGCCGCCATTGCCGGAGCGTCTCTTTGGCCCGCAACGAGGATCGCCTCGGCTACCCGGCTGGAGGTGATCTCCCGCAGCGGTATCGGATTCGATTCGGTGGATCTTGGCGCCGCGACCGCAGCGGGGGTAGTGGTGTGCAACACCCCCGACGCACCCTCGATCTCCACCGCCGAGCACGCGATCAGTCTTCTGATGGCGGCCACGAAGTTCACGGCTAGCAACGCCAACCGGCTGCGCGCCGGACGCTCCGACTTCTATGCAGCCAACGAGGCGGTGGAGCTCGCCGAAGCCACGATCGGAGTGATCGGCCACGGCCGGATCGGCAGCCGGGTGGCCAGGATGGTCTCCGCGATCGGTATGCATGTTCTCGTTTGTGATCCGTATGTCGATGTTGACCTGGCCGACTCCGGTGCTGACGAGCAGGTGGATCTTTCCGAGCTCCTGGCCCGGAGTCGGGTGGTCTCGGTTCACTGTCCGCTCACAGATGAGACGAGAGGTCTTCTTGATGCCGCGGCGTTCTCAGCCATGCCCGATGGGGTCGTGATCATCAACACCGCGCGGGGCGCGGTGGTCGACACGCGGGCCCTCATCGACGCCCTCGACTCCGGGAAGGTCTACTCGGCGGGTCTCGACGTGACCGACCCCGAACCGCTCGAGCCGCACCACACTCTCCTGCATCGAGACAATGTGGTCGTCACTCCGCACATAGCCTCGGCCACCGACAAGGGTCGGTTGCGGATGTACGCCGGCGCGATCGAGAACGCCCGCCAAGTACTGGCCGGGCAGAGACCCGTCGATGTCGTCAATCCGGAGGTCTACGAATCGTGACGTATTCGGAGAGGGTGACGACTGTTCGTGATTACTCCTTGACCGGGCCGGAGGCGGCCCGATCGATCGAACGAGCTGCTGTTCATAGGCCTGCCCACCTTCTACGGGACCTGGTTGGTGGTCTTCCTCGGTACCACCCAACACGTCGGGTTGAGCGAGGATGTGCTCGACCATCGGCTCAACAGCCGCACGGTTCACATGAATCCGATCTTCTGGTTCTCCACGCCGAGATCCGAGACGATCTCCCCGAGCCGTGCTCTTCGACCTTGGCGGCCTATAGCGAGATTTTCACGGCCGCGCGGGCCCAACGGAACAACCCGCTGTTTGAACTGGAAAGGACCGCGGAAGCGACACCCGGTGGGCCGCCTCGCAACGACGTGGCGGGCGTCATCGGCGATGGCGCCGAGGTCGAGGCGAAGCACGTCGGCGATGACGGTTGGGTCACGGTTTGCCCGGCTTCAGAGCTCGGCCGTGGTGAGCTTCGCCGGCTCGACACCACCGATGGCACCTACGCGGTGTGTCGCACCCTCGATGGTGCACTGCACGCGGTAGACGGGATTTGTACTTACAGTCGGGTCGCTCATCTGGCGGGCGGGGCGGTGGTAGGAGTCGAAATCGAGTGCCCGAAGCACAACGGGCGATTCGCTCTTGTCACCGGTGAGCCGACACGATCACCGGTGACCCGAGGTGTGGGGGTGTACCGCACTGTGGAAGAGGCGGGCGAGGTGCGGGTCTGGGTGGGTGGGGGAGATCAGTTTCGCGAACCACCACCAAATCCAGTCAGAAACCGGCAATCCGAATAGGTACGATCCCGACATGCCAAACGCCACCGCCGCCATCGACGGGTCAGCGGTGGTCCTGTCCATGCAGGGCACCGACGCTATTCGTATCCCCGGCCGCTGGTTGCGCGATCACGGCGATGATGCGGGAAGCATCGATCAGGTTTCCCGCCAGCGGGTCGTCGACACGTTTGCCATCCCGGCAGACATCGCTCCTGTGGAGCTGGTCCAGACTGCTGAGAGGCTCGTAGTCACCTGGTCCGACGGAGCCGAGACCGCTCATTCGCGGGCCGAACTCGTTGCCCTGGCCACCAGCCGGCGTAGCCCCCGCCCGGTAACCGGCCGTCCGTTCAACATCTCCGCCGATCTCGCTCTGTGGGAGTCCCCGCCAGAGCCAACGCTGCTCTCGGCAACTGCGTTCACCGAAGACGGCCTCTGGCGTGATGCTCTCGCCGACCTCCGCAACCATGGCTGGGTCATGTTCGAAGGGGCCGCCCTCGGCCGGGAGTCGGTCGAGCAGGTCGGATCGAGGCTCGGCTACGTCCGCCACACTGTGTTCGGCGGCATCTGGACCCTGTCGCCGTCGATCCAGGACCATCTCGACAGCGCCTACACGAGCTTCGAGCTCGACGTGCACACCGACTGCACCTATACCCACGATGCCCCGGGTCTGATGGTGTTCGCTCAGCAGGAACGAGATGGCGACGGGGGCGACACAGTATTGGTCGACGGATTCGCGGCGGCCCGTGATTTCGCGGCCATCCAACCGCAAGCGGCCGATTTGCTGACCAGATTCGCGGTCAAGGGTCACTATCTGGAACCGGGTGTGCATCTGGTGAGCGACCGGCCGCCGCTCAGGGTCGACTCCGACGGAGTCTTGCGCCAGGTGAGCTTCAACAACTACGACCGCGCTCCGGTGTTGCCGGAGGAGGGTTGGGTCGATGAGGTGATCGATGCCTACGCCGCGTTCCGCGCTGTTCTCATGGAACCGGGTCGGTCCCTACATCTCCCCTGGGAGCCGGGTCGGGTGCTGATCTTCGACAACTGGCGGCTGCTCCACGGTCGCACCGCCTACACCGGTGCCCGTTCGTTTCTCGGCTTCTACGCGAACCACGAAGATCTGGAGAGCACGTTGAGGGTCCACGGTCTGCTCTGAATCGACCCACGGGGCCGCGGTTCAGGCGCCAAGCGCTCCCGTGAACGCCTTGATCGTGGTGTGGATGTCGTCGTCGGTGACATCGAGGTGGCAGACGAGCCGGCATGTGGCCGGGCTGCCCTCGCCGACGAGAGTCTCTATGTCCTGTTCGAGAAGCTGGTACTGGAGAGTGGGCCCGTCGGTGTGGATGTCGAGCCAGACCATGTTGGTGGCCTGGCTCACGACGGTGACCGCGGGGATTTCGGCCAGCCCCTTGGCCAGTCGCTCGGCCCGCTCATGGTCGTCGGCCAGACGGTCGACGTGGTGGTCGAGAGCATGGAGGCCGGCCGCTGCGAGAACGCCGGACTGGCGCATGCCGCCCCCGAGCATCTTGCGCCAGCGGCGGGCACGGGCGATGAGGTCGGCGGGTCCGGAGAGTACCGAGCCGGCGGGAGCCCCCAGTCCCTTGGAGAGACACATCGAGACGGTGTCGAACGCGGCGGTGAGTTCGGCTCCGCTGACACCGAGGGCGACGCTTGCGTTCCACATGCGGGCACCGTCGAGGTGTATCGACAGGCCGTGCCTGCGGCCCACCGAGACGGCCTCGTTCATGCGGTCGATGGACTGCACCTTGCCGTCCATCGTGTTTTCGATGCAGAGCAGGCGGCTGATCGGGAAATGGTTGTCGTCGGGCTTCACCGCCGATTCGATGGCGGCGGGGTCGGGGAGGCCGTCGGCCATCATCGGCACGGTCTGGGGTTGGATGCTGCCAAACACTGCCCCGCCGCCGGCCTCGTGGCCGTAGATGTGCGACAGGTCGCCGGCGATGTATTCCTCGCCTCGTTGGCAGTGGGCGAGGAGGGCGCAGAGGTTCGACTGGGTGCCGCTGGTCACGAAGATCGCAGCTTCCTTGCCGAGTCGTTCAGCCACCACCGCCTCGAGTCGGTTGACGGTGGGGTCGCTGGCGAAGACGTCGTCGCCCACCTCCGCTTCGAACATCGCCGTCTTCATGGCGGCGGTGGGGCGGGTGACGGTGTCGGAGCGGAGATCAATCACGGGGACAGGTTAGGTTCTCGCCATGGCAACAGACACTGCCGAACACCTTGCTCGGATCGAGACCGACGGCTACACCCTCGTCGAAGACGCCATTTCGAACGATGTGGCCGACGCCCTGATCGACGACCTGGCCCGGCTGGAACACGAGCTCGGCACCGTACCGTCGGCGAACTCTTTCGAAGGGGCGGCCACCAAGCGGACCTACAACCTGCTTGCACATGGCGACCCCTGGCTCGATGTGCCGGTTCATCCGGCGGTGCTCCCCATCGTTCGGGGAGTGCTCGGAGACGGTCCTCTCATCTCGAGCGTGTCGTCGATCGCGATCGGACCCGGCGAAACCGCTCAGCCCATCCATGCCGACGATCAGACCATGCCGATCCAGCGCCCCAGCCGGCCGGTGGTGTGCAACTCGATGTGGGCGCTCACCGATTTCACCGAAGCCAACGGCGCAACCCGGATTGTGCCCGGGAGCCACTATCGCGACCACCGTCCGCCCTACGGCGAGCCACAGGACAGCATCCCCGCCGAGATGGCCAAGGGCAGCATCCTGGTGTGGAACGGAAGCCTCTGGCATGGCGGCGGCGCCAACACCACCGACGGCACCCGCATCGGAATCGCGATGAACTATTGCGCGGGCTGGATCCGCCAACAGGAGAACCAGCAGCTCGGCATCCCCGCGGAGATGATGGCCGCGTTCTCGCCCGAGTTGCGTGATCTCTGCGGCCTCGGGGTCTACAAGGGCCTCATCGGCCACATCGACAAGCGCACTCCCGCCGACCGCCTCTACGGCGACAACCCCACCGACAACCTCTTCGATGTCACCTGAGTGTGGTCAGTCGGTAGTCAGCCTGCCTTGAGCGCCGACGCGATGTGTGCAGAGGCGGCGGCGACGCCGGATCCGCCGATCGGCACGTGCATAGCGGTGAGGGCCGACTCGACGGTTCCGATGATGCCGAGAATCATGGGCGGGTTGAGATGGCCCATGTGGCCGATACGAAAGGCCCTGCCCGCGAAGTCGCCTATGCCCTTACCGAGGGTGAGCCCGGCCTGTTGAAGGCAGATGTCGGTGAGGCGATCGGCGTCGACATCGTTGGTGAGGATGGTGGTGACAGCCTCGGAACGGGCGGCCTCATCGGCAACGTAGAACTCGAGCCCGCCGGGACTCGACCATGCCGCCACTGCGGCTCTCACCGCGCCGGCCAGCACTTCGTGTCGGTGATAGACGTTGGCGAGGCCTTCCTCCAGGAGGATGTCGAGGGCCTCACGCAGGGCGGCGATATGGCTCACCGGCGGTGTGCCGTTGAACCGTACGTAGTGGGGGCCATCCATCACGCGGGTGGCCCAATCCCAGTGGCTCGTGCGCAGCAGGGCGGTCTCATGGGCGGCCATGGCACGGTCGCCGGCCCAGACGAACGCGATCCCTGGTGGCGTCATCATTCCCTTCTGAGATGCGCCGATGGTGAGGTCGACGCCCCACTCGTCCATCTCGTAGGGCACACATCCGAGCGAGGCGATGCAGTCGACCATCAAGAGCGCGGGGTGACCCGCAGCATCGATCGCACGGCGGATTGCGACGATGTTGTTCTGTACCGAGGAGGCGGTGTCGATGTGGGCGACGAGTATCGCCTTCAACTCGTGGGCGGTGTCGGCCTTCAGCCGTGCTTCGAGCGCGGTTGGATCGGTGGCGTGTCCGGCGGGTGCGTGTAGGACTTCGAGCTCCACGCCCAGAGGCACAGCGCTCTCTCCCCAGGCCACGGCGAATATGCCCGATTCGAGAGCGAGCACCTTGTCGCCGGGAGACATCGTGTTGGACACCGCCATCGACCAGGCGCCGTGGCCGTTGGAGATGGTCATATAGAGGTTGGACTCGGTGCCGGCAACCATGCTCAGGTCGGCGAACACCGAATTGGAGGTCTCGAGCAGTTCGTCGCCGTAGATGTTGGGCATGGCTCTGGCCATCGCCGCGAGCACACGATCGGGCATGATCGAGGGGCCGGGTGATGCAACCACGGCCCTGCCATGTTTGAGAGTCATATCTCCTCCGAAGGGTTGACGCGGCGAGCCACGAGGTGGGCTTCGTGGCGATTGTTGGGACGCCATTCGGCGCTGTGATGGATGATCTCGAGCCCGAGTACCAGTTGGGGTAGTTCGTCGGGATCAACCGAGAAAGGGGCACCGGGGCGCTCGTTGCGTTCGAGGTTGGTCTTGGTGGCGATGATCACGCCGAAGATACCGCCGGGGGCCAACGCACCGAGGATCGAGCCGAACAGGTCGCGCTGGAGGTAGTTGGCGAGGGTGATCACATGCCACGGCCCTGCGGGCAGGGGCTCGGCCTTGAGATCGACCTCCACCGTGGATATCTCGAGGTCTTCGGCCAAGGCACGCTGGCGAGCCTGGATGAGCCCGACATCGCTCACATCGGCGACGGTGACCTCGAAGCCGCGGCGGGCGAATTCGAGGCTGGTGTTCGAGCCACCGCCGGCGATGTCGAGCACTCGTCCACCCTCAGGCAACCATGGCTCGAGCAGATCGAGCATGCGTGATCCGTGGTCGGTGCCGATCTCGGACGCGGCCCACTTGTCGTTCCAACGGTTGCGGTCGGCGTCAGCCATCTTGCTCGGCTTCTGGTTCCAATTCGGCACTCACCGTGATCCCCGCTTCATCACTGGAGATACCTTCGCTGACCGCGGCGATGTTTCCGGCGGCCCTCACGTCGTCGATCACCAGATCGAGCAGGGTGAGCTGATCGGCCGAAGCGGTGAACGTGGCGGACACTACCGCTGTGCGCAGCTTGCGTTTGGCTTCGGACTTCTCGCGCCGCACCACCGACAGTGCTTCGGTGGCAACCTCGCTCGGGCCGGTGCCGATACCGTCGCCAGCGTCGCGGAGCTGGGCGGTATCGGGCCACTCGGTGACGTGGATGGAACCGGTCTGCCACCAACTCCAGACCTCTTCGCTGACGAAGGGGAGGAATGGCGCAAACAGGCGGTGGAGCGTGGAAAGAGCCATTCGTAGCGCGTGATGGGCCGAGGCGGCCCGCTCGGGACCGTATTCGCCGTAGGAACGGGCCTTGACGAGTTCCATGTGGTTGTCGGTGAACCACCAGAAGAACGTCTCGGTGCGCTCCAGCGCCCGGGCGTAGTCGAACGCCTCGAATGCGGTGGTGGCATCGTCGACGAGATCGGCCAACCGATCGAGCATCGAGCGGTCGACCGCCTCGGTGACCAGGGCAGGGTTGATGTCGGTTCCACCCTCACCGAAGCCGAGCACGAACTTGGTGGCATTGAGGAGCTTGATCGACAGCCGTCGACCGATCTTCATCTGGCCTTCGTCGAAAGTGGTGTCGGTGCCGGGACGTCCTGACGCCGCCCAGTAGCGCACCGCATCGGATCCGTACTGATCGAGCAAGGCGGTGGGCACCACCACGTTGCCCTTCGACTTCGACATCTTCTTGCGGTCGGGGTCGAGGATCCAGCCCGAAAGGGCGGCGTTGCGCCATGGAGCGGAGCCGGCGTCGAAGTGGGCTCGCACCACACTGGAGAACAACCAGGTGCGGATGATGTCGTGGCCCTGGGGTCGCATGTCCATCGGGAAGGTGGAGGCGTAGAGGGCGGGATCGGTTCGCCAGCCACACGCGATCTGGGGGCTGAGCGACGAGGTGGCCCAGGTGTCCATGATGTCGGGCTCACCCATGAAGCCGTCGGCTCGACCTCGCTGGCTCTCGTCGTAGCCGGCGGGTACGTCGGTGGACGGGTCCATCGGTAGCTGGTCTTCGGTTGGGGTGAGCGGGTTGTCCCAGACCGGGTCGCCGGCGGAGTCGAGCCGGTACCACAAGGGGATGGGCACCCCGAAGAAGCGCTGCCGCGAGATCAGCCAGTCGCCGTTGAGGCCCTCGATCCATGAAGCGAATCGAGACTGCATGTAGCTGGGCACCCAGTTGATCTCGTCGCCGCGGGCTACCAGGGCATCACGCAGGACCGTGTCGCGGCCGCCGTTGCGGATGTACCACTGACGGCTACTCACGATCTCGAGCGGCTTGTCGCCCTTCTCGAAGAACTTCACCGGGTGGGTGATCTTGCGCTGCTCGCCTTCGGTCTGCTCGGCCTCGACGAAGATCTTTATGATCTCCTCCTGGGCCTGGGCCACCTTCTTGCCGGCGAGCCGCTGGTAGGCCGCCGCCGCGTCGCCATCGACGATCCACTCCGGAGTGTCCGACGCGAACCGGCCGTCGCGGCCGATAACGGTGCGGACGGGCAGGTCGAGTTCGCGCCACCAGGTGACGTCGGTGGTGTCGCCGAAGGTACAGATCATGGCGATGCCAGTGCCCTTCTCGGGGTCGGCGAGATGGTGGGGAAGAACCGGCACCTCGACTCCGAAAACGGGCGAGACGACGGTGGCCCCTTCGAACAGGGGCTGGTAGCGCTCGTCGTCGGGATGGGCCACGAGGGCCACACATGAGGGGACCAGCTCGGGGCGGGTGGTGTCGATCCAGATCGCTTCGCCGCCGCCGGGCTGCGAGAAGCGAAGCTTGTGGTAGGCGCCGGGGAGTTCCCTGTCTTCGAGCTCGGCCTGGGCGACCGCGGTCTGGAAGGTGACGTCCCACAGCGACGGTGCCTCAACCTGGTAGGCCTGGCCGTCGGCGAGGTTGTCGAGGAAGGCGAGCTGGCTGATCCGGCGGGAGTGGTCGTTGATCGTCTCGTAGGTGCGAGACCAATCGACGGAAAGACCCAGCTGGCGAAACAGTCCTTCGAATGCCTTTTCGTCTTCCACCGCGAGCTCGTGGCACAGCTCGATGAAGTTGGGGCGACTGATCGAGATCTCACGCCGCTTCTTGATCGCCTTCGGGTCGCCGGCATCCTCGGGAGCGGAGAACCCGGAGTCGTAGGGGAGTGACGGGTCGCAGCGAACGCCGAAATAGTTCTGAACCCGCCGTTCGGTGGGCAGACCATTGTCGTCCCAACCCATCGGGTAGAACACCTCCTTGCCGGCCATGCGTTGATAGCGGGCAATGAGGTCGGTTTGGGTGTAGGAGAAGACGTGGCCGACGTGAAGCGACCCGCTCACGGTGGGCGGCGGGGTGTCGATCGAGAAGACCTCATCACGGCTCTTCGACGGATCGAAGCGGTAGATGGCGTCGGCTTCCCATACCGCGTCCCACCGCTGTTCGAGGCCGGTGAGATCGGGCTTGTCGGGTATGCGGGACGCGTCCATATGAGCGACGAGGCTACCGGCGACCGAACTGACCCGGCCGGGACCAGGTGCATACTCATCGAGACATTCATAGATCGCCGTGGAGCAAGCAGATGAACGAGGATCAAGCAGGTCTGACCCACGACACCGCCGAGATGCTCTTCGCTCGGTGCGGCGACCGGTTCGGGCGTGATCGGGAGCCCTACCGCAACCACGTACACAGGGTGCTCGCTCTCATCGCCCTACAGGAAGACATCCCCGCCCCATTGGCTCGGCCCCTCGGTGTGGCGGCCTTCTTCCACGACGCCGCGATCTGGCTCGACGGCACCTGGGACTATCTGCAGCCCTCGATCGATCGAGCACTGCAGGAGTTGACCCCTGAGGAGCAGGAGCATGCCCCGCTCGTGACAGCCCTCATCGAGGAGCATCATCGGGTGCGCAAGGCCCGCCATGAGCATCCCCTGGTGGAGGCGTTCCGGCGGGCCGACATGACCGACGTGTACTTCGGGCTACCCAAGTCTCCCGGCGTTTCGCGCAAGACCTACCGGGTCATCGTGAGCGAGTACCCCGCAACCCGCTTTCGTCGTGTTCTGGCCCGTGCTTTCGTGCGTGGCCTTCGCGAGAACCCGCTCCGACCCACACCGATGGTGAAGTTCTAGGAAGCGTTCCAGGAAGAATCAGGGGCCGATGGCCCACACGATTGCCATACCCACCGAAAGACAGAGCGCCACGTTCTTGGTGCGCCAGGCCACCAGGGCCGCGGCGACCCCCGCTATGTGCCATTCGTCGAGGCCTCTGAGTTCATCGCCTTCGAGCAGAAGGCTCGATGCAGCAATGGATGCCAACACTGCGGGCGGGATCATCGACAGGGCCAACTCCACACGTGGTGGGATCGATCGGAGCCGTCCGCCGAAGGCGATGAAAGACACCCTGATCAGGTAGGTGCCGAGGCCGGCGAGGAGGATCTGGGTGAGGGGGCTCACGATCCCGGCTCCGGTGAGGGCGAAGCGAGGACCCCCGCGGCGATGCCGCTGAACGCGCCGGCGATGATGTTGAGGCCGTTGGGGAGGAAGCTGCCTGCGACAGCAACCGAGCCGCCAACTACGGCGGCCACGAGCATCGGCCGGTTCTTGATCGACGGTACGAGCAGGGCGATGAACGTGGCTGGCACAGCGAAGCCCAGCTGCCATCCGTCGCTGATCTCGCCGCCAACCAGCGCCCCGATCGTGGTGCCGATCAACCAGGGTGACACGAAGAAGGCGGCGGAACCGATGAAGAACCAGAGTCGGTAGAACGGATCGCGTTGGGTCTCGAACTCCATAAGCGAGGTCACAGCGGCCTGGTCGGTGAGGACGTGAGTGAGCGGAAAGCGCCATCGCTTCGGGAACTCGGCGAAGGACGAAGCGATCGTGGCGGAGTAGAGAGCGAAGCGCAGATTGATGATCAGGGCGGTACTGACCGCCACCCCCCATGAGGCCTCTTCCCCGATGAGCTCCACCAGGGCGATCTGGGCTGCTCCTCCCATGATCAGAAACGAGCCGAGGATCGCGTCGAAGCTGCTGATGCCGTTCTCGACAGCGGTGACGCCGTAGATCAGTCCGAACGGACCAGCGATGATCGTCAGTGGGAAGATACGGCGAACGCCGGCCGCCACTGCGGCTCGGCGGGTTGTGGTGGGCACGGCAGGAAGTCTGGCAGCAGGGATGCCAGACTCCGACCCGCCAGTTCAGATCACGACTTGGAGTTGGTCCGCTGAGCGACGACCACCCGGTTGCCGCCCTGGCTCTTGGCGTGGTCGAGAGCACCCGCCGCGCGTTGGAGGATCTCCTCGATCGATCCTCCGGCAGTTGATCCGATCACTCCGATCGAGAGTGTGAACGGCGTACCATCGCCGGTCGAGTGCTCCAGCACGAGTTCCTCACGGAGTCGCTCGAAAGCTCGGGTGGCGTCGTCGGGTTGGGTGCGGGGAAGGATGAAGAGGAACTCGTCGCCGCCGATGCGACCCACCGCGTCCTCCGGTCTCACGGCGCGCCGGGCGACCAGGGCGAGGGTCTTGAGGGCCGAGTCGCCTGCCGCATGGCCGTGGGTTTCGTTGAGCTGACCGAAGTGATCGATGTCGGCGACGGCGACGCTGAACGGCTGTCGATCTTTCAGGAGGTGAAGTACGCGTTCCTGCATGGCACCGCGGTCGGGAAGACCGGTAAGGCGGTCGACCGCGTCGGCACGCGAGCCTCCGACGACGGTGCGGAGCACGGCGATGCGGGCTGCGATCACGCCGGCGACGTCCTCGAGATAGGTGATCTCGTTCTGGCTCGTCTCCTGGCCTTCGGGGGCGAGCCGATAGAGCACTCCGAGGAGGCGGCCGGTGGCGTTGAGCGGAACGGCCACCGCCGACATCGGATTGGTGATTCGCGACCTCAGGTGGCTGCACACGTCGAGGCGGTCGGTCGTGTCGTAGACGAGGGTGGCGTTGGTGCGGGCCGCGAGTGCGTCCCACGGCGATGTTCGCTCGGGGGTCTTGACCTCGTGGTCTCCGGTTGCCACCGCGAGGGTGAGGATCGGGTCGGTCACGTCGATGAGGTGGAGTTCAAGAGGAACTCCGCTGAGACGGGTACTGAACGAGGTGCGGATGAGTTCGATGGCATCGGCCTCGGTGGCGGCCTGGTCGAGGCCACGGTCGAGTTCTCGTAGGGCGGCCCGTTGCTCTCGTTCACTGGTGAGCTCGCGCTCGGTCTGGCCGAGCTTCTCGGCGGTGGCGAGATTGGCCAGGTGGAGAGGGACGGCGCGAAATCGGTGGGCGAGAAGGGGAGCGGCGATGCCCGCCATCAGGGTGGGTGCGGCGATCACCGCGATGTCGGTCCACTCATCGGTGATGAGCGTCGCGGCGGCCGCGGCGGCGCCGACCAACAACGCGGCCAACACGGCAATCACGATGTGGCGACTTCGAGAGCGCTGCTCACCTGCAGAAGACATTGCCGTTCCTATCGAACGAAGTCGCCTCAGAATCAAGGCCGGGGTGTGATCTCTCACGGTTGTGGAAGATTCTGCCGATGGATATGTTTACGATTGTTACCGACCAGTAACCAACGGAGGCAATCATGCCTGAGTTCTCCATCGAGCTCAACGAAGATCAGCACCAGCTTCAGAAGTGGGTTCACGAGTTCGCCGTAGATGTGATCCGTCCTGCCGCCGAGGAATGGGACGAGCGCGAAGAGCACCCGTATCCGATAGTTCAGCAGGCCGCCGAAATCGGCCTCTACGGGTGGGAGTTCATGGCCGAAGCCATGATGAACGATCCCACCGGACTCACCTTGCCCGTGGTCATCGAGGAGTTGTTCTGGGGCGACGCCGGAATCGGTATGGCCATCATGGGCACAGGACTGGCGGCGGCCGGTATTGCTGCTTCCGGTACCACCGACCAGATGATGGAGTGGGTGCCTCAGTGTTACGGCACGCCCGAAAAGATGGCACTCGGGGCCTTTGCCGCGTCAGAGCCCGACGCCGGTTCCGATGTCAACGCTTATCGCACCAGCGCGGTCTACGACGAGGCCACCGACGAGTGGGTCCTCAACGGCACCAAGGCCTGGATCAGCAATGGTGGAATTGCCGATGTCCATGTGGTGGTGGGAGTGGTCGATCCCAAGCTCGGATCCAAGGGGCACGCCAGCTTCGTCGTGCCTCCCGGCACCAAGGGCCTGTCGATGGGGCAGAAGTACAAGAAGCACGGCATCCGCGCCTCCCATACTGCTGAGGTCGTGCTCGACGATGTTCGCGTGCCCGGCAGCTGCCTGCTGGGCGGCAAGGAAAAGCTCGACGAGCGTCTCGCCCGGGTCCGAGAAGGGAAGAAAGGCAACTCCCAGGCCGCGATGCAGACCTTCGAGTCGACCCGTCCAGCGGTAGCCGCCCAGGCAATCGGTGTCGCTCGGGCCGCCTACGAGTACTCCCTCGAATACGCCAAGGAACGCCATGCGTTCGGACGGCCGATCATCATGAACCAGTCGCTCGCTTTCATGCTTGCCGACATGGCCACCGAGATCGACGCTGCTCGCCTCCTCACCTGGCGGGCCGCTTGGCTCGGCAAGAACGGGAAGTTCGAAAACGCCGAGGGCTCGATGGCCAAGCTGAAGGCCGGCCGAGTGGCGGTGTGGTCGACTGAACGGGCCATGCAGATCCTCGGCGGCTACGGCTTCACCCGTGAGTACCCGGTCGAGCGCTGGCACCGCGATGCGAAAATCTACGACATCTTCGAAGGCACCGAACAGATCCAGCAGCT
>JAJCXY010000116.1 GCA_029263215.1 Acidimicrobiales bacterium
CCGGCCTTGCCGTTCCCACCGCTCTCACCGGCGCCGACATCGGACGCGACATCGTGTTTCGGGCCACGATCGGTGTTGAGGTGGCCGATGTGGCCGCCGCGGGCCGAGAAGCCACCCTGATCGTGCAGAGCCTGGGCGGAATCGTGTTCGGCCAGAGCACCACCGTCGACCCCACACCGCGCACCGTGCTCACCTTCAAGATCCTGCCCGAAGATTTCGACACCGCGCTCGAGCAACTGGCGGGCGTAGGCGAGCTGGTCGACCAGACCATCTCCGCCGACGACGTAACCGATCGGGTGGTTGATCTCGAAAGCCGGATCACAACATCGGAGGCGAGCGTGCTTCGGCTCAGGGGCTTTCTAGAGGGCGCCGGAGACGTCAACATCATCGCCGATCTGGAGCGACAGCTCCTCGATCGCGAGACCACCCTGGAGACCCTCAGGGGTCAGCTCCGCACCTTGCGTGACCAGGTGAGCCTGGCCACCATCACCGTCACGATCACCGAGAAGGGGATCGAAACCCTGCCCGCGGAGTTGGCGGTGGAGAGTTGGCTCGGCGACGACGAGGCGGCCTCCTGCCCCGGCTCTGCTGAGCTGGCCACATCGCGCGACGGATCCGCAGTGTGGTGCATCGAGATCGAAAACGTAGGCGATGCCGACCTCATCGACCTCGAGATCGAATCAGAGGCGCTGCGCCTGCGCACCGCCGACTTCACGATCCGCAGCGGCGAACTCTCCCTGCTCGGTCCCGGAGATCGGGTGGTGGCGATCGTTGAGCTCGACCTCGACGATGGTCGGGTGCGCCGCCGCGATGCCCGCAACGGCCTGTTCCTCGATGTGGTCGCCACCGCCACGCCCGACGACAACCCCGACGCCGAGGTGTCGGCTCGCTCCGACGCCGTGCTGCTGGCCGACTCCGATGAGCCCCTTCCCGGGTTCTTCGATGCCTTCTCCGGAGCAGTCGCGGCCCTCGCCACCATCGGCAGCATCCTGCTGCTGGCGCTCGGCGCGGCCCTACCGTTCAGCCCGTTCGCCCTCATCGGAGTGTGGATCTGGCGCCGCAACCGGAAGCGCTCACTCTCCGCCCCTCCCCCGGCACCCCCTCGAACCGAACCTGATCAGGTGGAGAAGTAGCGGCGCTCGATGCCGTCGAGCACCGCTTCGAGTCCGTCGACCACTCGTTCCTCGCTCGATAAGAGGCTCGCGTAGGCCTCTCGGAACCGAGCCAGGGCGGGATCCTCCGATTCAGGCACGGAGGGTGTGGCCTCCAGCGCGAGATGGCGCACCATGTTCTGTTCTTGCACCAGGGTGCCCACCACCCAGCTCGATGCCACCGAGAAAGCCAGGGCGGCAAGGCGCATGTCGTCGGTGACATCGTCGAATATCGCCACTACCCGGCTCATGAACTCCTGGCCTCGGGGAGTCGACACCGGCCGCTCCACCAGCAGAGGGATCGCATTCGGGTGCTCGCCGGCGATATGGACATAGCCCGCGGCCATGCGGCGAGCCTTGGCCCGCCAGTCGCCGGACGGCTCGCCGTAGCTGGCGAGGATCTCCACATAGAGTTCGTCGGTCACCGCGAAGAGCAGGTCGTCCTTATTGGACACGTGGTTGTAGAGCGACATCGCTTCGACCCCGAGCGACGCTCCGAGCTTGCGCATGCTCAGGCCATCGAGTCCCTGGGCGTCGATCAGATCAAGCGCAGCATCGGCAACCCGACGTCGGGTGAGGGGCGCGCGCTCCGTGACGGTCATGGCATGGAGTGTACGGGGCTGTCGTGCGCCAGTCGCTCTAGGCCCGCCACTCCAACACCGAGAACGCGCCCATCCCCGCGCCGTCGAGCAGTGCCTCGGCCTCCGTCACGCGGCTGCGGCCCCGAACGGCGATGAGGTCGCCGCGATGAGATCCCTCGGCCCACGCGGCCCGGCCCTGGTCCACCAGATCGTCGATTCCATGCGCCTTCAGGAACTCGGCCTGAGATCGCACCGAGCTCGCCTTGTGGTCGAGCTGTAGCTGAGCCGGATCAATGTCGCTGGTGATGTCGGTCGAGCCCGGATCGTCGAGCCACGGGCGGGCATCGTCGTGGCGGCGAAAGGTCCGCAGCCAACCCTGCCCACGCTCCAACAGCTCAGCGCTGGTGGCGCAGTAGTCGAACACCACGATGCGAGCGTCGGGATGACGCCGGTGCATCTGGGCAACCCATTGGCGCGCCGCTCCCTGTACCGGTAGGCGGGCACCGATAGATGCTTCCGGGATCGGGGTCGGTAGTTCGACCCGGCGACCCATCCGCTCGACGAACCGACCATCGGGGCCGACATCGACCACCAGTTCGTGCCAGCCATCGGCGCTGAGCTCGACGATGTCGAAAGGCAGGTTGTCGAGAAGCTCGTTGGCGAGAACAACCGAGGCACCGACCGCATCGGGAGCCAGCGCGGCAACACTCTCGACCGCGTCGTGAACAAGGTGCTGGGCGCGCTGGGATTCAGACCGCTCCACCATGGTCCAGGTGAGCGCCCCCGCCACGAGGCAGGCCGGTTCGGCCGCGAGCACCGAGCGAGTGAGGGCACCGGGCCCGGCTCCGTACTCCACCACCGCGAACACTTCTGGCCGTCCCGCCGCTTCCCACCAGCTGTCGAGGGCCCGGGCGATGACGGCTCCGAAAAGAGGCCCGACCTCCGGAGCGGTGAGGAAGTCGCCGCGGCGCCCGGCCCTACCGCCCGAGGTGTAGAACCCGCCGGTCGGGTCGTAGAGGGCCGCGTCGACGAAAGCCGACACCGACAACGGACCCGTCTCGACGATTCTGCGCCGCAGCCGTTCAGGGAGCGGCGCGGCATCCATCGCGAAAGTCAGCCGCCGACCCCGGCGAGCAGGCTCACCTTGGTGACTTCTCCGACCAGACCGGGCAGCACACCGAAAGCGATGGTGGCAGCGGCGGTGAGCACGAGAGCCGAGGTGAGCGACACCGGGACCCGCACCGGGGCGGTGTCGTCGTCGGGGGCGGGCTCGGCCCACATCTTCACGCCGATCCGGGCGTAGTAGTAGAGCGCGATCACCGAGTTGACGGCCACGAAGATGCCCATCACCACACCGGCGGCGGTGTTGGCTTCGATCACCGCACCCATGATCCGGAACTTGGCCCACCAACCGCCGAGCGGTGGAATACCCGCGAGAGCGAAGAGGAACACGGTCATGGCCACGGTGAGGCCGGGGGCCCAGTGGAAGAGGCCTCGGTAGTCGTCGATCTCCGCGGTTCGGGTCTTGCGAGCCACGGCAATCACCACAGCGAAGGCGCCGAGGTTCATCGCGGCGTAGATCACGAGATAGCCCACCGTGGCGGCAAGGGCAGAGTCGGGCACGTCGCCGGCAACTGCCAGCGGGGCGAGCATGTAGCCCGCCTGGGCCACGCCTGAGTAGGCGAGCAGACGCACCATGTTGGTCTGGCGCAGGGCGATGAGATTGCCGACGGTCATGGAGAGCGCAGCCAGGATCCAGATCACCGGCTCATAGACGTCGTCGCGGCCGAAGAAGCCGACGAACAGCATGTTCATCAGGGCGACGAAACCGGCTGCCTTCGATGCCACCGAGAGAAAGGCGGTGATCGGGGTGGGTGCACCCTCATAGGTGTCGGGGGCCCAGGTGTGGAATGGAACCGCCGAAACCTTGAAGGCGAAGCCGACGATCACGAAGATGATGCCGAGCACCACCACCGCCGACGGATCACCGGGCCCGCTGATCGACTCGTTGATATCGGTGAGCAGGGTTGAACCCGAGCCTCCGTAGAGCAGCGACATGCCGTAGAGCATGATCGCGGAGGCGAACACACCCATCAGGTAGTACTTCATGCCCGCCTCGTTGCTCTTGAGGTCGCGCTTTCGCCAGGTGGCCAGCATGTAGGCGGGAATCGACAGCAGCTCGAGGGCAACGAAGATCGTGATCAGGTCGCGGGCCGACGCCATGAGGATCATGCCGAGGATCGAGCTCAGCAGGAGGCCGTAGTATTCGTTTTCCCAGTAGTCGCCCTCAGCGATGTAGTTGGTGCTGAGCAGGATCACGACATAGCCGGTGAGGATGAACACCGCCTTCATGATCAGGGCGTAGTCGTCGACGACGAACGCCCCGCCGAACATCGACCGATCGGCTCCGTCGACGGCCAGGGTGATGATGGGGACCATCGTGGCGAGGAGTCCGATGGAAGCCACTATGGAGGTGAGCTTGCGCCCCTTCTCCAGCCACACGATGTCCATCATGGTGACGAGCGCGCCAAAGGTCAGGAGGGTGAGCTCCGGAGCAGCCGCGTGCCAGTCGATGTCCGGTCGGACAAAGTCTGGGACTTGCTGGGCGAGCAGGGCGAGCATCTCGGATCAGCCCCCGAACGCGGCCTGGGTGGCTTCGGCTACACCCTCGCAGCCCGCGGGGAGCTGCAAGCAGTTGTTGAGCGACTCGACCACGGCCGGATCGGTGATCTCGAAGATGAGCCCGGGAGCCACACCGAAGACCAGGATCAGAGCGAGCATGGGGGTCCACGCGATCCATTCGATGCGGCTCACATCGGTGATGTTGGGGTCGTCGGCGAACTCCTCTGAGGGTTCGCCCATGGCGGTGCGCTGGAGGAGCCAGAGCAGATAGCCGGCCGCGAGCACGGTGCCCACCGCAGCAATCACCATGTAGGTGCGGAAGGTCTCCACCGGGATGCCGTTGGCGGGCTGATAGGCAGCCAGGATCGCGGGGAACTCGCCCCAG
Organism: Acidimicrobiales bacterium; assembly: GCA_029263215.1. GTDB lineage: Bacteria > Actinomycetota > Acidimicrobiia > Acidimicrobiales > Aldehydirespiratoraceae > OFTM10. The sequence goes on from JAJCXY010000116.1 coordinate 4,740, forward strand.
AATCCGGCCAATCCGGGCAGACCGAGCGAGGCCATGGTGATGAATCCGAGGATCCAGCCGAGGCGCGGGGCCTGTATGAGCATGCCTCCCAGACGGCCGATGTCGAGGGTGTGGTAGCGCTCCTTCACCGAACCGGCCACGAAGAAGAGCATGCCGGTGATCAAGCCGTGGGCGACCATGCCGAAGATGGCGGCGTTGATGCCGAAGTCGGTGAGGGTGGCGATGCCGAGCATCACGAAGCCCATATGAGCGACCGAGGAGAAGGCGATGAGTCGCTTCATGTCGGTCTGGGCCAGGCACCCGAGCGCTCCGTAGATGATTCCGATCACGGCGAGCAGGCCGATCCAGGGAGCCCAGGCTTCGGCCGCTTCGGGCAGCATCGGGATGGCGATGCGGATGAAGCCGTAGGTGCCGAGCTTCAACAGGATCGCGGCCAGGATCACCGAGCCCTGGGTGGGTGCTTCGGTGTGGGCGTCGGGGAGCCAGGTGTGGAACGGGAACAAGGGCACCTTGATGCCGAACCCGAGGAACATGCCGCCGAAGATGAGCAGCTGGGACGACCTCACGATTCCGGCACCGGCGACGTCGGTGAGCGCCCTCATGTCGAAGGTGCGCAGCAACTCTCCGGTGGCGGGGTCCTTCGACAAGAAGAACAGGGCCAGGAAGCCGAGCAGCATGAGGGCCGAGCCGAACAGGGTGAACAAGAAGAACTTCAGCGATGCGTAGCGACGGTTGGGGCCACCCCACACTGCGATCATGAAGAACATCGGGAGCAGGACGACCTCGAAGAAGACGAAGAAGAGGATGAGGTCCTGGGCTACGAAGGTGCCGATCATGCCCGTCTCGAGGATGAGCATCAAGATGAGGAAGGCCTTGCCGTTGCCCGGCTCGGGGATGTGGTTCCACGAATAGATGAACACCAGGGGCATCACCAACACCGTGAGTGCCATCAGGGGCAGCGACATCCCGTCGAGACCGAGGATGTAGCGCGAGTTGATTACCTCGATCCACTTCTCGTCGGTGACGAACTGGAGAGATCCCGCCGAGCCGTAATCGAAGTCGAAGAGCAGCACCACGCCAAGGGCGAGCGCCAGCAGCGAGGCGCCCAGCGAGATCTGCTTGTGGGCCCCCTCGTTGTCTCTCGGGATGAGCATCATCACCAAGGCGCCGGCGAGCGGCACGAATGTGATGGCGGTGAGGCCCCAGTCGTTGAGGAAATCGGTCATGTGTGTTGTTCCCGGTTACCAGTCAGAAATTTGAGTCGAAGATGCATTTGAGAATGAGAGCTAGAGAGCGAGGATGATGATGAAGGCACCGGCCAGCAGCGCCGCACCGGCGAAGAGGATGGCGGCGTAGTTCTGGACCTTGCCGGAGTTGATGTGGCGCAGACCCTGACCCGATGCATCGGATGCCTTGCCGGTGCCGTCGATCAAGCCGTCGATCGCGCCCTGGTCGATCCTGTCGTAGATGACCCGCCCGGCGCGCACCGATGTGGTGCCGGCGGTGTCGACCGCACGGTCGATCACGTTTTGGTTGACCCAGTAGGCGGCGCGGGCGAGGGGGCCCTTGGTGAAGCCGGCGATCACGCCGGTGTAGAGATGGTCGAGGTAGTACTTCTCCACCAACACCTTGTGGCCCACTCGAGCCAGGCTGTTTCGGCTGGTGAGACCGTCGGGTAGGCCGGTGAGCGATTCGCCGAGCTGCTTGCTCATGCGATCGACACGCACGAAGTAGTAGTAGAAGGCAAACAACCCGCCGCCCACGGCAATGGCGCTTGAGACGATGGCGAGCGACCAGCTGGGCCCGCCATGGCCGATCACCGGGAAGTACGACGCACCGGCCGGTTCGATGAAGTGACCGAAGCGCTCCTGCCAGGAGTCGGGGACGAGCTGGAATCCGCTGGGCAGGTTGAGGAGCCCGGCCAAGATGGCGAAGCCCGAAAGGATGTAGAGGGGCACCAGGATTCGCGGCCCCGACTCGTGGGGGTCGCCATGGGCGTGGGCGTCGTCGTGGTCGGCATCCTCGCCATGAGCCTCATCGTGGTGTCCGCCGCGGTATTCGCCGTGGAAGGTGAGATAGATGGCGCGGGTCATGTAGGCCGCGGTGAGGCCGGCGCCGATCATGCCCATGGTGAGATGGAAGGTGTAGGCGCCGTTGCCGCCGGTGCCTCCGAACAGGCCCCAACCACCGGTGCCCACCAGGATCTCGTCCTTCGACCAGAAACCGGCCAGGGGGAAGATGCCGGCGAGAGCGAGGGAGCCGATGATGAAGGTGACGTAGGTCTTGGGCATGAACTTGCGCATGCCGCCCATGTCTTTCTTCATGTCGAAGCTGTGCACCGCGTGAGCGACCGACCCCGATCCGAGGAAGAGGTTGGCCTTGAAGAAGGCGTGGGTGAAGAGGTGGAACACCGCCGCGGTCCAGGCACCGACGCCGAGCGCCATCGCCATGTAACCGAGCTGGCTCACCGTGGAGTAGGCCAGCACCTTCTTGATGTCGTCTTGAACGAAGGCGAGGAGGCCACCGAACACGAGGGTGATCGCGCCCACCGTGGCCAGCAGGTTGATGCTCGACCCGCCGATCTGCATGCCCTCGAAGAACACGGGATAGAGCCGGGCCACCATGAAGATGCCGGCCACAACCATGGTGGCGGCATGGATGAGCGCCGATACCGGCGTGGGTCCGGCCATGGCGTCGGGCAGCCAGGTGTGGAGTATGAACTGACCCGACTTCGACATCACCGCGGCCATGAGGCTGGCCGCAGCCACAACGAGTGCGGTGTGGCTGACATTGCCGGCGACGATCTCGGAGTTGATGGTGATCGTGTCGAAGGTGAGGCCCCCGCCCGCCGCGAAGAACAGGGTGATCATGCCGACCAGGAGGCCGATATCGCCGACCCGGTTGGTGAGGAAGGCCTTGAGTGCGGCATCGGAGTTGGGCTTCTCCTCCCACCAGTGGCCGATGAGCACAAAGGAGCAGACGCCCACCAGTTCCCAGCCCACGATCATCTGCAAGATGTTGTCGCTGACCACGAAGAAGAGCATCGAGGCCGTGAACAACGACAAGAAGGCGAAGAAATGGGTGTAGCGACGATCGCCACCCACATAGTCGGTGGAGTAGATGTGCACCAGCAGCGACACCAGCGACACCATGAAGAGCATCATCACCGACAAGCCGTCGACGAGGATGCCGGCGTTGAATTCGATGCCACCCGACTGGAGCCATTGGGTGGAGTTCTGCACCGCCACGTAGGGGTGGCTCGCCTCGTGGCCCTCGTCGGCATGCTCGTCGGTCTCGGCATGTTCGTCGGACTCTTCCTCGGCAGCCGCGGTGAGCGTGAGCTCATCTGACCCGGCCGATCCGTCGGCCTCCACCACCAGGGCGTGCTCTTCGGTGCCGGGCACCTCGAAGTTGTCGCGATGGTCGAGCCAGGCGAAGCCGGTGAGCACGGCCAGGATCAGGGAGAGGCCGACCGCAGCGATGCCGATCTCGGCTCCCTGCTTGGGCATGCGCTTGCCGAAGAACAAGATCAGTAGGAAAGAGACGGCCGGCAACAAGGGTATGAGCCAGGCGTTCTCGAGGAACCAGTTGGCATCGTGGACGACGCTCGAGCCCCCGGAGACAGCTTCAGCGGCGAGAACAGACAGAGTCACGGCGACCTCAGCCCTTCAGCATGTCGGCCTCGGAGAGGTCGATGCTGCGGCGGTTGCGGTACATGAGCAAGACGATGGCGAGACCGATGCCAACTTCGGCAGCGGCAACCGCGATCGTGAACAGGGCAAACACGGAACCGCCCACATCATCGTTGAGGGCTCCGAAGGCCACGAGGTTGATGTTGACGGCGTTGAGGATCAGTTCGACCGACATCAACACGAGCATGGCGTTCTTGCGAACGAGCACGCCGTAGACGCCGATACAGAACAGGATCGCCGCGAGCACCAGGAACTGGTTGAGGAGCATCTCAGTCCCTCCGCGCCACGACGATGGCCCCGACGAGGGCGGCGAGTAGGAGCACCGACACCGCCTCGAACGGCACGATGTACTGGGAGAAGATCGAGTCGCTCACCAGGGTGGTGGACTGGGGCTCGTCGATCACGAGCCGGACATCTTCGAAGGAGTCGATGAGGGCCACGGCCATCACCGCGAAGAGCAACACGGCGGTGACCGTCGCCATGGTGCGCTTCTCTCGCGCGACCGACTCGTCGGCGCCCATCGAGGCACGGGTGAGCATCACACCGAAGAGGAACAACACGATCACCGCGCCGATGTAGACCAGCACCTGGGTGACAGCTACGAACTCGGCGCCGAGGAAGAGGAACTGTACGGCGACCCCGCCCAGCACCACGACCAGCCACAGGGCGGCGTGGACCACGTTGGAGGTGGTGACCACTCTCAGGGCAGCCCAGATCATCGTGATCGCTATCAGCCCGAAGAAGACGTTTTGGGCGACGTAGATGTCGGCATCGGCGGAGGCCGCGGCGAAGAGGGCGCTCATGTGGGCGGCACCTTCTTCACCTTGGTTTCCGCACCGGCCTCGTAGGCCTCGAAGTCGGGCACCGTCTCCATCCACTCGGCCAGGCGAGACTTGTCGTGGAGCAGATCGGCGATTCGGGGCTCGGAGAACTCGTATTCGGGGCTCCAGAAAAGGGCCTCGAAGGGGCACACCTCAACACAGATACCGCAGTACATGCACAGGGCGTAGTCGATGTCGAAGCGGTCGAGTGCGTTGACCTGGCGAGGCTTGCCACCGGCTCTACGGGGCGGCGCCTTCTCCTTGTGGCCCTCGATGTAGATGCACCAGTCGGGGCATTCACGGGCACACAACATGCACGCCGTGCAATTCTCCTCGTGGAGCGCAATGACACCGCGGGCCCGGGGCGGAGGTGCCTCTTTTTCGTGGGGGTACTGCACCGTCTCCGCACCCTTGACCGGGTTGGGGATCGGCTTTTTCCAGCCGTCGGGGAACACCGTGCGCAGCAGGGTGCCGCCGGTGACGCCGAGGCCTTTGATGAGTCCGGGTACGAGTGCCATGCGATTCCTAGAAGGCGACCTTGAGAATGCCCGTCGCCACGATGTTGGCGAGAGCTACCGGAATGAGAACCTTCCAGGCCAGCTTCTGGAGTTGGTCTTCGCGGAAGCGGGGGAAGGTGAAACGGAACCAGAACACCAGGAAGGTGAGCCCCACCACCTTGGTGAGCATCACCAGTGGTCCGATCACGTTCAAGATGTTGTCGTCGGAGTCGATACCGGGCACGTACCAGCCGCCCAGGAACAACACCGCGGCGATCGCCGAGAACACTCCGGCGGTGGCGAACTCACCGATGAAGAAGAGCAGGAACCGCATGCCGGAGTATTCGGTCATGTAGCCGGTGACGAGCTCCGATTCCGCTATGGGCATGTCGAACGGTGTCTGGGTGAGCTCGGCCTGCATGGCGATCATGAAGAGGAGGAAGCCGACCCCCTGGGTGAGGATGTAGGGGTTGCCGATGCCGTCCCAGCCGAAGATCGCTCCGTCGGCCTGGGCGGTGACGATGAGTTGCATGTTCATCGTGCCGGCCTGGATCACCACACCGATCACCGCGAGGATCAGGGGGAGTTCGTAGGCGATGAGCTGACCGGTGGCCCTCAGGCCACCGAGCAGGGAGTACTTGCTGGCCGAACCCCAGCCGGCCATGAGGATGCCGATGACCGACACCGACGAGACGGCCATGGCGAGATAGATGCCGATGTCGGAATCGACGAACCAGGCGTCGGGGCCCCAGGGCACCACCACCACCAGCAGGAAGGTGGACACCAGCACCACGAAGGGCGCCGCGAGGAAAACGAACCGGTCGGCCTTGCGGGGGACGAGGTCTTCCTTCTGGAGAAACTTGCCCACCTCGGCCAGCAACTGGAGCGAACCGAACGGGCCGGCTTCCATGGGGCCGAGCCGGCTCTGCATGAACGAGACCAGCTTGAACAGGTGCAGGTAGACCAGGGTGCCGGCTATGAGCAATACCGCGGCGAGACCACCGACCACCCGGAGGGAGGTCTGCTGCCAATAGGCGAGTTCGCCGAGGAGGATCGTGGCGTCGATCACCGGTCGATGTCTCCCAGGATGAAATAGAGGCTCGCCAGGATCGTGATGATGTCGGGCACGTACACACCCTTGAGCAGCCACGGAGCGATCGAGATGTTGGAGAACGACGCCGAACGGATCTTCACCCGGTAAGGCACGAGATCGCCCTTGGAAATCACGTAGTAACCCATCACTCCGAGAGGGTTCTCGGTCTCCACATACGCCTCACCGGCCGGCACCTTGATGATGCGGGGGACCTTGGCCATGATCGGGCCCGACGGCAGACCATCGAGCAGCTGATCGATCATCTTGGTGCTCTCGCGCACCTCCTGGAGCCGCACCCAGAAGCGGGCGAACGAATCACCGTCGGGGTGGGTCCACACCTTCCAATCGAGCTCGCTGTGGACGAGTCCGCAGGGGTTGTCGCGCCGCGTGTCCCAGTCGACCCCGGAGCTGCGGATGTTGGCACCCGAGAGCCCGTAGGACAGCCCGATGTCGGCGGGAATCACGCCGATGCCGCGGGAGCGAGCGGCAAAGATTTCGTTGCCGAGGACCAGCTGCTCCATCTCGTCGCAGAACTGGCGCATCTTTCTCATGGCCCGCTTGGTTTCGGTGATCCAACCGGCGGGCAAGTCGTCTTTGAGGCCGCCGATGCGGTCGAAGTTGGGGTGGAAACGTCCGCCGGTGACCGCCTCGATCTGGTTGAGCACGTGCTCACGATCGCGGAACGCGAAGAATGCGGGGGTGGTGGCACCGAGTTGGAGCGCCATGTCGCCGAGGAACAGTGAGATGTTGGCGACCCGGCTCATCTCGAAAAGGGCGGTACGGATCCACTGGGCGCGAGGCGGCGCCTCCACTTCCATCAGCTTCTCGGCCGCGAGGATGAAAGGCACCTCGTTGGCGAAGCTGCCCACCCAGTCGATGCGATTCACCAGGGCGGTGACCTGGGGATAGGTGCGAACCTCGGCCAACTTCTCGTAGCCCCGGTGCATGTAGCCCATCACCGGCTCGGCCGAGATCACCTGCTCACCATCGAGCTTGGCGATGATTCGCAGGGTTCCGTGGGTGGCGGGGTGCTGGGGGCCGAGGTTGAGGGTCATGCCCTCGGTTTCGAGCTCCAGGTTGAGGCGGGCGTCGGCGGCCTGGGCCGCGATGTAGGAGAGCTTCTCGCGATCACTGATGGCGGTCACGCTTCACCCCCGGCGCTGTCGTCGGCATCGGTGTCGTCGTCGGGCATTTGCTCGACGTCGACGATGCCGGGCCACGGCTTCATCCGCCGCGCCAGCAGGGGGTAGTCCTTGCGCAGGGGATTGCCTTCGAACTCTCCGGGCAGATACAGGTGGCGAAGGCCGGGATGATCGATGAAGTCGATGCCGTACATCTCCCAGCATTCGCGCTCGTGCCAACTGGCCCCGGGGTAGACGCCGACCCAGCTCGGCACGCTCAGGTCGTGGTCGGGGATGTCGACCTTGAAAGTGATTCCGAGACCGTTCACCACATCGTTGAGGCGAGCGAAGACCTGGAAGCGGGTGTCGCCTCCCGCCACTCCTGATTCGATCGCGGAGGAGTCGGTGTCGTCGTCGCCCGAAGACTCTTCATCGCTTCCGTCGAGTTGGAGGTCGACTTGGGCGTCCATGTCTCGACCGAACGGCGAGGGCATCCAGTCGATACCGGACAGGAAGCTGAAGTAGGCGAACCCGAGGCTGGTCTTGGCGAACGAGGCGGCCTCGACCCATGAGTCGCGAGACACTCGAACCCAGAGATCGTCGCCGGCGACGAGGTGGGAGTCGATGAAGCCGTCGCCGAGGTGGGCGGTGAGTCGGGCCACCAGATCATTACGCGCGTGGTCGGCGGCGACCTTCTCTTCAGCGTCGGTGGGGGTGTCAGTCGATGACAATCGGCTCACCCCTCCAACGCTCTGCCATGTCTTCGTTCTGGATTCGCTCCTGGAGCATGACGATGCCCTCGAGCAGTGCCTCGGGGCGGGGCGGGCAGCCCGGCACGTAGACGTCGACCGGCACGATCTGATCGACACCCTTGGTGACGGAGTATGAATCCCAGTAGGGGCCGCCACAGTTGGCGCACGATCCCATGGAGATCACGTACTTGGGCTCGGGCATCTGCTCGTAGAGGCGTTTCACCGAGGGTGCCATCTTGTCGGTGACGGTGCCCGACACCACGAGAAGGTCGGCCTGACGGGGGCTGGCCGGCAAGGGGATGACGCCGAGGCGCATCACGTCGTAGCGGGGCGACGCGAACGCCGCGCCCATCTCGATGGCACAGCACGCGAGGCCCCACTGGTAGACCCACATGGAGTACTTGCGGCTCATGTTGAGCAGGGTGGTGATGCCCTTCGGGATCTTCCCTGATTCGACTAGACCCACTTGAGCACTCCCTTGCGCCATGCGTAGAGGAGTCCGAGGAGCAGGATGAAGATGAAGATCGCCATCTCGATGAGACCGAAGATCTCATAGGCCTCGAGCCGCGCTGCCCACGGGAAGATGAACACGGCCTCGACGTCGAACATGACGAAGAGCAGGGCGAAGATGTAGTAGCGGATGTTGGACTGCGACCACATGTCGCCGGTGGGATCGACGCCTGATTCGTAGGCCTCGGTCTTGGCGAGGTTGGGCTTGTCGGGTCGCAGAAGTCGACCCAGGCCGAGGAAGGCGCCGACGAGGGCGAAACCGACAAGACCAAAGATCGCGACAGTGAGATAGCTGCGGAGAAAATCCGACACGAGGTGTGAGCCTACTCAGGTGTTTTTGGGCAGAACAAAACCGGGGAAGCAGGTGCTTCCCGGCGCCGAGAGGCTACCCGCGAGTGGGCTGGATCACCGGGATCGGGCGATGTGTTTTCGAACTATCTCGCTTAGTCGCGGCTCTCGGGCCCCTGGTCGCGGATCTCGGTGAGCCCTTCCATCGCATCGCGGAGCTTGTCGATCCACTCCGACTCATTCTCAGCGACCAGTTGTACGCACCATCCGACGGCGTCACTGCGGCTACGCGCCACTCCCGCATCGATGAGGGTGTCGAGAACGGTTCGCTCCTCCATGCTCAGCCTGGTCATCACCGGGACGTTGGCGGTGGTGAAGCTCACGGACTGATCGCCACACGTCGCCGCCCACGAAACCCGACGGAGGAACAGCGCCTGGGCCCTCTCGGCGATCTCCATGCGCTCACCGCGGGTGCTCTCGCGAAAGGCTGCAATCCGAGCCTGAGCGGCGGCCGCCGCGTCGCCATCGGCATCCAACTTCGGCGTGGCGAGCTCACCGGTGACGATCAGCTCGTCTCGGTCGAACTTCACCACCACCGGTTCGGTGAACCAGTCGTCGGGGAGGTTGCCGGCGAACCATGCCTCGAGCTGGGCCGGGGTCACCTCGGGGGGCTCGACGTGGCGTCGGCTGCGTCCTCTACCTCGTCCTCGGCCGGCCATTTCAGCCCTCGCCCAGTCGTTGCGTCGTGTCCTTGTAGTGTTCATCGTTCTCTCGTTCCTGCAAGTGTGTAATCATGTAATTGAGATTACATCTACAGAATCACTTTACCAACCACCCCCTCAAGACAGATGCGAACTCGCCCCTGCTGATGAACTCACCGAGGTCGATGGCGTCGAGGCTCGGTTGGGTCGGGTTTCGACCCGCCCCCGCCACCACCCGCGCCGGAGTCGTCTCCTCGAGCCGCACGAGCAGGGCCGACAGTTCCGAAGCACTCATGGGCCGACTCGGAGAGAAGGTGTCGACCCCGGTTCCGGTGGTGAGCCCCACCTCCACCATCCACGCCACCGCGACATCGAAATGATCGTCAGGGTCCACATCGGAGAACCCGTGGTCGGCCCGGGTCCGCGGCGACCCGTACAGGCGCCACAACACAGAGGCCGACTCGCCTCGCGTGATCGGCGCATCCACACAGAACTGCCCCCCGCCACACCCCACCACCACGCCACCGGCCTGAAGCCATCGGATCGCATCTCGATGGGGGGAATCGTCGACATCGCAGAACCCGTGGCCGACTGGGCCGCCATCAGCACAACCCTGGCCACCGACCCCCACCCAGACAAACTCCCACGGCTCGGGGTCGGGGCCCATCTCCTCCCCATCGGCCGGATAGCTGGGGATCCACCCATGAGCGCGAGCGTTGGCGAAATCGTCGGCCGCGAGCCACTCGTAGGCCGAAGTCGAGGCGAAGCCGCCCCGCGACCGACCCGGCTGGCCGACATCCACCGCATAGCCGGTGTGGTGTTTGGAATAGCCTGGAGGCGCCGCGGTGGCCAAGGCGGCATCGATGCCGGCATCGGAGGTCCGACCTCCCAGACGTCCGAGGAAGAGAGACCGCTGAGCGTCGGGAGACCGATGAGCCGACACGATCACCAGAGAGCGACCGTCTTCGGTCGCCGCGGCCTGCAGGTGCTGCCACGCCAGCGCAGCCGCAGGTTGGAGCCGCCACCGACCCACCTCCACCAGTGCACCGACGGGTAGAGATTGGCGCCGGTAGCCCCTCTCCTCGGCTCTCTGCACGATCCGAGCATCGAGCTCGCGGTCGCCGGTGATCGTGCCCACCAACTCTGCGGAAGCAGGATCGACGCCGGTGACCGCCGGAAGGATCGCCTGATCCCACATGGCGAGGTAGTCCACCGCGGCCGCCAGGGCAGGCTCGGACGGGTCGGAGGTGTTGGCCGCACCGGGAAGCGGGGGGATTGCAGCAACGACAGCCAGGAGGGCGGCCGCCATTGCCATCGTCGATCTACGCCTCACCATGATTCTGTCGACGGATCCTAGTTCAGCCTTGATCCCGGCCCGGTGAACGCCGGACCACAATCAGTCCGGCCCGTCACCGACGCGGGAAGGGAATCACCCGGCGAGCCAACCAGCTCGACACCGCCGCCAGGATCGTGCCCGGGCCACTTCGGGCCATGACCGTTTCGAGCCGGGGAAGCACACCGGCCGCGCTCGGGCGAGTGAGAGCCACCGTGATGGCAACGATCCCGAACGCAACCACCACTCCGGCCACCAGCGCCACGGCCAGTTTCAGGGCAGGCACCACATCAACCGGCGGTGTGGTGGCGATGAGCACCCCAGCTCCGATCAGCAGTAGGCCCGAGGTAGGCGTCACGTTTCTGGTTATCACCGCAAGATCGTCGCCGAATGCGCCGGGGCTACCCCCATCGATCACATCGAGCACCGGACTCAGCAGATGCATGACGGCCACTGCGAGCAAGGCCACCACCACCAGCTCCCGAGCTTCATCCCAGCTGACGGGGAGCAGGCCGTCGTCGGCACCCTCCTCGCGGATCACGACTAGCCGGCAGCGACGAGATGGGGGACGGCGTCGCGGGCGAGCTCGTCGATCGGGCCGGGCACGATGCCGAAGCCGAGAGTGATCACCAGAGCCACGCCGATGGCGAGCGCAGCCGCGGGATGTATCCGCGATCCATCGTCGGCCGGGTTTTCAGCGGCAGTACCCATGTACATCGACAAGACGATTCGGAGGTAGAGGAAGGCCGAGACAACCGCGGTGACCATCGCGGCGATCGCCAACCAATACGAGCGAGCCTCCACAGCCGCTCCGATCACCTCGAACTTCGCCACGAAACCAGTGGTGAGTGGCACCCCGGCCTGGGCGAGCAGGAAGATCGTGAACGCGAGGGCGAGAGCGGGGCGACGGGCCGCCAACCCGTCGAGATCATCGAGCGAGGTTGCCCGATCGCCTCGACCCGAAACAACGGTGAGCACACCGAAGCTGCCGATCACCAAGAAGGTGTAGGCCACGGCATAGAACACCACCGAAGCCGTGCCCTCCGGGCTCGAGGCCTGCACCCCGACGAGGATGAAGCCGGCGTGGCTGATCGACGAGTAGGCGAGCATGCGCTTGGCATCGCGTTGCACCACGGCCAGCACCGACCCCACCACGAGGGTGAGCAGAGCGAGGGCATACACCGCAGGCTGCCAATCGGAGCTGTAGCCACCGAAGGTCACCACGAAGACGCGCACCAGCGCCGCGAAGCCCGCGGCCTTCACCGCGGATGCCATGAAGGCCACCACAGGGGTTGGTGCGCCCTGATAGACGTCGGGGGTCCAGGAATGGAACGGTGCGGCGGCCACCTTGAAACCGAGGCCGACCAGCAACAGGGCGAAGCCGGCCATCAACAAGCCGTCGTCGACCAGCACCACGGAGTCGAGGAAAATCCGGATGTCGATCAGGTTGGTGGAGCCGGTGGCTCCGTAGACCATGGCGATTCCGTAGAGCAGGAAGGCCGACGAGAAGGCGCCGAGCACGAAGTACTTGAGGCCTGCCTCCTGCGACTCGCTACGCCTCACGTGCATCGCAGCCATGACATAGACGGCTATCGACAGGGTCTCCAGGCCCAGGAACAACACGATGAGGTCGTTGGCGCCGGCCATCACCACGCCACCGGCGGCCGACAACAACATGAGTACGTACATCTCCGGCCCGTCGAGTTCCTCGCGACGGAGGTAGTCGTCGAGCAGGAAGGCCACCAGCACCACCGCGGAGGCGATGACGCCGGTGATCACCAGCGAGAACCCGTCGACACCGAACTGATCACCGATGGCGTTGAAGGGTCCGGTGGAGGTGAAGCGATCGTCCCACAGGGCCCACACCGCCGAAATCGCGGAGAGTCCCACGCCGGCGGTGACGGCCGCGTCGAGCCCGATCTGCATCGTGCGCACGAGGAGGGCCGCGACACCCATCACCACCAGCAGGCCGATGTAGAAGGCGGGTTCGCCCACGTCGTCGCGAACCGAAGCCAAGGGCACGTTCTCGCCCGCGTAGCCGCCGGCTACCCACATGCCGAGCACGGTGATCGGGCCCACGAGGGTGACCACCTGAGTTTCTATGTCGGCCGGCAGGCGCTTCACGACCGACCGGAACATCACCAGCACCACGGCACCGACGCCCAGGATGGCCAGCGGCAACAAGCCGGCCCAATCGACGTCGGGGGTGTTTACGGGGAGGGTCTCGATCTGGGCGAGCATCACTCCCCCTCTCCATGATCGGCGTCATCGGACTCGAGGTGTTCGAGGTCGTCGAGCTCGATCGGGTGGAGTTCGTCGGCCTCGGCTTCGTGGAAACCGTCGACGTTGGCTTCGACATGAGCGATCAAGGCGTCGACCGCAGGTTCCATGCGCTCGAGCACCGGCTTCGGGTAGACGCCCATGAACACGATGGCGGCCAGGAACGGCAGCATCACCAGACCCTCACTCAAGGTGAGGTCCTTCATGGTGGCGTTCTCGCCTTCAGCGGGACCATGGAACACCCTCTGGTAGGCCCACAGCAGGTAGAGCGCGGCGATAACCACACCGGATGCGGCCACCACGGCCCACCATCGATGGGCCGCGAACGCTCCGATCAGGGTGAGGAACTCACCCACGAACCCGTTGAGCCCGGGCAAGCCGATCGACGACAACATCACGACCATGAACACCGCGGCGAAGATGGGGGCCGGCTTTTGCAGCCCGCCGAGCTCGGAGATCTGGCGGGTGTGACGGCGCTCGTAGAGCATGCCTACAAGAAGGAACAGCGCACCGGTGGACACACCGTGGTTGACCATCTGCAGAATTCCGCCCTCGATCCCTTCGGTGTTGAGAGCGAACGTGCCGATGATGATAAAGCCGAGGTGGGCCACCGACGAATAGGCCACGAGCCGCTTCAGGTCGCGTTGCATCGTGGCCGCGATGGCGCCGTAGAGGATGCCGATCGTGCCGAGGGTGAGCATCAAGGGTGCGAAGTAGACGGCGGCCTCGGGGAACAGGTAGATGCCGAAACGCAAGAAGCCGTAGGTGCCGAGCTTGAGCATCACGCCGGCGAGGATCACCGAGCCCGCGGTGGGCGCGTTGGTGTGAGCGTCGGGCAACCAGGTGTGCACCGGGAACAGCGGCACCTTCACCGCGAACGCGAGCGCGAACGACAAGAAGATCCAGCGAGCGGTGGTGGTGGCCAGGGCCTGCGATTCGGCGATCTCGACCAGATCGAAGGTGAGGGCGTTGCCGGTTTCGGCCGCGGTGAGAAAGGCGGTGGCGAGAATGCCGACCAGCATGAAAGCCGAGCCGAACATCGTGTAGAGGAAGAACTTGGTGGCCGCATAGGCACGATCGCCGTGACCCCACTGGGCGATGAGGAAATACATCGGCACCAGAACAATCTCGAAGAACACGAAGAAGGCGAAGAGATCGAGGGCGAGGAACACCCCCATACATCCCGCCTCGAGCACCAGGATCCATGAGAAATAGGCCTTCGGCGTGTGCTCCGCGTTGATGGCCACGATGGCCAACGGGAACAAAGCTCCGGTGAGCACCACCAGCCAGAGGGAGATGCCATCGATGCCGAGGGCCCACGAGATACCGAGGCCTTCGATCCAGTCGGCTCGATCGACGAACTGGAAGCTCGCCGCGGCTCCGGTCTCGAACTCGAACATCACCCAGGCGCTCATGGCGCCCACGACGGCTGATATGAGGAAGGCGACCTGCTTGAAATGCTCGGGTCGGCTGGCTGGCATCAGCAACAGCACGACCGCACCGAGGATGGGGGTCACCACCAATGCGGTGAGGACCGGAAAGGTAGCGCCCGAGGAAGCGGCGATCAGGGCATGCATCAGAACGTCGTCCTAACGAGGAACCAGGCGAGCAGACCCACCGCGCCGATCGCCACCATGGCGGCGTACGACCGGACCAGGCCGGTCTGGACCCGCCGGAGTTCGCCACCGCCGGAACGCACCACCCGGCCCACGCCGTTGACCATGCCATCGATGATCGTGGAGTCGAACCAGGCGACGAAGTCGAAGCCCTTGCGCCCCGGGCCGCCCATGAAGTTGGTGATCGCCTCGTCGTAGCGCCAGCCCCTCGCAAAGATCGACAGTTCCAACTTCGATGCCGGGTAGCGACCCTTCAGGTACACCGCGGCCGCGGCCGCGATCCCGACAGCACCACCACCGATCGCCACCAGAGCCAGCAGCCACAGGGTGGCGCCGCCGCTCTCGAGGTGGACAGCGTTGTGGAACAGGGAAGGCTCGAGCCAGTGATCGAGGAAATGGAGGTCACTACTGAACGGCAGGTTCATGACCCCGGCCACGGCAGCCGCGGCGGCGAGAACCACCAGGGGCACGGTCATCTGCCACGGCGATTCGTGAGGGTGGTACTCGCGACGGGCCCGGGCGACCTCGGGGAGATCGGCCTCGTCGAGATCACCGAGATCGGGTTCATCGAGAATCGACAACACGACGCCTCCACCCGAATCCGCGGCGGCGTTAGCCACGGCTTGCACTCCCGCACCAGCCTTGGCGACCTCCTCACGGGCGCTCTCGACGGTGGCGGTGGCTTCCACCAGGCCCGCTCGGGCCTTCTCCACACCATCGCCGGCCTTCTCGAGATTCTTGGCGGCCTTCTCCGCGGCCTTCTCATCGGAGGGATCGGCGTCGGCCATCTCCGACTCGCGTTGAGCGAGCTTCTCGACCGCCTTGTCGACCTTCTCGGCGGCCTTGGCCACCGCCTCCTCGGCGCTGCCCACACCAGACTCGGCATCGGCCACGGCGGCTTCCGCATTGGCGACCCGGACCTGCCAGAGCTCCTCGATCTCCTCAGGGCGGACATCGGCGAACCGGTAACGCCCGTAGAAGGTCATGAACACCTGGCGGCTCATGTAGAAGGCGGTGAGCACCGCGGTTATGAGACCGATCGCCCACAGGGCTGGATTCTCTTCCCAGGCGTGAGCGAGGATCTCGTCCTTCGACCAGAAACCCGCGAACGGTGGCACGCCCGCGATAGCGAGCCAGCCGATGATGAACGTCGCCGATGTGATCGGCATGAGCTTGCGCAAGCCGCCGTAGTGACGCATGTCCTGGTCGTCGTCCATGCCATGGATCACCGAGCCCGAACCGAGGAACAGCAGGGCCTTGAAGAAGGCATGGGTGACCATGTGGAAGATCGCAGCCACATACGCACCGGTGCCCACCGCCAGGAACATGTAGCCCAGCTGGCTCACCGTGGAATAGGCCAAGACCTTCTTGATGTCGTTTTGGGCCAGAGCGATCGTGGCGGCCACGAGGGCAGTTGCGACACCCACCCAGGCGATCAGCAAGGGCGCCCAACCGGCTGCCTCGGCGATGATCGGGTTGACGCGGGTGAGGAGATAGACGCCGGAGGTGACCATCGTGGCCGCGTGGATGAGCGCCGAAACCGGGGTGGGGCCGGCCATCGCGTCGGGCAACCAGATGTAGAGCGGAATCTGGGCCGACTTGCCGGCGGCACCCACGAAGAACAGCAGGGTGATGGCGGTGGCGGTGGACTCGCTGAGGCCACCTGCGTTGCCGAAGACATCGACGTACTGGATCGAGCCGACCGCGGTGAAGGTGAGGAACATGGCGACCATGAATCCCCAGTCGCCGACCCGGTTGGTGACGAACGCCTTCTTGCCGGCCGAGGCGTTGGCTTCGTCGGTGAACCAGAAAGAGATCAGGAAGTAGGAACACGCACCGACACCCTCCCAACCGAGGAAGGTGATGAGCATGTTGTCGCCGAGCACCAGCATCAGCATCGAGAAGGCGAACAGATTCAGGTAGAGGAAGAACTTCGAGTAGTCCTCGTCGCCGTGCATGTAGCCGATCGAGTAGAGATGGATCAGGGCCCCCACCCCGGTGATGAACAGGGTCATGGTGACCGACAGGGGATCGACGAAGAAGCCGACATCGACGGCGAGATCGCCGGCCGGCACCCACTCCCAGAGGGTCTGCACGAAGCGGCGCTCCGACTCGTCCTCAGCCACCAGCCCGAAGAACACCACCAGAGCCGACACGAAGGACGCGCCCATCGCTCCGGTGGCCAACCAGCCCGCCGCCGGTTCGCCCAAGCGGCGACCGAACACCAGGATCAGAAGGAACCCGAGGAGGGGAAAGGCCGGGATCAGGAAGGCTGCTTCGAGCATGGTCGTCAGCCCCTCAACACCGATATGTCGTCGGCATTGGCATCAGAACGCCGACGAGTGATGGCCACGACCAGGGCGAGGCCCACCACGACCTCGACCGCCGCCACCACGAGAACGAAGAACACTGAGATCTGACCACCCACATCATTGAGGTCGGCGCCGAACGCCACGAACGAGATATTGACGGCGTTGAGCATGAGCTCTACGCACATGAACATCACCAGGGGATTACGCCTGACCAGCAGGCCGACCGCGCCTATCGAGAACATCAGTACCGAGAGGACGAGATACCAGGTGGTGGTGAGCTCCATCACGCCCCGCTTTCGCCGGCTGAGTCGTGGTCGGGCTGATTGTCGTGGGGCGCGACCGGAGGAAGATCGAACGAGGCCGGTTCGAGATCGTCGAGGCGCTCACCTCGAGACACCGTGCGGGTGAGGACCACCGCACCGATCACCGCGATGGTGAGCAGGGCGGCAGTGATTTCGAAGGCCAGTGCGTAATCGCTGAACAGGACCCGACCGATGCGTTCTATGTCGGTGATGGGCTGGCCGTCGGCACCGATGCTGTCGAGTGCGGTCTCCGCAGGCTGACCGGTCTGGGGATCGAACGTGGCCGAGGTTCCGGTGGAGCCGTCGACGGCCACGACCATGACAGTGAGGCCGATGGCCAACAGGGCACCCCCGACCACGGCGGCAAGGGGCCGCTGGCCGGCGATGGGCTCGACCGCGAAGTCTTCTGCCTTGTCGACACCGAGCAACATGATCACGAACAAGAAGAGGATCACGATGGCACCCGCGTAGACCACGACCTGCACCGCGGCCAAGAAGTGGGCCTCCTGAAGGACGAACAGCACCGCCACACCCATGAGCGTCTGGATCAAGAAGAGCGCCGAGTGCACCGGATTCTTCGACACGACCACCCCGAGCGCTCCCACCAGGGCGAGCGCAGCGGCAACACAGAAGACGACGACTTCGGTCATTCGACCTCACCTCCGTCGGCCGGGGCCGAAGCCACCTCGGCCGACTGGCCCAGTTCGGGAGCCCGCACGCCGTAGCCGAGCTCACCCGCCCAATGAACCACACCCTCGTAGCGATGATCACCGGCCGAAGAGGTGGCCCTCATCCAGCCTGAAGTGAGCTGATCCTCACCATCGCGCCAGTCTTCCCACGGCATCTGCTGGGGTTTGCCATCGTCGCCTACCACCAGCTCGTCCTTGGTGTAGATCGCGTCGCTGCGGTTGGTGAAGGAAAACTCGAAGAGCTTCGACTCGGTGATGGCCTGGGTGGGACATGCCTCCACACACAGGTCGCAGTGGATACAGCGCAGATAGTTGATCTCATAGACGAATCCGAACCGCTCGCCGGGCGAGGTGGGATTCTCGGGATCGTTGTCGGCGCCGCGTACATAGATGCAGTTGGCCGGACACACGCCGGCGCAGAGCTCACACCCGATGCACTTCTCCATGCCGTCTTCGTAGCGGTTGAGGACGTGGCGGCCATGGAGGCGCTCGGGCTTGGGGCGCTTGTCGTCGGGCTGCCCCTCCTTGGCCCGTCCCCCGCGGTACTCACCGGTGACACGGTCTTCGAACAGCTTTCGGAAGGTGACGGCGAAGCCGCGGAAGTAGTCGGCGATGTCAGCCACGGTCGGCCTCCTCTCGAACTCGTTCGGCGCGGGCGGTGTTGATAGCCCCGATGAGCAGGCCACCGAGAAGGGCGAAAGTGATGATGCAGCCGACCATGAAGGCCAGGGTCTCGTTGTAGGTCCAGTCGCGATCGTCGCCGAGGCGCAGCCCGGCGAGAAGCAGGAACCAGGCCAACGAGATCGGAATCAGCACCTTCCAACCGAGGTCCATCAGTTGGTCGTAGCGGAACCGCGGCAGGGTGGCCCGGAACCAGACGAAGGTGAAGAGGAACGCCATCAGCTTGAGGAAGAACCAGAACGTTCCGATCCACCAGCCCTCGGGGAAGAACAGGGCGGGGCCGGCGGGCCCTCCGAGGAAGAGGAGCACCATGATCGCCGACATCGTGATCGTGTTCATGAACTCTGCGAGGAAGAACAGGGCGAACCGGATCGACGAGTACTCGGTGTGGAAGCCACCCACGAGTTCCTGCTCGGCTTCGACGAGATCGAAGGGGGGCCGGTTGAGTTCGGCGGTGCCCGCGATGAAGAACACGAAGAAGGGCACGAAGCCGGTGACCACGATATTCCAGTTGGGGATGATGCCGCCGTAGCCGCCGGCAGCCTGGTCGATCACCATGTCGTGGGTGCTCAATGACCCGGTCTGGAGCACCACTGCGGCGATGGCGAGGCCGAGGGCGGCCTCGTAGGAGATCATCTGCGCCGACGCCCGCACCGCACCCAGAAGGGGGTACTTCGAGCCCGAACCCCAGCCCGCGAGCATGATGCCGTAGATGGCGATCGACGACATGGCCAGGAAGAAGAGGATCCCCATGGGTGGATCGGCCACCTGGAGGAAGGTGTCGTGGCCGAAGATACTCACGACGCCATCGGAGCCGTCCTTGCGGTTGAAGTCGCCGCCCAGAGGCACGATGGCGAACACCAGGAAGGCCGGCACGAGGGCCAGGTAGGGCGCGAGCTTGAAGACGAAACGATCGGCATTCTCGGGGACGAGGTCTTCTTTGAAGAAGAGCTTGATCCCGTCGGCGAGGGTCTGGAAGATGCCCCACGGGCCCGCGATGTTGGGGCCGATGCGGTTCTGCATGTCGGAGATCAGCTTGCGCTCGAACCAGATCATCAGCATCACCGCGACGAGCAGGAAGGTGAACGCCACCCCGGCTTTGAGAAGGGTGATCAGGATGTCGCCCAGGAGGTCTCCGCCGTAGAGCGGGTCGGCAGCAAGAATCATGCGCGCTCCACTCTCACATCGATGAACGGTGCACCGGCATCGATCAGGGAGCCGGCCGGCGATCCCGCGGCCGACCACGGAACGTGGGCAGAACCGGCGGGGAGGCTGGAATCGGCAAACGCGGGAGCCAGCAGTTGACCACAGCTCGACTCCACCTTCACGATGGTTCCCGGCTTCACGCCGAGCTTGTCGAACTCGGTGGGACTTAGCCTCACGTCGAGGCCTCGGGCCAGGCCGCGGCTGGAGGCACTGTGGCGAAGGGCCACGCCATCGTCGTACATCGATCGTGTGGATACCAGGCGCAGGGAGTAGGCATCGTTGCTCGGCACGTCGGCGGTGGTGCTGACCGGCGCCGCTATGTCGCCGTTGCCCTCCACGAGCACCCCGTCGATACGCCCCACGGCGAGAGCCTCTTCGATCAGGTTGTGGTGGACGGGCGACACCGAAACGAGTTCGGCCCGAATCGATTCGGGCGAATCCAGGCCGAGATCGGCACCCAGACGATGGGCGAGTTCGGTGGCCAACATCCAGTCGGGGCGGGCCGTTCCCGGCGGGGTGACCTTCTGTTCACAGACGCTCACCCTGCCTTCGAGGTTGGTGAACGTGCCGGACGACTCTGTTGGGCCAGCCGCCGCGAACACGATGTGGGCCGCGGCCTCGATGGAGTCGTTGCGTACGAGGTCGACGGCGATGACGGTGCCCGCGGCCTCGAGCCCGGCAACAGCCGCGGCGTGATCGACGAAATCGTTGATCGGATCAGCACCGAGAACGATGAGCACATCGATGTCGCCCTCGGCGGATGCCGCGAGGATGCCCGCGGTGTCGAGTCCGTCCGACTCGGGCAGGCCCGGCCATACCTCGCCGACCCGCTCGGATCCGGCGGAGAGGGTGGTACGCCCCGGAAGCAGGCCCGGTGAGAGCCCGGCATCGAGGGCACCGTGGATGTTGCCGCGGCGTAGGGCACTGAGGAAAGAGACATCATCGAGGCGGCTGAGATTGACCGCCGCGTCGGCGACCGATTCGCCTGTCTCGGCCAGAGATGCCCGGCCGAGAACCACGGTGACCGGCCCGTCGAGGGCAGCGGCCGCGGCCGCGATGACCCCGCCACCAACACCCGCTGTGTCGACAGCCTCACCATTCACAGCGGCGACGAGGGCAGCGGTGAGTGCGGGGAGTTCACCCGGACGGGGATGCAGGGAATGCGAGGCGAGCCCGGTTAGTCCACCGGCTCGGGGGGTGATCTCGATAAGGGTGGCACCGTCTTCGAGCACCGCATGGCGCAGGCGGAGGTAGAGGGCACCCAACTCCTCCTTGGGATCAGGGCCCATCAAGATGATGGTTCCACCCGGGCGGCAGGCGTCGTCGATGGTGGCTCGCGGCAGCCCGAGTACGGCCTCGACCGGAAGACCGTCGCCCAACTGGGAGTCGACATTGTCGGTGCGGAGCACTCCCTTGGCGAGCTTGGCCCAGGCGTACTGGGACTCGTTGGTGAGCCGGGCACCGCCGATCATTGCGATGCGCTCGGGTGCGGCACCTTGGAGGGCGGCCACCGCTCGGTCGAGGGCATCGCCCCAGCCGGTGGCTACGAGTTGGTGGTCGTCGTCGCGAACCAGGGGGCGACCGAGGCGGTCCTCGGAGTTGAGGGCCTCGAAGGCAAACCGCTCTTTATCGGACAACCAGCCCCAGTTGACCGAGTCGGCATCCACGCCGAGAAGCCTGAGCACCTCGTTGCGCGACGACTGCACCGTGATGCGCGAGCCGACGGAGTCGGTCCACGCCGTGGAGATCGTCTCTTCGAGATCCCAGGGGCGGGCCTTGAACCGGTAGGGCTTCGCGGTGAGAGCGCCCACCGGGCAGATCTGCACGGTGTTGCCCGAGAAGTAGGAGGCGAAGGGTTCGTCGGGGAAGGTATTGACCTGGGTGTTGTTGCCGCGATCCATGAAATGGATCAGGGTGTCGCCGGCCACGTCGTTGGCGAAACGGGTGCAGCGATCACAGAGGATGCAGCGCTCGCGATCGAGATACACGGTGTCGCTGATGGCGATCGGCTTCTCGTAGTGGCGCTTCTCCTCCACGAAACGAGATTCGCCGGGGCCGAAGGCAACGGTCTGATCCTGAAGAGGACACTCGCCGCCCTTGTCGCAGACCGGGCAGTCGAGGGGATGATTGACGAGCAGGAACTCGAGGACCCCGTCCTGGGCCTTCTTGGTGAGATCGGTCTCGGTCTCAACGGTCATGCCGTCGGACACCGGGAGCATGCAGCTGGGTTGGAGCGCCGCGCCCCGGCCGGTGTCGACCTCCACCAGACACATCCGGCACATGCCTACCGGCTTCATCCGTGAGTGGTAACAAAAACGCGGGATGTAGGCGCCGGCTCGCTCGCACGCATCGATCAGGAGCTCACCGGGGCTGGCCTCGATCTCGGCGCCGTTGACGGTGACGTTGACTGTTTCGGCTTCGTCGGCGCGGCTCATGACACCGCCTTCTCGGCCGCGACGGGGATCGGATCGCGCTTGGTGATCTTCGCCTCGTACTCGTGGCGGAAGCGACGAATGGTGGAGGTGATCGGTGCCACCGACGAGGGACCCAAGGGGCAGATGGTGGTCTGCTTGGGCGGGAACGGGATGGCATCGAGGTCCTGGGCCGGGTCGGCCGCCACCGGGTAGGGGCCGGGACTGATGTTGTCGGCTATGTCGAGGAGCATCTCGATGTCGGAGGGTCGGCCTTCACCATCGAGAATGCGCTGCAATACCCGCTCTTCCCAGGTGGTGCCTTCACGACATGGCGTGCACTTGCCGCACGACTCGCGAGCGTAGAAGCGCACCAGTCGCAGGGCAGCCTTGACCGCGTCGGTGGTGTCGTCCATCACGATGATGCCGCCCGAACCGAGCATGGAGCCGGCCGCACCGACGGGACCCGCCTCGAGGGGAAGGTCGAGTTGCTCCTCGAAGAACCAGGGCGCGGACCCACCACCGGGGACAAACATCTTGAGCTCGTGGCCGTCGCGGATGCCCTGGCAGAAGTTGTCGCCGTAGAGCAGATCGCGAAAGGTGGTGATGCCCTGCTCGACCTCGTAAACACCGGGTCGCTTCACATGGCCCGACACTGCAAACATTCGAGTGCCGGGCGACTTCTCCGACCCGTAGGTCTTGTACTGGCGAGCACCGTTCTCGGTGACCCACGGCACGTTGGAGAGGGTCTCGACATTGTTGACGATGGTGGGCTGTCCGTAGAGGCCCACAGCCGCCGGAAAGTAGGGCGGCTTGAGGCGGGGCATGCCCCGGTTGCCTTCGAGACTCTCGATGAGGGCGGTCTCCTCACCCACGATGTAGGCGCCCGCACCCCACGTGAGCACAACATCGACGCTGAACTCGGTGCCGAGGATGTTCTTGCCGATATAACCCTCGGCGTAGGCCTCGTTGAGGGCCTGGGCGATGCGCTCCTGGGCGAGAGCCATCTCTCCACGCACATAGAGGAAACACTGCTGAAGTCCGAGGGCATAGCAGGTGATGAGGCAACCCTCGATCAACTGGTGGGGATCGCGCTCCATCAAGAGCCGATCCTTGTAGGTGCCCGGCTCGCTCTCGTCGCCGTTGACGACGAGGTAATAGGGGAACTTGCCCGGAGGGAGGAAACCCCACTTGATGCCGGCCGGGAAGCCCGCGCCGCCCCGGCCCAGCAGGGTGGCCTCGCGAACCTCGGAATGGATCTCGGCCGGAGTCTTGTCGAGGGCGGTCCTGAGCGCCTGGTAACCACCGGTGGCCTGGGAACGCTCGAGGGTGAAAGAATCCTCGTAGCCGAAGCGGGAGGTCACGATCTTCGGACCCTCGTTGTCGACATAGCCAGGGGCGTGAGGCACGTAGGAATGTGTAGGCATCAGGCCCCTCCATCCTTGTCGTCTGACCCCTCGGCAACGTCGTTGCGAGCCATCCACACAGGCGCCTCGCGAGCGTTTTCGGGTGCGGTGATACCGGCGCCGGTGCCCGCCGGGATCGCCTGGCGCACCAGGGCCAGGGTGCCGTGTTCGGGGAGGTCGTCGGCCCGGCCGTTGCGGATGTCGTCGATCATCTGGTCGAAGTCGTCGTTGCCGACGCGCAACTTGTAGCGGTAATTGACCTGGAGGCACGGCGCCTCGGTGCAGGCCGCGATGCACTCGACATCTTCGAGGGTGAACATGCCGTCGGCGGTGGTGCCGCCCGCTTTCACCCCGAGAGTCTCCTCGGCGTGAGCGAGAAGTTCCTCGCCCCCGAGGATCTGGCACGAGAGGTTGGTGCACACGTTGACCATGTACTTCCCCACCGGGTGGAACTTGAACATCTCGTAGAACGAGCCGGTGCCCTTTACCTCGGCGGGGGTGGTGCCGGTGAGTTGGGCGATCTCCCGCATGGCGTCGTCGCTGACCCATCCGTGCTGCTGCTGGGCCAGATGCAACAGGGGGATGGTGGCCGACTTCGGCTTCGGGTAGCGCGAGATGATCTCGTGGGCGGTCGCCAAGTTTGCTGTATCGAAGAAGCTCATCGGTCGACCTCGCCCATGATCGGGTCGACCGAAGAGATAATGGCGACTCCATCGGCGATCAGACCGTTTTGCATCAGGTGGGGCATGGTCTGCACATTGATGAAGCTCGGGCCTCGCACATGCATGCGGTAGGGCTTTGACGTGCCGTCGCTCACCATGTAGACGCCGAGCTCGCCGCGGGGCGACTCGACCGCCGCGTAGGTCTCACCCTCGGGAACCTTGTAGCCCTCGGTGAAGATCTTGAAATGGTGAATGAGTGCTTCCATCGACTGGTCGATGCGCACACGGGGCGGCGGCGTGACCTTCTTGTCCTGCACCCGGTAGTCGCCTCTCGGCATGTTGTCGAGGATCTGCTCGACGATCCACATCGACTCGCGGATCTCGTTGAGGCGGATCGCGTAGCGGTCGTAACAGTCGCCGTAGCTGCCGACGATCACGTCGAAATCAACCTCGGGGTAAGCCAGGTAGGGATCGTCGCGACGGAGGTCCCAGGCGAGGCCGGTGGATCTGAGGATCGGGCCGGTGGCCGACAGGGCCAGGGCTTCGTCGGCGTTGAGCGCCCCGACGCCCTGGAGCCGTTCGCGCCAGATCGGCTGGCCGGTCATGAGGATGTCGTATTCCTCGAGACGAGGCGGGATGAGTTTCAAGAGGCGCTCGATATCGGCCTCCCACCCGTCGGGCAGATCAGCCGCCACACCGCCGGGACGGATGTAGTTGTGGTTCAT
>JAJCXY010000117.1 GCA_029263215.1 Acidimicrobiales bacterium
AAGAGCCCGATCGATCATCTCGAACGAGAGCCACAGGCACATCGCGGCAGGAACCAGACCGACAAGTCGCAGGCTCAGCCGACCGCCCCGACCAGTCATCCAGCGACGGCCCGCATGCCCACCGAAGAACCAGAACCCGACGGCGGCGATCATCCAGGTTGCGGCTCCCTGAATGGCACCCCGCTCACCGTTGAGGCCCTCATCGAGATCCGCGGCTGACTCAGGTGGGGGTGCGGTAGTGGGGGCCGTGACCTCGGAGTCGGTGTCTTCGCTCGATGGGAGCGGGGTCTCGACCGCGTCGGCGGGTATCCCTTCGTCGGCCAGTTCGAGGAGGGCCGCGGCCTGCTGGGCCTGCTCGGCCTCCACCGCCCATTCAGGGATCTCGACCACATTGTCGATCAGTTCGGCGGCGACGATGATGCGCTGCCGTGAGGAGAGCTTCGGATGACACGCGGTGAGCGTGAGCCGGTCATCGCCGAAGTCGGTGAGAACCCACGCCGCGTTGGGGTCGACGATGATGTGGCCTTCGCCGATCGAATCGACGAGGTCGAGCTCCCCCGAATACGCCTCGAGCGGGTCGAGCACCCGGTAGCGGAACTCTCCCTGCACGGTAGTGGTGACGATCTCGTCGCCGGGCATCAGTTCGTCGATGCGGTTGAAGGGTGAGCCGTAGGTTGTGCGGTGGCCCGCGATCGCCGCGTTGCCGGTGGTACCCGGCAACGAAGATTGTGAATAGTGACCGGGCCCCTTGCGGAGATCGGCCACGGCCACGCCGCGCACCACCACCTTCTCGACGTCGATTGCCGGGATCTCGATGCCGGCCAGGGCATCACCATCCTCGGGGAAGAACAGGGCGAGCACGTCCGGGTCGTGGCCCCCGGGCAGGGTGACGGTGGTGGAAGTGGGTTCGGCCTGCTCGTCGTCGACCGGTTGGGCCTCGATCGTGGTGGTGGTCGGGGCGGTGGTCTCGGGCGGAGAGTCGGGCTGGGCGTCCGAGCTGTCGACGCCGGCAGAGTCGATGAGTTGAGCAGCCGCGTCGAGGCGGGTGCTGAACTCGTCGCGCAGATCGCTCTGGGACCTGGCCTCTTGGATATCGGTGCCCCAGAGCTGAAAAACGACGAAGAGCAGCACAACGATGCCGGTGATGATCATCGCCCGACCGAGCGCGCCCAGAATCAGCGCGAAGCGCGGCGTGGCACCAGGCGTTTCAACCTCGTCCATATGTGGTTCATCGGTTGCAGGCATCTTGTCCTGAGCGGATGGTAGGGCCAACAGCGGCCGAAGCGGGTGGCGCCGGTAGCGTTCGGTGGGTGCCCATCGTCAGCTTGAGTGGAGTCGTTGCCCTGCTGGGACGGTTTCCTGCACTCGCCGGAATCGACCTCGAAGTAGGTCCTCGCGAGATTGTCCTGGTGCAGGGACCCAACGGAGCAGGCAAGTCGACCCTGTTGAGGCTGTGCGCGGGCCTGCTCCGGCCCGAGTCGGGCCAGGCCGAGGTTCTGGGCCACGACCTCCGCGTTCATCGGGCGGCGGTGCGTCGCTCAGTTGGCCTGCTCGGGCACGACACCGCCCTCTACGACGACCTGTCCGTCGTCGAAAACCTGCGTTTCTGGGCGATCGCTTCTCGGGTCGAGGAGGCCGGAGTCGTCCCGGCTATCGAGCGGCTGGGTCTGCCGAGTCGCTTGCACGATGTCGCGGTCGGAAAGCTCTCGGCCGGCCAACGCCGCAGGGTCGCGTTGGCCGCGGTGGTTGTGCGACGGCCCCAGCTGTGGTTGCTCGACGAGCCTCACGCCGGCCTCGACCAGGGTGGCCGGGATCTTGTCGACCAGCTGGTAACGGATGCGGCTCAGGCGGGCGCCACCGTGATGCTGGCCTCCCACGAACTCGATCGCACTGTCGATCTCGCCACCCGACACGTCACTGTCGCGGGAGGAACGGTTACATCGGATCGTCCCGGTGGCGGGGAACGAGGGGTCGACGATGCTGGCTGACATCCGCCTCGTGGCGGCCAAGGACCTTCGCATCGAGTTCCGATCGCGGGTCACCGTCAGCCAGGTGATTCCGTTCGCCGGTCTTGTTCTCGTGCTGTTCGGGTTTGCTCTCGACGCCAACCGTCCGGTCCTCGAAACCGCCACATCGGGTCTGTTCTGGGTCACGGTCATGTTTGTCGCCACCATGGCGGTGCAGCGATCGACGGCCATCGAGACCAGCGACGGAGCGCGCCGAGCCCTGCTGTTGGCCGGGGTCGAGCCGGCCGCGGTATTCGTGGGGAAGCTGATCGCGGTGGCGGCGCAACTGCTGCTCGTTGAGATCGTGCTGGTTGCCGGGGTCGTCGTTCTCTACGACGCCCGCATCGAGTCGTGGGGCCTGCTCGCCTCCACCTGTGTTGTCGCGACCATTGGCATCGCTGCGGCAGGTAGTGTCCTGGGTGCGCTGGTTGCCGGAGTTCGGGCGCGGGAGACGGTCTTGCCGATCCTCTTGCTTCCGATTCTTGCACCGGTGCTCATCGGTGCGACAAGGGCGTTCGATGACGCTCTCGGGTCGGTGGCTGTCGATGGCTGGGCTTGGCTCGGCCTTCTCGCCGGCTTCGGCGCGATCAACGTGGTGCTGGGAGCATTGGCCTACGGCGTTCTTCTG
>JAJCXY010000118.1 GCA_029263215.1 Acidimicrobiales bacterium
GCCGAACACGGCGTTGGCCCCAGACGACGCGGCCTCGAGATACTGGCTGAACCCGAGCGACACGATCGCCCACCACACCGAGGCCACCACCGCACCGGGCAGCTCGAACTTCCACGGTGATCGATGGTTGGGGGCGATGTGAAAGACCGTGGCCGCCCAACTCACCAGCACCACGAACACCAGGGGCCACCGGAACCAGGTCCACAACACGGTGAACCAGCCATCGACACCGAGATCATCCGCGATCTGGGCCCCCTCACCGAAAAGGGGCCCAACCACGATCAACACCATGACGATCACGGCCACCAGCACCGTGAGAATCGTGAGGCCGAACCCCACCATCCGGGTCGAGAGCCAACCTCGGGTTTCCTCATGGTCGTAAGCGATGTCGAGGGCCTTCACGACAGCCACGAAACCTCGAGAGGCCGCATACACCGCCAGGAGGGCGCCGACAGTGAACGCCCCGACGTTGGAACCGTCGAAGAGTGCCTCGACCGTCGGTTTGATGGTGTTGTCGGTTCCGAGGACTCCGGTCATCTGGTCGATGAGCCATTTCTCCACATCCACCGCAACCGACTCACCGAGGATGCCGTCGGCGGAACCGAGGGCAGCGGCGAGCACGATCACCGACGGAAAGAAGCCGAGGAGGGCAAAAAAGGCGATCTCGGCGGACAACCCACCCACCCGGTCTTTCGACCACTCCCTGCGGAGATCGCCACCGAAGACCCACAACCAGGCGGCCACCGCCTTCACTCGATCCATCCCGCGATCGTACGGCCCGCTGGTGAAGGCCACTCCGCGCCCGGTCGGGTCAGGCCGAGATGTCGACCGGCGTACCCATGGGCACGGTGGCGGCGAGGAACTCGATCACCTCGTTGGGGATCCGGATGCAGCCGTTGGAATGGGCGCCCCCGATCAACCCGGGCCGGTTGGTGCCATGGATGGCGATCACCGGCACACCGCCGGCAAAGGTCTCCATGGCCTCGGAGAAAGCAGAGAGGCTCAGGATGTAAGGGCCGTAGGCGCTTCCGTCCCACTTCTCGACGATGTCATTGACGAAGAAACGACCCAAGGGGGTGGGCGTGGCGGCCGCTCCGATCACCGCACCGGTCTCGGCGATGAGTTCCTCGGCATCCCAGACCTTCACGGCCCGGTCGGTGAGATTGATCGTGGCCCGGATGTGGTGCGATGTGATCTCGGCATGCTCGGCGGGGATCCAACCTTCGGTGCCGTTGGGGCGCACCGGAATCTGCACCTTCAGCCACTCCCCGTCGGGTGTGCGCTCGGTGATCATGAGCACCAGGTCGTTGTCGAAATAGGTGGGGTTGGTGATCGCGAACTCGAGCGTCACCGGATCACCGTCGGGCTCATCGAGGGGAGCGAGCAGCTCGATCTCCGGCTTGATGGTGGCCACGAACGTCTCGTGGAGCTCGGGGGGCCGGACGGTGGTGGTCGTGGTGGTGGTTGGCGCGGCCGTCGTGGTGGGAGCAGAGGTCGTGGTGGGTGCGGGGGTGGTGGTGGGGGTCGGTTCGGCTGCCACCTCGGGCTCGGTGGCCGCACTCGATCCGCAGGCCGCGCCGAGTACGGCTACCGCCACCAGGGACGAAAAAAGGCGAGCGCGCATCACGAATGCCATCGTAGAGATCCAATCGGCACCCTGCCCTCCCCCCATGAACAAACGTGCGCGATCGAGCAGTTCTAGGGCTCGACGATGGCGAAGTTCCCCTCGAATTGATCGAGAGAACCCAGCACTGCGAATACCGCATCTGCATCACCATCCAACCGAAGACTCCCGTCGGCGAGGGCATCGGGGATCGATGCCCGACCGGTGAGTATCTCTCCGAGGAGTCGCTTTGTGAGCGTGAGGCTGGCGTCGGCATCGGGATCGGCCCTGCCCTCGATGTGATGGAGCGCACAGTTACCGAGCCCGAGTATGTGGTCCTCGTCGATGTCGGTGAAGCGCCAGTTCAACACGGCACGCTCTCCTACCACCTCTTCGGCCTTGAGCCTCACCCCCAACGCATCGAACACCTGACTGATCGAGAGTGCGTTGGTCATGCCTCCACCTGTGCCACCAAGACCGGGCTTTCCGGATCTGAGCTCTTGAGCGCCGGTGAGATAGAAATTTCGCCAGGGTCCCGACTCCGCCTGATAACCGAGCTGCTCGAAGGTGTCGGCCTGGAGCAGGCGCCCGGCCTGGTTCGAAGGGTCGGCGAACACGAGATGGTTGAGTAACTGCGCAGCCCAGCGATAGTCGCCGTCGTCGAATGCCGACCGGGCCCTAGCGAGCACCGCGTCGGGGCCACCAATCGCCTCTACGTAGCGTTCACCGGCCTCTTCGGGCGGATGGGGGTTGAGGTTGGCCGGATTGCCGTCGAACCAGCCGAGGTAGCGCTGATACACCGCCTTGGAGTTGTGACTGACAGTGCCGTAGTACTCCCGGGTGTGACCCTGAGCTCCGAAACAATCCGGTAGCTCCAGGCGCTCGGCTATCTCCATCGACGTGTGGCCGTGGTTGGCGAGCCTCATGGTCTGATCGTGGAGCCAGCGATACACATCGCGCTGCTTCACGAGAAACTCATGGGCATCGGCCTGGCCGAAACGCGGCCAGTGATGGGTCGAGAAGAGGGTGTCGGTCTGATCGATGAAGAGTTCGATCGCCTCGTTGATGTACTTGCTCCATCCCAACGTGTCGCGTACCTGGGCGCCTCGGGGCGTGAGGATGTTGTGCAGGGTGTGGGTGCAGTTTTCCGCCATGCACAACAGCCGCTTGTCGGGAAACAGGAAATTCATCTCCGCCGGTGCCTCACCGCCGGGCGTGTTCTGGAACACGATCCGAATGCCGTCGACATCGAGTTCGGTGCCGGTGACGGAGATCTCCTCGGTGGGGGCCACCAGCGCCGACGATGCCTTGGGGGTCCTCTTTCCCAACCCCGAGTCGACGTGTCCGAGCGGCCCGGTAGGCAGGAGACCGCCGAACATGTAGCCGGCGCGGCGAACCATCGCCGGACCCGCTATCACGTTCTCACTCACCGCCTCGGTGAGGAAACCCTCCGGAGCGATCACCCGAACGTCGCCGGCCACCACCGCCTCTTCGGTGGTGACCCCGAGGATCCCGCCGAAGTGGTCGGCATGGGAATGGGTGTAGATCACCGCGCTCACGGGTCGCTCTCCGAGAGTTGCGTTCGCCAGCTCCAGACACGCCCGAGCCGTTGCCGATGTGGTGAGCACATCAACCAGGACCCATCCGGTATCGCCCTCGATGAAGGTGATGTTGGAGATGTCGTAGCCGCGGGCCTGCCACACACCATCGGCCACCTCGAACAATCCGTGTACCGAGTTGAGCCGGCCCTGGCGCCACAGGCTGGGGTTCACCGACGGGGGCGCAGTTAGGGTCTCATCGCCACGTAGGAAGTCGTGAGCCGAGATGTCCCAAGCGACTCCGTGCTCCGACTCGATCACTCCCGTGGGATGGGTCGCGATGAGACCACGCGTGGCGCGGTCCCAGTCGCCGGGGTCATCGAGGGACAGCACCGCCCCCACGTCACGATTGAGCCGAGCCGTGTGGTCGGAGGCGGGCTTGGGCCGGCGGGCGTCGTCACTCATGGCCGCAGTATGTCGCAAAGGCTCGCTACGGTCATGATCCGTGATCAGACGGGTGGCTTTCTTCAGGGGAATCAATGTGGGAGGCCACAACCGCGTACCGATGGCCGAGCTACGCGAAATGTTCACCGAGCTCGGCTACACCGGCGTCGCTTCGGCGATCCAGAGCGGCAATGTCGTCTTCGACACGACCGCCACAGACCGAGAGGTGGCCGTCGCCATCTCCGACGCGGTTCGGCACCGCTTCGACCTGCACGTACCACTCACCCTGCGCACCGCCGGCGCCTTCGCCGCTGCGATTGCAGCTCACCCCTTCTCACCAGGGATGGTGGAGGCGAAGTTTCACCACATCATGTTCCTCAACGAGCCCGCTCGAAGCGACGCGGTCGAGCGTCTCGGCGAACGCGCCGACAGCGACGATTTCGCCGTGATCGGCCGCGAGATACACGTCAGATACAACAAGGGGTCGGCCCGAGCCCGCTTCAATGTGGGATGGGTCGATCAGCAACTGGCGGTGGTTGCGACCGCGCGAAACCTACCGACCTGCCAGAAGGTGTTGGGTCTGATCGAGGCCCCGCCAGCGCGCTAGCCGACGGGGCGGGCGGGCCGCTCAGCTACAACCGCTGGTGGTTCCGCAGTCGCCGCAGACATAACACGCCCCAGCGCGTTGCATCGGCACACCACAGGTCATGCAGAACGGCGCATGAGCGGCCGAAGGCGGGGAAACCACCGGGGTTGAGGGCCTCTGATCCGCGGCCGGCTCCGCAGGAGCGGTATCGGCTCCGAACTCCAGCTGGGCCACGAGCTCAGAAGGCGAAGGGACCGACGGCGGATCCGGGGGGATCTCAGAGCCCTGCACGGTTTCGGTGACCTGCTCGACCACGCCGGGCAGGGTGGGCTCAGTGCGTTCGTCGGTGGTGAGGATGCCAAGCCCCGCTCGTTCCTCGGCATCGATGTACATCACCGCGAGACGTCGGAACAGATAGTCCATCAGGCTGCTGCTGATCCGGATCTCGGGGTCGTCGGTCATACCCGCAGGCTCGAACCGCATCCCGATGAACGCCTCGACAAACGCCCTCAAAGGCACGCCATACTGGAGTCCATGGCTGAGGGAGATGGCAAAGGCATCCATGATCCCTGCCAGGGTGGACCCCTGCTTGGAGACCCTCACGAAGATCTCACCGGGACGGCCATCGTCGTATTCGCCCACGGTGACGAAACCCTTGCAGTCGGCCACCCGGAAATCGAAGGTGCGCGAGTTGCGGGCTCGAGGCAAGCGCTCGCGCACCGGGGTGGCGATGATCTTCTCGACCACCCGCTCGACGACCCTGGTGGTGGCCGCGGCGGCAGCGTCGCCGGTGTCGGTGGCATCTTCGCTGCCGTCGCCGGCCGACATGGGCTGAGCGACCTTGCAGTTGTCGCGATACAGCGCAACGGCCTTTAGGCCGAGCCGCCACGATTCGATCAACAACAACTCGACCTCTTCGACCGAGGCCTCCTCGGGGAGATTGACCGTCTTGGAGATCGCACCCGACAAGAAGGGCTGAACGGCGCCCATCATCTTCACGTGGCCGAGGTAGTGGATGGGGTTGTCGCCCAGTGAGCAGGCAAAGACATCCACATGCTCGCTCTTGAAACCCGGAGCGCCGAGAACGGTGTGGTGCTCCTCGATGTGAGCGAGGATCGCTTCGGCTTCGGCCTCGGTGTAGCCAAGATGACGCAAGGCCCGCGGGATGGTGCGGTTTACGAAGCTCATCGAACCGCCGCCCACGAGCCGCTTGAACTTCACCAGCCCGAGATCGGGCTCGATGCCGGTGGTGTCGCAGTCCATCAGCAAACCAATGGTGCCGGTTGGCGCGAGAACGGTGGCTTGGGAGTTGCGGATACCGTCGGTGACGGCGCGTTCACAGGTGTCGTCCCAAGCGAGACGAGCTGCGTCGAGAATTGTTGGAGGCGCCAGATCTTCATCGATCTCAGAGGCGCCGGCACGATGCTGCTCGAGTACCCGCAGGACATGCTCGCGGTTGTCGTGGAAGCCCGCGAACGGACCCATCCGAGCCGCGAGCTGAGCTGAAGTGCGGTAGGCCTCACCGGTCATCAGGGCGGTGATCGACGCGGCGACAGCGCGGCCCTCATCGGAGTCGTAGGCCAAGCCCAGAGCCATCAGCAAGGCGCCGAGATTGGCGTAGCCGAGGCCGAGCTGACGAAAGGCGCGAGCATTGTCGCCGATGCGAGGAGTGGGGTAATCGGCGTTGCCGACGAGGATCTCCTGCGCAGTGAGGACCACTCCGATGGCGTGGGAGAATCCCTCGACGTCGAATCCCTCGATCCCCGCGCCCGCATCGCCGGTGAGAAAGGAGAGGAGATTGAGCGAAGCGAGGTTGCACGCCGAGTCGTCGAGGTGGACGTATTCGCTGCAGGGGTTGCTGGCGTTGATGCGACCGGTTGTGGCGGCGGTGTGCCAATGGTTGATCGTGGTGTCGAACTGGACGCCCGGATCGGCACATTCCCACGACGCCTGAGCCACCTGGCGGAACAGATCGCGCGCCTTCATCGTACGATCGACCTCGCCGGTGGTGCGAGCCACGAGGTCCCAGTCGCCGTCGTCGACGACCGCTTGCATGAACTCGTCGGTGACTCGGATCGAGTTGTTGGCGTTCTGATACTGCACCGAGTGGATGTCGGCACCGTCGAGCGACATATCGAAGCCGGCTGCTTCGAGGGCGCGTGCCTTGTGCTCTTCACGAGCCTTGCACCAGATGAACTCTTCGACATCGGGGTGATCGGCATCGAGGAGCACCATCTTGGCGGCGCGGCGGGTCTTGCCACCCGACTTGATCGTGCCCGCCGACGCATCAGCGCCGCGCATGAAGCTCACGGGTCCGCTCGCGGTGCCCCCACCATCGAGGAGTTCGGTGGACGCCCGGATGTCGCTCAGATTTACGCCGGCACCGCTACCACCCTTGAAGATCCGACCCTCCTCCGCATACCAGCTGAGGATGGAGTTCATGCTGTCGTCGACCGACAAGATGAAGCAGGCCGACGCCTGTTGGGGCACGCCCTCGACGCCGATGTTGAACCACACCGGCGAGTTGAAGGCCACCTTCTGGGTGGCGAGCATGTAGGAGAGTTCGGCTCGAAAGCTGATGACCTCGGCCGCATCGACGAAGTAGCCGTCGCGCTCGCCCCATGCGGCGACGGTGTCGACCACACGATCGATGACCTGCTTGAGCGACGATTCACGCTCGGGCGTGCCGAGGGCCCCTCGGAAATACTTCTGGGCGAGAATGTTGGTGGCGTTCTGAGACCATGAAGCGGGCACCTCTATGCCGAGTTGCTCGAAGGCAACCGACCCATCGCGGTGGTCGATCAAGCGGGCGTCGCGCAGCTCCCACTCGATCTCGTCGTAGGGGTGTGTTCCCTCGGTGGTGAAGCGGCGCCGGAGGCCGAGGGCGGCTTGCTGAGGTGCGAGTGCCATGGAGGTTCAGGCCTTTCGAAGCGGGGTCCGAGTAGGACTACGTTATCGTAATTTCATCGATGTGATCCAACTCGGAGAGCAGGGTTGCCATGGAGGACAGGTCGACCCGGGTCAGAGGGCAGCACCGAAGTGCGGCTTCCCCACACCCCCCTGGGCGTAGGGCCCCCAAGGAGCAGTTTCGACTCAGTTTCGAGGCGCTTTGCCACCACCATCCTGATGACCCATCCACCACGGCGACGAAACTCTACGGCCGAACCCATGTGGACCAAAAGGGGATCGGGTGTGGATTCCCCGTGGATTTCTCGCTCCTCATCCACAGTCTTTCCCCAGGCGAGCACAACAAGGCAACAACAGGGCACCCGACTGGCCACTAACGTCGAATCGGATGCAGCAGCTACACCCCAACGCCGAAGCAAGCGCCGATCCGCTCCAGCTGTATCCCACCGACCACCGACCTACCCCGAGCAACCGCCCGTGGGTGATGGCCAACATGGTGGCGAGCGCGGACGGAGCAATCGCCATCGACGGAGTGAGCGGAGGCCTCGGCGGTGAAGGCGACCAGATCGTCTTTCGCGCCATCAGGGCGAGCTGCGACTGGATAGTTGCGGCTGCAGGTACGGCATCGGCCGAGCGCTACGGCGTGCCCCGTCCCGGAGCCGACGTGGTGGAGCAACGCATCGCCACCGGGCGCTCCAAGGCCGCCCGCCTGGCGGTGGTGACGGCATCGGTGAGCCTCGACCCCGACCTGCCGATGTTTGCCGACCAGCGGGCCGGCGAGGAGCTACCGCTGGTGATCACCGGCGCCGATCCGCCACCTGATCGAGTGGCCGCTATCGGAGACCGAGCCGAGTGGGCCCATCTCGACGCACCACGACCCACCCCTCAAATGGTGATGGCCGAACTCTTCAGGCGGGGCGCCCGCGTGGTGCTCGCAGAGGGGGGACCCTCGTTCAACGGTCAGCTCGTGGACGCGGGCCTCGTGGACGAGCTGTGCATCACCATTTCGCCCCAATTGGTAGGAGGAACGTCGTCTCGCATCGTGAGTGGCGCATCCCACGCCAAGCCGGCCGAACTGAGGCTCGGGCGCCTGCTCGAACACGACGGGGCACTCTTCGCCAGGTACATCCGAGACTGATCAATCGAGCAAGCGGTTGGGGATGACGATCTGCTGGCCGGGCTGCAAGGTGGACGATTGAACCAGCCGGCCCAACTCATCCACCAACCCCCGCGGATCGCCATCGGGATCGAGCGATCGGGCGATGCCCCACAGGGTGTCGCCGGGCTGCACGGTGATCACCACCGATGCTTCGGCCCGTGACTGGGGCGTGGGCGTGGCATCGGCCTGGCGCCCGAAAGAGAGCACGCCGATAAGGGTGCCGGCAAGCAGGGCGACGGCCACCAATCGGCGACGACGATAGACCTCGGCAGCCTCGCGCTTGGGAAGCTGGACTGTATGGCTCTCGTGATGAGCCGGCGACTGAACGGTTCTCGGAGCGAAGATCGGGGGCTGGGGTGCGAAGACTGCGGTCATGGTTTTGATCTTGATAGAGGGGTGTGACATTCGGGCCCTGGGATTTTTCTTGCCAGGTACTTGACGCCGAACGAATGTTTGACGAACATGTGTGCGACGAACAACTGTTCGAACAGTCAACACCGAACACCCGTTCGTTGTCAACAACCAGTCCACCGATCTTCCACAGGTCATCCACAGGACCAGCCAGCCCAC
>JAJCXY010000119.1 GCA_029263215.1 Acidimicrobiales bacterium
TCAACCCGGGAGTGTCTACGGACGGACCGCCCTCTCCCTGCTTGACCTTGCTCCGGGTGGGGTTTGCCTAGCCATCCCGGTCGCCCGGGATGCTGGTGCGCTCTTACCGCACCGTTTCACCCTTACCGGCCGGGCGGACCCAGTCGGCGGTCTGTTTTCTGTGGCACTTTCCTGCGAGTCACCTCGACTGGCGCAAGCCAGCACCCTGTCCTGCGGAGCCCCGACTTTCCTCAGCCCACCTGAGTGGACCGCGGTCATCCAGCCGGCTCCCCGCCACCGATCTCAAGTGTGCCCCGTCGGGCCCCGAACCATGCACCGACAGCGCCGATCGAAGCAGCGAGAAGGGCATTGAAGACGAGGGCGACCGGTGAGATGCCATCGCCTCGGGCCACTCTCACGATCCCGCCGATCACCTGAACCACCAGGAAGGCGGCGAATGTGGCCGTTGCGCCATTCAGAAATGGGGCTTCGAGGGCTCGCTTGCCGGCCTGGGCCCCGCCGAGAACGTAGGCGGCGATGATCGCGATGAATGCCAGATACACCCAATTGCTCTGGTCGGTGCCGCCGCCGTCGGCCAGAATATTCACGATGATCGCGGCGGGGGTCGCGATCAGCAGGCAGACGAGTGCACCGGCGCGGATAGCCGAAGCGTCGAGGTCGAGGTCGTTGAGCACAGGGCGCCTAGAGTACCGCCGTCGCCCGACCCGGCCCCAGCCGGTCCGACGGGAACCACGTGTGAGGAGGAAGCAATGGCAACGATCGACCAATACGGCGGATGGCCCTCGATACTCGCGACGATCGCCTCGGGCTCCGATCTCAGCACCGATCAGTGTGAGGCCGTGTTCGATGCGGTCCTGTCGGGACAGGCCACCGACGCTCAGATCGCCGCCTTCATAGTCGGGATCCGACTGAAGGGTGAGACCGTCGAGGAAATGACCGGTCTGCAGCACGCCATGATCGCCGCCGCCAGCCCCCTCGTGGTTCCCCCGGACACGATCGACATCGTCGGTGTAGGTGGAGCCCAGAGTCGGCGCACCGCAGCGCTGAACGTGTCGACCATGGCCTCGTTCGTCGCCGCCGGCGCGGGCGCGATCGTGTGCAAGCACGGCAACCGCAGGGCATCGTCCACCTCGGGGAGCTTCGACATGCTGGAAGCACTCGGAGTTCGGATCGACATCGACACACCCACCCTGGAGTCTCAGGTGAACGAGCTCGGCATCGGCTTCGCCTTCGCCCGCACCTTTCATCCGGCCATGCGGCACGTCGGCCTCGTTCGAGCCGAGCTCGGGATTCCCACCCTCTTCAACATCCTCGGTCCTCTCTCGCATCCGGCCCGGCTCACCCGCCAGGTGATAGGCGTCGCCGATGTCGACACCATCCGCCGCATAGCTGAAGTGCTGCGGGCCACGGGCTCGTTGCATTCCCTCGTGGTTCACGGCTCCGGTGGTCTTGACGAGCTCACCACCACGGGGCCGTCCACGATCGTGTCACTCGACAATGGAGAGATCACCGAGAGCGAGATCGACGCCACCGACTACGGCCTGGCTCGCGTCACGAGCGCCGACCTCGCGGGAGGCGATGGCGAGACCAACGCCCGGATCGCCCGCCAGATATTCGCCGGCGAGCCGGGGCCCGCCCGCGACATCGTGGTGCTCAACGCCGGTGCCGGTCTGTGGGCGGCCGGGATCGTCGCCGACCTGGCTACCGGAGTGATCAGAGCCGCCGCGGCGATCGACGACGGCAGCGCGGCCGCGAAACTCGAAGCGCTCGTAGCCAGCGCCTGACGTTTCTACCGGCTCTTGCGAGCTGCGAACGAGGGCAGACGCGGGAGCGGCTCGGCGAGGGTGCCCTCCACCGATTCGAGCTCCACTCGACCAGCGTTCTCGTCGAGCCAGCGAGCGACACAGAGAAGCTCATCGGCATCGGGCCGACTCGGCACCGGGAGGCGCTCGGCGGGGTCGTGAGTAGTTGGGGACTCGTCGGCCTGATCGAGCAGAGACGGAGGGTCGTCGACCGAACCGCACCCAGTGAGAAGTCCTCCGGCCAGCTCGGCCCAGTCGGAACCGATCCTGATGCGCATCCGGCCGGCCCGGCGGAGCAGATCGAATCGGCGCTGACGTTGAAGGAGGCCGGCCAACGCGTCGGCCCGATCACGCACATCGGCGGCCTCTTCGTACCGTTCCTCCGCAGCCAGCATGAGGATTCGGGCCTCGAGGGGACCGAGCAGGCGCCGAGGATGGACGGTGAGGCCGGCGACGAGATCGTCGACCACCGTTCGGTACTCTGCCTCAGACGTATGGCCCGAGCACGGGCAACAGGCCACACCGATCTGGGCGGGTGTGCACACAGTGCGGCTGGTGCGCCCGGTGGATCGTGTCGTACAGCGCCGGATCGGCACCGCGGTTTCGATCGCCTCCACGATCCGCTTGGCTCGCTTCGCGGAGGAGACCGGACCCAGGTAGAGCCCGCCGTCGTCGCAGACCGTGCGCACCACCGAGAGGCGGGGGAAACGCTCCGCGAGAGTGAGCTTCACGTAGGGATACTTCGAGCTCCGGGTGCCCTGGCTGTTGAACCGGGGCAGGTGCTGGTGAATGAGGCGCAGTTCCAGAACCGCGGCCTCGAGCCCGTTGCGACAAACGCGATGATCGATGCGATGGGTCTCGCGCAGCAGTTGGGCGATCTTGCGGCGCTCGTCGGTGGAGAAGTAGCTCCGCACCCTCGAGCGCAGGTTGGCCGCCTTGCCCACATACAGCACGTTGCCGGTGCGGCCTCGAAAGAGGTAGACGCCGGGCTCGCGGGGCATGCGGTCGGTGAGGCGCAGCTTCTGAGCCTGAGCATTGCCTGCCATGGTGGGCAGGGCGATCAAATCGTCGAGGCCGGTGACGCCGAGTGATCCGGCACGCTCGAGGATCAGGTGGAGAAGATCTCCGGTGGCCAGTGCATCGTCGAGGGCCCGATGGGTGGGTTGGTGGCTCAGGCGGAGTCGGTCGGCGAGGGTGCCCAGTCGGCAGTTGGGTACCTCGCTGCGAAGAAGCCGGCGGGCGAGGGCGAGGGTATCGACAGAGCGGTTGGGGAGTCGGTCTCGGCCCTGGTGGGAGAGGGTGGCGTTGACGAAGGAGAGGTCGAACCTCACGTTGTGGCCGACGATCACGCCGTCGCCGATGAACTCCAGAAGCGAAGGGGTGACGCTTTCGATGCGGGGGGCGCGCATCACCATGGCCTCGGTGATGCCGGTGATCACCGTGATTTCGGGAGGGATGGCACAGCCGGGATCAACGAGGGTCTGGTAGGTCCCGAGGCATTCGCCGCCGCGTAGTTTCACCGCGCCTATCTCGGTGATCGCGCAGCTACTGGCCGACCCCCCGGTGGTCTCGAGGTCGATCACCACGAAGGTGACATCGTGAAGCGCGGTGCCCAGATCTTCGAGCGCGCGTTGGCGAGGAGTGGGTACCGGCGCGAGGGGAGTGACGACCGGAGCCGCGAACAGATGTTCGTTCAAGGCACACAAGACTGGCCGAACGAGTGTTCGGCGTCAAGGATCGTGGGGGAAGCTCAGGTGAGTCGGGTGATCACGTCGTCGAGACCAGCGTCGTCGCGGCCTCTCAGGTCGTCGAGGCGGCCGTAGATCTCCGCCGCGGCCTCGTGGAAGCCTGCGGGCAGGCCGGCAGAGGAAAAGGTGGCGGCGATCTCGGTCATCTCGGCCCGGAACCGCCAGGCTTTCGGGGCCGATCCAGCCGCGGTGCGGGTCAGGCGCTCATGGAGGTCGGGTATCAGGGTGGCCCAGGCATGGTCGAGGCCTTCGGTTACCCCCTCCGACTCGGCCAGGGCCCGAACCGCCAGTAGGAGAGCGGCCGAACCCTTGGTCCATGCCGCGAACGCCATCTTGGTGGCCGAAGCCGCGCCCACCGGTGCATCCAGGGAAACGATCTCGAGCCAGGAGTCGCCGAACGCCTCGGCCACCGTGGCTACCGGGAGCTGGGGTCCGGAGAGATAGAGCAGGGGACGGGCACCTCCGCGCGCCGGTGGCCCCACGATGCCGGCGTCGACCGGCGTGGCCCCACCCTCGGCGACGGTGGCAGCGACAGTTCGACCGCTCTCGGGCGAGATCGCGTTGGCATCGACATAGATCCCCCGAAAGCCCGCTGCCGCCACCCCCACCCCGACCTGCAGAGCGAACTCAGGGGGACACACCGACAGCACCATCTCCGCTCCATCGAGGCCGCTTCTGAGGTCGGATGCCTCGGTGAAGGCATCGGCTTCCGCCCGCGCTCGACTCGCCGCGCTTCGTCCTTCGCCGACCCAACGCACCGTGTGCCCGTTGGCCACGAGTGCGGCTCCCAACGAACTCCCCATGGCGCCCGGGTGCAGCAGAACGATGATCATGGCGCAGAGCTTGGCACGAATCGGGTGCCCTGCGTCCGTTCTCGGCCGGAGTGTCACACCCCATCTCTAATGTCCGGTGCATGGCCCGCCAATCGCATCTCCGCCTCGTCGCCGACGCCGCTCATCTCGATCGTGATGATCATGTCCTCACCATCGACTGCGACGCGTGCGTCGCCCAGTTCACCGATGCGTGCGACGACTGTGTGGTGAGTTATCTGGTCAACCACGAACCCGGCACGCCGGTGCTGCTCGACGACGACGAACGGCGTGCGGTCGAACTGCTCGCCGAGGCGGGCCTCGTGCCCCCATCACGGTTTCAGGGCCGCCATGGGGTGGCCTGAGCACATCGGCGTGCCACCATGGTTCGATGCCGGCCAGCGTCGAACAACTCCGCCGCCTCGGCCTCGATGCCGGTCTCTGCGCCGTGGGAATCGTCTCGGCCGAACCTTTCGCCGCCGTCCGCGCCACCATCGAGGAGCGACGAGACCGCGGCCTGCACGACCGGATGCAGTTCACCTACCGCAATCCGGCTCGCTCCACCGACCCGAGCCGCACCCTTCCCGGAGCCACCGCCCTCGTCGTAGGGGCCCACGACTACCAGCGAGAAGCGCCGCCGAAGCCAATCGGAGAGCCGCTGGGGCGCGTGGCCGCCTATTCCTGGGAAGACCACTATCGATGCCTCCGCGAGGCCCTCGAACCGATCGCGGTAAGACTGCGAGAAGACGGCCACCGTGCCGTGGTCCTTGCCGACCAGAACCACCTTGTCGACCGGGCTGCGGCCCATCGGGCCGGCATCGGATGGTGGGGTAAGAGCAGCAACATCCTCGTTCCGGGCGTAGGAAGCCTGGTGGTGTTGGGTTCGGTCCTCACCGACGCACCGCTGGACATCCCCCACATCACCCCGGTCGACGACGGTTGCCAGTCGTGCACCAAGTGCATCACCGCGTGCCCCACCGACGCGATAATCGCACCCGGAGTGATCGATGCCCGCCGCTGTCTGGCCTGGCTGGTTCAAGCCGAGGGCAGCTTTCCCGTCAAATACCGCGAGGCGATGGGCGATCGTATCTATGGCTGCGACGACTGCCAGGACGCATGTCCCCCAAACCAGATTCGACGCCGACGTCCATCGGCCGCGGGAGCCGATCAGGCGTGGGTGTCGGTTCTCGACATGCTCGCGGCCGACGACGACTCCCTGATCGACAGGTTCGGACGCTGGTACATACCCCGCCGCAACCCCCTCTACCTGCGGCGCAACGCCCTGCTCGTTCTCGCCAACACCGCCGACCCCGACGACCAGCGAGTGGCGGAGGCCCTCGAACGCTCTCTCGCCCACCCCGAGCCGATGATCCGATCCCATGCGGTCTGGGCTGCCCGTCGTCTCGGTCTACACCACCTGCTCGCGCCGGTCGCTCACGACCCGAGTGCCGAGGTGCAGGTCGAACTCGTCCGCCCCTAGGGTCCTCCCGTGGTTCGGCACCTGCTCGTCACCAACGATTTCCCTCCGAAGATCGGTG
Organism: Acidimicrobiales bacterium; assembly: GCA_029263215.1. Classification (GTDB taxonomy): domain Bacteria; phylum Actinomycetota; class Acidimicrobiia; order Acidimicrobiales; family Aldehydirespiratoraceae; genus OFTM10. The sequence goes on from JAJCXY010000119.1 coordinate 5,898, forward strand.
GGATCCAGAACTATCTGTGGGAACTGTGGCGCCGCCTCCCACCGGACGACGTCGTGGTTCACACCACCCCCTACGCGGGCGCCGAAGAGTTCGACGCCGCCCAGGCCTACACGATCGTGCGAAGTCGCGAACCCTGGCTGTTGCCCCAACCATCACTGATCCGGCGGGTCAACCGGCTTGCCCGCGACCACGAGGTGGAGGTGGTGATCCTCGACCCGGCGGTGCCGGCCGGCCTCATCGGCCCTCATCTCGACCTTCCCTATGGGGTGGTCCTGCATGGAGCTGAGGTCACAATCCCCGGCCGCCTGCCTGGCACCCGCCAACTCTTGAACCGGGTGCTGGCCGGCGCCGCGGGCGTGATAGCGGCCGGGGGCTATCCATCGGTTGAGGCGGAGCGCTCTCTCGGCCGCCCGCTGACCACCACCATCGTGCCGCCCGGGGTCGACGTCGATCGATTCGTGCCGCTCGACGAGGCTCAGCGTCGAATGGCACGCGAGCAGCTCGGTCTTTCCGTCGCCGGACCTCTTGTAGTGTCGGTCTCGCGCCTGGTGCCCCGCAAGGGCATGGACACCCTCATTCGAGCCTCGGTTGCCGTCCGGAAGCATCACCCTGATGTGAGGGTGGCGATCGCGGGGCGAGGCCGTGATGAGAAGCGACTCCAGAACCTGATCGACGAACTCGGAGCTCCCGTCGACCTCCTCGGAAGGGTCGACGATGATCAGATGCCTGCTCTCTACGGCTGCGGCGATGTGTTCGCGATGATGTGCCGCACCCGTTGGGGCGGGCTCGAGCAGGAAGGCTTCGGCATCGTATTCGTGGAGGCGGCGGCCGCTGGCGTTCCCCAGGTGGCGGGGCGTAGCGGAGGAGCACACGAGGCTGTCGCCCATCGCGAGACAGGCTTGATCGTCGACGATCCCGATGATCCCGACGCCACAGCCGAGGCCATCATCGAACTCCTCGGCGACACCCCGACCCGCGACCGAATGGCCCAATCAGCTCGGGCTCGCGCCGAGGCCGAGTTCAGCTACGACGTGCTCGCGGCCCGCCTCGAAACGGCAATCGACGCGATGGCCACCCAATGAGTGAGATCTCCACCGAAGGGCGCCGACTCATCGTCTGGCTGTGGTGGGGCACCGGGCTCTTCGCCGTCACCGCGGTCGGAGCCACCATTGATCTCGGCCTGTTCCAGTTCCCTGCCGTGGCGGTGGCACTCTTCCTTTTCGCGGTGGGGATGATCACCATGCTGTGGGCGTTCGCGCTGGCGGTCGAACGAAGCCGGGTCGACGCGATCGGTATCGGCGGGCTCTATTTCGGAGCGGGGAGTGCCCCGCCGGATGTTCGCCGCCACTTTCTGGGTGCCCTTGCCGCCCAACTGGGAGTCGGCATCGTCACCGCCTCGTTGCGAACCTTCACCACACTCGCCTTCGGCACGCTCGTTCCCCTGTTCGCGCTCGGAATGACCGGCCTGTGGTGCGCCCGATACGGCACATTCGAGCCCACCGACCCTCCCGATGAGGCGACGTGAACCGCGGAGCCATGCCGACTTGTTAGTGTCGGGTTCACCACAGCACGAAACGAGCCGAGATGGTCGATCAAGCCACCGAGCGCACCACGATTGCCGCATCACCCGACCAGTGTTATGCCGCGGCGATCGACTTCGAGCGCTACCCGGATTGGGCCTCAGATGTGAAGATGGCGCGCATCTTGTCGCGCGACGATGAGGGCCGGGCCGTCGATGTGGAGTTCCGTGCTGCGGCGATGGGCCGGTCCACCACCTACACGCTTCGCTACTTCTACGGGTCGAATCCTCGCCGAATCGCATGGCGACTCCAGGCCGGCGACATCACCCGCCGACTCGACGGTGAGTACGAGTTCCTGCCGGTCGCATCCGACCCCGGATCCACCGAGGTGGTCTACCATCTGGCGGTCGACCTGTCCGTGCCGCTGCCCGGGTTCGTGAAGCGTCGGGCCGAAGCCCGGATAGTGCGCACCGCCCTCGACGATTTCACTCGTCACATCGAGAATGGCCTGAAGTGACCGACCCGTCGCCCAATGGCGACGAATCCGAGGATTCCCCCGAAGAGAGTGATCCCTTCGAGGAAATCCGCGCCGCGGCGGGCGCGGTCGTGGTTTCGCTCCGCCAACTTCTCGAAGCCACCGAACGAGTCGTGGAAGACCCAGCGGCCTTCGATTCGGTGATCTCCACGGGCAAGTCGGTGGTGGAGGCTTTCACATCCGGGTTCATCGACGACGATCGCGGTTCCGCCCCTTCCGACGACAGCGAGGAATAGGGGCTTGAAACACCTGTCCCGTGTGCCGATGGGATGGGGATGCGATTTGTTGAACTCACGCCCGATTCGTCGCGCGACTGTTTCGAGCTGCACCCTAGGATCACGATCCTCCAGGGCCTCGACCCCGCGGCCCGAGTTGCGGTCGTCGGGTTCCTCCACTCGATAGCGGGGGGAGACGCCTTCGATTGGTCGGGCCTGGCCGAGGTTCACGGGGTCGTGATGACCCTCGACAGTGCTCTCGACATCATCGGTGCCACCGCTGAAGCGGCACTGATCATCGAAGCAAACAGCCTGCTCGACATCGCCGTGGATCCCGGCGATGCGCTCACCCGAGAGGGACAGGCCTACCGAGAAGCATCCGGAGCCCGCCAACAGATCGACAGCGACATCACCGAACTGGCAGAGGAACTTGGAGGCGCGAGCCGGATCCGGTCCGAGATGCAGGCAAGGCACGCCTCGGCCTCCGCAAGGTTGGACAACGACGCAGGACGACGGCTCGATCTCGCCGACGGTGCACTCGGGCGAGCGGCCCGACTATCCGATCGACCCGACCCCTGGACGGGGATGGACGACGTACCCGGGCGTCTCAGCGAACTCGAGGTACTCGTCGACGAACTCGACACCCAGCTTTCCGCGCTCGCGTCGGGCGACAGGTCCAGCTTGGCTGCGGCACTCGCCACCGCTCGAAGCTCGGTTTCCAAGGGCCCGGTCCCGTGCCCGGAGGCCGCCGCTCTCGCCGCGGCATGGACGTCGCTTCACCAGCGACTCGTAGGCCTCGAATCCAGGATGGAAGCCGCCGGGGGTGGTACGGAGGCTGTCGCTGGTCGGCTCGACGCGGCCCGCGCCTCGGCCCGTTCGGCAGAAGATGCTGCCGTTCCCCGTAGCGTGCTGCCCGACGAGGCCACCGAGCTGGCAGCGCTCCATGACCGCGTGCTCAAGCTCGAGCGACGTGCGGGGAAGTCCCTCCGTCGAGGTGCTGCGCGTCGCGAGTTCGAACTTGCGAAGGGCGAACTCAACGAGGCGCTCGACGAGCTCGGCTACCTCACGTGGGCCGCGTTTCGCATGGGCAACGGTATGGCGATGGTGAGCAGAGAACGAGTCGCCGCCTACGAAAAGAGCCTGGAGGATCTCGAGGGCGCCGAGCTCGAGTGGACAGAGCTGATGGCCAGACTCGAACGTGACTCCGACCTCCAGTCGGTACTCGACGCCATTGACGTGGCCGCGGGCCGTGCAGTGCAGCTCCTGGGTCACGACCCGATGAAGGACGCCCGATCTGAGAACCCCGATCTGATAGCCGAGGCTCTCCTCGCGGTGAGAGTCGATGCGGGATCGGTTGGCGCTGCTCCCGACGACGCCTTTGCCCACCTTCGATCGGTGCTTGGCGACTGCGACGCGATCGGTCATCAGGACCTCCACTCCGAAAGGGCCCTTCTCGCCCTCGGTGAAACCTGGCTGTCGGTGCTCGCCTCTGCGGACACCGCAGCAGTACGGATACTGAGAGATCGCGAGAGAGCGGGAGCCGAGCAGGACGCCCTGGTGCTGCTCGGGGATGTTTCGCGCGTGGATCGTCTCAGTGCCGAACGCACCACCGTTCACGAGGCTGAAGCGGAGGTGGCGGAGGTCCGCAAGATGCTGATCGAGATGAATCACATCGATCTGGAGCTCCACATGCTCGCCGCCAACGAACTCACCGTCGCCGAGGAACACGACGCCAAGCTCCAACTCCGAGACGGAGCTGAGGTGCTCGAGCGACTGGCTGAGCATCAACTCCGCCACTCCACCGGTGGCCCGCATGGCATGGCGTCGGTGATATCGAGAATCCCTCGTGGCCGCGCCGGTGCCATCCCCTTGGTGGTGCTCATGGGCGGCGCCCCGGTGACTGTGCTCGACGCCCTTCATGGGCTGCCCGAAGACGTCCAGGCCATAGTGATCGGCGATACGCCCGGCATTGCCGAGTGGGTGGCAGACCAGGAACACGGCACCGTGAAGTCCATCGAGGTTCACGCCTTCGTCTGAGTAGCCTCGATGCATGGAATTCCGCCGAATCAACGGCCTGCCCCCGTACGTCTTCACCATCATCGACTCCCTGAAGGTCGAGGCCCGTCGAGCCGGCGAAGATGTGATCGATCTCGGATTCGGCAACCCCGACCTGGCTTCCCCCGCGGTTGCGGTGGAGAAGCTGATCGAGGCGGCCCGCAATCCCCGCAACCATCGCTACTCGGCGAGCCGCGGCATCCCCAAACTCCGCGAAGCGCTCGCTGATCTCTACAAGCGCCGATTCGACGTAGACCTCGATCCCGACACCGAGGTGATCAACACCATCGGCGCCAAGGAAGGGTTCAGCCACCTGATGTGGGTGCTGCTGCAGTCTGGCGATTCGGTACTCGTCCCCGCTCCGTCGTACCCCATCCACCTCTTTGCGCCCTTGTTCGCCGGTGCCAATGTTCGTGAGATGCCCCTCACCACCAGCCAGGACGACTTCTTCGACACCCTCACCGATCGCTTCGAATACTCCTGGCCCCGCCCGCGCGTGATCGTGCTGTCGTTTCCCCACAACCCCACCACCACCTGCGTCGATCTCGAGTTCATGCAGCGGGTGGTCGACTTCGCGCGAGAGCGTGATGTGATCGTTGTCCATGATTTCGCCTATGCCGATCTCGGATTCGACGGATACCTGCCGCCGTCGATCCTGCAGGCCGACGGCGGCAAGGAAGTGGCCGTCGAGCTCTATTCGATGACCAAGTCGTTCTCGATGGCCGGTTGGCGGGTGGCGTTCATGGCCGGCAATCCCGAAGTGATCGGGGCCCTCGCCAAGCTCAAGTCGTATCTCGACTACGGAACATTTCAGCCGGTGCAGATCGCGGCCACCGTCACGATGAACGAGGCGCCGGAATACCCGAGCCAAGCTCGTGCCATCTACGAGAGCCGCCGCAACACCCTGTGTGACGGGCTCGCTCGGATCGGCTGGGACATCGAACCACCGAAGGGCACCATGTTCGTATGGGCTCCGATCCCCGACGAGTACCACGAGATGGGGTCGGTGGAGTTCGCTTCGATGCTGGTGAAGGAGGCCAACGTTGCTCTCTCACCCGGTGTCGGTTTCGGGCCGGGCGGCGAAGGCTACGTTCGGTTTGCGCTGATCGAAAACGAGCAACGTACCCAGCAGGCGGTTCGCAACATGCGGAGTGCTCTCACCCGATTGGGCTGAGCGGTCGCTCAGTCGCTGAGGTCCCAACGCCGACTGCGCTCCACTGCCCTCTGCCAGTGGGCGTAGGCATCGTCGGAGCCGTCGCGGTTGGCGGTGGGGGAGAAAGTGGCGTCGGCGGTCCAGTGGTCGGCCAGCTCAGCCTGCGACGACCACACCCCCTCGGCCAGACCGGCGAGATAGGCCGCACCCAGAGCGGTGGTCTCGGCCACCGCCGACCGGATGACGGGTACGCCGAGTTGATCAGCCTGGATCTGGAGCAGCAGATCCATCACCGAAGCTCCGCCGTCGACTCGTAGGTCGGTGATGCCGGTACCGCTGGCGTTGGCCATCGCGTCGACAACATCGCGGGTCTGAAACGCCATCGATTCCACGGTTGCCCGCACGATTTCGGCCCGGCCGGAGCCGCGGGTGAGTCCGATGATGGTGCCTCGTGCCCGCGGGTCCCAGTAGGGGCTGCCCAGACCAGCGAGAGCCGGTACGAAAACGACCCCACCACTGTTGGACACCGACTCGGCCATGGGGCCGGTCTCTGCCGCGTCGTCGATGATTCCGAGACCGTCGCGTAGCCACTGGATCGCGGCGCCCGTGGCGAAAATCGCCCCTTCATAGGCGTAGGTCGTTTCTGGCCCTTGAGGCCCATCGAGTGTCCAGGCCACGGTGGTGAGCAGTCCATCCACGGGTTCGGGGCAACTGGTGCCGACATTCATGAGCACAAAGCTCCCGGTGCCGTAAGTGTTCTTGGCCTGACCGGGCCGGAAACAAGCCTGTCCGAACAGGGCGGCCTGCTGATCACCGGCGATACCACTCACCGGGACCCCGGCCCCGGTGGGGATGGCATCGGTGGTGACCCCGAACCGACCCGATGAGGGGAGCACCTCCGGGAGGGAGCCGGCCGACACCCCGAACAGCTCGCACATCTCAGAGCTCCACGTGTGGGCGCCAATGTCGTAGAGGAGGGTTCGGCTCGCGTTGGATGAGTCGGTGGCGTGCACGCCACCCGTGAGGTTCCAGACGAGCCACGAATCGACTGTACCGAAGGCGAGGTCGGGGCCGGCCTTTACACCTCCCTCACCCAGGAGCCACTCGAGCTTGGTGCCCGAGAAGTAGGGATCGAGAACCAGACCGGTGGTGGATCGCACCGTCGCGAGGTGTCCAGCCGCTTCGAGTGACTCGCATCGGCTCGCGGTTCTGCGGTCCTGCCACACGATGGCACGATGCAGCGGGCGGCCCGTTGTCCTGTCCCAGGCCACGACGGTCTCGCGCTGGTTGGTGATGCCGATCGCAGCCACCGGCTGATCAGTCGTGGCTACCAGTTCGGCGAGGGTGGCCACCACCGCGTCCCAGATCTCGGCGGCGTCGTGCTCGACCCAACCAGGTCGGGGAAAGTGCTGGGCGAACTCCCGGTAGGTGAATCCGAGTGGCGTACCCGATTCGTCGACCGCGAAGGAGCGGACACCTGTTGTTCCGGCATCGATGGCTATCACTATTCCCATGGTCGGCGACGATACCTGCTCGCTCCCACGCGCTTGGTCTGTAGCTTGGCAGTGAACGATTCTCGGGAGGATTGATGCGCGTTGGTGTACTCACCGGAGGTGGCGACTGCCCCGGCCTCAACGCGGTGATTCGCGCGGTTGTCCGAAAGGGAGAACGCGACTTCGGATACGAGATGGTCGGAATTCTCGACGGCTGGAGTGGCCTGCTCGACGACAGGATCATGACCCTGACGGTGGAGGAGTGCCGGGGGCTGCTGCCCCGCGGCGGCACGATCATCGGCACGAGCCGATATCAGCCCTTCATGTACGACGACGGGATGGCCCGGGTCCGTGCCAACCTCGAACGCAATGCCATCGATGCCCTGATCGTGATCGGGGGCGAAGGCACCCTGTCTGCGGCGAGCCGGGTCCACGAGGAAGGCATACCTCTCGTGGGTGTGCCGAAGACCATCGACAACGACGTGGGTGGCACGGAGCGCACCTTCGGATTCGACACCGCCGTACAGATCGCCACCGACGCGATCGACCGCCTCCACACCACCGCAGAGTCCCACAACCGGGTGATGGTGGTGGAAGTCATGGGTCGTCATGTGGGCCACATCGCCACATGGGCGGGCATGGCAGGAGGCGCCACTGTCACCCTCGTTCCCGAAGAGCCCTTCGACATCGATGAGGTGTGTGATGCCCTGACCCGTCGTCATGGGCGGGGTCGCTACGCGTCGATCGTGGTGGTTGCCGAGGGAGCCCTTCCGAAGAAGGGCACGATCGAGGTGCAGGAACCGCCCGTCGATCAGTACGGCCACAAGCGACTCGGAGGGATCTGCAACGTCGTCGCATCTGAGATCGAGGCTCGCACCGGTTTCGAGACGCGAGTGACGGTCCTCGGTCACGTTCAGCGAGGCGGCACCCCCACCTCGTTGGATCGGGTGCTGTCCACCTGGTTCGGGGTCGCCGCCATGGAGGCGGTACACGATGGCAAATACGGTTCGATGGTGGCGTTCCGCGGTGGCGAAGTCGTGACGGTACCCCTCGCCGACGCGGTCGGTTCCCTCAACTACACGAGTCCCGAACTTCTGCGCACGGCCCGTACCTTCTTCGCCTGAGGCTCAGCCTCCGCTTTCATCCGGAGCCACCGTGGTGGTATCGGGAACGGTGGTGGTGACCACCACGAATTCGGGCAGGTAGCGCTCGTAGTCGTCGCGCCTCACGACATCTTCGGTATCGCCCTCGTCGGTGGTGGTGGGTAGAAACAGATTCTCGCCGTTGATGAGGATACGTACGGCGCGAATCGCGCTGAAGCCAGTGGCGGTGTAGACGAGTTGGGCCGCGGCATCTCGGAGCACATCGCCGCCCACTGCCACCTCGGCTCCGTTCTCGTCGACGGCAATGATGTCGATGATGGCGACGTCGTTGTCGTTGCGCTCCGCACTGGTGAGGGTGAATTCGCCCACCGGATTGCTGTAACCCAACTCAATGTCGGCCTCGGTGCGTACTTCGTCGCCGAAGAGGAGTGAGAGGCGGTCGAAGAGGGAGGCGGTGGTCTCCACCTCTCGGATGACTTCCACCACGATCTTTCGCTCGTCGGCGAGGTCGATCAGGAAGATCCCTATCGAAATGGCGGAGGGCGGTTCGATGGTGATGGTGGTGGTGGTGAGGTCGCTACGCAGACCATCGGGCAGTTCATCGGGATTGATCAGCTGGGCCGAGTCGTCGGTGGGCAGCGAACATGCGCCGAGGATGAGCGAGAGGAAAAGGGCAGAGCCCAGCAGGCGTCTCATTCGACCGGATCCGTCTTGGGGAGAGACACCACGAACCGGGCACCTTGGCCGCCGTCGCGGCGATCCTCCACCCACACGTGTCCCCCATGGAGTCCGACATGTTCGGTCACGAGGGACAAGCCCAACCCCGATCCTGTGCCCTGGCCTCGGCTGCCCCCGGCGCTACCCCGAGAGAAGCGATCGAAGATCACACTTCTCTCTTCGTAGGGCACACCCGGCCCCTCATCCTCGATGATTATCTGCACGGTGTCGCGGCGCTCCCGGAGTTCGATGCTCACATGGCCGTCGCCGTACTTGGCGGCGTTGTCGAGGAGGTTGGCCACCACCTGGGCGAGGCGACGCTTGTCGCCTTCGATCACCAGATACTCGAGCGTCTCGGCGTCGACGCTGGTATCGGGGTGGCGCCCGTGGGCCACTGCCTGACGAACGAATTCGACGAGATCGATCGGCTCCGCGTGAAGCGCGGCCGAGCCGACGTCGTAGCGGCTGATCTCGAGTAGATCCTCGACGAGATCGGTGAACCTCCCGATGTCGTCGGTGAGGAGATCGAGAGCCGTCTGGTTGCGTTCGGATAGCTCGCTACGGCTGTTGTTGAGAACCTCGGCGGAGGCGTTGAGCGTCATCAGGGGTGAACGCAGCTCGTGGCTCACCTCCGACGCGAAGCGGGCATCGCGTTCGATCCGGTCCTCCAACGAGCGGGCCATGCCGTTGAAGGATGCGGTGAGGGACGCGAGGTCGGCGTCGGCCGGAGGGTCGAGGCGAGTGTCGAGCTCTCCGGCGGCCAGTGACTCGGCGGCGGCGCGCACTTCCACCAGAGGGGTGAGCGCCCTCCTCGACGCCCACGAGCCGATGGCGGCGGCCAGCAGGGTGGCAGCGGCGGCCACGCCGATGACGATGATGCCCAGGGTGTTGAGCGCACCTTCCACGTCGTCGACGAGAGCAGCCTCGTAGTAGTCGGCGTCGAGACTGGGGATGGGAATACCGGTGATCAGCGCCGGCTTGTCGTCGAGGCGGCTGCGGATACGCGCGGCGCGGCCGTTCTCGACCGCGGCGACCAGCACGCTCGGCACGTTGTCGTTGCTGAATATCTGAGGGTCGTTCGCGGTCCAAACGGCGTCGACGCGAAGTAGGGGGTGGGAGCGCTCGGTGATGGTGAGGGCGTCGAATATCGCGTCCACGCCCTCAGCATCGGTGTCCTCGGTGAGGCGCTGAGCCACTCGGTCGCCGTTGCGGATGACCACAGAGAAGGCACGATCTTCGCGATCGGCCAGCAGATTCTGACGGGCCAGGGTGAGGGTGGCCACCGCGATGGTGACCGACAAGAGCAGACCCCCGAGCGCGAAGAGCAGGGTGATGCGGGCCCTCAGGCCGAGCCGTCCCCAGAGTCTTCTCAAGCTACGTCTCGCTCAGGTTTGGAGCTTGTAGCCGAGTCCGCGCACAGTGACGACATGGCGGGGATTGGCGGCATCGGATTCGACCTTGGTGCGCAGGCGACGGATATGGACGTCGACGAGACGCCCGTCGCCGAAGTAGCCGTAACCCCAGACACGCTCGAGGAGCACCTCCCGGCTGAACACCCGGCCCGGGCTGGAGGCGAGTTCGACAAGGAGGCGGAACTCGGTTTTGGTGAGATGGACTTCCTCGCCACCGACGCGGACGACCCCCTCGTCGGGCACGATCTCCAGATCACCGAAGATCATCTGGGGCGCCCCCGGCTCAGAGGTGCGCGCCCGGCGCAGCAGAGCCCGGATACGAGCTGAGAGTTCCTTGGGGGCGAACGGCTTGGTGAGGTAGTCGTCGGCACCCGCCTCGAGCCCGGCCACGACGTCGTGGGTGTCGGCACGAGCGGTGACCATCACGATCGGCACGTCGCTGACGCGCCGAATCGCCCGGCACACGTCGAAGCCGTCGATGCCCGGCAACATGATGTCGATCAACACCACATCGGCCGCTTCACGCGTGAA
>JAJCXY010000120.1 GCA_029263215.1 Acidimicrobiales bacterium
TCGGTGAGGTAGCGGGCCCAGATGGCCTCGTAGAGGCCCGCGGGAGAGACGAGGGCTGCGGTGAGAATGAGAGCGGCCAGAGCGTCGCGACGAGCGAGGATCGATCTGACTGGCACCCGTCGTGCATCCTTGGAGACCTCATTGATGTTCATCGACGCCAGGCGGGGGGTGATCACGAGAAGGAGAAGGACGAGGACCAGAAAGGGGGCATCGGTGCTTCCGGTGATGTCGAGGATCGCTACTCCGATGCCAGGGCCGATGATGAACCCGGCGGTCTGTACACCGGCCAGCGACCCGAGTCTCTGGCCGACGCGGCCGGGGTCGGCGGCGCTCACCACTGCCTGCGCTGCGGGGCTGAATGCGCCGTAGGCGAGCCCAGCCACCCCTCGCGCAACTACGAACTGCCATGCAGAAGTGGCCATGACGAACCCGAGGGCGGCCAGAGCCGCAGTGAGAACCGCCAGCACCATGACGGTGCGGGCGTGGCCCCGGTCGGCCAGTGGCGCGATACCTATCTGGCCGACCACTGCCGCGAAGAAGCTCATCGACGCGATCACGCCGAGCGAGCTCGTGCTCAGGCCGTGCTCGTCTTGCAGCTCGGCGAGCAGGGCGAAGACCATGCCGACCGATGCCGACACGCTGAACAGCCCGATGTGAACGAAACGACTGACGGTCATGAGAATGGCGACGCTAGCGTCCCACTGGTGCCGCAGGCCCCGAATAGCGTCCGTGCCGAGGACTCCCAGTTCGCACCCCTCGACTGGGGTCTCCTACTGGCAACATCGATCATCTGGGGATCGTCGTTTCTGTTCATGGCGATCGGCCTCGATGCGTTCGAGCCCGGCCTCGTCTCCTTCCTGCGGGTAGGTCTCGGCGCAGCCACCGTCGTGCTCATTCCCAGCGCTCGGGCGCCGGTGGCTAGGGCCGATCTCGGCAAGATCGCGATACTCGGATTCATGTGGATGGCCTTGCCTCTCACCCTGTTTCCGATCGCTCAACAGTGGGTGGACTCGTCGGTGGCGGGGATGCTCAACAGCGCCATGCCGTTGATGACTGTGCTTATTGCCTGGACGGCATTCTCCACCCCCACAGGTCCGCGCCGCCTCTTCGGCGTATCGGTCGGACTCGTGGGCATCCTGCTGATCGGGATCCCCGAGGCCGCCACCGCCGGCACCAACGCCGCCGGTGTGCTGCTGGTCGTGCTTGCCGTCACCTGCTACGGCGTGGCGGTCAACATCGCAGGCCCTCTCCAGCGCCAGTACGGCTCGCTGCCGGTAATCGCGCGCGCCCTTGCCTTCGCGACCGTGTTCACAGCCCCCTTGGGCCTGTTCGGCTTGTCGGGCTCGACCTTCTCGTGGAGTTCACTCGCGGCATGTGTCGCAGTGGGTGTCGGCGGCACCGGTATCGCGTATTCGTTGGCGGCGACCCTCACAGGGCGGGTGGGAGCGGTGCGAATGTCGATCATCACCTACGTGATCCCGGTCGTGTCGATTGCCCTCGGTGTTGCCTTTCGCGACGAAACGGTGAGCCTCTGGGCCATCGCCGGCACGGCGGTGGCGCTGGCGGGGGCCTACCTGAGTTCTCGGGTGGACTGAGGACCGGCTAGGCGACCGTGCGGCCTTCGAACTGTTCGCGCAGGATGCGCTTGAGGATCTTGCCGGTGGGGTTGCGGGGGATCGTGTCGACGAACTCCACGGCCCTCGGCTGCTTGAAGCGGGCGAGCTTGCCGTCGGTGTATTCGAGAACCGCTTCGGCGGTGACGGTGTCGTCGGCTCTCACCACGATGGCCAGCGGTGATTCGCCCCACTTCTCGGAGGGCACGCCGATGACGGCAGCCTCGTTGACGCCGTCCATCGACAGGATGACGTTTTCGATCTCGGCCGGATAGACGTTTTCGCCGCCGGAGATGATCATGTCTTTCACCCGGTCCTGGATGTAGACGAAGCCGTCGGCGTCGATGACAGCCACGTCGCCGGTGATGAGCCAGCCGTCGACGATGGCCTCTGCGGTCGCCTCGGCGCGGTTCCAGTAGCCGGTCATGATGTGGGGCCCGCGCACGAGAACCTCGCCCGGTTCGTCGGGAGCGCAGTCGTCGCCGGCCTCGTTGACCACGCGGACGTCGGTGTAGAAGAAGGCCTTTCCGGTGGACCCCGCGTGCTCCAACGCATCGGTGGGCGAGATGAGGCAGGCGGGTCCGCAGGTCTCGGTGAGTCCGTAGACCTGATGGATCTCGATCCCCATGTCTTCGTAGGTGCGGATCAGTGATTCCGGCACCGGTGCCGCCCCGCTCATCACCCAGCGCAACGAAGGCACCTTGTGGGCTTCGGGGTCGTAGGTGAGGAGCATGAACTGGAGCATTACGGGCACTGCGAGGGTGACCGTGATCTTCTCGTCGCGGAGCACTTCCCACATCTTCACCGGATCGAACTCGCTCACGATCACGCCGGTGCCGCCCAGGTTGGCGATGCTGAGGAGGGGGTTGAGCGCGCCAACGTGGAAGAGAGGCAGGCAGATCAGATAGCGGTCGCCGTATTGGGTGTCGGCGGTGGTGTTGGCCGTGATCACCGACCAGAGCGCGGTGTTGTGGGAGTGCATCACACCCTTCGGGAGGCCAGTGGTGCCCGAGGTGTACATGATGAAGAGAAGGTCGTCGTCGGATGCGGTGCATTCCGGCTCGTGGTTCGACGCGGCACTCATCATGTCTTCGTAACCGTCGGCGAAATCGGGCCGATCGGCTGCGTCGCCCACGTGGATCCAGCGGGTGACCTGGGTGCCGTCGGTGCCTCGCCCGTGGAGTTCGGTGACCACCTCGTTGAACGCGCTGCCGAACACGAGCGTGCTGGCACCCGAATCGGTGAGGATGAACGAGAGCTCGTCGGCCACGAGGCGCCAGTTGAGGGCCACGGTCACCCCACCCACCTTGGCGCTGCCGAAGAAGATTTCGACGAACTCGGGTCCGTTCATCAGCAAGGTCGCGACACGATCGCCCAGCTGTAGGCCGCCGTCGACGAGACCGTGCGCCGCCTTGTTGCAGCGAGCATTGAGCTCGGGGTAGGTGAGTCTCTTCCCACTGGTTATGTCGACGATCGCCTCTGTGCTCGGATTGAGCTCGGCTCGTTTGGTGATGAACAGGCCAATATTGTTCTTCATGCCCGGATGGTAGACCGTCGGGCACCGATGACATGCACGAGGAGATCGATTCCGAACATGAGAGGCTCCGTGATACAGATCTCCAACCGTCGGTGCATTGCTGCTCCGCCCGCCGCGGTGTGGGCTGTGCTGGCCGATTTCGATCATCTGGCCGATTGGGCTGCGGGGGTCAGTCACAGCAGTCGGCTGACCGCGGCGCCACCAGGGGTCGGCGCCACCCGTCGGGTTCAGGCCGGAGCCGTGACCCTGGTGGAAACGATCACCCAATGGGAGCCGGAGCGGGTCCTGGCCTACGAACTCGGGGGGCTACCCCCTCTCATTGGGTTGGCGTCGAACCGGTGGGTGCTCACCGACTCCGCTCCGGGTACTGATGTCGAACTCACCGTGGCGATCGAACCTCGCCCGAAGCTTTCGTCGATCTCCCTCGCTCGGGTCGTGGCTCACCGCGTCTCCGCCGCCAACAAGGCCTTGCTCACGAGCCTGGCCGCAACTGCCGAACAAGGCGATTGAGTCTCGTGAGTCAACCCGACCTGATTGTCATCCTCACCGACGAAGAGAGGGCCGCCCCGCCCTACGAGACGCCCGAGCTGACCCGATGGAGAGAGCAACACCTGCCGGGGCGACGCTGGTTCACCGACAACGGTGTCGACTTTCGGCGTCACTATGTTGCCGCCACGGCCTGCGTGCCCAGCCGCCCCAGCCTGCTCACCGGCCAATACCCCGATGTGCACGGCGTCACCCAGACCGATGGTCTGGGCAAGAACCACGACGACACGAGGATGCGCTGGCTGCGCGCCGACGAGGTGCCCACGATGGGCCACTGGTTTCGCGCCGCGGGCTACGACACCCACTACGACGGAAAGTGGCATGTGAGCCACGCCGATCTGATGGTGAACGGCCGACTGCTCGCCACCAACACCAACGAGGGGAGGGTGATTCCCGACGCCGTCGACGCCTATCTCGAAGCCGATCCCCTCGATGCCTACGGCTTCAGTGGTTGGGTCGGTCCTGAGCCCCATGGCGGTCGGCTGGCCGACAGCGGGTTCATCCGCGATCCCCTTATTGCGGACCGGGTCGTGGCCTGGTTGCACGACCGCTACCGGCGGCGGGCCGACGGCGAAGCCGAAGCACTCCGACCCTTCCTGCTGGTGTGCTCGTTCGTGAATCCCCACGACATAGTGCTGTGGCCCCTCTACGCCCGGCGGGGTAACCCACTCTCGCCGACCCTGGCCCCGCCACCACCTGTGCCGCCGTCGCCCACCGACGACGAGGATCTCCGGTCCAAGCCCGCGGTCCACAGCGCCTACCGAGATGCGTACTACTCGGCCTACGGCCCGACTCGAATCGTGAAGAAGGCGTACCTCGGCCGGGCCGCCGAATATCGTTCCACCTACCACCGCCTGCACCACGATGTCGACGGGCCGATCGACAGGGTCCGTACGGCTGTCACCGACAACGCCGCCGATGCCGTTCTGGTGTTCAGCGCGGATCATGGCGACTTGCTGGGTGCTCACGGTGGAATGCATCAGAAGTGGTATCAGCTCTACGACGAGGCGGTTCGCGTGCCCTTCACCGTCGCAAGAGTCGGGGCCCAGCCCTCGGTCGGCGCGGTGATCGATGAGGTGCCCACCAGCCATGTCGACCTGCTTCCCACCCTCCTGGGCTTTGCCCAAGCCGACGCCGGTGCATTGGCGGCCGGTCTCGCCGAGAGCCACTCTGAGGTTCATCCGTTGCCGGGTCGAGACCTCAGCGGTGTGATCACCGATCCGTCAGAGGGGCTGGTGTCGTCCCCCGTCTACCTCATCACGAGAGACAACATGCTCGAGGGCGATGGTTCGGCCAGCGCAGTGGCCCGGGCCCGAGGGCGCGCCAATCCGCCATTCCCGCTCCAGATCAGGATCCCGGCCCACGCGGCCACCAATGTCGAGGCGGTGGTTGCCTGCCACGACGATCGACTCTGGAAGCTCGCCCGCACCTTCGATGATCCGGCTACCTGGTCTGAACCCCACGTGAGGCACCTTTCGATTCGCAGCCCCACCGGACCCGCCTACCGCACCGAGCCGATCCCCGATCAATGGGAGCTCTACGACCTCACCGGAGATCCATCCGAAGTAACGAACCTCGCGCTCGACCCTGCCCACGCCGCCGTGCGGGCCACCCTCGAAGCGGAGCTCTTCGAGGCGCGCTCGCGAAGGGTGCCCCAGCGCAACGAAAACTGGCCGTATGCCGCGCGGCCCGACACAATCTGATCATGGAGATTGTGCTTCTCGGTACCGGCTCGCCGCTGCCCGACCCCCACCGGGCCGGCCCCTCGACGCTGCTGAAGGTCGACCAGTCCGAGCACGTGCTCGTCGACGCCGGTCGGGGATGTGTCATGCGGATGGCGGCGGCGGGTTCTGTGCCGTCGCTTCTGGCGGGTGTGCTCGTCACCCACCTCCACAGCGATCACGTCACCGGGCTCGACGATGTCATCACCACCCACTGGATCATGTCTTCGGATCCCACCCCGCTTCGTATCTGGGGGCCAGTCGGGATAGCCGACTTCATCCACCACACGATGGCCGCGCTCGAGTCCGACATCAGCTACCGGATCGCCCACCACGCCGATCTCACGTGGCGGCCCACGGTGGAGGTCGCCGAGGTGGCTGCCGGCGACCGTTTCCAGGTGGGGGAATCGTCGGTGGCGGTCCACCAGACCGAACACGCCCCCGTGGAACCCTCTATCGGATTCCGGCTCGAGCATGGTCACTATGTGGTCGCCCTGGCCGGCGACACCGTGCCCTGCGCGGGGCTCGATGATCTGTGCGCCGATGCAGATGCGTATGTGCAGTCGGTGATCCGCGACGATCTTGTTCGCGCCGTGCCCAACCGAAGGTTGCACGACATTGTCGACTACCACTCATCTGTCGCCCAGGCAGGTCAGACCGCCGCCCGCAATCGGGTCGGCCGCCTCGTGCTCACCCACATGGTTCCCGCACCCGCGCCCGGCGGGTACGACGAGTGGATAGCGGTGGCGGCTGCCAATTTCGATGGCGAGATCGTGATCGGCGACGACCTCACCACCGTCGACCTGGTCGAGCGCTGAGTTCAGTCGATCCCCAGCTGTGCCATGCGGTCGGTCACCCGGGCGCGCTCGTCGCCGATCACCGTTGAATCCCCGTGCCCGGTGTGCACGACGGTGTCGTCGGGCAGGGTGAGCAGGTGGTCGCGGATCGAGCGCAGGATGGTCGGCTCGTCGCTGTAGCTACGCCCGGTTGCGCCGGGGCCACCACAGAAGAGGGTGTCGCCGCTCACTACCCGACCTGCCTCCACGTCGTGGAAGCAGCAACAGCCGGGGGAGTGCCCGGGGGTGTGGATCACCCCCACCGAGTGACCGCCGGCCTCCAGCAGTGAGCCCGGTGTGACTTCGCCGTCGGGCGAGGCGTCGGGGTAGACGACGTCCCAGAGCATGCGATCCGCAGGGTGAAGCAGGATTGGAGCATCGACCGCCGACCGAAGTGAAACCGCCGCGTTGATGTGGTCGTTGTGGCCGTGGGTGCACACGATCGCGCTGACCCGTCGTCCACCGACCGCATCCACGATCGGCCGGTGGTCGTGCGCCGCATCGAAGATCATCACCTCACGGTCGTCGCCCACCAGCCAGATGTTGTTGGTGACCTCCCACTCCCCGCCGTCGAGAGCGAAGACCCCTTCGGTGGTGACGAGTTCGATCGACATATTGTCCTTCCCCGTTCAGAGCACCACGACCGACCGCAGCACTTCGCCACGCTCCATCTTGTGAAAGGCCGCCTCGACCTCGTCGAGTGCGATGGTCTCGGACACGAAACCATCGAGGTCGAGACGCCCCTGACGGTAGAGATCGATGAGCATCGGGAAGTCACGCGCCGGGAGGCAGTCGCCGTACCAACTCGACTTGAGCGAACCGCCTCGGCCGAAAATGTCGATGAACGGCAGTTCGATGGTCATGTCGGGGTGAGGGACCCCCACCAGCACCACGGTGCCGGCGAGGTCGCGGGCCTCGAAACACTGCTTGTAGACCTCGGGGAGCCCGATGGCGTCGATGGCCACGTCGACGCCGTTGCCGCCGGTGAGTTCCCTAATCCTGGCCACGGGATCAACGGCTCCGGAGTTGATGGTGTGGGTGGCACCGAAGCCCTTGGCCCACTCGAGCTTCTGGTCGTCGATATCCACGGCGATGATGGTGGAAGCTCCAGCCAGCTTGGATCCGGCGATCGCGGCATCGCCGACACCTCCGCAGCCGAACACGGCCACGCTGTCGCCGCGGCCGACGCCGCCGGTGTTGATGGCGGCACCGATGCCGGCCATGACGCCGCATCCGAGCAGTCCGGCCGCGGCCGGCGAGGCTTCGGGATCGACCTTGGTGCACTGGCCCGCCGCCACCAGCGTCTTCTCGACGAATGCGCCGATGCCGAGTGCGGGGGAGAGCTCGGTGCCGTCCTCCAGGGTCATCTTCTGCTCGGCGTTGAAGGTGGAGAAGCAGTACTGGGGCTTGCCCTTCACACACGAGCGGCAGGTGCCGCAGACCGCACGCCAGTTGAGGATGACGAAGTCGCCGACCGCCACCTCGGTGACGCCGTCGCCGACCGATTCGACGAGACCCGAGGCCTCATGGCCGAGAAGGAACGGGAACTCGTCGTTGATTCCGCCCTCGCGGTAGTGGAGGTCGGTGTGGCACACGCCGCAGGCTTGGATGGTCACCACCGCTTCGCCGGGTCCGGGGTCGGGGATCACGACGTTCTCGATCGTGACCGCGGCGCCCTTGGTCATCGCTACTACACCCTTCACGGTCTGGGGCATCTTCGGGTTTCCTCTTCGTGGTCAGGGGTGGATCGGCCAGCACAATAGACGGAGATCTCCGCCAAGTCAGCTGTCGAGAAGGTCGCGTACCAGTGCCCAATCGGGCGCCACAAGATTGTGCGGGTCCTCGTGGTTTGTCGCGACGAGGTCGGCGTACTCGAGTCGGCCGATCTCGGTCACGATGTCGTCGAAGCGGTCGAGCAGCACCGTGTTGGTCGGGTCGAGGCCGGTGATGATCGCCATGCCCGTCGGCTCGACCGCGACGGTGTGCACGGTGAGGTCGCTGCGGTGGCGGCGCACGGCCACGATGGTCTTCCACACATCACCGGACCAGATCACGGTGGTGCGGTCACGGCTGGATGTGATCTCATCGATCGGGTTGCAATCGTGGATGAGGATCACACTGTCGGGCCTCGAGACGGCCTCCACGTTGGCGAAGTCGCGGAGGGCCTGCTCCCAGAGGTGGAGCCCGTCGATGAAGGCGAGATCGACGGGGCGGCCGTGGAGTGCGATCGGATCGGCGAAGAAGGCGTCGCTGGTGGCCGCCACGATCGTGCAGTCGGGTGGGGGATCGGCGACATTGGGAAATGGATCGACACCCACGATGCGGGTGCCCGGTTGAGCGAAGGCCAATGAGTGACCCTCGTGGACACCGATCTCGAGGTAGGTGGCGGGTCGGCGAAACTCGTGAACGCGCCTGAGTAGGCCGTAGTAGGTGGAGATCGGCTCGATGAGGCGATCGTGGGCCGAGGTCATGAGGCCGGCAGCTTAGGCCGGGCGGGGAAGCACCCAGATGCCGATCGGGGTCGATGGGAGAATCGACAGGATCTTCTCCTCGCGGAGGGTGTAGCCGAGCCGTTGCGCCACCGCTTGGGATGCGATATTGCTCGGAAGGATGCAGCTGAAAAGCTCTTCGTCGTCGTGGTTGGCGAACGCCCAGTCGATCGACGCTCGACCGGCCTCGGTGGCGTATCCGTGCCCCCAATGGGCGGGATCCAAGGTCCAGCCGATTTCAAGGCCCGGCCAGTCGGCGATGGCTGGTCGATGGGGCCCGGCCCTGCCCACGAGATCTCCGGAACTCTTCAACTCGACCGCCCAGTTGCCCGAGTTGCGCAAGGCCCATTGGCCCAGCCAGCGCGCCAGCCCACCCCACGCCATCTCGCGATCGAAGTCCGGATCGACGTGCAGGGCGGCCCTGACCTCGGGGCTGTCGTGGATCGCGAAATAGCGATCGAGGTCGTTGTCGACGAAGGGTCGGAGGATCAGTCGCTCGGTTTCGAGCGTGGGGCAGATGTGCATTATTGGTCCTTGAGCCGGCCGGCGTTCTTGACAGCTTGGCGTAGAAGGAACTCGATCTGGGCGTTGACCGAACGGAGTTCGTCGGCCGCCCAGCGTTCGAGGGCAGCATGTACATCGGGATCGATGCGAAGCGGGTAGCTCTTCCGGGGGCGGGCCATGGCGCGCTCGCCGCCTAGTAGATGGAGCCGGCGTTGACGATCGGGGTGGTCTGCTGCTCGCTGGTGAGGACCACCAGCAGGTTTGACACCATGGTTGCCTTTCGCTCCTCGTCGAGTTCGACGATGCTCTTCTCGGCGAGGAGCTCGAGGGCGTCCTCCACCATGCCGACCGCACCTTCGACGATCTTGCGGCGGGCGGCCACGATCGCGGATGCCTGTTGGCGACGCAGCATCGCCTCGGCGATTTCTGTTGCGTAGGCGAGGTGGGTGAGGCGGGTCTCTACCACCTCGACACCGGCGGCGCTGAGTCGTTTTTGGAGCTCCGTGTGGAGGGTCTGGGCGACGGTGTCGGGATCGGCTCTCAGGGAGACGCGGTCGCCTTCGAAGTCGTCGTAAGGGTACTGGGTGCCCAGGTGACGGATGGCCGTCTCGCTCTGCACGACGACGTAGTCGTCGTAGTCGTCGACATCGAAGGTGGCCTTCGCGGTGTCGACCACACGCCAGACCACGACGGCCGCGATCTCGATCGGGTTGCCTTCCGCATCGTTGACCTTCGACACCGGCGTGGTGAAGTTGTGCACCCTCTGGCTCAGCTTGCGCGACTCCAGCTTGGTGAACGGATTTGCCGTCCAGTACCAGCCAGGGTCGGTGATCGTGCCCTTGTAGCGCCCGAACAAGATGAGCACCAGGGCCTCGTTGGGCTGGACCAGATAGTGGGCGGGGAGCCAGGCCGCGGCCATGAGCGCACCGGCGACGATCACGATTGCCCCCAACCCGTTCTGGGTTGCGGCGGTGATGGTGACCCCCACGATGAACACGACGATCGCGCCGCCGAGGGCGACGAGGCCCACCAATCCGGCATGAGCGGAGCCGGCATGCTCCTGCACCATGTGACCGGTGGCGCTGGGCGAGTCGGATTTGGAGTGCTTGATCTCAGTCATAGATCATTATGATATCACTCTCAGCCCGATTCCCTCTAGGCAGTGATGCTTTGGCAGGATGCCGCCATGAAATTCGGACTTGCATTCGCCAACACCGCTCGATTCATCTCCGGAGAGGGGGCGGCGAGAATGGGCCGCGCCGCGGAGGCCGCCGGCTTCGAGTCGGTCTGGACGGTCGAACACATCGTCTACCCGGAGGGCTACGAATCGTCCTACCCCTACTCGCGCGACGGGAAGATGCCGGGGGGTGGGGACGCACCCATACCCGATCCTCTCGTGTGGCTGGCGTTCGTCGCCGCCAACACCACCGAACTCAAGCTCGCCACGGGGATCTCACTGCTGCCCGAACATCATCCGGTCACCTATGCCAAAGAGGTCGCCACTCTCGACTCCATGTCGAATGGCCGCGTCATCCTCGGCATCGGCATCGGTTGGCTCAGGGAGGAATTCGCCGCCCTCGGCATCCCTTGGCAGGGGCGCGCGAGGAGGACTGAGGAATACGCCGAGGTCATGCGCGCACTGTGGGCAAGCGACGATGTTTCCTTCGATGGCGAGTTCGTCAGCTTCGCGAACCTGTCGTCCAACCCGAAACCGGCGGCCGGTCCGGTGCCGATCCACATCGGCGGCCACAGCCGCGCCTCGGCCGAACGAGCGGGCCGGATGGGCGACGGCTTCTTCCCCGCCGGTGGTGACCTGGCCGAACTCTTCGACATTGCCCGTCAGTCGGCCGCCGATGCCGGACGCGATCCGGAGGCAATCGAGATGACGGGATCACACCCCGGTGTGCTCGGCAAGGACCCGGGAGCCGCGGTGGAGCAAGCCGTGTCGTGGGGGATGCATCGCATGCTCGTGCCCGCCTACCGCCATATGCGCGACACCGAGGAGTCGATGGCAGCGTTCGGTGAGCAGGTGATCGTTTCCTTTGGGTAGGAGTCGGCGACCGGCTCGCCCTGCGTACCTGTTGTGTATGTGACAGTTGACACAGAGTGAGCTACAGTCCGCGCCAACAATTTCCCTAGTTTGAAGCGGGCGAAAATGAAAACCAGATACATGTCAGGATTCCTCGGCGCGGCCGCGGTTTCAATCCTTCTACTGTCGGCCTGTGGCTCCGACGACAACGAGTTGAGCGTCCAGCTCGCGGAGTGGTCGGTCACCGTCGACGGATCCGCAGACAGCGGCGATGTGAGCATCACCGCCGACAACGTCGGTGCCGAGGCCCACGAACTCGTCATCGTCAAGGGTCTTTCGATCAGCGAGCTCGAGGGCTTCCTCGACGAGACCGGCTTCGTCGTGGAGGACGACCTCCCCGAGGGCGCCTTCATCGGTGAGATCGAGGAATTCGCTGCCGGCACCAGCGACGACGGCACTTTCAATCTGCCCGCCGGCGACTACGTATTCTTCTGCAACATCGTGGAGGAAGAAGATGATGGCTCCTATGAGAGTCACTTCCTCGAGGGCATGACCACCACCGTTTCGATCGGCTGAGTCGGCCAATCATTCAGAATCGAGTTTGGGCCGGTCCTGCGGGGCCGGCCCAAGCCGTTTTCACGGGCCCTCGGTCCGGCGCAACGGGTGGGAATGATCCCAGTCGGCCAGCAGTGAACGCAGGGCCGTGATCAGTATCAGGGGGACATCGAGCATCGGGTGATGACCCGCGGTCGGCAGCTCGATCACCGGAGCGACCCGCCCGAGTTGGTCGTACATGTAGTCGCCGATGTCGGGGGTGACGAGCCCGTGCTCACAACGGAGCAGGGCAACGCGGCACCGGATTCGGGGCAGCAGCTCGCTCGCTTCGCGCCGGGGCGGGATGAAGATCGTCGGATCGAACTTCCAAGTCCACGAGCCATCATCGAGCCGCATCAAGGAGTGACGGGCTACGTGCTCTTTCACGAAGGGGAGGTAGATCTCTTGGGCCGGGATCGTACGGAACTTGGCGATCGGGATCTCGGGGTCGTCGTAGGTTTTGGCCTTCGCAAAGTCGTCGGTGCGGTGGGCGTGCTGCACCTCCGGGTCGACCTCGAGCACCGGCGAGTCGATGATCACTGCTCCGGCGAGCAGTTCGGCGTGGCGCGCTGCGGTGGCGATGGTGACGAAACCACCCATCGAGTGGCCGATGAGCACAGGCGGGGCCGGGAAATCACATGCCGCGATCACTGCTGCCACCTCATCGCACCAGGCATCGAGGCGGTAGTCGTCGCGCCGGTCGCTGTCGCCATGACCGCTCAGATCGATCGCCACGGCCTGGTACTCGGGGAGAAAGGTGGGGGCGATGTGGCTCCACCAATGGGCGTGAGCCGCGCCACCGTGGATGAAGACGAGGCCCGGACGCCCCCGCTCCCCCCAGCTGAGATAGTTGATCGATGCGCCCGCGGACTCGACGGTGTTGCGCACCGGTTCGGTGGCGATCGCGGATCGGAACCAGAGCGGGATATCAGTCGACTGTTCGCTCATCAGGACCTCTCCTCGATGTGGATGCTGCGCTCGACGGCCTCTGCCAGCAGGCCGGCTCGTTCTCGTCCGGTGAAAAGCTCGAGCTCGACATCGGCGCCGGGTTCGGTGGTGAGTTCGATGACGACCCTGTGGATCGTGGCGGTGGCCGAGACGGTCTTCACGGCCCGACGGTAGGTGCGGTCGAGCCCGATCGCCACTCGGAGCAGGCCGGCCAGGACCCGCACTCGTTCCTGGTCGGCTGTCGTGAGAACGCTGAACTCGAGATGTTTCGGGCTCGGGCTGCTCTTGCGGTGGTACCGCGCCACCTGGCCGATCAGTTCGAGCTCGTTTTCGGTGAATCCGGAGAGATGCTCGGAGTTTCGGATCAGGTAGTAGCTGTGCTTGTGATGAGCAGCGTGAGCCACGAACAGACCCACATTGTGGAGTAGCCCCCCGGCCTCGAGGATGTCGCGTTCGTAGTCGCCGAGTCCATGCAGATCCGACATCTCGTCGAACAGCTGCAGGGCCAGGTCGGTGGCGTGTTGGGCGTGGTCGAGGTCTTCTTCGTAGCGCCGTGCCGTGGCGAGCACGCCCGATCGTCGAAGGTCGGTGAGGTGATGCAGAGCGTCGGTTGTGCTGGCCCGGCGCTGGGCGCGGTCGAGGATCACCCCCTCACGAAGCGCTCCCCCGGAGATCAACATCTCGGTGATGCCGAGGCCCTTGAACAGCTGGCGCAGCAATACCGCGCCGGCCACGATCACGTCTCGGCGGTGCTCGTCGAGGCCCTCCATATCGTCGCGGTCGGAGGGACGGGCTCGGGTGGCCAGCCCAGCCACGACGGCGTCGAGGCCGTCGCGGGTGAGGGTCTCAGGATCGCCACCGGCCATCCGAGCGAGCGTCTCCGCGGTGCCCGAGCATCCCACCGCAACCTCGAATCCCAACTCCTCGATCTCCCGAGCAACCGGAGCCACGAATGCCCGCACATACCGTCGACAGGCCTTCACCGCCCCCGCTTCGATGATGCCACCGGGAAAGAAGCGATCGGTGAGTCGAATGTGGCCGAGCTTCAGCGAACGGGCGAGGAGGGGCACCGTGGCTTCGCCGACCACCAACTCCGTCGATCCACCACCGATGTCGATCACCAGGTGGCGACGGTCTGCCACCGCCACCGATCCGAGAGCCCCGAGGTGTATGAGTCGGGCTTCCTCCACCCCGGAGATCACCTCCACATCGACTCCGGCTTCGTCGCGAGCCCGATCGAGGAAGGTGCGCTGGTCCTCGGCCTCGCGCACCGCGCTGGTGGCGAGGGCGACGAGCTCTGCATCGTGAACCGCAGCAATCCGTCGGAAGCGGTCGAGAGCGGCGACGGCACGGGTAACCGCGACAGGATCGAGTCGTTTCATGTCGGCGCGCCCCGAGCCGAGTCGCACCGGGGCCTTCTCGCGGGCCAGCACCTCAGGCGGGGCGCCGTCGATGGGCCGGGCGACCAAAAGGTGTACGGAGTTCGTGCCGACGTCGATCGCGGCGATCGGCCTGGAAGTCATCGTCGACTACGCAGGCCGAGCTCGGCCTGGGTGGTGGTGGGATGCACGTCGCCCAGGATCCGGCCCGAGAAGATGAGAGCCAGCCCCGAGACACATGCGGCCGCGAGGAATCCGGCGGCGCGATCGTCGGCAATGTCGGCAACCACCCCGATCAGGGGGCCTCCGAGGCCGAAGGCGAGGTCGAAGAACATCGACTGGGTGCTGATCGCGTGGCTCCGTTCCTCATCGGGGGCGTTGTCTACCACCAGCGCGAATAGGGCCGGGAACAGGAAGGTCTGGCCCACCGCGATCACCGCGGTGGCCACATAGACGCCGGCCGGTTCCTGCCAGAGATAGAGAGTGACGAGGCCTACGAAGCTGCACGAAAGGGAGATTCGAGTAGTGGTGAGCGGCCCCAACCGGTCGGGAAGTCGCGCTCCCACGGTTCGCAGCACGATGATCACCGCGGCGAGAACCGTGAACACGGTGCCGGTGTTGGCGATGCCGACATGGGCGGCGTGGAGGGCAGCGAAGGTGAGGAAACCGATGTAGCCGATGATGCCGAGGAACAGCATCAACCCCGGCCTCAGTGCCGCCCTGTGCAGCAGCACCCGTTTCGACGGTTTTGGGGGTGCGACAGCAGGCGCACCGGGGGCCAGGATGGAGAAGGCTGCGGCGAGTACGGCCAGACCGCCGGCCAGCAGCCAGGCCGTATCCGTGCCGGCCGACTCGGCTACGAACTCACCGAGGGGCGGGGCGATGAACAGGGAGCCGTAAATCGACAGCGAAAAGTACGAGGCGGCCTCGGCGCGCCTGTCGTTGGGAGTCATGTCCTGGATGGCGGTGGCGGCGCCGACGAATACCGCGGCCTCGCCGAGGCCGGCCAGGGCACGAAATACCACCACCATCGAGATTGTGGTGGCGGTGGCGGTGGCCATCGTTCCGAGCCCGGCCGTGGTGGCACCCACCGCGATCAGTATCCGCCGGCCCCGACGATCACCGATGGGTCCCACCAGGGGCCGCACGACGGCGGCGGCGAGGCCGAAGGAACTCACCGCGATGCCGACCTGGGTGGAGGTACCGCCGAGCTCGCCCTCCACATAGAGAGGAAGGACCGAGAGCGTCATGTTGAGCCCGAGGAAGTACACGCTTACCCCGACGCACAGGAGAACGAAACGTGGAGTGAGAAGGCGAGATGTGGGGTTCACCAGGGTTCGGTCATCTGTCGGGGGGAGAGGGTCCACGGTTCGAGACGGATCGACGAGGGGTCGAAACGTTCGATGAGCTCGGCGGCTCGGATCTCGTCCTCCGGCACGGATAGGCCAAGACTACGAGCGAGCTCCCCGATCACCTTCTCCGGCGAGTCGCCCAGCCCCAGTCGGTCGTGGATGGTCACCGAGCCGTGGCGCTTCGCCAGCCGGTCGCCATCATGAGCCAGTACCAGAGGTACGTGGGCCCACCTCGGTCGCTCGATTCCGAGCAGGTCCATGAGGTGAGCCTGGCGGGGGGTCGAGCTGAGCAGATCGTCGGCTCTCACCACCTCCTCGACTCCTTGGGCTGCGTCGTCGATCACCACCACCAGGTTGTAGGCCGGCGTGCCATCGCCGCGCCTGAGCACGAGGTCGTCTACGGGGGCTCGGTGCGAGCCGTGTAGACGGTCGACGATTTCGACTTCGCCGCCGTCGGTGCGTAGGCGCAGAGCCGGCGGCCGTCCGGATGCCTCGCGCTCTCGTTTCTCGATTCGGGACAGGCGCCGACAGGTACCGGGATAGTGGCCGGGGGTGTGGTGTGGGGCCGATGCCGCCTCCCTTATCTCTCGCCGTGAACACCAGCACGGATAGGTGAGCCCGGCCCGGTCGAGATCGGACAGCACTGCCTCGTACCGTTCGGTGCGCTCACTCTGGAGGACCGCTTCGCCGTCCCACGTGAGTCCGAGAATCTCGAGGTCGCGGCGCTGGCTTTCGAAGTGTTCGGCCTGCACGGTGGCTGAGTCGAGATCCTCGAAGCGGAGCAGGAAGCGGGACCTCGCGGCACGAGCGAAGAGCCAGGCCGCCAGGCCGGTGCGCAGGTTGCCGATGTGGAGCATGCCGGTGGGACTGGGGGCAAAACGACCGACGCTCACCTGCTGATCCTCGCACGGCATGCGCCTGCCGCCCGGGTTTCCCCTCCAGGGCCCGGACGGCAGGCTGATCAGTCGGCATCACTCACCAGAGGCGAGCCGACCGATCGGCCAGGGCGGCGAACTCCTCGGTTTGGTCGGAGCGCCGCTCGTCGTCGAGTAGTTCGGCCTCTTCGGCCACTACATCGATGTCGATGTCTTCGGCATGGGGGCTATGGCGGAGAACCTCGGCCCAGACCGCCACGGTGGTGGCCAGGCGCAGCTCAAAGTCGGCGTCTCGCCAATCTCCGACGATGTCGTCTCGATCGATGAGGATTTCGAGTTCGGTCCACTCACCGTTGTCGGGGTCGATCCAGGCGACTGTGACCTTGCCCAGTTCGTCGCTCACGCCGTCGCCGGCGAGATCGAGTTCGTACAGTGCGGTGACGGTGTGGCCCGATGAGAGCTCACCGGCATCGACGTCTTCGTTGCGGAAGTCGCGGTCGAGTATGCCCCGGTTCTCGAATCCGATCAGGCGGTAGGCGTCGACGTTGTCGCCATCGAACGACACCTGGATTCGGGCGTCTGTCGCGACCGGGGCAAGAGTTGCCACCAGTTCCTCCTCGAACAGGCGCTCGGCCTCCTCGCGGTTGTCGACGTAGGCGTAGAAACCGTCACCTCGGTCGGCCAACTGCTCCATGGTCTCGTCGTTGAAGTTGCCCATGCCGAAACCCACCGTCACGAGTTGGATGCCGTTGATCGCCCGGTCGGAGATCTCGGTGCTCAGGGCCGCGGGATCGGTGGTGCCGACGTTGGCCACCCCGTCGGAAGCGAGGATCAGGCGATTGATCCCACCCTCGGCGAATGCCTCTTCGGCCAGTTCGTAGGCGGTTATCAGGCCGGCCTCGAGGTTGGTCGATCCGCCGGGGCGCAGCGAATCGATCGCCTCGATGATGTCGCTCTGGTCGCGAGCCCGGGTGGGCTCCAAGACGATGGCCGAGCTGTCGCCGTACGTCACGATCGCCACCGAATCGTCGTCGTGGAGTTCGCGGACCAGTTCGGCGAGGGCCTCCTTCACCAGGCCCAGACGATCATCGCGGTCCATCGAACCCGATGTGTCGACCACGAAGGTGAGGGTGGCCGCGGGGCGATCCAGATCGTCGATCCTGGCCGCCTGCACGCCCACCCGCATGATCACCCGGTCGCTGCCAGCATCGACGGAGTAGGGCGACGGGGCGCCGTCGACGTAGAGCGCCAGTCCGTTGGAGGGTGGGGTGTAGTCGTA
This sequence comes from Acidimicrobiales bacterium, assembly GCA_029263215.1. GTDB lineage: Bacteria > Actinomycetota > Acidimicrobiia > Acidimicrobiales > Aldehydirespiratoraceae > OFTM10. The sequence goes on from JAJCXY010000120.1 coordinate 17,703, forward strand.
GTCGAAAGCATTGACGAACTCTTCGACCCTCACAGATTCCGACTCCGGCAGGACTCCTTCGTCGAGCCAGCGTCGGGCGATCGTGTACGAGCCGGTGTCGACATCGAGAGCAAAGGTCGACAGGGTGTCGACCGAGGTTTCCACGAAGGGCCTCACGCCGTAGTCAACGAAGGTGTTGTCGTCGAGTCGTGCCGGGTCGGGCTCGTCGCTGCTTGCGAAGAATCCGCTCTCGTCGCCGGAGGGCGCGGCCCTGTCCTCATCGTCGCCACTGAAGGATGCGCCGTCATCTCCCGCGTCATCTCCCGCGTCGTCCCCATCGGAGTCCCCGGCGGAATCGTCCCCCGAGCTGGCGTCGCCGTCGTCTCCCGCTTCGCCCACGGAGGTGTCGTCACCACCGGCACTGCTGTGGTCTGAATCGTCGCCACACGCCGAGGCGACGAGAGCCAGAGCGATCAATACCGCCGCCATGGGCCTCCATGAGAGTCTTGATTTCCCGTTTGGTTCTCTGGTGTTGTCCATGCGGGCTCAGACGGACCCAAGTGCCGCCAGGGTCCCGGGTTCATCGGTTCGTAACGGCCTTGTCACCCGACCGCCGCCTACGTCATGGTTTCGCGTCCAGGGCTGGCAGACTGCACGAGTGAGCGACCGCACCGGCGATGACTCGACCGAAGAAGTGACCGAGATTCCCGTGGCCCATCACCACATGGTGCACTCCCATCGCGATGTGCAGGGCGGCGCCGCTCGCGCCGCGGTATTCGGCGTGAGCGACGGCCTGGTATCAAACGTCGCCCTCATCATCGGAATCGCCGGCGCATCCACCGACGGTTCACTCGTCCGCCTCGCCGGTGTCAGCGGGCTGCTGGCCGGCGCCATCTCCATGGCGGCCGGTGAGTGGGTCAGTGTGCGGGCCCACAATGAGCTCGTCGAACGCGAGCTCGACATCGAACGTAAGTCGCTGGCCGAAAATCCCGAGGCAGAAAAGCGTGAGCTGGCGGCCATCTACCGGGCGCGAGGACTTGCTGCCGAACACGCTGAGCAGGTAGCCGAGGGCATCATGTCCGACCCCGAGATCGCCCTCGACGTACACGCCCGAGAAGAACTCGGGGTCGACCCTGACGGGATCGGATCGCCGTTGAAGGTGGCGGTGGCATCGTTCCTGGCCTTCACGGTGGGCGCCTTCATCCCCCTGTTCCCCTGGCTCTTCTCGGAAGGCTCCAACGCCACGATCGCATCGGTCATTCTCGGGGTCAGCGGCGCCGCCGTGGTCGGCTTCCTCCTCGCCATGTTCACCGAACGCAGCCCCCTGCGCACCGCTTCTCGCCAGGTGCTCGTCGCGGTGCTGGCGTGCGCGGCCACCTACCTGATCGGCAATGCGCTGGGCGTCTCGGTGGCCTGACCGGCCCGCGCAAATCTTCCCATCAAGGCCGTGTAGCAATGGGTCGATGGAACTACCGCGACCCACAACCGGGTCGCGGCTGCGGGTGGGGAAAGGGTTGTATGCCAGCGACCGACACGGTCACGAGAGCAGACGCGGCGCACTTGCTCCGCCGAGCCGGCTACGGAGGATCAGAGGCAGAGATCACGGGGCTGACCGGCCAGAGCCGGCGGGCGTGTGTGGACGCGGTCATGGGTTTTCGGTCCACCGACGCGATCCCCGTCGGTCCCGATGTCGGGGTCCCCGGATTCGTCAACAAGGCGTCGCAATGGGACGCTCACAGCGACGTCATCTCCTGGTGGGTGGATCGCATGGCCACCCTCGCCAACCCCACCACGACACCGTCGCCTGCTCCGGCCGCCGCCGCCGACTTACCGATCTACGAACGGCTCGCCTTCTTCTGGCACGACCACTTCGCGTGCGCCCAGGACAAGGTGAGCGATCTTCCCGTGATGTGGGATCAGATCAGGACCCTGCGGCGGATGGCCATGGGCAGCTTCGATGCCTTGGTGAGGGCCATCGCCGTTCACCCTGCGATGCTCGTGCACCTCGACAACCAGCACAACACCGTCTCCGAACCCCAGGAAAATTTCGGACGCGAACTCATGGAGCTGTACACCTGCGGCGTAGGGGAGTTCACCGAAGCCGACGTGGTGGCGATGACCAGCGCCTGGACCGGGCACAACACGGTCGGGTGGGACAACGTCAACAACTTCTGGGACAGCACCTACGTCTACGACGAAGGAGCCCACGACTTCGGAACGAAGACCCTGTTCGGGTACAGCGCGAACTGGAACGGGATAGCCCAGAACAGCAGTGAGCGCGACACGGTCAACGAATTGGTGCACGGTGTGCGTCAGGGCGCGACGGCGCGCCGGATTGCCCGCAAACTGTTTGCCTGGTTCGCCCACCGTGAGCCATCGGAGGCCACGGTTCAGGGGCTCGCTGATGTGTTCGTGGCCAACGGCATGTCGATCGGTCCCCTTCTCCGCGCCATTCTCGAACACGACGAGTTCTGGAGTGCGACGAGCCGCTGGGGCCTGGTGAAGAACCCCACCGACTACATAGCCACGTTGGTTCGGCGCACCGGCGCCGATGCCTGGGATCTCGGGCTCCACTGGCGGATGTACAACATGGGTCAGGTGCCCCTCGATCCCCCCAGCGTGGCGGGGTGGGGGAGCGATCTGGGCTGGCTCTCCACCGCCTCGGCCTGGGGCCGAGGGCGTTTCGCCGGCGGCATGCGTTGGTCGGCCACCAATACCGAGACAGGGCTCGGACTCCTCGCCAACCTGCAGGACAGCGGGGCCACCAACGGGGTGCAGACCCTTCTCGACCTGTTCGGGCTCGAGGAAGTGTCCTCCCAGACGCGCTCGCGGCTCGAGGAGTGGTTCGACGAGGCCCACGCCACCGACCGCTGGTCGATACCACCCCAGGGTTTCATGCTCGGCGCCCTCACTCCCGAGTTCCAGGTCTACTGAGGATCCCACTGATGAAACATCTTCTCACTCCCGAACGCGCCAGCCTCCGTCGACCCTCAGAGGCCGATATCGCCCGTATCCGCCTATCCCGCAACGACCACTCCGCCGATGGCCTGGCTCGTCGCCGCTTCCTCCAGGGCTCCTTGGCGGTCGGTGGTGGGGCGGGAATCGGGCTCGTCCCCGGTGTGATGGACCAGATAGCAGCGGCGGCGACGCCCCTCGCCGCGAATCAGAAGATCCTGGTCACGGTGTTCCTCAATGGCGGCAACGACCACCTCAACACCCTGGTGCCCGCCGAGGACCCCGCCTACCAGACCGCCCGTGGCTCGCTGGCAGTCAGCGTCGATGGTTCCACCGCAGTGGGCGAGGGCTTGCACCTGCACCCCAACCTCGGTCGCCTGAAGGCTCGATTCGACGCGGGCCAGGTAGCCCTCATCCGGGGAGTCGGTGAGGAGTCCGACGACCACAGCCACTTCACGTCGATGGCCACATGGATGTCTGGCATACAGAACATGATCCCCGCCACCGGCTGGCTCGGTCGCTATCAGGACGGCGCCGGACTCGACGATCTCGGAGCGGTCGCGATCGGGTGGGGCGGGGTGCCACTCGCCCTCCACGGTGATGTGTCCACCGCGGTTGCCCTTCCCCCCAATGGCTCCCTGTTCGGCGCCGACCGATCATCGGCATGGGAGCGATACGCCTTCGAGGCGATCAGCGACCTCGGCATCACCGGCGGCGGCGTCGGGCCCTACGGAGACACGGTGGCCGCGGCCTTCGGCGATGCGGTCGACACGGCCCAGGAGATCTCCCCCGCTTTCGTGTCGACACTCGCGGAGGATGGGTTGGCTCGCGACCTCGGACTGGCCGCTCAGGTCATCAACCTCAACCTGGGAACCCAACTCGTCAACGTCGACCTCGGCGGGTTCGATCACCACGACAGCCAACGCCCCGACCACGACGATCTTCTCGCCGAACTCGATGCAGGTATCGATGCCTTCTTCAACAACCTGTTGCCCGCATTCGCAGCCCGCACCACAGTGCTCGTTGCGTCGGAGTTCGGTCGCCGGGTGAGTTCCAACAGCACGGGCACCGACCACGGCAGCGCAGGCCTGATGATGATGGTCGGCCCGTCGGTCAACGGCGGACTACACGGCACCCAACCGTCGCTGACCAACCTCGACCGTCGAGGCGATATGCACCACCACCTCGACTTCCGGACGGTGTACGCGTCGGTTCTCAGCCAATGGCTCGGTGCCGACGACACTGAGATCCTGGGGGTCGGGTACCCCCAGCTGGATCTCTTCAGCGAGACCAGCCTCAACCTCTTCTGGGATGTCAACAGTTCCCAGTACTACGCGCCCGCGGTCGGCTGGCTGGCGGCGACCGGGATCACCACCGGGACCGGACCAGGCACGTTCTCACCGACCGACCCGGTCACGCGAGGCCAGATGGCCACCTTCCTCTGGCGCTACAAGGGCAAGCCCGGCGGTGCCCCCGGTTCGGGGTTCGGTGACGTACCGGCCGGACGCTTCTACACCGACGCGGTCGACTGGCTCTTCGACGCCGGCATCACCACGGGAACGGGTCCGGGCACCTTCTCGCCCGATGATCCGGTGACACGGGGCCAATTGGCCACCTTCCTCTGGCGGCTCGAGGAATCTCCCACCGGTTCGCCCCCGTCCGGATTCAGCGATGTGGGGCCCGGCCGGTACTACTCCGTGGCCGTCGATTGGCTCCTCGACCGAGGCATCACCACGGGCACGGGCGACAATCGCTACTCGCCCGGCGACGCGGTGACACGGGGCCAGATGGCCACCTTCCTCTGGCGCCTGGCGGGAAGCCCCGCCTGAGCGCATGGAGGTGGTGAGAACAAGCGATCGGCGTCGCCCAATCGCGCCTCGGAGGCGGTGCGAACTACAGTGGCTTTGACCCTGGGGCTCATCAATGACGACTGGAACAGTCGAGGGAGAAATGAGAGTCGATCTCGACCGAGTGGTGGAAGCCGCCCAGCTGATCCCCCGCCAGTTCATTCGCACCGCCCAGTACCGCAGTGAAGGCATCAGTCGCCTTCTCGGTTTAGAGGTGATCCTCAAGATCGAGACCGCCAACCCGGTGGGATCGGTGATGGGCCGCGCCGCGGAGTGGTGGTTTGAGAGCCATCCTGCGGCTCATCGTGTGGTGTGTGCGTCTGCCGACGACTTCGGCATGGCCATGGCCCACGCGGGCCGATCACGAGGGATCGAGGTCGAGTTGTTCGGCCCGACGTCTGCTGACCGGGCCAAGGTCGACGCCCTGCGCCACGCGGGCACCACCGTGAGGCTCGACGCCGACGACCCCGAGGACATCCGCGAGGAGGCTCGTCGTTACGGCTCGATGGTCGACGGCATGTTGGTGCTCGACGGGGAACACATCGAGCTGGTGGAGGGTGCGGCCACGATGGCCGCCGAGATCGAACACCTCGACGAACCGCCCGATGCTTTCTTCGTGCCTCTCGGTTCGGGCACGCTCGCACTGGGCACTGCCACCTGGTGCCACGCCCGGATGCCTCGCACGCGGGTGGTGGGGGTCGGGGCCGAAGGCGCGCCGGCGATGGCCCGTTCGGTCCGTGAACACCGCGTTGTCACTACTCCGTCGGTGTCCACCGCCGCGTCCGAACTGGCTGTCCGGGTGCCGTCGGAGCCGATCGTGGTGCCGCTCGGGTCGGCTCTCGACGACACGGCCCTCGTGTCCGATCGGCACATGGAGCAGGCTGCGGCTGCGCTCGCCAGCCATGAGGGGATCCGGGTCTCGCTCAGCGGGGCGGCGGCTCTCGCCGCCGTAGCGGTTGCGGCCCCGTCGCTGCGGGGTTCCACCGTGGTGGTTGCGGTCACTTCACGCGCCATCGGCTGAGCGTTCGCCCTGTCGCGCTACTTGCGGCGCCTGGCTCGTGCCGTGGCCGGTGCGGTGGTGGGGTCGTCGGGCCACTGATGTTTGGGGTAGCGGCCCCTGAGTTCGCGTCGTACCTCCGGGTAGCCGGTTTCCCAGAACGAGGCGAGGTCGGTGGTGACCTGCACGGGCCGGTGCGCCGGGGAGAGAAGGTGCATGACCACCGGTATCGCACCTCCGACGGTGGGCGACTCGCTGAGCCCGAAGACCTCCTGGAGACGGACCGCGAGTACAGGACCCCCCTCGGGGCCGTAGTCGATCGGGATCCTGGATCCCGACGGAACGTCGATGTGAGTCGGGGCGAGCCTTTCGAGCTCACGCCCTTGACGCCAGTCGAGAAGGCTGGCCAACGCTTCGCGTGGCTTGATCCTCTCGAGGTCGCTGCGGCGGCGTACCCCGGAGAGGGTGGGGCCGAGCCAGGCTTCGAGTCTTTCGAGAAGCGACTCGTCGTCGACAGCCGGCCAGTCGTCGACCGCGAGGGAATGGAGGAACGCCAGGCGGTCGCGGTAGCGATCATCGGGACGGTCCCAGGTGAGAAGCCCGAGACCCTCGCGACGCACGCCGGCGAGCAGGCCTTCGACGATCGCTTCCTGGTTCGGCTCGGCCACGGGGCTCCGGCTCACGACGATGGAGCCGAGGGTCTCGCGGTTTTCGAACACGACGTCGCGCTGGCGACGATCCCACCCACCGTGCACCGATGCTTCGATGCGTTGGCGGTGGTGCGTCTCGATATCGTCGAGCTCGAGAGGAGCGGCCGTGCGGACTCTTGCGTCGGCACCCGACCCCTCCGTCTCCGCCACCGCCAGCCATGTGGTGCGGGCCAATTCGTCGCTCAGGGGGAGCCCCACTCCGGCGCCCGAAGCGAGCAGGAAGCTCCCCGGCTCCTCGCGGCGGCGGGCCACCCGGTCGGGGAAGGCCAGCGAAGTGAGCACGCCGACGAGGTCGAGGTCGACCGGCGCGTACTCCGAGCCCGGAAGGGCCGACTCCCACCTGCGAGCCATCGAACGAGCCTGTCGCACAGCACCGCGATCACCGCGATCACCGGGGCGCTCACGAGCCACCAACTCGACCCGTGTCCTGAGATCCACCGGACGGTCGCGCCCACTCAACAGGTCGCGGTCGGCGAGTGCTGCGGCCAGAGCACACGCAGTGGCGGTGGCGCCGGCCACGCCTCCGGACTCGAGCGAGGCCCCTCGAAGCATGAGATGCGACAGACGGGGTTCCGCCCCGAGCTGGTTCATGGCTCGGCCGTGGTCTGTGAGTCTGCCCTCAATGTCGAACGCGCCCAAGCTCGTGAGGGTGGCCAGAGCCGCGTCGTAGGCAACGGTGGGCGGTGGGTCGAGCCATGGCAGTTCGCTCGGCTCGGTCGCCCCCCATGCCACTATCTGCAGTGCGAGACCCGTCAGGTCGCTGGTGAGGATCTCGGGTGGTTCGTCGGCCGGCCGGTGGCCCTGCTCCGACTCGCTCCATAGGCGAATGCACACACCGGGTGCCTGGCGCCCGGCCCGACCACGACGCTGGTCGGTGGCCGCACGGCTCGCGCCCACGGTTCGGAGCTGGCTCATCCCTCGCCCATGGTTGATCTCCGGGCGGCGTCGTCGGCCCGTATCGATCACCACCCGCACGCCATCGATTGTCACGCTGGTCTCGGCGATGGGTGTGGTCAGGATCACCTTGCGCCGGCCATCCGGGTCGGGTTGGAGGGCACGGTCCTGCTCGCCGGGAGTGAGCGATCCGTGAAGCGGGGTGATGGTGATCTCATCGGCACGGGCGCCGAGCCGACGGGTGAGTTCTCGTTGGGCGCGGTTGATCGCCCCGGCCCCGGCGAGGAACACGAGAACGTCTCCGGGCGGCCCCGTCGAAGCGAGCACATCGAGCACCGCGTCGGGCACCTCCTGATCGACCGTGTTGCCCGGGGCGGGGGGACGGTAGGTGGTGTCGACCGGATGGACCGGCGCATCGGCCCGCACGATCGCATCGGTGCGGAGTCGGGTGGCCAGCGAGTCTGCATCGAGGGTGGCCGACATCACCACTATGCGAAGGTCGTCTCGCAGGGCATCGGCGGTCTCGCGAGCGAAAGCCATGGCGGTGTCGGCGTGGATACTTCGTTCGTGGAACTCGTCGAACACGATCACACCCACACCCTCGAGGCCAGGGTCGCTCAACAGCATTCGGGTGAGGACACCCTCGGTGACCACTTCCACCCTGGTTGCCGCGCTCACGCGGGTGTCGAACCTCGTGCGCAGGCCGATCGATCGGCCGATCTCCTCACCCCGCTCGATGGCCATTCGGGCCGCAGCGGCCCTGGCCGCCACCCGCCTCGGCTCGAGCACGAGCACTCTCCCCTGCCCGAGCCAGGGCAGGCCGATCAAGGAAGGAGGGACTCGGGTTGTCTTGCCGGTGCCGGGAGGGGCTTGCAAGATGACCACTCGCTGGCGTTTCAGCGCCTCGTGAAGCTCGGGAAGTACCGCCTCGACCGGCAGATCGGACCCTCCCATGGCGTCGGGGGTGGCTGTCACTCCGCTCCGACTTCAGTGGCGATCGACCGCACTGCCGCCGCGACCGACTCCGGGTGGCTCTTCATCACGAAGTGGCGACCTCCCTCGACGGTGGTGCGTCGGGCGTGGCGGAGCTTCTTCTCCAGATAGTCGTTGGCGCCGAGGAAGGCCTTGTCGCCATCGCCTATCACCAGTGCCACCGGCACGCCCACGTCTGAGAGCTGATCCATCACCAAGGAGTCGACGTGGAAGGCGATCGAGGCGGCCACCCGGCTGACGCTGTACCTGTCGCGGTTGGCTTCGACCCGCTCATTCCAGCTCTGCATGGCTGCGGGGTCGCGGAACCCGGGGCCGGCAGAGACCAGCACCAGCCCGTCGACGCCGGTGGCGGCCTCGCGTCGGGTGAGGACATGGGCCAACCCGAGGTAGCCGCCGAGACTATGGCCGACCAGCACAATCGGTCGGTCGGCATGGTGGGTCCTCAGCGCGTCGATGACCTCGTCGAGGTCGGCGAGAACGGCATCGCGCTCGTAGGCGGAAGGGTCGTCCGGTGCAGGTGACTCACCATGGCCGGGTAGGTCGACGGCCACGCAATGCAGGTCGGGGTCGACCATCTCGATCGCGCCGTCCCAGACATGGGAGTCGGAGTCGACGCCATGGACCCACAGCACCGAGAGGGTCGAGGTCTTGGGTCCGGTCTGGGTGGTGTGAAGGGTGGTGGGCACGCGAACTCCTGGAGGTCAGTGGCCGTGGAAGTGGGGGCGACGCTTTTTCATGAAGGCGGAAACGCCTTCGGCGAAATCGTTGCTGCGGTAGCAGGCATCCACCGCTTCGGCCGCGTCGGCCCGGCCGGTCGTGGTGATGCTGTCGATGGTTTGCTTGGCTGCCCTTATCGATAGGGGGGAGAGACGAGCGATTCGGCGGGCGAGCCGGTTGGTCTGCTCATCGAGTTGGTCGGAGTCGTGGAGCTCCTGAACGAGACCGACCCGCAGTGCCTCGGCCGCGTCGATGACCCGGGCGGTGTAGAGCAGTTGCTTGGCCACCGCCGACCCCACGAGAGTCACCAGGTGTTGGGTCGCCTCCTGCGGGTAGGCGAGGCCGAGACTCGCCGGCGGCACCGAGAAGCTGGCGTCGCGGGCCGCGACCCTGAGGTCGGCGTGGAGTGCCATGGCAACGCCTCCTCCTCGGCACGGACCGTGGATCGAGGCGATCACCGGAACTTCGATCCCGGCGATGGCCTCCCACGCCCGATGCTCGACCTTGTCGTACTCATGGCCCCGGACGCCCATTCGCCGTTCGGCAAACTCGGTGATGTCGCTACCGGCGCTGAACGCCTCGCCTCCGGCGCCGCGGAGGATCACGCAGCGCAGGTCCGGTTGGGCGGTGAGGGTGGCCACCGCGTCGGGTATGGAGCCGTACATGGCTGCGTTCATAGCGTTGCGGCGCCCTGGGTTGTCGATGATCACGGTGCCGACCGAGCCGTGGACCACGCCACTGGACTCGATGGTCTGCAGGGTTGTGTCGATTCTTGCCACGGGGGGCAGTCTGCCGGATGACGCCCCGGTGTGTGCGCCTGGCACGTCGAGTCGTGGTTCGGCCGTTACCGTCTCCTGGGTGAATTCCGCCATACGCCTGCGGGCACTTCGTGGTGGGGCCGTGATCGTGGCCCGCAACATCACGGCGCATCACACGATGCTGGTCGCGGGGGGCGTGGCGTTCTCCTGCGTATTCGGACTCATCCCGGCCCTGATAGCGGTCGTCGCCGTCTATGGGCTCGTCGCCGAGCCATCCGACGTCGAGTCGAACCTCAGACCTCTGGTGGAGGCCCTACCCACCGATGTCGGCGACCTGCTGATCGATCAGTTCGAAAACGTGACCGCCGTGTCAGGTGCAAAGATGACTGTCGGTCTGGCGATCGGACTCTTCGGCATGGCCTGGGCGGTGTCGAGTGCACTCAACTCCATGGTGATGGCGGTGCGAATCGCCCACGAGATGCCGAGCCCTCACAACTGGGTCCAAGGTCGGGTCTTCGCTCTCAAGCTCAGCATGGTGGCGGTTGTGGCCACCGCCGCGATGATCTGGTTGGTGGTGGTTCTTCCGCCGGTACTCGATCAGGCCAATATCGGAGGCTTGTTCCGATGGGCCCTGTCGATCGGTCGATGGCCCCTTGTGGCCGTTATCTCGATCACTGCTCTTGCCCTGTTCTACCGAGTGGTGGTGGGCGCTCGAAGTGGTCGCTACCACGCCATCAGCGTGGGTTCGGTCACCGGCACCGGCATCTGGGTGCTGAGTACCTACGGGCTGAGTGTGGTGTATTCCTACATCGGCCGGGTCGAGTCGACCCTCGGCTCATTGGGCGCGGTTGCCGCGCTCATGGCCTGGCTCTATCTCTCGGCTCTCGCTGCTCTCATCGGAGCGGAAGTCGATGGCGCCCTTTACCGAAACGGCACCGAACCGGGCTGACGGCCCGACCGATGCTGCGAGGATCAGTGGGCGTGGCCGGTGAGGGCTTGGCCGTTGGCTTCGGCTTCGAGCAGGCCCGAGATCGCCTCGGCGGGGCAGGGTCGGCGGAAGTAGTAGCCCTGTCCGAAGTGGCAGCCGTGACGGAGGAGCCGCGTGTGCTGTTCGGGCACTTCGATTCCTTCTGCAACCGCCTGAGCGCCCATCGAGTCGGCGATGGTGAGCACCGTCGCGACGATCGTCGAGCGCTCCTGGTGTTCGAGCTTCGCCACGAACGACTGGTCGATCTTGAGGATGTCGGCGGAGAACTCTTCGGCGTACTTCAGGGTGGCGTACCCCGTTCCGAAGTCGTCGATCGCAACTCGGATACCGGCGTCGCGCAACTCGTCGATCCTTCGCACCACGAGATCGAAGTCGTTGATCAGGGCAGACTCGGTGAGCTCGAGTACCAGGGCAGACCGCTTGAGACCGACCTGGTCGACGGTCTCGAGAACCTCGTCGACCACGCCATCGAGCTGGAGTTGCACCGGAGAGATGTTGACACTGGCGTAGATGTCGTGGCCCATCGACCTCCACGACGCGACCTGGGCGACAGCGCGTCGCAATACCGAGCGGCCGAGAGGAACGATCAGCCCGTTGCTTTCGGCCAGCGGTATGAAAGAGGCGGGACTGACCATTCCCCGGACAGGATGTGACCAGCGGACCAGGGCTTCGACGCCGAGGGTCCGGCCGCTGGTGAGATCGACGATCGGCTGGTAGTGGACGAACAACTCGTCGTTGTCGATCGCAGCCCCCAGAGCGTTGGCGATCTCGAACCGTTCCACCGTTGAGTCGGCCATCCCGACTTCGAACCGCCGCCACCGACCCTTCCCGTTGTCCTTTGCCTCATACATGGCGACATCGGCGGCGCGGAGGAGATCCTCTGGCGTCTGGGACCCGTCGTAGTCGGTGGCGATACCCACACTGACACTCACCCTGATCTCCTGGTCCATCAGCATCACCGGTCGGGAGAGTTCCTCCACGACCCTGTCGGCCACCAGGGTGACATCGCTGTCGCCGTAGATGTCGGTGAGAAGGACCGCGAACTCGTCGCCTCCGAAACGTGCCGCGCGGTCGTGAAGACGCAGGCGGCCGCGGAGCCGGCTGGAGATCTCGACCAGGACCTGATCGCCGGCGGCATGGCCGAGCGAATCGTTGATGTTCTTGAAATCGTCGACATCGATGAACAGGGCAGCCACCATCGACCCGGGCCGGCGCTGATCGCCCAGGGCGGCGGCGAGTTGGTTGGTGAACTGCACGCGGCTTCCCAGACCGGTGAGGTCGTCGGTGAGGACCTGATGGCGGAGGTCTTCTTCCAGGCGCTTGCGGTCGGTGATGTCGCGTATGTTGAGCACGAGTCCGTTCACCGACGGGTCGCCTCTGAGGTCGCTGATCGTAACTTCGGCATTCCTGGAGCTTCCATCGGCTCGCTCCATGGTGAGTTCGACGGTGCGGCTGCCGACCTTGTTGTTGTCGATTTCGCGCCGCACGAGGGCGATCTGCTCGGGCTCATCCTTGGAGAGAAGCTCCACGATGTTGCGACCCTGCAGCGACTTGGGGGCGTGGCCGAGGAAGCTCTCGACAGCAGGACTCACGTAGGTGAACAGGCCGACTTCATCGAGGACGGCAATCACGTCGGAGCTGTTTTGAACCAGACCACGGAACCACTGCTCGCTGCGCAGAAGTCCCAGCTTGGCCGCTCTTTCATCGGTGACGTCACGTGCGGTGACCACGGTGCCGGCAACCTCGGGATCATCGGCGAAGTCTCTGGAGGTCACGTCGAACCATCGGTAACTACCGTCGGCACCGAGGATTCTGGCCTCGTTGGCGATGGGCAGCTCGGTCGACCGGGTAGGGGTTTGGAGGTCGCGCCTCATGCGCGCTCGGTCGTGTTCGTGGACGAGGGTGAGGAAGTCGGTGCCGAGAAGGGAGCGTGACGTGGTGCCGAGAACCCGCTTGCTGTTGGGCGACACGAACGTCACCACGCTGCCTTCGAGGACGGTCACCACATCGGCCGACTGTTCGATCAGGGCGCTCAGGCGCTGTTCACTTCGCTGCTGGAAGGTGACCTCACGCAGTTCGATCGAGCGCAGAGACATGGTGATCTGGGAGGCGAGGGTCTGGAGGGCCAGCTGGTTGGCGTGCTGGAGTTGGGTGTCGGGAACGACGAAGATGAGGCCTCGATCGCCCTGGGTACCGAGTTTGAGTTGGGTGACGAGGGCGGGGTCGTTGATCGGCCCGATCGAAGCGGTGAGGTGCTCGAGGTCGTCTGCCTCGTCCCAGCGGCCCTTTGTGCTGGCGTAGGAGGCGGACTCGCGGGCTTTCGCGAGCGAGATGCAGCTGCCACTGGACACGCGGAGCACGACCCCCGAACGGATCGCATTGCCGCTCACCGCGGGCAGCGCCGTTCTCAGCACTTCGGCCACGTCTTCGATGGTGTCGGCCGCTATCAGGTTCTCGCCCGCGTCGCGTAGGGCGACATCGAACTCCGCAATGCGGTCCCGCGATCGCAGCAGGCCCACCACGCGGATCAGCACCAACACCGTGAGGACGACGACAAAGGCAATGGTGAGGGTGGCGTCCTCGCCGCCGCGCAGCTGCTGCAGACCAATGAGCCCGGGGATGGTGGCCATGGCGAGCACCATGGTGGCGAGGCGACTCGTGGTGAGCCTCGGGTCGGTCGCCGGTGGCCGTTCGGCCAGGCGATGCAGGTCGTCGGAGCGACAAGCGCTGGCGAAGGTGACGAAGCCGAAGGCCGCAACCGGGGGCAGCAGGGATCCTCCGGGTCCGCCGATCGTGTCGATGATCGCGACGGCGTCGGTAAAGGTGATGGCGGTGAGCGAGGCCGCGAAGCTCCAGTACGAGCGTGGTCGGACACCCGGGCCGGTGGCGAGTCGGAGCACCACTGCTGCGATTACGACCTCGGTGAGTGCATAGACGCCACTGAGGCTTCGGTGAGCGACGCTGAAGGAATCATCACGGAAGTACTCATCGAGGACACCGATCCAGAACGGGCCGGCTACCGCCACCGCGAGGATCAAGACATCGAGAGCATCTCCTTGACCACCGAAGGCTCGGCGCGAGCGGGCCAGCGAAATGGCACCGGAGATGGTGAGAACATATCCGGCGATGGCAAGCGCGTCGGCGGGACTCGGGAAGGGGAAGTCGACCCCTACGAAGGATCCGTGCACTCCTCGCACCAGCATGGCCACGAAGAGGGCGAGTCCGCCGCCGAACATTTTCACAATTCCGGGAGGAGTGTCCTCGCGCCTGTTTAGAGCGTGGCCGGACACCACGAGCGAGACCAGAACGACACCCATGGCGGCGGGAAGGCCGATCGAAGTTGGCATCAAAAAGAGCGCGATCGGGACGGCAATCATCCACAACCCGAGCCGCGAGAGTCGGCGCATCACTGGTACCATTCGGCCGACTCGTGGTCGAGATAAGGGTTATCACGGGCCAGAAAGCTATTTCTGGCGGCAACTTCCTGTGAATAAGTTTTCCACAGGGACTTGTGGCCCGGGACCCCGATTGATCTAGAATCTTGAGTCCGAGCTTCTCAATGGAGGACCCTGTGCGAGATCTTGCCCCCCAGATCCATCGTCAACGGCTTGTCATCGAAGGCTACCCATCGGCTCCTATCACGGCTTCCGACATCAGCGACTATCTGTCGAAGATGTCGGAGGTCCTCGGTATGAGCGTGCTCCAGGATCCGGTCACGAATCACAGCTCACGCTACGGCTGGGCCGGCTGGATCCACTGGGAGACCAGCGGAGCCCATTTCTACGCCTGGGAGCGCCCCGTCCTGTTCTTCAGTGTGGATATCTACACCTGCAAGGAGTTCTCACCGGAGGCTGCCGTGGAGTACACATCGGAGTTTTTCGGTATCACCGACGCGGGAGCGATCGAGTACAGCGAGTTCTGAAATGACCGTGATCGACGTTCGCGACGGGATCGACCCCATTCGGGTGCTCACCCGCCAACTCATCCAGCATGCCGATCGAGCCGACAAGCACAAGCGCCACGGTGTCTACTTCGTGAGCTCTGCGAACGAGTTCTCCGCCCTCGCCCGCTCGGTCGAGAGGGAGGTGTTCGGGGAGATCTTCGCCAACGATGCTCACACGATGGACGAGGAGTACGGACCCTTCGAGGAATCCTCGGACTTCATCCTGGTGGTCGACCATTCGATCGAGGAACCCACCGGGGTGCTTCGGGTCATTCATCCGAGCGACCGGGGGCTCAAGACCCTCAACGACGTCGAGAGCGATCCGCGTTGGGCCAGAACCGAAGCCGACTTCGTTGCGTTTCATCAGCCCGAGGCTGGGATGGGCGGAGTTCACGACATGGCCACCTTCGCGGTTCGAGGCGGGTGGACCGGGGCAGCCCCCGACCTGAAGTCGAGCCATGCCCTCTACGCCGGGCTGTACTGGTGGTCGATCGCCAACGACATCGAGCTGCTCATAGGTGCGATCGATGAAAATGTCGCCGGCCTGCTCGCGGCGGTGTCGATCCCACTCGAACCCCTCTGCGGCCTGCCCGCGGTGGAGTATCTGGGTTCGGCGGCCACCCGCCCCTACGTGATCTCGTTGCCCGAGGCGCGGCGCCTCACGCGCGTTGATCCCGATTTCCGGGCCATGGTGGTGGGCGAGTTGGTGATCAAGGATTTCTCGTTCCCGGCCATAGAACTCGACGACGTCGATCTCGATCTCCAGGCCGAATTCCACTCACCCACTCATACAGAAGTGTCGTCGCCTCGATAGACGTCGGGCTCGATGTACATGGGTCGGGCCGCGGGCACTTCCTTGCGCACGTTGGCCTCGAGTCGGTCGATCGCCGCGGCCAACTCGGTGGTGTCGTAGCTGTCGTCGAAGTGGACCTTGGCCCCCACCAGCAGCTCATCGGGTCCGAGGTGTTGGGTGCGGAGGTGGATCAGGTGATCGACGCCCTCCGTGCGTTCGATGGCCGCGATGATGTCCTCGCGAATTCGTGGCCGGGCACTTTCACCGATGAGGAGGCTCTTCATCTCCACGGCCAGGATGATCGCGATCACACCGAGGAGCACCCCGATCGACAAGGTGCCGATGCCGTCCCAGACCGGGGCATCGAAGACATCGGCGATGATGAGGGCGCCCAAGGCCAGTCCGAGGCCCACCATCGCGCCGAGGTCTTCGAGCAACACGACAGGTAGTTCGGGCACTTTCGAACGGCGAATGAAATTAGGCCACGATGCCCCGTCGCGAATGTGGTTGGCCTCCTTCACCGCAGTGCGGAAGGAGAAGCCCTCGAGCACGATGCCGAGACTGAGCACTCCGAATGCCCAGGCCGGACTGTCGATCTCGTGGGGGTGGCGGATCTTCTCGATCCCTTCGAACACCGCGAACGCCGCGCCCACGGTGAACAGCACGAGAGCAACCACGAAGGACCAGAAGTAGCGTTCTCGCCCGTAACCGAATGGGTGAGACGAGTCGGCCTCGCGTCGGGCCAGTCGCCCCCCCAACAAGAGCAGGGCCTGGTTGCCCGTATCGGCGCAGGAATGGATTGCCTCGGCGAGCATCGAGGACGCCCCGGTGAACGCGAAGGCCACGAACTTCGCGATCGCTATTCCCAGGTTGGCGAAGAAGGCCGCCAGGATCGCCTTCGTGCCGCCGCCTGCTGCCATCAGATGCCCTTCCGGTGTTAGCCACCTCGATAACGCTCAGCGACGAGGGTAACGCGAGGCTCAGATGCTGTGGTGGTGTGCCGATGAAGAGATGTGGCCACCGAGGACTCCCACTGGTCGTTGTTGTCGTTGACCGAATTGATGGCGACGTTCGGCGACCCCGACACCGAGATGGATATCGGTCGGGCGCTCCGCGTGATCACCCAGGTGGTCGGGGTGGAGTTCGTAGCGGTGTGTGCGGATCGCACTGTGATCGAGGCGGTCGGGTTCGAAGACCGGATTCGTCCTGATCGTGATCTGCTGGCGCTCGCCCGGTCTGAGCTGGCGGAGGCCGAGGTGAGTGGCATCGGGCGGGTATCTGTAGCCCGGTCGCCCATAACCGGCACCGAGGCAAGCATCGTGATGCTGCGCGCCGGCGGTTCGTTCGCCGAACGCGAGATCGGTCTCGTCAACACCATCGGTCGTATCGCGGGCCTGGCGGCCACCATGCGCTCGGCTCTGGAGGCCGAACGCAGTGCCCGCGTCGATCTCGAGCGTCGAGTCGACGACAACCGTGTCCTGGTGGCCCAGCTCCGCGAGCGCCAAGGACTTCTCGATCGCCTCTTTCGCATCCAACAGTCGATCTCGTTTCGGTCGCCGACCCAGGACGTACTCGATTCGGTAACCGCGGGGTCGATCGACCTGCTCGATGCGGATCGGGTCTGCCTGAGGATCGTCGACCCCGAGCAACCGGACACCTTGCTGCTGGCATCGAGCCAGGGATTCAATTCCGACCAGCTCGATGCCATGCGCGTCAGCCCCATCGCTGAGGGTGCCATCGGGCGGGCCATGACGGAGCACAGGCTGGTGCTCGAAACCCACGACGGTGAGGGCGCCGGCTTCGGCGCCATGATGGCCGCCCCGGTGGCGGTCGGCGGTGAGGTGGTGGGGTGCCTGAGCGTGGCGTCGGCGAGCGAGGCACGACGGTTCAGCCCTACCGAACAGGAGGCCCTGATCGCCTTCGCCCAGCACGCATCTCTTGCTCTTCAGGATGCCCGTGCCGCCGACGCCATGCGCAATGCCCTCGACCGCGAACGCCATCGTGCCGAACACGACCCCCTCACCGGCCTTCCCAACCGACCCACCATCCGCGCCGCTCTCTCCCACAGGATCGGGATCGCCGACAAGGTGCCGATCGTCCTGCTCTTCGTCGATCTCGATCGCTTCAAGCTCACCAACGACACCCTCGGCCATTCCTTCGGCGACACGGTGCTCAGCGTTGTGGCCGACCGGCTCCAGACTTCGGTGCGCACCGGAGATGTCGTCGGCCGCCTGTCCGGCGACGAGTTCGTCGTGATTTGTGAAGGTATCACCGAGGTGGGTGCCGTGGAATTCTCCGAGCGTCTCCAGGCCGTGATCAGCGAGCCCATCACCGAGGGTCACGTCGAACACGTGATCACCGCCTCGGTCGGTATTGCGCGCGCCCATCGCGGCGAATCGGCACAACAGGTGTTGGCCAACGCTGATCTGGCCATGTATCGGGCCAAGGAAGCCGGTCGCGGGGGTGTGGAGGTGTTCGACGATGCCCTACGCGATCAGGTCGAGGAGCGCATGCTCGTCAGCCAGGACCTGAGGCGAGCTCTCGAACAGGACGAGTTGCGGGTGCATCTTCAGCCGGTCGTTGAGCTACCCACTCGACGCATCGTCGGCTTCGAGGCGCTTGCTCGGTGGCAACACCCCACCCGGGGTCTGTTGGTGCCCGCGGAGTTCGTTCCCCTTGCGGAGGACACCGGCCAGATCTCCCGAATCGATCGATTCGTTCTCGAGGAGACAATCGCACTTCTTGGCGGTCACCCCGGGGCTCGGCCGATCTCGGTCAACCTCTCGGCTCGTACCTTCGCCGACCCGGCGCTGACCCCGTGGTTAGCGGAGCGGCTCCGAGCAGCGGAGGTCGAGCCCTCGCAACTGATGGTCGAGGTGACCGAGACTTCCCTGATGAACCCCGCAGGGGCCGTCTCGGGGCAGGTGACGGCGATGCGCGAGCTCGGCTTGAGGATCCTGATCGACGACTTCGGAACTGGCTACTCCTCGCTCGCTTACCTGCAGACCTTCGAGGTCGATGGGGTGAAGATCGACCGCGGTTTCATCGGTCGTCTCGGCGCCGACCCGCGAGCCGAGGCAATAATCACCGCGGTTTTCAGCATGGCGGCTGCGCTCGACCTGTTGGTGGTGGCCGAGGGGGTCGAAACCGACGCCCAGATGGATCGCATGGTCGCCATACGCGACAAGGAAGGATCCGTCGAACTCTACGGCCAGGGCTACCTGTTCGGCCGACCTGTCGATGGCGACACCCGCCTGGGTGGGTTCGTGGAGTTGGCGAGCCACGCCCTTCGGTGAACTTCGTTCGGCCGCGGCCTAGTCTGGTTCGCCATGGCCAAGCGCAAGAGGAAGCAGCGACCCGTCCCGGGGGTCGAGTCGTCGTTTCCCGCTGTCACGGCCGGTCTTGTGAGTCCGTCGCGCCGGGTCCCCGTCGAGATCGCCCGCCCGCCGTACGCCCTCACCGGTGATCCTGGCCCGTCGGTTTCACCGCTCACCCGGACGCCCGACGAGATCGCGGCGATGCGTCGCACCGGACAGGACGCGGCGGAGATACTCCTGCGCGCCGGCGAGGTGGTGCGGCCTGGCATCACCACCGACGAGATCGACCGATTCGTTCATGAGGCCTCCATCGAGCGCGGCGGGTATCCGAGCCCTCTCAACTATCGAGGATTCCCCAAGTCGGTCTGCACCTCCGTCAACGAGGTGATCTGTCACGGGATCCCCGACAGTCGCTCTCTCGCCGATGGCGACATCATCAATATCGATGTCACCCTCTGGAAGGAAGGTGTGCACGGCGATACGTCGGCCACCTTCCTGGTGGGCGATGTCGACGAGTTGTCCCTGCGGTTGGTGCGAGAAACGGCGCGAGCCCTTGAACTGGGCATCGGCGCGGTGGTGGCGGGAGGACTCGTGAGCGACATCGGCAAGGCCATTGAGTCCCATGCCGTCAGGCATCGGCTGGGAGTCGTTCGTGAGTTCATCGGCCACGGGATAGGCACCGAGTTTCATACCAATCTCCAGATCCCTCACTACTACGACCGAAGGCTCAGCACCCGCCTCGAGATCGGTACGTCTTTCACGATCGAGCCGATGCTCACCCTCGGATCACCCGAGGCCGGCTTGTGGGACGACGACTGGACCGCGGCCACCGTCGACGGCACGCGCTCCGCCCAGTTCGAGCACACCCTCCTCATGGGGCCTGATGGAGCAGAGCGCCTCACCGTCACCGCTTCGGGAGAATGCGCTCACGATCTGGTCGCCGCCGCGGTGGCCTGAGGCGACGCGGGCTGCACCGAGCACCTAAGGTCGGCCCCGAAACCGAATCCGGCCACCTCAGGGAGCGAAGCGATGGCGTCCATCGAGACCATCGAAGGTATTGGGATCAAAAATGGCAAGGCGCTACGTAAGGTCGGCATCAAGTCGACGGCCGCGCTCCTCGCCGCCGCAGGGTCGAAGAAGGGGCGCAAGCAGTGTGCCGCCGACTCCGGCTGCACCGAGGCCCAGCTGTTGGAGTGGGTCAACAGGGCCGACCTCATGCGCGTCCGCGGCGTCGGAGAGGAATACAGCGACCTGTTGGAGCGATCCGGAGTCGACAGTGTGAAGGAGTTGCGGAGGCGTAAGCCCGCCAACCTCCACGCCAAGATGCACGAGGTGAACACCGCCAAGCGTCGCCACCTGGTGCGCAGGCCTCCGTCGTTGGGTGAGGTGGAGCGCTGGGTCGCTCACGCCGGCACGCTCGATCCTGCCGTCACCCACTGAGTCGCCTGTCGGGCCGCTGGATCAGGCCAGACTGAATTCGACGCGGCGCTCGTCGGGATCGGATCCCTCCAACACCACGGTGACCTCGGCGCCGAGTTTCAGGCCATCGGCTGGAAGCCGAGCGACCACCGCGGGATCGCGTAGTTGGATGCGACCACGATCGCGTCTGGAGTCGACGTCGGTGACCACCGCGGTGAATGATTCGCCGACCCTGGGTGCGAGCATCACTGCCTCGACATAGTCGACGAGGGCTCGTTCGAGGTTGCGGTCGCGGGATTTGGCCGCACCCATGAGGCTCGGCAACTCCTCCAGCGCCTCGACCGCCCAGGTGGGGGCCGCTCGGTCGGCGCACTGGGCCAACAGGATCTCGTTGGCGAAGCGGTCGCACAGGCGGCGAAGAGGAGCGGTGACGTGGGCGTAGGTCGATGCGATGGCGGAGTGCCGGGGATGGGTCGGGGGCTCGTGATCTCGGAAGGCCACATAGCCCGCGCCGCGAAGACCGCTGGCGGCCTGCGACAACATCGCGGCGCGCTCGGGTGTGTCGGGACTCAGTCGTCCGATGCGTTCGGCGTAGCTCACGTGGTCTGCCCAGCCGACGCCTAGAGCACGCGCGGTACGGCGCAAGCGGCCAACCGTGCGAGGGTCGGGTTCGGGGAGCGTGCGCAATAGGCCGGCCCCTCCGGCGAGCATGATGCGGCTGGCCGCAATCCCCGTGAGCAGTGAGATCTGGGCGTTCCAGTTCTCGATCGGAAGGCTCTCGTCGTAGATCAGTTCGAATGATCCGTCGGCTCGGCGGACCACCTCCTGGTCGGGAAGGTCGAGGCTCACCGCGCCCCGTTCGGCCTCGCGGGCCTGGCGGAGTCGGCCGATCTCTTCGAGGAGCGCAAGGGGAGAGTCGGGCGGGGCCGTGGCGACCTCGGTCTGGGCTCGTCGATACGACAGTTGGCGTCGATTCCGAACGTCCGCCCGCTCGAGGCGGGCGTCGATGATCTCGCCGTGATCGTCAAGCCTTATGGTCCAGAGCAGAGCCCGTCGGTCGCGGCCTTCCAGCAGGCTGGCACCGTCTTCGTTGATCGACTCCGGATGCAGAGAGGTGCGTAGATCAGGGCTGTAGAGCGTGAGCCCCCGCTGCCGCGCTTCGGAATCGATCACGCTGCCCGGCATGACCAGGGCGGCCACATCGGCGATGGCGTAGAAGACCGTGAACCCATCGGCGTGTCGACGAGCCGAGAACGCCTGGTCGAGGTCGGTGGAGCCATGGGGATCGATGGCCATCAGATCGATATGGCGGGCATCGATCACAGCGTCGTGGGACCCGGGAGGGATTCGCGGCCCGGCCGCTACCGCGTCGACCGCAGCCTGCAGGACCTCATCGGAGAATGATGCCGGTACGTCGAGTTGGTCGCGGATCCTGCGGAACCCCGCAGTGAAGGTCGGATCGGGCGGACAGCGAACAAACTGGCGGGGCACAGCGCTCGACCCTAGCGGGAGGAGTCAGCGGAGGGTGACCGTGTCGGGGCGGGGCATCTCGACCCATGTTCGACCGGGCAGGATCGCCACGAAGTTGCCGCTTCCGTCGACGTATTCGGTCTGGTCGCCGACCTCGTTGCGGCGCCATCGGGCCTTCACCACCTGGCCATCGGTGAGAATCCAGGCGACTCCGTCGCCGACGGTGACCGCCTCTGGCGACTGGGCATCGGCTGCTGAGGCGCCGTAGACGGTGAACTGGATGATCACGGTGGTTGGGACGGCGCGTAGCCCAGCCCTGTCGACGGTGGGTGAGCCGTCCTGGCTGCGGGCCCAACCGGTGCCGTTCCATTCGTAGTCGATCGTGGTCTGGCCGTAGTCGAGGGAGACACCATTCGCTCCGCCCGGGTCGCCCACGATCGGGTCGCCGGCCTCGCGAAAGCGGAAGATCGGCGAGGGCGTACTGGTGAGATAGTCGGGCCCCGAGCCGACCGACCAGAGATTGAACGGATTGGTGTACAGGTTGTGGGGGGCGGCGCGGCCGGTGCGGTAGTAGAGATCTCCGTGGCTGGCGGCGCCGATATCGATGAGGGTCGAGTCGCCGAGTGCCCGGCGGGCGCCCCGGTTGCCTCCTGAGTTGGCGAAGAGGGGCGAGTTGAATTGGGCGAGCAGATCGAAGTCGCCGGTACGCATCGACCGAACGGGCCCGACCTCAGCGACGCCGGTGGAGTGGAATATGGCGGCAAACCGGGTGAGGCCGCCCTCGACTTCCTCCACATAGACGATGTCGGCCTGGTTGATGCCCGACTGGGGTCGTGCTGCCACCACATTGTCGATCTTGACGGCGAGTACCGGGCGAGTGGGGTCGTCGAAGGTGCTGAGCCCGGTGAGGATGGCCTTGTTTTCGAGTGAGGCGAGGAACTCGATCTCGCGCTGGGTGTCGTCGAGTTCCACCGCCAGGGCAGACC
Source organism: Acidimicrobiales bacterium (assembly GCA_029263215.1). GTDB lineage: Bacteria > Actinomycetota > Acidimicrobiia > Acidimicrobiales > Aldehydirespiratoraceae > OFTM10. The sequence goes on from JAJCXY010000120.1 coordinate 40,469, forward strand.
GGGCCGCCCCGGCCTCGTTGTAACGCGTTTCGAGGGCGTCGCGGTCGGCCTCGGCTACCCGACGGGCTTCGCGGGCCGCGGTCAGGTCGCCGGTGAGCGCCACCAGTTGCTCGTCGATCTTGTCGAGCCGGGCCTGGGCGTCGTCGATCACGGCGCGGTAGAGCTCGCGGCGTTGTGATGACTGGTCGGTGCCTTCGAGTATCTGGATCTCGTCGATAAGGGCGTTTTGGCGAGGGTCGCCGTTGGTGAAGCCCACGATCGCGATCTCCACTCGTGTCGATGCCGGCTCGCGGCGAGAGTCGACCGTGCGTTCGATTTCGTCGGCCACCAGCTCGATCCCCACGCGGCGGCCATCGATCCGATCATCGAGTTCGACAAGCTCGGCATCGAGGACCGCGATCTCCGCGTCGACCGTCGCGAGCTCGAGAGTGATCTCGTCGCGACGTTGTTGAAGTTGATCGATCCGGTTGGGGTCGACCTGGCCCGCGACAGGAGCACCTGCGCCAAGCAGGGCAAGGGACGTGGACGCGACTACCAGGAGTCGGGATCGAAAACTGCGGAACATGTTCACCTGTGGCGGCATGTGCCGCCCGCATCGACCACGGTACCCGTTCGTAGGGGTTCGGCGACGGCGCGATATCGTCCGATCGTGTCGATCGAGCTCCGAGAGATCCGCTTCAACCGTCACGACTGTGGCGACATTGTCGCGGCCATGCAGGCCCTCGATGCCGTGGGCCGCGGTGAGGGCTGGATCAACTTCTCACCTGTGCTCACCGAAGACGAAGAAGCCAGGGTGCCGATGAGGTCGGGACTAGCGGCCTGGTTCTCGGGCCGGGGACCAGCCATGGCTATGGGCACCTGGACGCCTCGAGCTGTGGGCGCGAAGCCCCGCAATGCCCAGATCGGGCTCGAACATGGCACGGGACCCAACGCCTTGCCTCGCCTCTCCGAGCTCGGGATCGGCCTCCCCGACGGCTGGGTCAAGCGTCAGGACCATGCCAAGCACGGCGTGGTGGCCGAGCTTCCACCGGGCACTGATGAGGAACAGGTGATCGAGTGGTTGGTCACCGCCGCCACCATGTTGCGCACCGTGGTCGAGCCCGGAAACACCTGGGTCGCGGTGGTTCACAGCCCGCGCTAGGCGGGTACCGGATCAAGATTGAGTGCCGGATCGAAGTTCAGTGTCACCTCGATGTCGGTGGCGGTGCCTGGTTCGTGCCCGTCGGAACAGCTCAGCAGCAGGTCGCCGTTGTCTTCATGGGTGAGCCTGATCCCGGCCCAGCCCACCCATGCCTGCTCGATCTCGTCGCGCCATACGTTCCAGATACTCAGGCGACCGCGAGGCGCCTCGACCTCCACTGCCTCGGGTGCGGTGTCGGCCCAGAGCACGATTCGCTTGGCGGTGGTTGCGCCGAGTTGGAGACGGCCCGAGCTGGCGAGCACGATCCCCTCAGGGCGGGTGCGTGTGGCGGAACGGCGGGTAATGGTGATCGTGGTGGTCGCCGCGAGCTCGACGGTGACCGCGGCGTGGATCAACTGCCCATCGACCTCGACCTGGTCGGTATCTTCGCTCGTGAAGCGGTCGGCGGTGGGGGTCATGAGACCGGTTCGCGCTCGGGCGCGAAGGGATCGACGGCGTCGGATCGCCAGTGATGGATGGCAGTGGTGTGGTCGACGGTGGCGGTCTCGATACGACCACTGACGGGATTGCGGCGTCGAGGAGCCTTCCCTTCACGCATTCGGGCTTGATTGGGCTCACCCCACACGGATTCACCGGCCCGGTTCTTCCACACCCGGCTGCGGATGGTTGCGACAGAAGGCTCGCCACCCTTGCGGTTGAGCATCAGGGGATTGCCGCCCACTCTCCAGCGCCCCCGAGGCAAGGGCATCGGGAGGGTCGGTGGCTGATGTTCGTCGTAGGTTGCGAGCATCGCCTCGGGTCGAAGGAGAGGGGCATGGTCGTCGAGTTCGGGAATCCGGCTCAGGCGACGACGACGCCGGCGCGGCGGCAACGGATCGCCGCGGACGAGCAGTTCATCGGCGCTGATCACCTCGGCCTCGCGTCGCTTGTTCCAGAGCACCCGCAGGCTCGAGGCGCCGTAGGCATCGCGCAGCGTGGATCTCACCGCGGCGTCGTCTTCGGCCCGCTTCAGCCGTCTGGCCTCGCGGCGCTCACGACGGGTACCGAAGTATTGGTCGCCCTTGGGGCGAAAGGAGCCGCGGTTGGGATTGCCCAGCCAGTCGAGGCCGACCCAGACCACACCACAGAGCACCCACGCCATGATGAACGTATAGACAACCCGATCGCCCGACAGGAGTGAGTCGAGGTCCATGAGCTACTGCTGATCGACGGCGATCACCGCGTCGGTGATCGCCGTCACCACGGCTTCGGCGTTGACCGTGCGGAGGACGTTGGCGTTGTTCTTCGACCCGGTTCGGCCGTCGAGACCTCCGGGCCGCTCATCGATCACCGTCATGCCGCGGGTGTGTGATCCGTTGAGTTCGATCGCCACGGGTCGGTGGTCGCCTTCGAACAGGTCGGGGTCGAGCACTGCCATCACCGCGGTGGCATCGTGAATCGGTGCGCCGCTCCAGCCCCGGATCTCGCCGGCTCGGGCCACGGCATGGTCGAGCAGGTCGGCGGCGAGTACCGCGCAAGGCGTGGCGGCGGCGCGAAGTCGATCGCGTTCGGCTGGTCCCATCAGCACCTGATGGGTGATGTCGAGCCCCACCATGGTGAGCATTCCCATCTCGGAGAACACGATGGCCGCGGCTTCGGGATCGGCCCAGATGTTGAACTCGGCGCTAGCGGTGACATTGCCGCCGCGATGAGCACCGCCCATGATCGTGAAACCCCCCAGGTGGCTCGGGAGGTTGGGGTCCTTGCGAAGCGCGAGGGCGATGTTGGTGAGGGGGCCGATGGCCACCAGGTGGAGGTGTGACACGGCGCGAGCGGTGTCGCATATGAAGTCGACCGCATCGGCTGAAGCCTCGGCTCGCCGTGGTTGAGGGATCTCCACCGAACCGAGGCCCGTCGGGCCATGGACATGGCGGGCATCGACGGTGGGGGAGATGAGAGGTCGGGCCGCGCCGCGGTGGACATCAACGTCGAGTCCGGCCACCTCCATCACCGCCAGCGCGTTGTGGGTGGTGGCGTCGATCCCCACATTGCCGTTGACGGTGGTGATCCCGACCAGGTCGGCACCCTGAGCCGCCACCATGAGAGCGATGGCGTCGTCGACTCCGGGGTCGCAGTCGATGAGCATCGGCACACGTTTCATCGTGAGATGCTACGACGGGATCAGTCGGTCGACTTCGTCACGGGTGGGAAGTGAGGGTTGGGCACCGGCTCTGAGGGTGGTGACTGCCCCCACCCGTACCGCCCAGCGGGCGGCCTCCACCACCGTCGCGCCTCCCACGAGGGCATCAGCGAGGGCACCGCAGAACGAGTCGCCCGCCGCGGTGGTGTCGACGGGGTCGACCCGAGGAGCGGGGACGTGGACGGCATTCTCACCCTCGACCACCAGGGCACCTTCGGCTCCGAGGGTCACCACCACCGCCTCGCAGGGGAGCCGGCGGGCCAGTTCGGCTGCGGTCGCGGCATCGACGGGACCTTCGTGGTTCGTGAGCGCGGCGAGCTCGGTCTGGTTGGGAACCATGATGTCGACCGCCGCGACCAGATCGACGGGGAGAGGGTCGTGGGGGGCGGGGGCAGGGTTGAGGATCACGGTGCCGGTTGATGCCAGGGCTGCTTCGGTGACAGCCTCGACCGGCACCTCGAGCTGGAGCAGGGTGACGGAGGCGCCGGCGCACAAGGCGGCGGCCTCGACCACTGCAGGGCCGCTGAGCCGGGCATTGGCGCCCGGACTGACCACGATCGCATTGTCGCCGTCGCGGCCCACCGCGATGAGAGCGACCCCGCTGGGAACGCCATCGACGGTGCGGAGCTCGCCGATCTCGACGCCATCGGCAGCGAGGGCGGAGCGAAGGATCGCGCCCCCCTCGTCGTCGCCGACCCTGCCGATCAGTGCGACTCGCCGGCCGAGCCTCGCGGCGGCCACCGCCTGGTTGGCACCCTTGCCTCCGGGGATGCGGCGCAGGTCGCCACCCATCACGGTCTCGCCGACGAGAGGGATCACATCGACATCGACCACCAGGTCGAGATTGGCACTGCCGACGACCACGATTTCGAACGGGCCGTCCATGGAGCTCAGCGAACGACGCCTTCTTCGATCGCGTGGAGCCGCTTCACCGCGCCCACCAGGACTTTCTTCGCGATTCGGGGGCTCTCGTCGAGCAGGGAGGAGAATTCCCGACGGTTGAGGGCCTCCACCACCATCTCGGTCTCGGCGGTGACGGTGGCGGTGCGGGGCACGCCGGCGATCACCGCGAGTTCGCCGAAGAAGTCGCCGGGGCCGAGGGTGGCGATGAGGCGACCGTTGCGCCGCACCGAGGCTTCGCCCTCGGCGATGATCAGAAACTCCCGGCCGGGAGTGCCCTGAACGGTGAGGTCGCGGCCTGGCTTGATCGTGATGGGCGTCATGTACGACGCAACCCTCTTGAGTTCCTTCGCCGTCAATTCGGAGAATAGTTCGATGCTGGCCAACTGATCGGTGAGACTCATGGGGGAGAGTCTTATCAGAAATCGCATCTGGGGAAACGGCTCAGTCGCGGCAACGATCGGGACAATGCGAACTACGGTGGATCCAGTGATGGGCGTATGACGGGTCTCTACGTGTTCTTTTTGGCGGTCGGTGGTCCCCTGCTGCTGTGGTTTGCCTTCGCCGGCGATGCCGATGCCGAGGGGCTGGGCGGCGATGCCGATGCCGATGGCCCCCTGTCGGTCATCCCCTTGTCGTCGATAGCGTTCACGATGGCTTTTTTCGGTCTTACCGGCCTGCTGGCGGGAGCCACCGGTGCCAACGCCGGATTCGCCCTTGTTCTGGCCATTGTGCTCGGCGTCGTTGCCGGCACTCTCAACGGCGCCGCGTTTCGGTGGCTACGCCACAACTCCGTCTCCAGCGAGGTGACGGATCGGGAACTGGAGGGCCAGACCGCCAAGGTGGCCTTACCCGTGAGCAGTGAGCACAGGGGAAGAATCATCGTCGATATCGCTGGGGCCCGCGAACAGATGACTGCGACACCGGCCGATGGATCCACCATCGAGCGGGGAGAGCGCGTCGTAATCGTTCGTGTCGAGCAAGGGGTTGCCCTCGTGGCCCCACTCGGTCCCGAACTCGAGCTCGAATAGGTAGGAGAAACAGATCATGGGTACCGCACTCGTAGCTGGCCTGGTTGTGGCCTTCGCGCTCATTTTCATCACGATGATCGTGAGTTCGCTGATCATCATCTGCCCGCCCAACCGGGTGGCGGTGATCTCGGGACGAAGTCGCACCCTCTCCGACGGCCGAAGCGTCGGCTACCGGATTCTCAAGGGCGGTCGAACCCTGCGTATTCCGATCATCGAGAAGGTGGCGTGGATGGATCTCAACACCATCCCGCTCGAGGTATCGGTCACCAATGCCTACTCCGCGGGGGCTATCCCGCTCAACGTGCAGGGCATCGCCAACGTGAAGGTGTCGAGCAACGAGTCCTTGCTCGAGAATGCCGCAGAACGATTCCTCCACGTACCCAACGCCACCATCGGCCAGATCGCCAAGGAGACCCTGGAGGCCAACCTTCGTGGCGTATTGGCCACGATGTCGCCCGAGGAGGTCAACGAGGATCGTCTGAAATTCTCCCAGCAGCTCATCGACGAAGCCGACGACGACATCAAGACCCTCGGTCTGGAACTCGACGTGATGAAGATCCAGAACGTCACCGACGACAATCTCTATCTGGAGTCGGTCGGCCGACGGCTCACCGCCGAGGTGGTGAAGCAGGCCCGCGTGGCCGAAGCCGAACGCATGGCCGAATCTGAGGAGGCCGAGGCCCGTTCCCGGGAGAGGGCCCAGATCGCAAGTGTGGTGGCCGACAAGGCCATCGTCGAAGAACAGAACCAGCTCCGGGTGCGCACCGCTGAGCTCGACGCGATCGCACGAGCCAAGGAGGAGGAAGCGGCGGTCGCCGGCGACATTGCCCGCGCCACGGCCGAGCAAGAGCTCGAACAGCAGAGGATCGAACTCGAGCGGCGCCGCCTCGAAGCTGACGTGGTAACCCCGGCCAAGGCCAACCTCGAAGCCAAGCAGCTCCAGGCCCAGGCCGATGCGGCCAAGATCATCGAGGACGGCAAGGCTCAGGTTGACGTGTTCCGTCGCCTCACCGAGCAGTACCAGCAAGCGGGCGACGACGGCCAGCGAATCTTCGTGCTCAACATGTTGCCCGAGCTGGTCGACAAGATCGTCTCCACCGTCAATGGCGTGTCGATCGATCGGGTGGCGGTGATCGACAACGGCGGTGGAGGCAACACCAGCGGTGGCATTCCGGCGCTGATGAGCCAGCTGCCGGGAGCGGTGGTGAGCCTCTCCGAACAGATCGAGGCCGCCACCGGCGTCGACATCCTCAAGAGCATGCGCGACGACGATGATGATGCCTTGCCGCTCGCGCCGCCCCCACCGCCACCGGGCGACTGAAAGTTCAGCGCGCGAGGGCCTTCAGCGCCGTTGGATCGAGCACCTCGATCCGACCCCTACCGATACGCAGTACGCCGGCGGCTTCGGCGGCTTTCAGGGGTCGGTTGGCGGTCTGGCGACGGGTACCGGCCATGGCCGCGATGTCTTCTTGGCGCAGGCGAACCACGATCGGCACGTCGCCGTTGTCGAAGGCATCAGCCAGTCGGCCGAGCACACGAAACACGCGCTGCTCGACCGGCACGAACAGGACTTCCATCAGCTGGGCAGTGGTCTCGGACAGCTTGGATGCCAACAACTCCACCAGGTAGCGGTCGACCCGGGGATCGGTGCTGCGGAGATCCTCGAGGATCTCGTTGGTGAGGTTGAGCGTTTCGGTGGGTTCGAGAGCGGTGATGCGGGCTGTGCGCCGGCCATCGCCGACGATCGCGAGCTCGCCGATCACTTCCCCGGGACCGCGCACCGACAGCGCCGCCACGTCGCCGGCGGAGGTGGTCACCTCCACGAGCACCCGGCCCTTATCGATCACGTGGACGGTGTCGCCGAGTTCGCCTTCGTGGAAGATCACCTCGTCGCGCGCAAATCGGCGCCGCCGCATCTTTTGTCGCCAGCGGGGCGCCTCGGGTCCCAGGATGTCGAGAAATCCGCCACTCAAGGACCCCGAGGCTACCGTCGATTCGCCTCCAGCGCCGTCATCCGCGACACTCCCGACCATGTCGACGGAGTCCTCGCCACGGAGCAAGGGGCGCGAAGAGCGCCGGAGGCGCGTAATCGAAGCCGCCATGCAACTCGCCCACGAAGGTGGTTACGAGGCGGTGCAGATGCGGGCCGTGGCCGAGCGGTCCGATGTCGCGCTGGGCACCATCTACCGATATTTCTCGGGCAAGGACGAGCTCCTGATCGCCGGTCTGGCCGGCTGGCTGGCCCAGGCCCGCAATCGGATCGAGGCCGGAGGAGTCAAGGGTGTCACCAACGAGGAGCGGCTCTCGCGCCTGCTCGAGCGTTCGGCTCGATCCACCGACAGCTATCCGGTGCTGATGGGGGCCCTGGTCACTGCTTTCGGCACCACTGCTCCATCGGCTTCGCCCCTCAAGCTCGAGGTGGAACGGGAAGTGCATGCCCTGGTGGTCACCGCCCTCGACCCGGGCATCGACATCGACACCGCGGGTGTGGCCCGGGTGATCGGCCACGTGTGGTCGTCGGCGCTCACCCGCTGGGTGAGCGGGATCGCCCCCGACGGGAGCGTGGCCGCGGAGCTGCGCCATGCCGTGAAGATGCTCGTGGGGGAGCCGGTCAGAGCTGGTTGAGCGCCTGATCGAACGCGCTGGGTTCGCGGGGTTCTGAGAAGTAGTAGCCGAGGGCCTGGTCGCAGTCGAGCTCCTCAAGAACCTGCAGCTGCTCGCGGGTTTCCACCCCTTCGGCGATGACGATCAGGCCCAAGGCATGGGCGAGGTCGATTATCGCCGCGACGATCGTGGCTGCGTTGGCGTCGGTACCGAGCCCGGACACGAAGGAGCGGTCGATTTTCAAGACATCAAGCGGCAGGCGCTGAAGGTAGGCGAACTGGCTCCAACCGGTACCGAAGTCGTCGATTCCGAGGCTGATCCCGAGGCGCCGGAGCTCGTCGAGCTGTTCGGTGGCCGACTCGGCGTCGCCCATCAGGGCCGACTCTGTGATCTCGAGACAGATCTCGTCGGTGGTGATGCCTGCTTCAGCCACCGAGTTCTGCACGAAGCCGATGAGGTCGGGGTCGCCGAGCTGGCGGGCCGAGAGGTTGACCCAGATGCGTACGGGTTCCTGATCGGGGGTGCGATGTATGCGCCAGCGAGCAGCCTGTTGGCAGGCTTCGGCGATGACCCACCGGCCGATCTCGACGATCAGGCCCGACTCCTCGGCGAGGGGTATGAACTCCCCCGGTGGTATCAGGCGACCATCGGGTCGTTGCCAGCGCACGAGTGCTTCGAAGCCGACGATGCTGCCTGAGTCGAGATCGAGTTCGGGCTGGTAGTGGAGTCGTAGTTCGTTGTTTTCGATCGCCCGCCGCAAAGCCTCTTCGGTGTCGAGCCGCTCGAGTGCGAGGCTCTGGTCGACTTCGTCGTGGATGGCGAACCTGCCACGGCCCTCGTGCTTGGCCTCGTACATGGCGGTGTCGGCGTGATCGAGCACCTGATGGGGGTTGTCGTGGCCGAGTGAGGTGGCGATACCGATCGAGGCACCGAGGGGAACCTCGCGGCCGTCTAGGACAAATGGTCGCTCGAAGGCATCGAGGATCCGGCGAGCCACCGCGGTGGCACCACGTGCGCCGTCGGTGCCCGCGCAGAGCATTACGAACTCATCGCCACCGATTCGAGCCAGGGTGTCGCCGGGGCGCACGATGGCGATGAGCCGTTCGGCCACCTTGGTGAGGGCGGTGTCGCCGCTCTGATGGCCGAGGGTGTCGTTGATCGTCTTGAAGCCGTCGAGATCGATGAAGAGCACACCGATGGGCTGGAGGGTTCGGCGGGAGATGGCGAAGGCCTGGTCCATCCGATCGAGCAGGAGGGCCTTGTTGGGTAGGCCGGTGAGTTCGTCGTGGAACGCCTG
>JAJCXY010000121.1 GCA_029263215.1 Acidimicrobiales bacterium
CTGGTAGCGTCCTGACAAGTCCGCGATCACATCCCTTTCGGAGAATCAAATGAAGACTCCCGTCCGTGTTGCTGTCACCGGTGCCGCCGGCCAGATCGGCTACAGCCTTCTGTTTCGCATCGCCAGTGGATCGATGCTCGGCCCCGACCAGCCGGTGATCCTCCAGCTCTTGGAGATTCCCCCGGCCATGGGAGCCCTCGAAGGTGTGGGCATGGAGCTCGACGACGGCGCCTTTCCGTTGCTGGCGGGAATCACCCAGAGCGACAACCCCAACAAGGCCTTCGAAGGCGCCAACATCGCGATGCTCGTGGGCTCACGGCCCCGCTCGAAGGGCATGGAGCGCAAGGACCTGCTCGAAGCCAACGGAGCGATCTTCACCGTCCAGGGCAAGGCCCTCAACGACAGCGCCGCCGACGACATCAAGGTGCTGGTGGTCGGCAACCCCGCCAACACCAACTCGCTCATAGCGATGAACAACGCGCCCGACGTCCCCGATGCCAGGTTCACCGCCATGACCCGCCTCGACCACAACCGGGCCAAGGCTCAGCTTGCTCAAAAGCTCGGCGTCACCGTCAACGACATCACCAACATGACGATCTGGGGCAACCATTCCGCCACCCAGTATCCGGACCTTTTCCACTGCAGGGTCAACGGCGCCAACGCGGCCGAATCCGTCAATGATCAGGACTGGCTCGAGAACACCTTCATCCCCACCGTGCAGAAGCGCGGTGCGGCCATCATCGACGCACGTGGGCTTTCGTCGGCGGCATCGGCGGCATCGGCCGCTGTCGATCACGTCCGCGATTGGATGCACGGAACCCCCGAGGGCGACTGGGTGTCGATGGCCATCCCGTCCGATGGCAGCTATGGAGTTGCCGAAGGGCTGATGTCGTCGTTCCCGGTCACCTGCGCCAACGGCGAGTACTCGATCGTGCAGGACCTCGACATCGATCCATTCTCGCGAGGCTGCGTCGACGCCACCGTGGAAGAGCTGAGCCAGGAGCGCGACACAGTCAGCGAACTCGGCCTGATCTGAGCCGCTCGCCCGGATGCCTGAGCTCCCCGAGATCAAGGCCCACGGCGAACGCCTGACCCAAAACTGGTCGGGGGCCGAACTCTCCGCCTTTCGACCCCTTCATCTCACCGCGCTCAAGACCTACGCGCCTCAGCCCAAGGAGGCCTACGGGAGGACCCTCACGGCTGCAGGGCATCGTGGCAAGTACCTGCTCCTGCACTTCGCCGATCCCAATGGTGAGAGCGACAGCGATCTCACCTTCGTGGTCCACCTGATGCAGGGGGGACGGCTTCGCCCCGACCCCAAGAAGGCCAAAAAGCCGAGAGGAGGGATGGCCAGGTGGGAGTTCGCCGATGGGGGTGCGCTCCTGCTCACGGAGGCAGGCACCGAACGCAAGGCTGGTGTCTGGCTGGTTGGCGCCGACCCCCTTGTACAGGAACCGGTCGACCATCTGGGTCCCGACGCTCACACCCTCACCCGCGAGCAGTTGAGGGCCGCGCTGACCGCCGGCAACACCCGGCTCCACGGCTGCTTGCGTGATCAGCGGCGCATAGCGGGCCTCGGCCGTCTCCTGTCCAACGAGATCCTCCATGCCGCGAAGCTGTCACCGTTCGCCATCACCACCAAGCTCGACGAGGACGGACTCGAGCGCCTCCTTGGTTGCATCCACGACGTGGTCGAGCACCATCTCGAATTCGAGAGGTCGCTCGACGACATCGGACGGTCGGCCGATCGGCCGAGCAACGTTCATCACCGCGTCGGCTTCGCGTGCCCCGTATGCGACGACGAAATCCGATCGGTGGAGTATCGGCGTTACACGGTGGCCTACTGCCCCACCTGCCAGACGGGCGGGAAGGTGTTGGCCGACAACACCACGAGCAAGTTCCTCAAGTGAGGCCGAGCATCGGCGCGACTGCCTCGAGAGCGTGGCGATCGGCCATCAGGGCGGCGATGTCGCCCCCGATCCGGAGCTTGCCGTCGAGAAAGGCCCTCTGAGCGGAGATCTCCCCCCTGTGGATCCCGAGCGCGGTGGCCCGGTCGGAGGTGAGGCGCACGTCGGCATCGGCGGCGACTCCCCGTGCCACCACAACCGTGCCGCGTTCCAGTCGAATCTGCCAGGAAATCGGGGACTCTCCCTCGACCGTCTGCTGCACCACGAGGTGGATACCGGCATCGATCTCCGCCTGCGTCGCCATTGCCTCGAGGGAATCGAACCAGCCGTCGGAAAGGAACTCGGTCACATGGGCAGGCTAGAGCTCAGCGCCATAGCCTCGGCAGCTTGAATCAGATCGGACCGGTAGCGGGACTCGGGTGGCGCACCGCGGCGCGGCTGGTCGACACGATCACCTTGTCGTGGATCGTGGGCTTCGTGCTGATCGAGATCGATCAGCGCCTCCTCGGCGGCGATCCGTTCGGTGTGCAGCCCCAACGGATCGATCTCTCGAGAGCGCGCTCGATGCTGCTGCTGTTCGCCTTGATCGCTGCCTATGAGGTGGTGCCCACCGTCCTCTACGGCGCCACCCTCGGCAAGGCTCTCCTGGGCCTCCGGGTGTGCGACGCCCGGGGCGGGCCGGTCCGCGCCACACTCTCGCTAGTGCGGGTCGTGCTGCTCTACGGCCCGACCCTGTTCCTCGGGGTATTCGGGCTTCTCGCCGATCTTGCTCTCTTCGTCACGGTCGCGATCCCTGCCTCGGGCCGCGGTCTCCACGATCGCGTCGCGGCCACGATCGTGGTGTCGCTGCCGCGCGACGATTAACGCGCCTGGTGGCGTTCGCCGATCCTGGCCAGACCCATGACCACGGCGGCTGCCATCAGGGCAAGGAGGGTGGGGGCCCACAGGTCGGCGCCGGCCGGCCACTCGATGCCGGTGCCGTCGATCACCTCGGACTGATCCTCACTGATCACACCCACACCGTTGGGCCAGGGCCACAACACCCGAAGCGACCCGAGCATCAGCCCGATCAGGGCAGCCATGACCAGATCGAAGGCCCGCTCGAGAACCCAGCCCAGCAGGGTGGAGAAGAGGGCGAGTCCGATGACCGCGCCAACCGCGAACAGGGCGAGTTCGGTGAGGGCCCGATCGTCGACCGCTCCGATGACCGCGGCGTACATCCCGATCATCAACAAGATGAACGAACCCGAGATTCCGGGCAGGATCATGGCGCAGATCGCCAGAGCTCCAGCACCGAGATAGACCGGCGGTGACGGGTCGGCGACGGGCCCGGATTGGAATCCGAGGAGAGCGAACACCGCCACCCCCACCACCGCTATCACCACCACGTGGTTGGTGGTGCGCGATCCGAGCATGGCCCATGCCACCGCGATCGATGCCAGGACGAGGCCGAAGAAAAGACCGGCCATCTCCTCGGGGTTGTCGTGGAGCTGGGTCTCGATCACCGAAGCGAGCGAGGCGATTGCGAGCAAGATGCCGGCCAGGAGGGGGAGCAGGAACATGAGGTCGAGTTGGGTGACCCGTGTCCAGAACCCCTTCAGGTCGCCCTTGAGCAACGCTCCGAGGGCCCGGGAGCCCTCCCGTATCGAGTCGATCAGCTTCTGGTAGATACCGAGAACGAGAGCGATGGTGCCGCCGGAGACGCCGGGCACGACGTCGGCTGCGCCCATTGCGAAGCCTCGAGCCATCTGGGCGACAATCTTGGGGATCACGGTTGCTGAGGGTACCGTCGCGCCTATGACGGACGCGCCATCTGATCCGACACGAGGCGAGTCGGTCGATCTCGGCGGCCTGGCCCTCTGGGTCGATGTGAGCGGCCCCGAAGACGGCGAGCCCGTGGTGCTGCTTACCGGCGCGGACACACCGGGATTCCGGTGGACCCCCGAAATGGTGGAGCCATTGGTCGCCTCCGGTCATCGAGTGGTGCGGTTTGATCATCGTGATTGTGGGCGCTCGGCCCGCTTCGCGAGCAGCGACGCCTACGACCTCGCCGACATGGCCGACGATGTGCTGGCCTTGCTCGATCACCTCTCGATCGAAAGGGCCCATCTCGTCGCCCGCTCGATGGGCGGGATGATCGCCCAGGTCCTCGCATTGGATCACCCTGCTCGCGTGCGCTCCCTGACCTTGATCGGCACCACACCGGCCGCGGGCGATCCTCGCTTGTCGGCCCCCGATGAAGATTTCGTCGAGAAGATGACGGTGCGGCTCTTCGCCGAGCCACCCATCGAACCGGATGCGCAGGTCGATTGGATGGTGGAACTGGCCGGCCTGATGAAGGGATCCCTCTACCCCTTCGACCCCGCGGTCGAGACCGCTCTGGCCCGCGCCGAACTCGAGACGGGTTGGGCGGCGGAGACGGGTCACGGTGTGGCCGTCTACTCATCGCCGTCGCGCCTCGATCGCCTTGGCGAGATCACCGCCCCCACCCTTGTCGTACACGGAACGGTCGACCCGGTCTTTCCGATCGATCATGGCCGGGCGCTCGCTGAGGGCATCGGTGGGGCGGTCTACATCGAGGTCGACGGACTCGGCCACGAGGTGCCCGACGCTTTCGTCGCCGAGTTCTGGCCGGTGCTCCGCCGCCACCTCGCCGCGGCCTCTGCCTGGCCGGCCTGACAAGTAGTCGACGTCGAACGCGAGACGAGACGCCCCGGGGCGGGGACGCCTCGTCCACAAAGGGGGTCTTCACCACCTCGCTCGGATCAGAGGCTCGTCCGCTTGAACGCTTCTCCGGTTGCCTCGCAGGCAATTCGGGCGCGAGAAGTTCGTGGGACCGGTCTCGACCACTTGTGAGGTGGCTGCTATGGCGTTTGATGTGCAGAGCCGTTGGCCCTAGGCCGGTGGTCTGCGGTCGTCCGTCGCCATCCTCCCTTCGGTCACCTCAACGGTGGAGAGTCGAAGCGAGTACATCGAGCGGGTGATTCCCCACCGATCGTTCGGAGTGACACCTCCAACATCGCGCCCGGTGATCGCCGCGTCAAGAGGTATCTCAGACCGTGTTTCTACTGGCTTGCGAGGCTCCGGTTCTTCACCTTCGACCGTACGTAATCGCGGTTCATCATTGCGATGAAGTCGAGGGGAACCTCCTTGGGGCACGCCTCGTGGCACTCGCCATGGTTGGTGCAAGCACCGAAGAAATCCTCCATGGTTTCGACCATCGCCTCGGTGCGCTTCCACCGCTCGGGCTGGCCCTGGGGCAACACATTGAGGTGGGCGAGCTTGGCCGCGGTGAAGAGCTGGCCGGCCGAGTTTGGACATGCCGCGATGCATGCTCCGCAGCCGATGCACGCGGCTGCGTCCATCGACATTTCGGCTGCCTCTTTGGGGATCGCGATCTCGTTGGCATCGGGTGCGGTGCCAGTGGGCGCAGAGATGTAGCCACCCGCCTCCACGATCCGGTCGAGGGTTCGTCGATCGACCATGAGGTCTTTGAGCACGGGGAAGGAGGTGGCCTGCCACGGCTCGATGGTGATCTCGTCGCCGTCGTTGAACTTCCGCATGTGGAGCTGGCAGGTTGCCGTGGCTTTCTCCGGGCCGTGGGCCTGACCGTTGATCATCACGCCGCAGGTTCCGCAGATGCCTTCGCGGCAGTCGTGGTCGAAGGTGACCGGCTCGATGTCGTCGGAGATCAGACGCTCGTTGACCACGTCGAGCATTTCGAGGAACGAGGCGTCTTCGGGAATGCCCGGGGCATCGATGTCGAGGAAAGCTCCCTCGCTGTCGGGGCCGTTCTGGCGCCAGATCCGGAGCTTGAGGTTGAGCATCCTGGTCACTTGTAGCTCCGTTGGGTCAGCTTGACGTATTCGAATTCGAGGTGCTCCTTGTGGAGCGTGGGTTCGGCATCTTCCCCATTCCATTCCCAGGCACCCACGTAGGCGAAGTTTTCGTCGTCGCGTAGGGCTTCTCCCTCGGGAGTCTGGGACTCCTCTCGGAAATGGCCGCCGCAGCTCTCTGCACGGTGAAGGGCATCGCGCACCTTGAGCTCGGCGAGCTCCATGAAGTCGTCGACCCGATTGACCTTCTCGAGCATCGTGTTGATGCCATCGGGCGAACCCAGCACCTTGACGTTCTTGCGGAACTCGTCGCGCAGTGCGGGAATCTCCGACATCGCCTTCTGTAGGCCGGCCTCGTTGCGGGCCATTCCGCAGTGCTCCCACACGATCTTGCCGAGCTCGCGGTGGTAGTGCTCGACGCCATGGGTGCCCTTGACGTTCATCCACATGCGGGTGCGGTCGTTGACGGTGTCGATCGCTTCGGTGAAGACGGGATCGTCGGTGGGCACCGGCGAGTTGCCCAGCTGGGGGGCGAGATGGTCGCTGATGGTGCTGGGCAGCACGAAGTAGCCGTCGGCCAGACCCTGCATCAGCGCCGACGCACCGAGCCGGTTGGCGCCGTGATCGGAGAAGTTGGCCTCTCCGAGGGCGTAGAGACCCGGCACCGTGGTCATCAGGTTGTAGTCGACCCAGAGGCCGCCCATCGTGTAGTGGGTGGCCGGATAGATCCGCATCGGCACGCTGTAGGGGTCTTCGCCGGTGATCCGTTCGTACATGTCGAACAGGTTCCCGTAGCGCTCCTTCACCGCCTCCACGCCGTCGCGGGCTCTCGCCGCGGCGAAATCGAGATAGACGCCGTTGCTGAGTGGACCGACGCCGCGGCCTTCGTCGACCACCGTCTTGGCGTTGCGGCTAGCCACGTCGCGAGGAACGAGATTGCCGAAGGCCGGATATTTCTCCTCGAGGAAGTAGTAGCGCTCATCTTCGGGGATCTGATCGGCAGCCCTGGATTCGTCGAATCCGCGAGGCACCCAGATTCGGCCGTCGTTGCGGAGAGATTCCGACATCAGGGTGAGCTTCGATTGGAACTCGTCGGCGGCCGGAATGCAGGTGGGGTGGATCTGGGTGTAGCAGGGGTTGGCGAAGAGGGCGCCCTTGCGATGGGCCCTCCAGATCGCCGAGCCGTTGCACTGCATCGCGTTGGTCGACAGGTAGTAGACGTTGCCGTAGCCGCCGGTGGCGAGCACCACGGCGTGGGCGCTGTGGGCAGTCACCTCACCGCTGAGCATGTCGCGGGTGACGATGCCGGCCGCTTCGCCGTCCTTGGTGACGATGTCGAGTACGTCGGAGCGGTTGTAGAGGGTGACCTTGCCCACCGCGATCTGGGCCGCCAGCGCCTGGTAGGCGCCGAGCAGGAGCTGTTGGCCGGTCTGGCCGCGGGCGTAGAAGGTGCGGCTCACCTGGGCGCCACCGAATGAACGGTTGGCCAGCAGGCCGCCGTATTCACGGGCGAAGGGGACGCCTTGGGCTGTGCACTGATCGATGATGTCGTCGGCCACCTGGGCGAGGCGGTAGACGTTGGCTTCGCGACTGCGATAGTCGCCGCCCTTCACGGTGTCGTAGAAGAGTCGATATACGGAGTCGCCGTCGTTGCGGTAGTTCTTCGAGGCGTTGATGCCGCCCTGGGCCGCGATGGAGTGAGCTCGGCGGGGCGAGTCGTGGTAGGTGAAAACCTTCACGTTGTAACCGAGTTCGGCGAGGGACGCGGCTGCTGATGCGCCGGCGAGTCCGGTGCCCACCACGATCACGTCGAAGCGGCGCTTGTTGGCCGGGTTGACGAGCTTCACCGAGAACTTGTGGTTGTCCCACTTCTCGGCGATCGGGCCTTCAGGGATCTTGGCGTCGAGTGTGACCATCAGGAACCCTCTCCGCCGGCATCGGCGTGTTCATCGAATTGACCCACGGGTACGGAGCGGTTGTCTTCGTCGATCAGCCCGGTCTGGACTGCGATCGGGAAGCTGAGGTTGCCGACGAGGATCAGGCCGGCGATGCCGGTGGCGAAACCTCGGCGCATGTTGTTGTAGGCGGGGTTGTTGATACCGAGGGTCTGAAACATCGACCAGGCGCCGTGGTAGATGTGCACTGCGAGCACCACGTTGGCGGCGATGTAGAGGATCGCCACCGGAATCGAACTCATCGACTCATTGACGTTGTGGTAGATGTCGCCACGCACGTAGCTGTCGCCGCGCCAGCCCCAGGTGAGATCGGCGAGGTGGAAGAACATGTAGAGCAGCACGATCGGGCCGGTCCAGCGCATCGTGCGGCTGGCGAAGCTGACCGCGATGTAGTCGCGTTTGGCGGCGTACGACGAGTCGGCCTTGACGCTCATCCGGCTCAGCGACCAGGCGCTGTGGATGTGGAGGGCGAACATGACGATCAGGCCTACCCGCATCACCCAGAGCAGGAGAGTGCGGGGCACGAGATGGCCGCCGAGATCGCGGAGCGCCTCACCGTAGTGATACACCTGCGACGGGCCTTCGTAGATGTGCAGGTTGCCGATCATGTGCACCACGACGAAACCGAGCAGGGCGATGCCGGTGAGCGCCATGACGTACTTCTTGCCGATCGCGGTTTGGTAGAGGTTGAGAGGCCAAGGTAGTTGGGCCCCTCGCCGGCGAATCGGTGGGACCGAGTGGTCCGTGCCGCTCGAGATGGTCTGCGCCATGAGTGGAATCCTTCGGGGACGTTTCGTCGATCGCGACGCTACCGGGCATGGTCCGGCGCGGACCACTCCTGCCCGCTTGGCGACGATCATGGCCCCACTCTGTGGTTCAGGTGGCGGTGGACCGGTACTGGTTGGTGACGACGGTGTCGCTCGCTTCGAGTTGGAGGTCGAGCACCATCTCACCGGCGCCGGCGACTGCGGTTGTCTCGAGTCGGCCGACCAGCACACAGTCGTCGGCGGGAATGAGTCCGGTCCAGCTCTTGGTGATGGCGCTGCCGTCGGCCTGGGTGAGGGTGGCCTTCACCAGTGCATCGTTGATCGGGATGCGTCGATCCGAGACGACATGTACGGCGACCGAGACGGCCTGGCCCGCGGGGATCGATGGGGGAAGGGGCGAGGCGACGACGATCACGGGTCGGCAGGCATCGACCAGGGCCTGCCAGGCGGGTTTTGGCCGACGCTCGTTGTCCAGAACACCGAAACCACCGGCGGCTGAAGGGTCGGCCAGGTAGAAGGCGGTGAACCCGCCGGTGGGTCGGTACTTGAGACGTCGGAGGGTTTCGATGGTGGTTCGGATCACCTCGGCCTGAGCCGCCTGGCTGAGGTGGGCCCATGTCGGGCCGTCGGCCACCGGTGCGGGTGCCACGAGATGGTGCAGGGACGCGGTTTGGGCGCCCAGGGCGCCGGCGATCGCATCCCAGTTGAGAGCGGGCCAGCGAGGGCTCGAGAGCTCGGGAAGCTCCGGGTTGACGCTTGCAGCGCCGAAGGCGGTGACGAAGCGGCCCATGCGAGGAACCCGTCCGAGGGCGGGCCCGAGTTCGGCGGCGCGACCGCCGTGCCAGCCGAACCAGAGGTGGCTGGTGGTGCCATCGAGTTGGGGGATGTGGGGTGGCACGGCGGTGTGGGCGACGATCGGCCTCGAGCCGTCGGTGCGTTGCAGCACTCTCCTCAGTGAGTTGTCGAGCACGGCGCGGTTCCATGAGGGCCTTTGCTGGCCCAGCACCGGAGGGGTGGCGGTGGGGGCGAGGGGCCGCTTGAAGGGTTCGTCGTGGGCACACCACACCGCTATCGACGGGTGATGGCCGAGGAGGTCGACGGCTTCGCGCGCCTGGCGTACGGCCTGGCCGCGGATCCCTCGGGCCATGAGTCCTCGGAGGGGGAGGTCCTGCCATACGAGCATGCCCTGCTCGTCGGCGGTGTCGTAGACCTCGGGTCGGCCGACGTGGGAGATCAGGCGGATCAGGTCGAGGCCCGCGTCCTTCGCGGCGCGGACGTCGCCGCCAACTTCGATGGGAGACGCATCAGCGGGCCGGGGCCGGGTGGGCAACATCACGATGCCCTTGGTGAACAGGGGCGTGCCGTTGATCGACAGGGTCCACCGGTCCATCCGCACCGATCGAAAGCCCGTGCGGCATCTCCGCTGGTCGTGCACCTCACCATCGACCACGAGTTCGCACTTGAGGTCGTGGAGAGGCTGGTCGCCGAGACTGTGGGGCCACCACAGCGCAGGTTCGGGGATGTCGATGGTCCATTCCACCCGGTTCTCGCCCACGGCGGCGGGGTGGTGCAGTTCGTGGTCGCGGCCTGCCATTGTGGTGCGGAGAACCACCGGGCCGCCGTCGGGATGATCGAACACGCACCGCATGGACATGCGGGCTCGGGCCTCGTTGGCATCGACACAGATGGCCCGAAAGAAACGGATGGCGCTCGTGCCGGTCTCGAAGAGGGACACCGGGCGCCAGATCCCTCCGGGGTTAGCGCCGGCCGCCCCGCTCAGTTCGGGGTCTTGGAGAGCACCCATGAGGGAAGTGCGATCGTCGGGATCACCGAACCGACTGCAGTTGACGTCGACCGCGAGCACATGCTCACCACGATCACCCAGCAGGTCGGTCACCTCGAACACGTGAGGAACGAAGTAGCCGTCCGTGTCACCCACGTAGGCGCCGTCGAGCCAGACATCGCCTTGCTGGGCGATGCCATCGAACCTCAGCCATACCCGTCGCTGCTCGCCGCTGGGGGTGAATTCGAAGGACCGTCGATGCAGAACGGCTCGCTCGCCGGCGAGCCCGGAGGCTCGGGCCCAGTGTCCGGGCACGGCGAGGTCGATCCACGCCCGATCGTCGAGTTCGGGCTCGTGGAAAGTGCGACGCAGTTCTTCGTGGGCTGGCGCAGCACGCCATGAGCCCGACAGATCCATCCCGAAACGCTAATGGGTTCGATGGACGACGACGCGTCGATGAGTGTCGCGACCGCGCGTGTAGGGTCCCGCCATGGCGAGACCAGAGACATTAGGAGCGCTACGGGCAAGTGGATGGGAGTCGATTCCTGTCCGCCAAGAACTTCGTCGCAATGCGGTGGCGAAGATCCGTGCGGGCGAGCCCTTGTTCCCGGAGGTGTTGGGCTACGAGAACACGGTGTCGCCCCAGCTGGAGAACGCTCTCCTGGCCGGGCACGACATCATTTTCCTGGGTGAGCGGGGTCAGGCCAAGACACGAATGATTCGTGGCCTCACCGATCTGCTCGACGAGTGGATGCCTACAATCGCCGGTTCGGAGATCAACGACGACCCGTATGCGCCGGTGTCGCGCCATGCTCTCGAACTGGTGGCCGAACTCGGTGACGACACCCCCATCGTCTGGGTGCATCGCGACGATCGTTTCGGCGAGAAGCTGGCCACCCCCGACACATCGATTGCCGACCTCATCGGCGAGGTCGATCCGATCAAGGTGGCTGAGGGTCGCTATCTCTCCGACGAGCTCACCCTCCACTACGGGCTTGTGCCTCGCACCAACCGTGGGATCTTCGCCATGAACGAGCTCCCCGATCTCGCCGAGCGCATCCAGGTGGGGCTGCTCAATGTGCTGGAGGAGCGCGATGTGCAGATTCGTGGTCACAAGGTGCGTTTGCCGCTCGACGTGGTGCTGGTTGCGTCGGCCAACCCCGAGGACTACACCAACCGCGGTCGTCTGATCACCCCCTTGAAAGATCGTTTCGGTTCCCAGATCCGCACCCACTATCCGCTCGACATCGACACCGAGGTCTCGATCATCGAGCAGGAGGCCGACCTCACGGTGAGTGAGGGGCTTCATCTCACGGTTCCTTCGTTCATGACCGAGATCGTCGCGGGCATCTCCCATGCCGCTCGCAGCAGCCATCACATATCGCAGCGTTCGGGAGTTTCGGTGCGCCTCTCGATCTCCAACGAGGAGATCATGGTTGCCAACGCGGTGCGACGCTCGTTGAGGGCCGGGGTATCGCGGGTGGTGCCCCGCATCGTCGACCTCGAGGCCCTTCCGGCATCGACGTCGGGCAAGGTCGAGATCGAGACTCTCGACGAGGGCCGTGATGGCGAGATTCTGGCCAACCTCGTGCGCAGTGCCGTGCTGGCGGTGTTCAAGCAGAGGGTTCCGCCCGAATCTCACCGGGCCGTGGTCGACGCCTTCGACGAGAGTCTCGTCATCGACACCGGCGAAGACGTCACCGACGAGGCTTATGCCGGCCTTCTCGAGCAGGTTCCGGCGTTGACTGCGCCGGTGCAGGCCCTGCTGGTCGATGAGGACGATGCTGAGTCGCCGGCCATGATCGCCAGCGCGTGTGAGCTCGTGCTCGAAGGTCTCCACCTGGCCAAACGCCTCAACAAGGACGCATCGGGTTCGCGGGCCCAGTTCCGATCCCGCCACTGAAACCCACCCGGTTCGAGAAATCGCGGCAATCATGTCAACGCGACCAGGTGGTGATGCGTCTCCAATAGTGTGAGCTGTGTCTCCTATATCGCACCCAACCCGAGTGATGACTCCACCGTGGTGCTCGAAGATCTCTTCGTACACCACTACGTGGGGCTCGTACGCCTGGCGTCAGGCCTTCTCGATCGCGACGAGGCCTGCGAAGAGGTGGTGCAGGACGTCTTCGCCGAGATGCTGGCGGGCGATCGCCGCCCGGCCCCCGGCCATGAACTCGCTTATCTGAGATCGGCGGTGCTCAACCGGGCCCGCTCCCGCTTGCGCCGCCGGTGGGTGCGACGTCGGCCACTGGCGCCCGTGCCGGAAGCGCCGAGTCAGGTCGACTCCCTCATGGACCGCCTCGAACACGAACGAATCCTCGACGTTGTGCGTGGCCTTCCCCGTCGCCAGTCGGAGGTGCTCGTACTCCGCTACCAGGCCGACCTGTCAGAGGCTGAGATCGCGGCCACCCTCGGGATCTCGGCTGGTTCGGTGAAGACCCACGCGAGCCGCGGCCTGGCCGCGGTCCGCCAGCGCTTGGAGGCGCAGTGACGAATCTCCCCGACGACCTCGAAACCGAGCGGCGCTTGCGCGCTGCATTCAAAGCACGAAGCGAAGGAGTAGTGATGACTCAACCCTGGTCCAACGAACCCTCTCCTCAGCGCGGCGGAGCGCGACTGGTTCTCGCTGCCGCGGTGGTTGTGGCGCTGGCCGGTATCGGTGCGGCTGTCTGGGCCGGATCTCGCGACACGACCACCGACGTCTCCACCGAGGCTCCCACCACGACCGATGACCCATCGACTGACGCCGACGGCGGAGACTCTGAGCCGGAGCCGACGGCTCCATCGTCTGACGACGACACGGTCTCGGACCCGGATCCGATCGATGGAGACAGCGGAGTGGATCGATCGGGGCTGCCGTCGACATATGGCCCGGTCTCCTTCACCGATCAGGGTGCATCCTGGCTGGTGGAACCGGTCGCGATTCCGGACCGGTTGCTTGATGAGGGATTCGTGCTCGGCGAGGACGGATTCTCCACGGCCGAAGAGGCCGCGGCGGCTTGGCTGTCGGGCAAGCTCGCGATCGAAGACCCCGCGTGGCTCGACGTCGCCTACCTCTCGCCTGAGGATCCCGAAAACGCCTACGTGGGTCTCGGCGTGCCCCGACTGGGAGAAGGGGGCCAAACCATGGGGCTGGGGCTGGCCGTCGGCACGGCTGTCGCCGATGCCGGCGACTGGTACGTAACCCAGGTGGTGTCAGATCTGGTCTGGATCGATTTAGTGGAACGCAATGGTGACTTTCCCGCAACCCTGCGCGTCACCGGAGGGGGATGGGCATTCGAGGGCACAGCCCTGCTCTACATCGACGAATCTGACCCTGTCGTGGTTTCGGTGGGAGCCGGCGCGGAGCCGGGTCGGTTCTCGGTGGTTGTGCCGTGGGACGGTGAGGGTGATGTCGAGGTGATGATCGTCGCCCCGGCCATCGCCGACGGAGCAACACCCGCGGCCACAGCGTTCGTAGATGTGGCATCGGATCCCACCACGACGATTTCGGTGATCGGCGTGACCGACGACGACGTGCTCAATGTGCGGTCAGGACCCGGCGTGACCAACGAGGTGATCGCAACCCTCAGTCCCAACGCCACCGGGCTGGCTCACACAGGCGCGGTCACGCTGGTGGACGGAGAGATGTGGTGGGAGATCCTGACCGCGTCGCCCGATTCTGAGATGGGCTGGGTGAATCGGCGATTCATAGCGGTGGTGCCCGCGGTTGGCCCAGATTCCGACCGGGGTCATGAGATGTTGGCGCTCGCGGGTGCCGCACTCAGCGACTTTGGTCCGGGCGCGGCTGCGCTCGCGCTGGAATCCAGGTATGCCGACCGTATCGAGGTCGGTGGGATAGGCGTGTTCGCGGATGCGGCCCAACCCTTGCAGACGAGAACTCTCAACCAACTCGACACCCCGGTTCTCTGGGAGCTCGGATTCGAGGCGGACGACTGCGCGGAGTGCGTGAAGACGGTTCGGGAGTTCGTCGGTGTACGAGACCGCGACATCGCCGAGGCCATGCTCACCGTTGGTCCTGGTGCCGACTTCGGCGACAACGCAACGTTCACCCACGGACTCTCGTCGGACTTCTATGGTCGGTACGCAACCGTGGTCGCGTACACGCCGGCGAGCGATCCTCAGGAGACGCTCGACTGGAGTCGCTACACCTTCGTCTTCGATTTTGTTGATGGAGAGCCTGAGATCCGTGCCATCTACAGGTGGGGCTGGACCCCCTAGATCAGTTCGGGCGTTCGAACGCGGCGAAGGTTTCGGCGGCCGGCTTGCGGACCCGATCTCTGCCGATCAGGCCCCGGGGTCGATTGAATCCGAGCTTCCAGTCGTAGCCGTCGAAGCCGGAATCGTGGAAGTAGCCGGCCAGGCCGATGTCGTGGGCGGCATCGCTCACATGCTGGATGGCACCCGCGATCAGGTGGTCGCGCCAGGCCTCGTCGTCGGTGGCCACACCATGAGCCGCCACCATGAGTGAGTGGTCGGGGAGGGCATCGTGGGTGCGGTGGATTGCTTCGGCCAACTCATCGGGTTCGGGGGCGAACCCGGTGCCCGCGGTGCGGGCCCCTGCGGGCCACGGGGCGAGAGCTCCCTCGGCGGTGACGCCCACGGGATGGTCGTGCACGAGCCCCACATGGTCGACCGCGGAAACGAGCAGCGGCACCTCCACCGGATTGCGGCCGTCGATCTCGAGAATGCCGTTGGCGTGGGCTCTGAGCCAGGATCCCCACAGGAGCTCATCCCACGAGCGGGCGGCCTTACGGACCTCCACCGACAGTCGGCCGTCGTCCTCGGCTATCGCGTGGACCGGTTCGGCCCTCCAGGTGGTCATCACCTCCTGATGACCCGACGACAGCAGGCGCACGGCATCGTGCACTGCGAGCACGGCACCTTCCGCTGCTTCGCGCATGTCGCGAGGGTCTTGTCGTCCCGGTGGGCGTGAGCCGAGCCCGTAGCCCCGGATCGCCCAGCTGATCGGGTCTTCGATCGGCACGAATCCGTCGGCGATGTCGTCGAACGTCTCGGCAACGCGATCGACATGGCGCAACCAGAAGCGCTCGCGGGCTGACCCATCGCGATGGCCACCCTCGTCTTCGAGGTACCAACCGGGCAGAGATCCGTGTTGAAGGGTGAGCCAGTTCCTGATTCCCACTGATTTGGCGAAGTCCAGGATGTCGCGGTAGCGATCGAGGGCATCGTTGTCGGGCCGGCCGGGTTCGGGCTCGACCCGCGCCCATTCGACGGTAAGGCGCCAGTCGGTGCAGCCGAGAGCGGCCAGCTGTTCGAGATCGTCGTGCCAATCCACACCGAGTCCGGCCCCGTCGCCGGATCGTGGCGCTCGGCCGTCGCGCTCCCAGGTCGACCAGTCGGCCGCGGCTGCGACCCCCTCGGCCGACACCGACGAGGCGGTGACCCCCTTGTGGAATCCAGGTTCCCGGTTCGCAGCAACCATCATGGCCGATGACTAACGATGGGTGAACACGCCGGCGTCGAACACCACCCGGTCGCCGACGCGTGTCTGGAACAGGGTGCGGCTGCCGTCGTCCCACATGTGAACATCGAGACGCTCTCCGGGCATGACCGGCGACTTGAAGCGCCCGGTCATCGAACCGAAACGGTCTGAGTCGCTACCGCAGAGGGCATGCAGCAGGGCCCGCCCGGTGAATCCGAACGTGCACAGACCGTGCAGGATCGGCGTGTCGAAGCCGGCCATCTTGGAGAAGGAGGGGTCGGAGTGGAGGGGATTGCGGTCGCCGTTGAGTCGATAGAGGAGGGCCTGGTCGGTGCGGGTGTCGTAGCCGAGGGTGTGATCCGGCTCCCGATCGGGAAGGACCCAGTCTGAGGAGGGTCCCCGTTCGCCACCCCACCCGCCCTCACCGGCGATGAAGAGGCCGGCGGTGCTGGTCCAGAGAGGCCTGCCGCCGAGGTCGGACACATCGGTGTCGAGCACGACGAGGGCGGCCTTGCCCTTGTCGTGCATCGCCGCGACGCGGGTGGTGCCGACGGCGGAGCCTGCGGCCGGCAGAGTTTGATGGAGGGTGATCGACTGTTCGCCGTGGAGCAAGGCCGCGAGATTGAAATCGCCGAAGTCGACACCGCCCGCACCCATCACCACCACCTGGGTGGGCAGAGCACGTTGGTGGGTGTTCTGGCTGTTTTCGGTGGTGTACTCGAGCTCGAACCCGGTGGGATCGGTTGCCCCGGCTCCGACACCGAGCGCGTAGAGCAGGCTGTCCTTGGAGTCCCAGCTGATTTCGGTCTGGGGACCGACGTTTCCGACGGATCCGGGATTGACGGGCATGAGAAGTCTCCGAGATCAGCGGATATCTGTGTCGAGTGTGGCCATCGCCATCGCCGAGATCCAATCGGCCAATGAGGCGTCGTGGCGCGAGCGGTCGACGGTGGTGGCCACCGTGGTTATCGAACCGATCGCTCCTGCGACCAGCAGGGCGGCCTCACTCTCGGAGAGATCGGGTCGATCTTCGCGTAGGGCGGTGGTCCATTCCTCGGACCATGATCGAAGCCGTCGGCTCATGGGTGAGCGGCGCTCCGACGACAGGTGCCGGGCCTCGCTGGTCCAGACCGCGATCAGGGCCGAGCGGTCGAGGGCCACGTCGACGTAGGCGCGGATGTAGGCCTCCAGCAGCTTGCGGGGAACGTCGTTGGCGGCGCGGGCGGCACGGTTGACCGAGTGCACTTCGTCGGCGGCGAGTTGCATGGCATCGAGCAGGATCTCCTCCTTGGAGGAGAAGTGGCGGTAGATGGCGGGACCGCTCACGTCCACCGCCTTGCCTATGTCGTCGACGCTCGTGGCGGGATAGCCCCGTTCGTGGAAGAGCTTGATCGCGGCATCGAGAATCAGGGCGCGACGGTTGGGCGGCCGGCGGTTGCCGTTGGGGTCGGGTCCATCGGTGGGGGGGGCGTCGCTCATGGTTAGTCAACGTTAACAAAGGTGTCATCGGGTAGCCCATGTCGACGGGTGGCCCTGCACGGAGAGCGATCGGCGCGGCTAGGTTGCGGGCATGGTGCTCCGTCGCCGACGCAGTCGCAATCGCCGGCAAGCGCCCCACTTCACCTACTCGCGCTGGGATGGCACCCAGGTCGGGTTTGACGTCGACGCCGATCATCTGTTCGGTGAGATGACCGACGAGCTGCTTTACCACGGCGATGTCAACAGCGCCCTTCGCCAGATGATGCAGGGCGGACTCACAGATCGCGAAGGCCGCCAGATGGATGGCATCCGCGACATGATGGACCGTCTCCGAGAGCGCCGTCGCGAGCTGCTCGACCAATACGACCTCGGTGGCGTCTTCGACGACATAGCGGAGGCTCTTCGCGAGGTGGTCGAAGAGGAGCGTGGGGCCCTCGACCACATGGTGAACGAGGCCTCCGGTGAAGACGATGAGCGCCGTCAGGAGCTTGCTTCCGACACCGCAACCATGAAGAACATGGAGCTCGACATGCTCCCGCCCGATCTAGCGGGCCAGGTGAAGGGACTCCAGAACTACGACTTCGAGAGCGCTGAAGCCCAGGCGAAGTTCGATGAGCTCATGGAGAAGCTTCGCGAGCAGGTGATGCAGCAGCATCTCGACCAGATGGCCGAAGGCATCAACGACATGTCACCCGCCGACATGCAGCGGGTGAAGGACATGTTGGCGGAGCTCAACCAGATGCTCGAGCAGAGGGCGGCGGGCGACGAACCCGACTTCGACGGTTTCATGGAGCGCTTCGGCGACTTCTTCCCGGAGAATCCCCAGACTCTCGATGAGCTGCTCGAGATCATGGCCGAGCGAATGGCCCAGACTCAGCAGATGCTCAACTCGATGACCCCCGAGCAGCGTCAGCAGCTCGAGGAGTTGAGTGATCAGCTAATGCAGGACATGGACCTGCAATGGCAGATGAACCAGCTGGCCGACAACCTGCGAGATCAGTTTCCCCAGATGGGCTGGGGCCAGTCCTACGACTTCCAAGGTATGGACCCTCTCGACATGCCCGAGGCCATCGACATGATGGGTGAGTTGGGCGACATCGATCAGCTCGACAACCTCCTACGAGGCGCTACCAACCCCGGAGCATTGGTCGAGGTCGACATCGATCGTGCCCGCGAGCTTCTCGGCGAGGAATCGGCCGAAAGTCTCGAACGGATGGCCGAGCTGGCCCGCATGCTCGAAGAGTCGGGGCTCATCGAGAATCGCGAGGGTCGCTATGAGCTCACCCCTCGGGCGATCAGGCGGATGGGGGCCGGTGCCCTCGAAGAGATCTTCAAACGTATGTCGCCTGATGCGCTCGGGAGGCACGCGGTGGAACGCACCGGGCATGGTCACGAACGCGACTACGACACCAAACGTTATGAATACGGCGACCGCTTCAACCTCCACATCGAGAAGACCCTGCGCAATGCCGTGGGCCGAACCGGTGGCGGCATCCCCGTCCAGTTGCACCCCGATGATTTCGAGATCGAGCGCACCGAGCAGCTCGTGCGGTCGAGCACCGTGCTGATGCTCGATGTGTCGATGTCGATGGCGATGAGGGAGAACTTTCTACCCGCAAAGAAGGTCACGATGGCTCTCCATTCGCTGATCTCGAGCCAATACCCACGTGATTTCCTTGGCATGGTGTCGTTCAGCGAGGTGGCGAGGGAGTTCAACGCGGCGTCGCTTCCCGAGCTGTCCTGGGACTACGTCTACGGCACCAACATGCAGCACGCTTTCCAGATCGCCCGCAAGATGCTGGCCAAGCAGAGCGGCACCAAGCAGATCGTCATGATCACCGATGGCGAGCCCACGGCCCACATCACGCCGTCCGGTACCCCCTACTTCAACTACCCACCTTCTCGTCAGACCGTTGATCTCACCCTCGCCGAGGTCGGAAAGTGCACTCGGGAGGGAATCCGCATCAACACCTTCGTCCTCGACGTCACCCACTACCTCCAGGACTTTGTCGAGCAGATCTCTCGGATGAACGGCGGCCGTGCTTTCTTCACCACCAACGAGGACCTCGGCGACTATGTCCTCATGGACTTCGTCGACAACAAACAGAGCCTCCTGCGGGGCAGGAAATGAGTACGAGCACCTGACGTGATCGTTTCGGGCCGGAGCGGAGGCCTCAACGGATGTGCCCCACGACCGACAAGAGAGGGGTGGACAACTTCAACGACCCGAGCCGCGCCGCGGCGGGTGCGCCGGTTGACCGCGTACGGCTCATTGATGCGGAACGGCTTTTCGCGGCCGGTCTCCTCGCCGCGAGCGCCGATTCAGTCGACGATGTGATCCTGGAGCACTTCGCTGCCCTCGCCGGAGCGTTGGGTCTCAAGGCTCTGCAGGAACGTGACGGATCCGGGGTGAGGGTCGGATGGCACGACCCAAGCCTCATCGACGACGCTGGACTCACCCGAGTGACCGAGGCATCGTGCGATATACCCGTGCTGTCGGGCCTGGCCTGCGCCCGATGCTCTCCGGCCAACGCCTTGCACATGGCCGCAATTCAGCCGTTTCCGTCCAACTCGGCGATAGTCGGGGTGGCCGACATCGACGAGGCTCTCGATCAGGCGAGCTGCTTCGCGTTCGAGACCATCGCTGGGCTCATCAGCGCGGCCAGGGCACGATTCGCGGCGGAGCGGGCCCTCACCTACCGGCTCGAGATTCAGAAGTTCCTCGGCTCGATCTCGACCCATGCGGCGGTGAGTGACGATCCGAATCTGGAGGACTGGATCCTCGAGGAAGCGCGGTCGTTTTTCGGTATCGGAGCGGTCTCGACGTGGGCCCGAGACGGACTGAAGTTCGAGCTGGCAGCCGGTGCCACCGCCCCCAGCGACCCCGAGGTGGAGCCGGGCCTCGTCGTGGAGGTCGATCAGGCGACGATCGACCTGGCTTTCGAGGTTGATCACCTGTTGGTGCCGATCGGTTTCTTCGAGCCCAATGGCGAGTTCACCCAGCCCGATGGCTCGGAGGTTCTTGCGGTTCCGATGGTC
Organism: Acidimicrobiales bacterium; assembly: GCA_029263215.1. Classification (GTDB taxonomy): domain Bacteria; phylum Actinomycetota; class Acidimicrobiia; order Acidimicrobiales; family Aldehydirespiratoraceae; genus OFTM10. Next base: position 20,213 of record JAJCXY010000121.1, read on the forward strand.
GACTCGTCGGGCCTCGTGGGTGCGCTGGTCTTCTCCGACCCGGATCGACGCCGCTGGACGAGCGAGGAGATAGCGACGGCCAACTCGATCGCTCGCACTGTGGTGAAGGCAACGACGCGGCAGCGCCTCGAAGCCCAGGCCACCAACCGGATCGAGTTCGAAACCGTACTCAGCCAGGCGGCCGCGGCGTCGGCACGTTTCACGTTCGAACACGAGAGTGAGTTCCTCGCCGTCGTCATTTCGGAAATCATCGACCGGCTGGGAGTGAGAAGAGGGGCGATCTGGGATCGTCACGAGCTCGGCTTCAAGCGCAGGATGGGTTTGCGAGCCGACAAGATGACGCTTGGTGAGGGTGTCGCGGCCAGAGCAACCGAGGAGTGGATCGGCCACCTCGATGAGCGGGGATATGGATTCTTCCCCGAGTACCTGATGGATAAGACCAGTGAGCTGAACGGAGACGAGGGCAAGATCTTGCTGGTTCCGCTGCGGGCAGGCGACTCCTCCGGCGGCTTGCTTGCACTCACCGACCCCAACCGCGGCTGGTGGACTCCTGAGGAGATTGCCGGGTTCCAGTCGCTGGCTCATGTAGTGGGCCAGACCATGGCGCGGTTCGAAGCCGAACGGGCGGTGCGTCGTCGCCTCGGCCTCGAGGGACTCACCTCGCGGATCGCCGCCCTGGCCGTGCAGGCCCAGCTCCACAACTCCGATGACGTGATCGATGCGACCCTGGTGGAGTTGGTCGACTTCTTCGACCTGGCTGAAGCCCAGCTGTGGCGGGTGAAGAACGGTGATGCCGTCCTGCGGGTCAGCCATCGTGGAGACTCATCACCGGCTCCTCTCGGGCTGACGGTCCCCTTTGCAGAAATCGACACGCACATCGAGAGTGGGTGGGGGGCTACGCACCTCGATGCTCTGATCGTCCCCATAGGCGGCGCTAGGCGCACCTTCGCGATGGTGGCTTTGGTCGGTGGTTCGAGTCGTCGGTGGAACGACGACGAGGTCGCCGCGGTACGGGCCATTGCCGATATCTACGGCCAGTTGGGGATCCGGCTGCTGGTGTCGCGCGAACTCGAGAGGCAGAGGGAGGTGGAGGAGCTGCTTGCCGAGTCGGCGACGCGGTTCGTCGATTCATCGCTCGACACCGTGCATGACGTGGTGTCCGAGCAGCTCCACCGGCTACGTGATCATGTGGGCTGTTCCTCGATAGCGGTGTTCGAGCTCAATCCGGAGACAGGACGGATCGAATGCGGGTGTGAAGCCACTGCGGATGGCACACCGCTCCAGGCGCCTTATGCGCCGATGAAGCGTGACGATCCGGTCATCGTCAAGGTGCTCGACCCCGACTCCGGTCCGGTCTGGTCGTTCTCCGATCTGGTTGGTTTCACCGATGAAGTCGACGAGACCAAGCTGTTGGTGTTTCCCTCGATTCACGACGGCGACATCCTGATCCTGTCGGCGATCAACGAATTTGGCCAACACTTCAGCGACGCGGCCGACCTCGCGCTGAGGTCGATGGCCGGACTTCTCGCCCAGTTGAGATCGCGAATGATGCTGGAGCGAATGAACCGGCGGCGGGCGGCAGCCGATCGAGTGGTCGGTGAGATCGCCGCCGATTTCGTGAACCGCACGATCGAAGATGCCAACGTCGGCCTCCTCGATGCGGTGGAGAGAATCGGCTCCCTGTTCGACAACTACGCCCTGGCTGTGTGGCAGGTGAACGGAGGCGATGCTCAGAAGCTCGCCTCGTGGAACCGTGAGTCGTCGCCAGGCGCACCCGGGGTTGATCCACTGGAGGTCGATCAAGAGATCGTGCCGCGGCTTTCCCAGTCCACCCTGGTGGAGGTATTCGAGTCGAGTTCCGATGGCATCGCCCCGAATATGTCGAGCATTCTCGTCCGGCTCCACGACGGCGACGGGGTCATAGGCGCGGTCGTGGCCCAGATCGACCGCCCGATGGAGCGCATCACCGACATCGAGTTGCAGCGCGAAGCGTTCGAGTCGTTCGCCCTGCTGATCCACCAGCTGTGGCGGCGGCTGGATGCTGATCGTGCCCGCGCCCTCCAACTGGCATCCCAGGACCTGCTTCGCCGATTCGCCACCCGCCTGCTCACCACCCGGTCAAGCGAGCAACATGGGGCGAGAAATGCCCTGTTGTGGCTGATGGGTCAGTTTGGGATCGACCACGCGTCGGTGTGGCGCTCGGCGCAGGGCACCGTGGAACTGACTCTGGAGGCCTCGCTGACCGAGACGCTCGAGCTGACGGAGAGCTTGCATCACATCGAGGCCGGGTCTGTTGGCGGTGAGACACTGGCGAGTCTCGAGATCGAGTCGGGTGAGTGGGATCTCGAAGATGCTCCCGGACCGGTTCATTCGATCATCGGGTCGTTGTTGGCGGCGGGGCCGAGGCGGGTCGGTTTCGCTACGGCCACCATGGCCGGCGATTCCCAAGTCAGCCACATTGTGGTGACCCGCCCGGGTGACGAGCCCCTCGACGATGATGTGTTTTCACTTCTCGTACCGGCCTTGAGGATCCTTCGCCAGCACGAGGCTCGCATCACCGCGGAACGGACCTTCGCCACCGCCTTCGAGTCGGCGCCCATCGCGATCAGTATCCGCGATCACGATGCCGTGCTCGTGGCCTGCAATGCCGAGTATGCGGATCTCACCGGCCGGTCGGAGAACGAGCTGATCGGCACGGGACTCGACGCTGTCATCAGCCCTGAACAGATCCAAGATGTTCGAGCGGAAATGGCGGCAGCGATGCCCAACGGGCGATTCGAGCGTGAGGCGGCATATCGGCGCCCCGACGGCACCACCGTGTGGGCCCAGCTTCGATCCACCCCCGTTGACATCAGTGGTCATGGCAGCGACCTCATCCTCACCTACGTGGAGGACATCACCGACCGAAGGCGAAGTCGCCAGCTTCTCGAGTACCAGGCCACCCACGACGAACTCACGGGCCTGCCCAACCGGCGCTCATTCGTGGCCGATGTCTCCGAGGAGTTGAGCGGCAGCCGGCAGTGCGCTGTGCTCGTACTCGACCTCGACCGCTTCAAGGTCGTCAACGACTCTCTCGGCCACAGTGTGGGCGATCAGTTGCTGATCACCTGCGCCGATCGGATAAGGCTCTCGCTGCGTCCCGGCGACACGGTCTGTCGTCTGGGCGGCGATGAGTTCGCCGTGCTTCTGAGGGCGCCGGCCGACCCGAGTGCAGCTGTAGCGGTGGCCGATCGTCTACTCAACCTGCTCCGAGACCCGGTTCAGATCGCCGGCGAGGAGGTCTTCCCGTCGGCCAGCATCGGCATCGCCATTCCCGAAGACGACGATGCCGTTGAGGATCTGCTGCGTCATGCCGACGCGGCGATGTATCAGGCCAAGGGTGGTGGCCGCGACAACCATGTCCGCTTCGACAGCTCACTTCGCGAAGCGGTTGTGGAGCGGATCCGCACCGAGACTGACCTCCGGCGCGCCATCGACAACGGCCAGCTGGAGGTCCACTACCAGCCCGAGTTCATCCTCGACACCGGAGAAATCGTAGGCACCGAGGCATTGGTGCGCTGGCGTCACCCCGAGCGGGGCCTCCTCGCGGCGGGCTCGTTCATCAGCCTGGCCGAAGAGACCGGCCTCGTGGTCGATCTCGGCCGCTGGGTGCTGGGCCGGGCCACCGATCAAGGGGCCAAGTGGGTGAACGAGGGCAACGACATCGTCATGAGGGTCAACCTCTCGGCTCGCCAGCTCCGCCCTGCGGTGGTGGACGAGGTGCGAGACGCCTTGGCCCGATCCGGGCTGGCTGCTGAGCGGCTCTGCCTGGAACTCACCGAGACCGCGATCATGGACGATGTGGAGGAGAGCGCACGGATTCTCCAACAGTTCCGCGACATCGGGGTGCAGGTCGCCATCGACGACTTCGGCACGGGGTTCTCGTCGTTGGCCTACCTCAAGCGATTCCCGGTCGACATCTTGAAGATCGACCGCACCTTCGTCGACGGCGTCGGCGTCGATCCCGACGACACTGCAATCGTCAGGTCGATCATCGGGCTTGCTCGTACTCTGAGGCTCGAGGTGGTGGCCGAGGGCATCGAGGACCCGACTCAGATCGCCGAACTGGTGAGGCTGGGGTGCCAGCGAGGTCAGGGATTCCACCTCGCCCGGCCCGCGCCGGCCGAGGACATCGCCCTGCTCTTGTCCGGTGAAACGCACACTCGCTGAGTCCCGAGGGGCCTCAGCCGGGTAGGTCTGGCGGAAAATCAAGGCTCTCGGCCTTTACAACAGTGTGATTACAGTGATGTAATTACATCCAGTGGCAACTGGCGGAGGAGATCCGGGCGGATCTCGCTTGTTGTCATGTCGGAGGACCAATGGCCATTCACCACGAAATCGAACCCGAAGAGAAGTCCTGGCAGGACTTCGCCAACTGCTTAGGGGTTGATCCAGATCTCTTCTTTCCCGAACGTGGCGCGTCCACGAGGGAGGCCAAGGAGGTCTGCCGGGGCTGTGTGGTTCGCGAGGACTGCCTCGAGTTCGCCCTCCAAAACGGCGAGAAGTTCGGCATCTGGGGTGGAATGAGCGAGCGGGAGCGGCGTCGTATCCGGCGCCAGCGTGCTCTTGCTCGTGCCGCAGCGGCTGCTCAGGCCGACACCGTCATCGCCTGACCCGGCGCGAAACAGGGCCACCTTTCGCGGCCCCTCATACGAAATTCATGAATTGCGCGGTACTCTCGCAAGCATGAACCTCGGAACCCCCGAACTCCTCGTGATCCTAGTCATCGTTCTGCTGGTGTTCGGCGGAGCGAAGCTCCCGAAGCTTGCCCGCTCTCTCGGACAGGCCCAAAAGGAGTTCAAGACCGGGCTCAGCGAAGGTGACGACGACGACAACAACGACAAATCCTGATCTCGCTCGTTGAGCGAGTCACCCGACCGCTCATCGGCCCCGCCGGGATCGGTGCCCTCATGGGATGAGGTCGCACGCGATCACGCGGGGTTCATGTACTCGGTGGCGTTTCGCCTTGCGGGGAACCATTCCGATGCCGAGGACGTTGTCCAGGAGGCTCTCCTACGCGTGAAGCGCGGATTGGAGAGCTACAAGCCCGGTTCCCTCCACGGATGGCTGGCTCGCATCGTGACAAACGTGTTCCTCGACGAAACCCGACGCCGCAAGCGTCGACCCCAGACCCGGCTTCCCGACGACCCCGATCGTGTTCTCGCGGGTGGTCCCGCCGCCGATGACGCCCTGGCCATGGAATCCCTGCCCGACCACATCCAGCAGGCCCTGTCCGGACTGGCCGACGAGTTTCGCACCGCGGTGGTGCTCTGCGACGTCGCCGGCCTCAGCTACGCAGAGATCGCCGATCAGATCGGGGTGCCGGTCGGCACCGTGCGGTCGCGGGTTCACCGTGGGCGGATGCGACTGCGAGAGGTGCTCTCGTGAACAGCGACGACCGCATAAGCGCCTTCCTCGATGGTGAGCTCTCGGCGACCGAAGCCGATGCGTTCGGAGCCGAGGCCGAGGCCAATCCCGGGTTGGCGGCCGAACTCGAGTCGTTCGCCGCGATTCGGGGGCTGCTGCGATCGGGTGGTCAAGTGGCGCCGCGTGCGGGTGCTATCGAGCGCATTGTCGCCGAAGTTTCCGGCACCAATTCCGAACTCGCGCCGGTGGTCGACATTTCGACGCGAAGGCGGGTGCCGACGTTCGCTGCGGTGGCGGCGTCATTCGCGATCATCGCGAGCATCGTGGGAGGCCTGGGCGGATCGACCACCCTCCCGGCCCTGGGGGATCTGGTCGCTCGGCACTCGGCGGCCGCAGCAGCCGAATCCATGCCTCCGAGCGACGACGACGTGATGCACGAAGCCATCGCCCAGGGCCCCGGAGTGCCGGGAGGATTCGAGATCGCCCACGCGTCACGTGAGGGCTCGGTCACCCACCTGGTGTTCGCTGGACCCGAAGGTTCGATGGTGTCGGTGTTTCGGCAGGAAGGCGACACCGACGTCGGCATGGTCGGCGACGAGATGGGCAAGGGCGAGGTCAGCGACATGGGCGGACATCCCATGTGGACGGGCTCCATTGGCGATAACCACGTAGCGGTGCTCGAAGGCGACGGGTATCTATGGACGGTGGTGGGCGACGCCGACCACGACACGATGGCGGTGATGATGACCGATCTGCCGACGCGCAGTTCCGGATTGAGCGAGCGGCTACGCGACGCAGCCGAGGTGGTTGTGGATCCGTTCCGCCTCGGTTGGTGACGTAGCGATGGCGCGGCCAGGTCAGGCGGCCGTTGCGGCCAATCGTCGTGCTCGCAGGATCCGGCGCCGCTGACGCTCGCTGCATCCGCCCCACACCCCATGGTCGATGCGGTTGCGCAGGGCGTATTCGAGGCAGCGATCCTGCACAACGCAGCCTTCGCAGACACGTTTGGCGACCTCAACGCCCACGCCATCTGAGGGAAAGAACATGTCGGGGTGGTGCGTGGCGCAGTCGCCTCGAGCCATCCAGTTGGTGTCCATTCGGATCTCCTTGGTCGGGTTACCGCCCAACCGCCCATTCTGTGCGTGTCACTAGTACGCCCAGAATCGGTGGAAAGTTCCCGTAAAGCCTCAATCGGCTGCTCGGGGTGGGTCACCTGAGCAACTTTTCCACCGGTCGAGACCGTTAGACTGGCCAGCCATGACCGACACCGTTGACGCCGAGATCGAAGAACCGCCGATTGCTCAGGCCACGATCGTCTACCTCGGCCCCACCGCTCCCCACTGGGAGATTCGAGGGGTTTACGGCGAGCGCGAGGTGATCGACAGCTTCCGGGCTCGTGTCAACGCCCGTCTCCTGTTGATTCCCCCCCACGATCCCCAGTTCCGCCGCAATCGTGAACGCGTCAACCGCGACGGAGAACGTGAGCGGATCATCGTCGACTGGGACCTTGGCTATCCCGAAGACGAACCGTCGCAGAGCTGAGCTCTGAGGGAAGGTCTCAACATTGGCGACGATCGGTGTTGATCTGGGTGGGACCAAGACGATGGCGGTTCTCGTTGTCGACGGTGAGATCGTCGCGAAGGCGAAACGGCCCACACCGCGTGAAGGTGGCCCCGACGACGTGATCGACACGGTCGTTCGGGCGATCAAGAAGGTGGATCCCCACTCGACGGCTAGTGCCGCCGGGATCGGCTTGCCCGGCCCTGTCATCCCAGGCACCGGTGTTCTTCCGGCCGCCCCAAACCTTCCGGGCTGGGACCACGATGTTGCGGTGGGTCGCCTGCTCAGTGATCGACTCGATGGTCTGCCGGTGGTGGTGGGCAACGACGTCAATGTGGGCACCCTCGCCGAGCACCGGTACGGAGCAGGCGTCGGGGTCGACAATCTCCTCGGTGTCTTCGCCGGCACCGGGGTAGGGGCGGGCCTGATTCTCGATGGGCGCCTTCGCCAGGGTCCGCGAGGGATGGCCGGCGAAATCGGCCACACCTTCGTATCGTTTCGCGACCTCGTCGGTGATGGCCCGGGGCGAGGCGAGCTCGAAGACTACGCGGGGCGAAACTCGCTCGAACGAAGGGCCCGCTACCTCCTGGCCGAGGGAGAACCCACCGCGATCTTCGACATCGCCGGCGAGGGTCGGATCAAGTCTCGGGTCTGGGGTGAGGCGGTCGACGCCGGCGACGAGATGGCAAAGCGACTGGTCGACGACGCCGCCTCGGCTCTTGCCACGGCAATGGCCACTGCCATCGCCCTCGTCGACATCGAGCTCATCGTCTTGGGCGGTGGCTTGTCGGAGAGGCTCGGCGACGGGTTCAGGGCTCGGGTCGAACAAGAGCTCCACGAGCGGGCCTTCGCCGGCACATCGGCGCCGGTTCGTGCGGCCCGCCTCGGCGATACCGGCGGAGCGCTCGGCGCTTCGCTCCTGGTGGAGGAACCAGCCTGTGGCTAGGGCTGCCAGTCAGATGATGGCCAAGCGGCCCGATATCGACGTCTGGGCTGCTGGTGGGGTCGTGCATCGCCGGACCCCATCGGGGTCCGAGATCCTGCTGGTCCATCGTCCCCGGCACAACGACTGGTCGTTTGCGAAGGGCAAGCTCGACCCCACCGAAACGCTCAAGCAATGTGCCTTGCGCGAGGTGCAGGAGGAGACGGGGTTTCGTTGCCGACCCGGCAAGAAGCTCCCGATGATCGAGTATCGCGATGCCCGCCGTCGCCGAAAGGCAGTCCTCTACTGGCTGATGACCGTGCAGGATGGCCACTTCTCCCCCAACGAGGAGGTCGACGCGGTCGGCTGGTTCGACATCGAGTCGGCCATGTCCATCCTCACCTACAGCCACGACATCGATCTCTTGGCCGGGATCGACCGGCGGATCTTGTGCCCTAGGGTGACGCCGTGACGAGCGAGGGCTGGCGCCCGCTGGGAAAACCCCGCCCCGAGAAGCGAGGAGCCGAGGCCTTCGTGGTCTCGCCCTTCATGCGTCTCGCCCGCGTTCACGCCTTCGGGGCGGCGTCCGATGCCGCTATCGCGGTCACCCTTGCCGGGTCGATCTTCTTCTCGATCTCCCCCGACGACTCACGCGGCCGCGTCGGCCTCTACCTCCTGCTCACCATGGCCCCTTTCGCGGTGGTGGCTCCCTTGATCGGGCCCGTCATCGATCGCGTCAAGGGCGGTCGGCGGGTGATGATCATCTCGATGTCGGTCGGGCGCGCCCTGATGGCGTTCTTCATGATCAGCTATGTGGAGACCCTCTGGCTGTTCCCCATCGCCTTCGCTCTACTGGTGTTCCAGAAGAGCTACTCGGTGGCCAAGAGCGCAGTGGTGCCCGAACTCGTTCGGTCTGAACAAGACCTCGTGAGCGCCAACAGCCGCCTGGCGCTCATAAGTGCTGTGTCGACCATGGCGGGCGCGTCGGTGTCGGGGATCTTGTCTCTGATCGGTGGCCCCTCGTTTGCCGCGGCGCTTGCCATGGTGGGGTTCATCGTCACCGCGATCCTCTCCTTCCAACTCACGAAAGTGGTCGTGGCCGCCGAACCCACAGCCGAACTCGAGAAGGAAGAGCTGCGCGATGCTTCGGTACTCCTCGCCGCGTATGCCACGGCGATCCTCCGAGGCATCGTGGGATTCGTCACCTTCCTGCTCGCGTTCGAGTTTCGGGGCGGCAAGGACGGCATCGATGTGAGCACGCTCGGCTCGGCGTTCGGTGGTGCCACCGCTACCGCTCGCGGGATCGACATCACCGGTGATCCTGCCGCGCCGGCATGGCATTTCGGGGTCGTCCTGCTCTGTGCGGGAATCGGTGCCCTCATGGGGGCCAAGACCGCGCCCGGACTCCGCCTGCACATTCCCGAAGAACGCATGCTGCAAAGCTCGTTGGCCGCGGTCGGACTGGCGGCCCTGTTCGCGGCCTACTCGTCGAACCTGTTCGGATCGGCGGTGCTCTCGTTCGCTCTCGCCGCGAGCGCGGCCACCGGAAAGCTCGCATTCGACTCCCTTGTGCAAAGAGAGGCTCCAGACGCCAACTACGGCCGTTCCTTCGCCCGATTCGAGGCGCGCTTCCAGTTCGCGTGGGTGGTGGGCGCATTCATACCCGCCGTCATCCCGTTGAACATCGCGGTCGGGGGCTCAGCAGTTGCGATCGCCGCCCTGTTCGCTCTGGTCTCCTACGTGCTGGGTCGGCCCGGACGCTCGATGCTCTCGTGGCGGCCGAAAGGGTTCGGCAACGGCTCGCAAGACAGCCCGCCCCAGCCCGAAGACCCTGCGGAGCAGGTCGACTCCACAGTGGAACTCACACTGGAAGACCTGCGTCCCACCCAACCCCAGGCACCAGCCGGAACATCGGAATGGGCCGGAGGATGGGACGATCTCTCGGCGCCTATCGTGTCGTCGATCGATGGTGTGGAAGTCGATCCCACGCCCCCGACCCCCGAGGTCGAGGAAGGCAGTACCGAGGAGCCTCCGGGGTCAGCCGGGTAGGTCGATCCGCGCCAGCCACAAGCCCGGTGCATCGACCTCAGACGGCGTGGGCAGGGTGTCGGGGTCGGTGAACAAGCGCTTGAGGCTGGCGACGCCGACCCGCTCGATCACGCCGGCGGCAAAGGCGCTGCCGCGGTCGTACTGGGCTGCATCCAGCTCCAATCCCAGGATCCGTTCCACGAATCGATCACTCGAATCCGCCTCCACCCTGCGGCGGCGAAGGGCCTCGGTGAGCATCGGATAGGAGCCGATGAGGGTGGAGCCGATGGCGTCCATCACATGGTCGACATAGCCGGTGATCGTGGCCACCAGCGCGGTTAGCTCGGGTTGCAGGGCGGCTTGTTCGGCCGATCGCACCGCGCCGAGCACGGTCTCGGGGTCGCCGAGGACCGACTGGATCTCCGAGAGCGCCTCGGGCCCGGCGGAAAGGTTGAACCCACCGAGCTGCTGCTCGAGGATCGCGGGGTCTCGCTCGAAAGCGCCGGCGTGACGATGGAGCAGGCTGGTGAGCCGCTCACGGACATGAGGAACTCCGAGCACGGTGTGGTGAGCGACCTCGTGGAGGCAGACCCACAAGCGCAGATCGTCGGCATCGAGCGACCAGTCGCGGCCGAAATCGTCGACATTGCGCAACAGGATCAGCAGGGGGGCGTCGGGGGGCCGAGGGACGGGGAGATCGTGGCCACCCATCGCCCGCCGGGCCAGGTGACCGACCATCGAGCCGGTGGTCATCCCGAGCATCATCGGACCCAGCATCTGGCTCAGCCCCGCGAGCATCGACGCCATCGGATCGTCGGCCGGGAGATCATCGGGCGGGGCCAGACCCGCGGCCATCGAATTGGAGAGGGTCTCGAACAGGGGCCGGTAGTCGTCGATCGTTCGATCGGCCCACTGTGAGCGGTTGCCAACTTCCACCCGCAACGCGCCGGTGCGAGCCACGGGCAGATCGGTGGCGGCCGCGACATGGAGTTCGGCGACCCTCACCAACTCCTCCACCGCGATGCGATCGGAGGGTTCGATATTGGGTTCGGTCACCCCGTCATTGGCGATGGTTCTGGCCAACTGGCGCGCTGCATCGGTGGAACCCGAACCCGCTCCTTGAAGCATTCGCATCAGTTCGCCGATGAAAGGAACGTCACCGAATGGGTTGTCGGGTGGCAGTCCGTCGCTCATGCGGGCATCGTAGGTGAGTGATGGAAACAATACTCTGCGCCACCAGGCCTACCCGATGACGAAAATCATTGTGACCGGTGCCGCCGGAGCGGTGGGTAGTCGGGTCGTGCGACGGTTCGCCCGAGAGCCGGGCAAGTTCGATGTGCTGGCCCTCGACAAGGTGTCGATTCCCTCCATGCCAGGAGTGGATGCCAAGCTGATCGATCTCGGGTGGGGAGATCTCGGGGCGGTGTTCGCGGGGGCCGACTCGATCGTGCATCTCGCCACCACGGTGACCCCTGATGAGATCGACGCATCGGCCGATGCCCTGGAGCTCGCGATCGTGCAACGCGTCCTCGATGCCGCGGCTGAGGCGGGAGTCGGGCAGGTGGTGGTGTTGTCGTCGGCGATGGTCTACGGCGCATGGGTGGGTAACCCCGTGCCGCTCACCGAAGATGCAGCCATCCGACCCAACCCCGACTTCGGTTGGGCTGTGGTGCGGGCGTCGGTGGAGCAGGCCGTCATGGAATGGGGCCACGGCCGCGACGAGGTCGCGGTGGCAGTGCTGCGCCCCACCGCGGTGGTGACCGACGACGACCTCGGCCAACTGGCGCGCGTCCTGCACACTGCACGCGTCGGCATCACCGCCGACGGAGATCCGCCGGTGCAGTACCTCCACGTCGACGACCTTGCTTCTGCGGTCACAACCGCTGTCACCAGTCGCCTCGACGGCGTGGCCAACGTGGCCCCCGATGGCTGGATCCCCCCCGATGCGTTGCGTGACCTCGAGGGTCCCAAGGCCCGCGTCCGGGTGCCCTGGTGGGCAGCGCGGGCTCTTGCTGCGCTCAGGTGGCGGGCCGGTCTCTCACCAGTCCCGCCAGGAGTGGTGCCCTACACGTCGCATTCCTGGGTGGTGGCCAACGACCGGATGAGGAAGCTGGGTTGGGAGGCCAACTACTCCAACGAGGAGGCGTGGGTGGTCTCTCACGATCCCAGCCCGCTCGACCGCATCCCTGCCCGTCGCCAACAAGAACTCGCCCTCGCCGCCAGTACGGTGGTCGCGGTCGGCTTGCTGGTGGGACTCGGGTTCCTGATCCGCCGACTCCGGCGACGACCCCAAGCCGACTAGCTCAGCCCTCCGCCGTGCCCGCGCCGAGTTCGACCCGGCAGCTCACCAGCGCTGAATCACGCTGAACGAGTATGTCGACCCATTCGCCAGGCTCGTGGGTTCGCAGCACGGCCACCATGTGGGCCATCGACTCCACCGACTCTCCCTCGATCTCCACGATCACGTCGTCCTCCAGCATTCCTCCCCGTTCGGCGGGACTATCGATCCCGACCGATGTGACATAGGACCCCGACGCGGCGTCGTCTCCGAGGGTGTCGCGGGCGGTGACGCCGATCCGAGGATGATCGAATGTGCCTTCAGCGATGAGCTCGGCGGCGATGTGGGAGGCGAGATCGATGGGTACCACCGCGACGGGTGCACCTTCCTCGGTGGCAGTGATGATGCCGACCACCGCGCCGGTGTGATCGATGACCGGGCTACCCGGCGGAAGGTCGCCGATGCTGCCATCGAGGGCGAGCAGGCCCACGAGATGGTCGCCGTCGATGGCGACTGATGCGGACGCCAGGTTCACCACGAGTTGGCGCCGAGAGTCGCCGTCGGGGTCGAGTAGGGCCACCACGTCGCCCTCATCGGCAGGCTCGGCCGCCATCAGGGCCGGAGCGATGACGGCATCGGTCTTCAGCACCGACACGTCGGTCTCGGGGTCATACCCCACCAGTGATGCGGTGGTGACGACACCGCCGGCAGTGTGGACCAGGACCGACGTTCGACCACCCAGAGCACGGCCGCTGGTGAGGAGGTAACCATCGTCGCGAACCGCGATCGCGCCGGCGAGGGTGGCTGTGCCCTCCTCTGAACGCACCACGGCGGTGGATCGGCGAGCGGCGAGCGTCACCTCATCGCTCCACTGGTCGGCCGGCGTGACGCGCGGAGCGACCGACTCGATGGGAACCGCCGCGACCCGCTGGGTGACGATCTGCACATTGGACGACGAACTGCTCACCAGCCAGACGGCCGCTACGAGCAGAGCCCCACCGCCGGCCGACAAGGTGTTGACCATCCATGGCCTGCGTTTCACCGACGTGGTCTGTCGGGCATCCCAGCTCACCTCGGACGGGTGGCGCCACAATCGATCATCGGGTGCCGGTGGTGAACGATGGATCAGATCATCCTCGTCGTACTCCCCGTTGGCCACGGACATCGATCGTACATAGTGTCGGCGAGCTGACGCGCGCGCCCCCTGTGGTGCGGCGGTGATCGGGCGGCCCTACCATGACCGAGTGCTGACGCCGCCTGATGACCACACCTGGTTGGGCCTCACCGACGCGCCGCTACCGACGGGAGAGGCTGCCGACTGGGCGGTGTTGCCCCACTGTGGAGCGCTGGTTCTCTTCAGCGGCACCGCCCGCGACCACGCTCCGGGCCGGGAGTCGGTCGAGCGGCTCGAGTACGAGGCCTATGAGGAACACGTGGTTCCGCGGTTCGCCGAGATCGCCGATGAGATGAGGAGACGGTGGCCGGCGCTGGGCCGAATCGCGCTCCTGCACCGGGTCGGGGTGGTGCCCGTGGGTGAGTCCTCGGTGATCGTCGTGGCGTCGTCGCCCCACCGGCCCGAGTCCTTCGAGGCGGCCCGATTCGGTATCGACACGCTCAAGGCCACGGTGCCGATCTGGAAGCGCGAAACCTGGGCCGACGGGGAGTCGTGGGGCTTGGAATCCCAACACATCACCGAGGTGGGCGAGTGAGCAACTCCATAGCTTTCCTCCTCATCCCGGTTGCTGCAGCTGTGGCGGGATCGGTCCTGATCTGGATCTGGACCCGCTCGCGTTCACCCCGCCAAACCGGCTTCCATGAGCAACTCCAGGCTCTGGCTCCTGGTGAGGGTTCTCGCCCCGCGACGCAACCGAGCGGTATCGTTCGTCTCGACCCCTCTCCCGACGAGGAGCGCTGACCCCTGGCACGAGATCTCGCGATCGACCTCGGTACGGCGAACACACTCGTGTATGCCCGAGGGGAGGGCATTGTCCTCAACGAGCCTTCGGTCATCGCGCTCAACAGTCGGAGCGGCGAGGTGCTCGCCATGGGCCACGAGGCGTGGCAGATGATCGGTCGCACCCCTTCCTACATCGTTGCGGTCCGTCCCCTGCGGAAGGGGGCCATCACCGATTTCGAAGTCACCCAGCGCATGATCCGACTCCTGCTTCAGAGGGTGGGCGTCAGCCGTCTCAACCGTCCACGGGTGGTGATCTGCGTGCCATCGGCCATCACCGCAGTGGAGCGCCGGGCCGTCACCGAGGCGGCAAGGCGCGCCGGGGCCGCCGATGCCCGCCTGATCGAGCAGCCCGTCGCCGCCGCGATCGGTGCTGAACTGCCGATCAACGAGCCCATCGGCAATATGGTGATCGACATAGGCGGCGGCACCACCGAATCGGCCCTGATCTCTCTCGGAGGGGTGGTGGCGCTAGAGGCGGTGAGGGTCGGTTCCTTCGATATCGACAACTCGATTCAGGGTTACGTCCGCCGTGAATACGGCATCGCGGTGGGTGAACGCACGGCCGAGGAGATCAAGATCGTGCTCGGTTCGGCGGCGCCCACACCCGACGAGGTCAACGCCGAGGTCCGCGGGCGAGAGCTGATGAGCGGGCTACCGAAGACTGTGGTACTGAAGCCGGCAGAAGTCCGAGAGGCGATCCAAGAGCCCGTTTCGGCGATGGTCGACTCCGTATTGAGTTGCCTCGCTCAGGCCCCCCCGGAACTTGCTCAGGACCTCATCGTGCAAGGAATCCACCTAGTGGGTGGTGGCGGCTTGCTCAAGGGGATGGACATTCGGCTCACCGAGGAATCCGATGTGGAAGTGAGGCTCGTGCGCACCCCACTGGAGGCGGTGGTGCTGGGCGCCGGCAAGGTGATTGAGCACTACGAGTCGGTGCAGGCGATGTTCATGGATGGCGGTACGCACCGTCGTTGATGGTGTCGGAAGCGGGGCCGAGTAGCTCATCCACGGCATCGCGCACCTGGCGGTCTCGATCGGTTCGGGCCCGCTCCCATGCGGCATCCACCTCGGGGCCGTCGAAGGCGGCGAGGGCCACCACGGCACGGCGGCGCACGGCGGGCTTGTCTTCGGTGGCAGCGAGGATCGCGGCCAATCCCGACGGATGACCGAGCGCTCCGAGCGCGGCGACTGAGCTTTCTCGCACGAGAGGATCATCGTGGCCGGAGGCGAGATCGCTCAGCGTGGCCACGATGGGGTCGGTGGCGTCGCGTTCACCGCACGCCCAGGCTGCGGTTTCGACCACAGTGGGCTCACCATCGTGAAGCAGGTGGTCGATCGGCGGGGATTCGCGGTCTGAGGAGAGCTCGAGGGCGGTGATTCGGACATGGGGCGACTCATCGACGAGGGCCCGGGCGAGAGTCTCGTCGTTGAGATCGTCGAGACGGGCCAGCGATCTCAGACCGGCCGCTCGAACCAACGGGTCGGGGTCGGGGAGGCTTCCTCGAGCTCCGGCCGAATCTCCGATGTGACCGGCAAGACCGGCGACGCGCCTGCGCTCGAGAGGTGATCGCTCGGTCATCGCCCGACACTAGCCCCGGTGCAGTCGTCGCGATGGTCCCGGTCCCGCAGCCGGAAAGACTCAAGATCGGCTCCCAATGCGCCGACGGGATGGATGTCCTGCAGGGAGTCCAAGGAGCAAACCCGTGACCCATATCGTGATCCATGACGACCTCGACGCGGTGACCCAATACCGCCGATTCGACGAGCAGGGGGATGCGGTCGCATACCTTGAGGAACTGAGAAACACCTCGGGTGTAGACGACGCGAAGCTGTTCACCCTCGACGAGGTGAAGTTCGAGGTGAAGCAATACTTCAAGGTCGAGGTGCTCGACTCGATGCATTCATCGATCGACGACCCTGTCCCGGCACCGGTCGTCGAGTCGCTCCAAAAGCCCGAAGTTCTGCCTACGGCCGAAGACGTCACCTATGTCGAGGCCGCGATGCAGGAACCGATCGAGGCCACCGCAACCGAGGCCACTGAATCGGAGATGCCTCCGCCCCCAGTCGGGTTCGAGGATCCGATCGAGGGCGCGGTCCCGAGCGGCGCCAATGACGGACGCCGAGGCTTGTTCGGCCGCTGATCCCGGCGGGATCAGCTGATTGCCTGCTCCAGCAGGAACCCGAAGCCGAGCACGGTGATACCGACCACCGCAGCCAGAGCGAGCCCGAGCGCCACGACGATGCCGCTCAGCACGATCAGGGCACGAAGCCGTTCCCACCACCGCACGTAGGCCTTGCGGCCAACCGCGGGCCGGTCAACCTTCTTGCGAAGCACGCCGAGCACCCGAAGGGTGTCGAAGACGATGTTGTCGTCGTCATCGTGGTATTCGTGGTCGTGGTCGGTGGGAGTGATGGCGTGAACACCTTCGAGCAGCCTCGCTCGTCCCATTCGATGCCGCACGCGTCCGTTTGTGGAGCGAGCCATGGCAGGCTGAACACCCCATGAAGGCCTTTGGGCCGCCGTGAAAGCCAGTCCCGCCACGAAAGCGAGCACGAGAACGATGAGTGAGGAGGACACGCCGACACCGATGCTACCGGTGGAACCGACACCGTTGGCGTCGTCGCGCTGGTGGAACGACCGGCTCACCCGTTGGATCGGCGGAGCTGTGGCTGTCATCACGGCCCTGATCATCGGGTCGGTGTTCGTGCCGGCCCAATGGCTGGGACGGATCACCCCTGGCCAGTCTCTGGTCGACGACGGTGCCGTCGCACTCAAGCCAGGATCGGCCCGCAGCACCGCTTCGCGGGTGACGGTGGCCAACCTCGACGTATTCGAACCCGAGGGCGAGATCCTGTTCACCACCGTCGCCATCGACGATCAGGTCACGGTGTGGGAATGGGTCGAATCCGAAGTCGACGACGACATCGAACTCCGCACCCACGAGTCGGTGTTCGGTACCCGCTCGTCATCGGAACAACGAGAGCGCAATCTGCAGATGATGCAGACCTCCAAGGACTCGGCGATCATCGCCGCCCTCGAGCGACTGGGTGTCGATGCCGTCGACGAAACGGGGATCGGGTTTGCTTCGGTGGTGGAAGGCGGGCCGGTCGACGGCCTGTTCGAGGTTGGTGAGGTGATCGTCGCGATCGACGCCACCCTGATCACGAGCTTCGAGTCCCTTCGGTCGTTCCTCGATCAGGTCGAGCCGGGCGACTCCGCGGTGGTCACCCTCGAGGACTCGGTCACGTTCAGTCGACGCGAGGTCGAAATCGTGTTCGGTGAGCACCCCGACGGCATCCCCGGTGGCTTCATCGGGATTGCCGATGTCGTGGTTCGATCGAGCGATGTCGATCTACCCTTCGACCTCTCGATCGATTCGGGCACGATCGGCGGGCCCTCGGCCGGGCTGGCCTTCACACTCACGATCATCGACATTCTCACCGAAGGTGAGCTCACCGGCGGACACAGCGTGGCTGTCACCGGCACGATCTCACCCGCAGGGTCGGTTGGAAATGTGGGAGGCGTTGGCCAAAAAGCGGCCGCAGCCCACGACGAAGGCGCAGATCTCTTCATCGTGCCGATCGAGAGTCTGGAAGTCGCCCTCGAACACGCCGGCGACATGCCGATCGTGGGTGTGGCCACCCTCGAAGAGGCTCTGGAAGCACTCGCTGCTCTCGGCGGCCAGACCTCCGAACTCGCGCTCGAGATCCCGGGCGAACCGGTTGCCCAATAGTCCGAGGCGGTGGGGATACTCCATCCGAGCGACCGTCACTCCTACGCTCTTCTGACGATGGCACCCGACGATTCTCTCGACCTCTCCCAACTCGAACACGCCTCCTTCGACATCGTTCGCCGCGGGTTCGATCCCTCAGCGGTTCGTGGTCAACTCCAGCGAGCCGCTGATGAGATCCGCCAGCTTCGACGCGCTCGAGATGAACTTGCGGGTCGGCTCGCCGAGTTCGATCACGTGGCCGAGGATCGCCTCGAGGCCCACAAGGTGGCCGAAGCTCTCGGCGTGGAGGCCGCCCAAGTTCTGGAGGCCGCCCACGACGCCGCCGAGTTGAGGGCACAGCGCGCCGAACGCGAGGCCCAGGCGGTCCGTGATGATGCGCTCGCCGCGGCCGACGCCGCTCGTCTCGAGGCAGGTCGTGAGAGCGAAGAGATCGTTTCCGAAGGCAGACGCGAATCCGAGCGGTTGGTCGAGGATGGCCGAGAGCGCGGCCGTGAAATGGTCAACGAGGCCCAGCTGGTACGTGAGCGGATGCTCCGCGATCTGGCCCGTAAACGCCAGACCGGCCGAGCCCAGGTGGAGCAGCTGAGGGCGGGCCGAGACCGTCTCCTCGAGTCGCTCACCGTCGCCCAACACGACCTCGACCATGCCGTCACCGACCTCGTCGAGTCGGTTCCCGAGGCCCGTGCCGCAGCCGAGCGCGCCGGTCTGAGGGTCGCCGCGGAGGAGACTCCCACGGTGGAGCGTCTTGAAGCCGAGATCGAGTCCGCCCGCCTCGTGGGTCATCCCCTCGTCGACGATGGCTCAGTGGGGGCAGATGCCGATCCCTCGTTCATCACGGGTGAGATGGAGGCGCTGACCCACATCGATGCTGCGCTGGGCGACGAGGCCCCGATGGACGTCGACGAATCGTCGGAGCTCTTCGACATCGACGCAGAGGAAAGCGCCCAAAAAAGCGCAGAGGAGCCCGAACCGGAGCCGGAGCCGGAGCCAGATCCCGAACCGGGGCCGGAACCCGAGCCGGACGGGGAGCCCGAACCGGAGCCCGACGAAGTAGCCGACGAGGTCGATCCCGACCCGGGGAGCGGTGTGTTCGCGCTCCTGCGTGAGTCTCAAGGTCCGGCCGATGCCGAAGAACCGACCGAGGAAGATGCTCCGGATGAACCCGAGCCGGTATCCGAGCCGGCCGACGACGGTCACGCCGAGGTCCGACGCACGGCCGAGAACGCCGCCGCGCGCGCCCTGAAGAAGGTCCTCGTCGATGAGCAGGGCACCTTGTTGGACGGGGTGCGGCGGAGCGGAGCCGATGCCATCCACGCCGTCGTCGACGATGCTGCCAAGCATGCCGATCCGTATGAAGCGGCCGCGGTGCCCGTTCTGCAAGATCTTGCGGCCACGCTGGGAGCTTCGCTCTCCCTCGACCTGGAGGTGGCTCTGTCCCAGATCAGGGTCATCGCTCTCGACCCTGTTCGTGAGCGTCTCGTAGATGTTGCCGATCGGTCAGATGACGAAGACGAACTCTCCGACACCGTCCGTGCGCTGTATCGGGAGTCTCGCTCCCGGCGGATCCCTGAAGCGGCGGCGGCGGCAATCGTGGCCACGGAAGGCTCGGCGATGATCGCTTCGTCTGAGGCAGACCTTCGTTGGATCGTCGACCCAGACGGGCCTTGCGGGACGGAGTGTGCCGACAATGCGCTGGCTGGGGCAACACCAGCCGGCGGCGCATACCCCACCGGTGATCTTCATCCCCCGGCTCACGCGGCGTGCACGTGTCGCCTCGTTCCGATCGACACCTGAGCCCGACACCGCTGAGCCGATCGACGACTCGACAACGACACTCGCCGGCCGGACGGTAGGGTTGCGCCGATGCGCCGAGTTGAAGATATGCCTCGAGGTGGATCCTCACGGTTCAGTGGCCGAGGCCGGGTGGTTGTCGCGATCGTGTTCGCGGTCATCGTCGTGGTCGCCCTGTCGCTGCGTGGGATCGCCGGGTTCTACACCGACTACCTGTGGTTCGATTCCCTGGGTCGCACCGACGTCTGGGGGCGAGTGCTCGGAGCCAAGATCGCGCTCACCCTCATATTCGCGGGTGCCTTCTTCGTGGTCCTGTGGGTCAACTTGTTCATCGCCGACAGGAGCGCCCCGGTCTTGAGGGCTCCCGGCCCCGAAGAGGAGCTTCTCGCCCGCTATCACGAGGTCGTGGCCGGCCGTACGGGAATGATTCGAGCCGGAGTTTCGGCGCTCTTCGCCCTGATCGCCGCTGCCGGTGTGGGAGGGCACTGGAAGGAATGGTTGCTCTTCGTCAATCGCCAGGACTTCGGGATCGATGATCCCCAGTTCGACACTGATGTCGGCTTCTATGTATTCCAGCTGCCGTTCCTGAGCTTCGTGGTGAACTGGGCCTTCGCCGCCTTTGTCATCATCTTCATCCTCACCGCCATCGCCCACTATCTCAACGGCGGGATCCGCATGGCGGTCACCACCGGTGAGCGGGTATCGCCCAACGTGAAGGTGCATCTCTCGGCGGTTCTGGCCGTGCTTGCCCTCATCAAGGCTGCCGACTACTGGCTGAGCCGCTACGAACTCACCGTGTCGAGGCGCGGCGTGGTAGACGGCGCCCTCTACACCGATGTCAACGCCCAACTGCCCGCCACCTATCTGCTGATGGCAATTTCCCTGTCGGCTGTGGTGTTGCTGGTGATCAACCTCCGCCTCCGTGGTTGGGTGATGCCGATACTCGCAGTGGGGCTGTGGTCGTTCGTCGCGATCGTGATGGGCGGGATCTACCCGGCTTTCGTGCAGCGGTTCCAGGTCGAACCAAACGAGACCACGCGAGAGGCCGAGTTCACCCAGCGCAACATCGATGCCACCCGCGCCGCGTTCGGACTGGTTCCCGAGATCGACTTGTCTGAGGCCACTTTCGACTACACCGAAGATCTCACCGCAGAGGAGTTGCGTAGTCATGCCGACACGATCCGCAACGCCCGCGTGCTCGATCCTCTGGTCGCGCATCCCACCTTCGAACGGTTCCAGGCCGAACGCGAGTTCTACCAGTTCGAAGGAGCCCTGGTCGATGTCGGACCCTCCTTCGCACGCACCCTCGACACCGATCGATACCTGATCGACGGCGAGCTCACCCAAGTCGTGCTCGGAAGCCGTGAGCTTGCCCTCGGTGGTCTGAGCTGGGAACGCGAGCATGTGCGCCTCACCCACGGCTACGGCATCGCTCTGGCCCAGGCAAATGCCACCACGGGCGAGGGCAGGCCCAACTTCCTCGCCGGCGGTCTGCCGGTGGAGATCGATCCGAACATCGAGCTCCAACTCGACACTCCGCAGATCTATCACGGCGAAGGACTCGGTGGATACGCGTTGGTAGGGGCGTCGGTCGACGAGATCGACTATGTCGACAGTGCCACTGGCGAGGATGTTCTCACCCGCTACGAGGGCGAGAGTGGTGTGGGGCTCGGCTCGTTCATTCGTCGAGCAGCTTTCGCCATGCGATTCGGTCAGATCGAACCGCTCATCTCCAACTTCGTCGACGACGACACCCGTGTCATCTACGTCCGCGACGTGCACGATCGGGTGCAGGAGCTGGCTCCCTTCCTCGAGTTCGACGCCGATGCGTATCCGGTGGTGCTTGAGGGTCGGATTCACTACGTGATCGACGGATACACGACCACCGACCGGTACCCCTACTCCCAGCGGTCCGAAAACGGCCGTCTCCTCACTGGCGGGCTGGCCGGCGACTCGTTCAATTACGTGCGTAACTCGGTGAAGGCGGTGGTCGATGCCTACGACGGCGACGTCGCCTTCTACGTGATGCCGGTCGATGATCCGATCATCGATGCTTGGCGTTCGGCGTTCCCTGATCTCTTCACCGATTTTGAGGAGATGCCCGTCGAACTTCGCGACAATCTGCGCTACCCCCAAGACCTGTTCCGAGTCCAGACCAACATGTGGGCGCGCTACCAGGTGTCCAACCCCGAGAGCCTCGTGATCGGTACCGAGCGGTGGGCGGTGGCCCAGAACCCCGGTCGTCAGGTCGTGGCGGGTTCCACTTCGGAGGCCATCACCGATGAGGACACCGGCTTGATCACCACCCAGGAAGAGCGCATCGATCCCTATTACACGATGCTCAACTTGCCGGGAGAGGAAGCGGCGTCGTTCGTGACCTTAAGGACCTTCGTGCCCTTCGATGAGGACGACGACCGGCGCGAACTCGAGGCGTTCATGGTGGGAGAGACGCGCCCCGACGGCACCACCCGTTTGGTGAGTTACGAGATTACGAGTCCTGATGCGCCCGGGCCCGTGCTTGTCGCGTCGGGTATAGCCCAGAACGAGGAGATCTCCAGCCGGCTCACCCTGCTCGACGACTCCGGCTCCACCGTGCAGTTCGGCGATCTCTTGTTGTTGCCGATCGCGGATTCGATCCTGTGGGTTCGTCCCCTTTATGTGGCCGCGGAGGGCTCCTCGTCGGTGCCGACGCTCGAAGCGGTCATCGCCACTGTCGGCGAGGGCGAGCAGATCGCGATTGGCGAAGATCTCAACGATGCGCTCGGCAAGCTCTTCGACGGCGCCGACTTCAGCGACGTCCTGGGCTCCACCCCGAGTGACGTCGACCCCGAGGCCCCCGCCGACGATCCTGACGGGTCCGACGACGGTGATTCTCCGTCCGATGATGAGGTCGTGCCGGCCGATACCAGCGACGCGCTGCTGGCCGAGATCCTGGCCTTGTTCGAGGCTCGCGATGCGGCTCTGGCCGAGGATCCTCCCGATCGGGTGGAAGCCGCTACCTTGCTCGATCAGATCGCTGAGCTGCTCGCTCGTGCGGCTGAGCTTGGATCTTCGACACTCGATGCTGTCGATCCCGGCGAGGTCGATGCCTGAGTTGTGTCAGAAATATGACACACTATGTGTATCCAAGCTGACGGAACCAGCGGCCCGACGAGACGACAATGGTGATAGCTCTCGGGCGGCGGTTCCAAGTAGTTCCCCGGTGGGAAGTCACAGACTCCCACCGGGGCCCTCGTGTTACTCGATCATCGGCTCTCCCCCCTGCCGGTCACCGGGCTGAGGTTGTCTTCTTACCGCCGCCCGAATGCGCGTCAGGGGTAGAGCGACCCAGACAGGGCTGCCGACGCCGCTAACGTCAACCCAACTTCTGTCAGGAGACTCATATGCATCGATCCCGCCGCCTGATCGTGTCGTTACTCGCCTTGTTCGCCCTTGTCGCCGCAGCTTGCAGCAGCGACTCCGACGACGGGGCTACTGCGGCCACCGACGACGATGCCGGCGAGTCCACGGCTGAGGTCGTCGATGCCGACGACGAGCCAACCACCGCTGCTCCCACCACCACCGAAGCGAGCCCCGAGGGCACGGTGTTGATCAATGACCTACAGATCAGCATCGTCGAGTTCGGCGAGGATGGTTTCGTGGAGATCGTCAACTCCGGCGACGAGGACGTCGACATCAATGGCATCTGGCTTTGCCAGTTCCCGTCCTATGTCGATCTCGGGACCGTGGTCGACGGTGGCCTGATCGCGGCGGGCACGTCGGTTCAGATTCCGGCGGGCGTTGCCGGTGGTCTCGACATCGCCGGCGGCGAGGCTGCGCTCTACACGTCGCGCGATTTCGGCAATTCCGATGAGATATTCGCCTATGTCCAGTGGGGCAGCGGAGGGGGTCGCGCCGATGTAGCCGCCGGCGCCGGTATCTGGCCTCCGGGAGCGTCAGTAACTCCGGATCCCGAGTTCGGCAATATCGAGCTCTTCGGAGACCCAGCCGACCCCGAGAGTTGGAGCTAGACGGCCCACAAATCTCGGCCTCTCTCTCCCTCCTCCTCCCCCCGGGGTTTTCTGAGCGCTATCGCGCGGTATGCGCGCCTATGTGCTCAGAAAACCTGTGGGGCCTCGGGGCTGACCCCCTCTTCGGCTTTTCTGAGCGCTGGCGCGCGCTATGCGCGCGTATGTGCTCAGAAAACCTCCTTCTTTAGGGGGTGAAGGCTTGCGGGCCGGGGGTGAAGTTGCCGTTTCCGTCGGCGATCGTGATCTGATCGAGGCGGATCCTGCTCGGGTGATCGTGGCCCATGGCATGGGCGAGTGCCCTCAGGTCGTGTTGGAAGGCGAGCACATACTTGGCGAGCCGCACCGACTTGTCGGTGGGATCGAGGCCCCGGACGAGGCGGCGATTCTGGGTGGCGACGCCGGTGGGGCAGTGACCGGTGTGGCATTTCTGGGCCTGAATGCAACCGATCGAAAGCATGGCCTCTCTGGCAACATTGATCAGGTCGGCGCCCATCGCCAGAGCGACCGCCGCATCGGCGGGGAAGCCCAGCTTGCCGGCGCCCACGAAAGTCAGTCTCTCGGTGAGCCCGTGGCTATCGAAGGCGTGGCGTACGACAGGGAAGGCCTGGCGGAACGGGAGGGCGACGTGGTCGGCGAACACGAGAGGAGCGGCACCGGTGCCTCCCTCGCCTCCGTCGACGGTGATGAAGTCGGGTCCGTGACCACTGTCGGCCATGTGCTCGGCCAGCTCTGTCCAGAACGCTCCTCCGCCGATCGCCGACTTGATCCCCACCGGAAGCCCGGTGGCCTCCGCGATCCGTTCGACGAAGTCGACCAGCGTTGCGATGTCGTCGAACTCGCTATGGCGGGCCGGGCTGTGAACGGTGATCCCCACCGGCACTCCTCGAGCGGCAGCGATCTCGGGTGAGACCTTCGCTGCAGGCAGGACACCCCCGAGCCCGGGCTTGGCCCCCTGACTCAGCTTGATCTCGATCGCTTTGACAGGTGCATCGACCAGCGACTCGAGGAGGGCGTCGATCGAGAACGCACCGTGACTGTCGCGGGCACCGAAGTAGCCGGTGCCGACCTGGAACACGAGGTCGCCGCCGCTGCGATGGTGGGCACTGATCCCGCCCTCGCCGGTGTTGTGGAGGCAGCCGGCGATGGCGGCGCCGCGATTGATGGCTTGGATCGCGGCGCTCGAGAGCGAGCCGAAGCTCATGGCCGAGACATTGACGATCGAAGCGGGTGTGAACTGGCCGGGGCGGTCGCGTCGCTCGCCCAGCACCTTCGCGCCACTGACGGGTTCGTCGGCGTCGCCATCGATGGGGAAGGGTGCGTGGTGGAAGAACGGATAGCCGGCCACATCGAGGCGGTTGTCGGTTCCGAATCCGAAATAGCTGTTCTCGCCCTTCGCCGAGGCGTAAACCCAACGCCGTTGGTCACGCGAGAAGGGGAGTTCCTCGTCGTTGTCGGTGACTATGTACTGGCGTAGCTCAGGGCCGACCGATTCGAGCCAGAAGCGGAGGTGGCCGACCACGGGATAGTTGCGCAGGATCGCGTGGCGTCTTTGGGTGAGGTCGTATATCGCGATCACGACGAGAAGACCCACGATGATGATCATCAGCCATAGCCACCAGCTCACGGGGGTGACGCTACCCGGGAAGAATCCCGAGCCGCCACGACCGGGGGGTCGTGGCGGCTCGGTATCAGCGGGCCCCGGCTGCGGGAAACGTTCGGGGACCGCTGGGTCTTGAGTTGGTCTTCACCGCAGGTCAGGCGGCGGCTTCCTCGAGATCGCCGATGGCCTCACGGAGGGCCTTGACTGCGGCCTTGCCGTCGTACAGACCGGCCTTGAGTTCGGTGTGGGCGGTGCGTAGGGCGCCGCGAACGGTATCGAGGATCACCTCACCGGGTCCGTCGTTGTAGCTGGCGGGGGTGACGCTGAGAGCACCCGCGGCCACGCCGGAGTTGGACGACTCTGCGATGTTGAGATGGGCGACGGCCTGGTCGCGCAGGGCGACAGCGGCCTCCACGTCGGCGCCGGCGGCAATAGCGGCCTCGACTGCGGAGTCGAACGTGCTGATCAGCTCGTCGCCGCGGGCTGCGGCGGCATCGACGCGGTCGGCTCCGACGGTGAGGTGGGTCTGGGGCAACACCACCAGATAAACGCGATAGTCGGTGGCGATCTCGCTGCAGAGCTGAACGAGCTCGAGCCGGCTGTCCTCGTCGGCGATATCGATGGAGAGCTGGGCGAGCCCGCTCTCGGTGGAGTCGATGATGCCGTCGAGGGTGGACTCGTGGCCTTCGGTGAGTGCCTCAACTCCGTCGATGCGGGTCTGGGTGCGGCCCAGGTCTCCGAGGCGTCGTTCGATGGCCTGCTGGCACCTGGACCTGAGGTTGACGACGTGTTCGGTGTCGCCTTCGGATTCGTCTGCTTCCTCCTGGGCGAAAGCTGGTGCTGCAGCGCCGATTGTGAGTCCACCTACCAGGAGCGCGGCGGTGAGGCGGGGGAGTCGGATGGTCATTGGATATCTCCTGTTGGGTGGGTCTGTTCCCGCAGAACTTTGGTGAATTGCTCGAGGTCAGTCGCCGGAGCTGGCGGTGGCGTTGGCGTCGGCTGCGAGGTCGCCGGCGAGCCCGTCGATCTCAGAGCTCATGCTCGCGAGGAGCTGATCGAGTAGGTCGAGTGCAGCGGCGGCGTCGGCCAGCGCCTCTGAGGGTTCGTTGTCGGTGTCGGGCGCTGGGCTGGTGGGCTCGATCGGCGCTGTTGTCGCGGGAGTCTGGCCGTCGGCGGTTGCTGTCGATTCCAGTACGGTCGTGCTGGTGGTGGTTGAGGCTTCGATGTCGGCGGTCGAGTCGGATTTGATCTCGGCATCGATGTCGGAGGACTCGGTCGGCTCGTCGGCACCGCCAGTCTCAACCTCGGCCTGGGCTGTCGTGGTGCTCGGCTCGGTGGTGGTGTCGGTGTCGTTCGGTCCGCAGGCGGCGACCAACAACATGAGGGTGATGACGATGGCGGTTCGCTTCATGACCCAAACGATGCCCGCCGGTCACGATGAGGTTGCGAGCAAGAAGTGAGGAAGCTGTGAAGGACTCAGCCCAACCGCTGGATCTCCCAGACCTGTTGCTCGATCCCGTGAATGAGTTGATCTTCCAGGCGCCGGAAGCCGAGCTTGCGCAAGATGGCGCCGTTGGCCGGGTTGTCGGGGTGCACGATCGCGTGGATCTGGTCGCCGGGGTAGCGGGTCCACGCGTCGTACAGGATCGCATTGCCGGCTTCGGAGGCGACGCCCTTGTCCCAGTTGCGGCGGCTGATCGTGTAGCCGTAGTCGACCTGGGCGCCTTCGACGTCGGTGAGTCGCTGGAGTCCGCCTTCACCGAGAAAGGCGCCCGTCTCGGCGTCGCGGATGGCCCAGAGCCCCCAGCCTTCGGACTTCCAGCACCGGGCGTTTGCTTCGAGCAGGTGGGCGGTGGTGGGGCGGTCGCGGGTGCCGCCATCGACGTAGCGCATGACCGCTTCATCGCTGTAGAGCGCGGCAGCTTCGTCGAGATCGCCGTCGCCCAGGGGGAGGAGCACGAGCCGCTGGGTGCGAAGCGTTGGTGCGTCCATACCTTGATGGTGCCACGCCTGGGCGACAAAGGTGATAGCGATGAGCATGGAACAAGGATCGGTGCCCGAATTCGGGCCTCTCGTCGGTGACGATTGGCTTCGTTTGCACCTCGATGACGCCGATCTGGTTGTCGTCGACGTGCGGTGGTATCTCGACGGCCGGTCGGGGAAGGCCGCCTACGATGCGGGCCACATACCCGGCTCAGTGTTCGCCGACCTAGACACCGATCTCTCCGCTACTCCTTCGTTCGACGGAGGACGTCATCCCCTTCCCGATCCCTCGGAGTTCGCGGCGGCGATGGGTTCGCTCGGTATCGGCGACAAGACCCGGGTGGTTGCCTATGACGACACCGGCGGCATCACTTCGGGTCGGCTCTGGTGGATGCTCGACGTTCTCGGATGCCAGGTGGCGATCCTCGAGGGAGGCATCGATGCCTGGAGCGCGCCCCTGTCGACCGAGGAGACGATCCCAGACCCGGCCGAATTCACAGAGAGGCCGTGGCCGGCGGAGCGGATCATGACCAAGGCCCAGCTTCACGATGCGCTCGGATCCGAGTTGGTGATTCTCGATGCGAGAGCGGCGGAGCGCTACGCCCACGGCGCCGAGATAGATCCCCGGCCGGGCCACGTTCCCGGGGCCCGCAGCGCGCCGGCGACCGACAACCTCGTCGGGGGCCGACTGGTGCCCGACGCCGAGCTCGCGGCGCGCTACGCCGAACTCGGGGCAGCCGATAGACCGACGGTGGCCTACTGCGGCAGTGGCGTGTCGGCCTGTATCGATCTGATCGCCCTGCGCCGAGCCGGTCTGCCCGATGCTCGTCTGTTCGTGGGCTCGTGGTCGGCGTGGGGCGCCGACGACACGCTGCCGATCGAGGAGGGTGTCGACCAGGGTTGATTCAGTCGACGCGAGGGAGTGTGTAGGTGCCTTGGCCGGTTGAGACCGGTCGGTGGTCGGCGGCGTCCATCCAAACCCGAACGGTTCCGACGACCGAAGTCCGGCCCACCCGCTCGAGATCGGCCCGGGCCCAGAGCATGGAGCCCTGGGCGGGGCGCAGGAAACGGATCGACAGCTCCGAGGTGAGAGCCATCGGTTCGACCCGGTCGAGTGCACCGAAGCTGAGATACCAGAGGGCAACGTCGGCGATGCTGAACTGGGTGGGTCCGCTGACGTAGTTGCCGGGCCGGAGCGTGGTCTGGTCTACCGCCATGCGGGCCACAGCGTGGGTAGCCGACAGCTCGATGCAGTCGTGAGCGCCGCCTGGCCAGAGCTCGGCGATGGACGCGTTGACGGACTCGGGGGTCAGGTGCGGAGAAGTGGTCACGGCGACAGATGCTGTCGCCTTTCGCGGCGTCTGTCGAGTCGGCTTCTCCCGGTTGGGAAGCGGGTGGTGCACCGCTATCGTCTCGACTGCGGGGTGGAGCAGTTTGGTAGCTCGTCGGGCTCATAACCCGAAGGTCGCAGGTTCAAATCCTGCCCCCGCCACCAACTCAGAAGGCCCGGAAACTAACGGTTTCCGGGCCTTTTTCGTTGCCGGATCGCGACGTGATGTCGGGCATCATGTACCAGGTATGTACCCAAACCCGGGAACGACACCGGGAACGACACCG
This sequence comes from Acidimicrobiales bacterium, assembly GCA_029263215.1. Lineage (GTDB taxonomy): Bacteria > Actinomycetota > Acidimicrobiia > Acidimicrobiales > Aldehydirespiratoraceae > OFTM10. The sequence goes on from JAJCXY010000121.1 coordinate 49,099, forward strand.
GGAACGTCGTGCGGGTACCGGGACTTGACAGTGCATGTGTCGGGGCTTGACAGGAACGTCGGAGGTGCCTCCTACACCGCATCCGCCAGCAAGGAAACAGCTTCTGGTTGACATGGTAGTGGTAGTACTACTACCATGCCCCCATGGCTATCACTTCGACTATCGATACCTCGCCGATGTACGGGACTCACCTGATGCTGCGGCTCGGCAACGTTGAGAACGTCAGCGTGCTGGACGAGCCGGGGCAAATCGGGGCGTTCCTGTCCGGTTTAGTCACTGGGATCGGAATGCGGATCCTGGACGGTCCACACACCAAAACCGAGGCTGCAGACGCTGTTCGGTACGGACACTCAGGGATCGTGCTGCTCTACGAGTCCCATGCTGCAGTCCACACCTACCCGGCTCTGCGGTCGTTGTTCCTTGACGTATTCTCGTGCAAGTCGTTCGACGTTGGTGCCGTGGTCCGAATCGCGCACGAGACCTTTGGCGACTTCAACATCGTGGAGTCGGCGGTGCTGGATCGTGGCCACCACTGGGCGACGGACGCTGAGGTAGAACTCAGCCGATGGCTGGAGTCGCGATGAGCGTCGAGACTCCGAAGGCAGATCCGCAGCTTCCAGTGCAGGATCGGATCTTGCTGGTTGCTCGACAGCTGTTCAAGACCGATGGATACAACGGTACAAAGACGAGAACTCTTGCCAAAGCGGCTGGCACATCTGAGGCTGGCCTGTTTCGACATTTCGATAACAAATACGACATCCTCATGGCGGTCTACGACGACGCCTGGAGTCGGGTCAATGAGTGGATCGACGAGGCTCTAGGGGTTGCCGGGGATTTCGACGATCCGTGTGATGAGCTCATCGAGATCATCACCGGCCTGTGGCGCTTCTACGAGGTCGATCCAGAGACCAGTGCGTTTCTGATCATCAACACAGGCAATACGGACAGCCTTCTCGTTGATCACCAAGACCAAGCGACGATCTCCGACGCAAATATTGCGTACCTCCAGCGCATCGAGCAACTCTGTGAGGCGGCTGTCGATGCGGGTCTTGTTGGCGACCTCACCTCGCGTGCCTTGGCTGAGGGCCTGTTCGGCCTATCGGAAGGCGTGATGCTCGGCTGGTATCTCTTCGACAAGACCGAGCCGGGTCGAATGGCGGAGTTCTCGAAGATCTCGATTGACGAAGCGCTGGCGCTGTTGAGAAGGCTCTTGAGGTGAGCACCATGCCGATCACCACGATCTTCCTCGACCGACTGGATGATCTAGCGGAGGGCGTTCGAGCCTCTTCGCGAGTCATGCCAGATAAGCCGTTGTGCTGGATCTCGGCGAATCGCGACTTCGGTGAGGACGAGCGCTACAGGGAGAAGGACGATGTCGACACGTCGCTGACTACGAGCGCGGTGATTTCAGAGGAACGCGCTGCGATTGAGGCTGTGTTCGAAAGCGATGGCTCTCTCAAGGCTCAGGTCCGGGGCTACGAGGCCCTCTTGCACCGGCAGCTCGTGGAGCTTCACTCCGCACTCGTCGACGCTACCGGCCATATCGCCGACGAGCAGGTGGATGTGTGGCTGGACCTGGCGAAGCTCGCAGACGTCGACAATGCGCACGCGATGTACCTGTCGAGTGGCAACTGGGACTTCTCAGTGTTCAATAACACCGTCGCAGCCCTTGAGAAGTGGAGCGGCGACGACCATGAGTCCATGAGCGCGATCCTTACGGGCGGCATGGCCGATGTCCGCACCGAGATCTACGGAGTGTTCGGGACGACATACGAGGGTCTCGATCGAGATCGATTCGTTGCTGCAGTCAGAGCGAATGACGACTGGACTCGGCCCGGCGGCTACGTCACGATCATGTGCTTCGGAGCCGCGACGGGCGAACGCGGTCGACCACGCCGGCTTTCCACTGGCGCCGAACTGGCGGAGCGATTCGAAGCCGCCGTGGAGTCAGTGGCGATGCAGAATCCCGACGCACCGGTGGCTGACACCGCCCGGCTGTTTCGGAGGCTGTACGACCTACGGCGGCGATACGACATCTACGAATACTTCGGTGCCTACGCCTATTACCGGAACCTCGCAATTCGAGACCTCGGGGCGTCCTTCGGAGGTGCCAGGGCGGAGCTCGTGAAGAATCTCCGGTACTTGGCTACGACCTACCAGTTTGCGCCCGTGGTTCGAACGTTGAGGAGCCTAACGAAATGACTGACCAAGTTGCCACCTGCACCCACTGCGCCGACCGTGTTGGGGATCCAATCTTGACGGGCCGCTCGGCGAACCCCGGCTGTGTCACGGGCGAAGTCGTCGTGATGATGGATCCGAAGTTGTCGGCTGACATGCCCGACGGAGCGATCCTGATTACTCCTATGACCGACCCCAATGCGGTCCCCGCGATGGAACGGGCCGCTGCTGTAGTGACCGATCGTGGGGGACTCCTCTGCCACGCTGCGATTGTCTCCCGTGAGATGGGGAAGCCCTGCGTCGTCGGGAGCAAGATGGCGACCGAGATTCTCAGCGATGGCGATGTCGTCCGCGTGTGTGCGACTAGTGGCGTGATCTATCCAACTACTGATTCAGCAGACACCAACAACCTAAGGAGAATCAAATGAGCGTCTACGCCATCAACCCCGAATCCACTGCCCTCCTCCTGATCGATGCCCAACATGAGTACTTCAGCGAACTGGGAAATCTCCACACGCCTCACGCCGCGGGTATCGAGAAGAACTTAATCGAGCTTCGTGAGACCGCGCGGAAGTCTGGTGTGCGGACAGTGCATGTTCAGCACGTCCACCGATCGTCCGGGGTCGACGTTGGACGCATGGGTGACTTTGATGAGACTGAGGTGTTCACCGAAGGGTCCGCCGGCGCCGAGATCATTTCCTCGCTGTCTCCTGATGACGAGGAGATCGTGGTCAAAAAGAACCGCTATAGCGCCTTCGTGAACACCGAGCTGGAGTCGATCCTGAGGGGGAACCGCATCGACACGGTAATCGTGTGCGGATTGATGACGCAGTACTGCTCAGTTACCACTGCTCGCCACGCACATGATCTCGACTACAAGGTCATCTTCGTCAGTGATGCCAACGCAGGTCCAGATCTGCCGGACGTGGGCTTCGGTGAGATCACCCATGAGGACGCCCTTCGGGTCGTCGCCACGATGCTGGCGGTCGGCATTGCTGACGTCCAGACGACCGAGGAGGTCGTTGCGGGTATGAAGGGGGGCTGATGCCATCATGTTTGTGCAGCTGTTCCCTATTGGGCCCCTATTGCCAGGCCGACGAATCGTAGGGGGGAAGGCCGCGGGACTTGGTCAGTTGAGTCGAGCGGGGGCGCCGGTGCCGGCAGGGGCAGTCGTCGTTCTCCCTACCCAGCGTGTGTCAGGTGCGAGAAACCACGCACGAGGGCTCATCGTTCAGCATCTGGCTGGGCTGCGAAATGTGGAGCGGTTCGCCGTCCGCAGCAGTACTTTGCTCGAGGACGGTGCCGATGCCAGCTACGCAGGCATGTTCGAGACGTTCCTGGATGTCTCCCCCGATGATGTGTGGGACGCGGTGGAGGCGTGTGTTGAGACAACGTCCTCGGAACGAGTGTCTGCCTACCAGCGCGGCAGTCACGTCGAAACCGAAGAGCCAGATTTTGTGCCGGTTGTGGTGCAGCAGATGGTCGCTGCCACGTCCGCTGGAGTTGGGTTCTCCGTGCACCCGGCAACGGAGCGAGGCGACGTCATGGTGATCGAGGCCGTTCATGGGCTCGGTGACCGCCTTGTGTCAGGACGGATCACTCCAGACCTCTATGAGGTGCACCCCGTCGATGGATCTGTGATCAAGTTCGAGATGGGCGAGCAACACGGAGCTCGGGGTGCAGCGCTGGATCGTGACCAGATCATCGCCGTGGTGGAGCTAATGCGGTCGATGCGGGCCGCGCTAGGTTTCGAAGTCGACGTCGAGTTCGCCTTCGAGGACAACGTCTTGTTCGCTCTCCAGGTACGCGCCATTACAACGATCGCTCATGCTCCTGCAGAGGTCGATGTCGCGTGAATCCACCGGAACCACCGCCGCGCTGGGTGATCGGCGCGTTGCTCATGGCGGTATCTCTTGAGGCGCTGTTCACTACAGCCGCCGCGGCGATTCTCCTGGGCAGCTCTCATTCTGTGGCAGGCCTGGGTGCGCTATTCGCTGCTCCCGCAGTAACCGGCGCCGGTGGCATCGCCTACACGATGAAGCGCGCTCAATCTGGGCCCGTCTCTCTCCGCCTGGCGGCGGTGGTCCTCATTGTTGGGCTTGTGATCATGGCTGTCGCGTCGAGCTGGCAAGTTCTCGTTGTTGGACGGCTTGTTGGCTCTTTCGGGGGAGCGACGATCGTTTCTGGGACGTACGCGTCCCTCGCGATCGACGCGAATTTCCGGCGACGCGGGTTGCTGGTCGGGTTGGTCGGCGTAGCGATTAGCATTCCGGCAGTCCTAGTTCCGATTCTCTCTGCCACTGCGGAGCGGTTTGACGCATCGTTCGTGTTTGGCGGACTTGCAGCGGTCGCCCTTGCGACGATCCCGTTTCTTCCCAGAGTTCATGGCCGAACTCACGTTGCACCAGATCTAGGAGTTCTGAGGGTCTGGGCTGGGGCTGGCTTTGTCATCACGTCGCTTTGGTTGGCGGCGACCCTCGATCGTTGGCAAGGTGCTACGGTTCTTGCTGTCGGGCTGGTTACCGGTGTTCCTATGATCCGTGGGGGCATACAAGTCCCAGTCTGGCAAACTAACCGGCAGAACCTAGCGGTTGGCATTCGGGCGATCGCGATGGCGCTCTTCTTTGGCGTGGACATCATTCTTCCGATCTACATGATCGAGGACCTGTCGCTTGGCGCTCCTGTCGCGGCAGTCACCGTAGTGACGTCGGCGCTCGGCTGGGCAGTCGTCAGTGCCGCGTTCCCTGCGCTTCAACGATCGAACAGGCTTGAGACGGCGTCAGTGGCCGGTGGAGCCGCACTCTTCGTCGCGGTGATTGGATCGGGTGCAGTTCTGCACGGCGGCCTTTCCGCCCCTGCCGCTGCCGCGATCCTTGGCGCCTTGTGGTTCGCTGCAGGCATGGGTGTGGGGGTTGTGGCAGGTGCTTCGACGGAGCTCGTCATCGTTGATCAGCGGACTCCATCGGGAGTGACCGGAGCATCTCTCCAGATGCTTGATGCTGTCAGCATCGCCGTCGGCACGGGTTTGAGCGGTTTTCTCTTGACGCAAACCTCGGCCATGGCATGCTTGGGTGCTCTGGGGCTCCTAGCGGTAGCCGCGTCGGTGTTTGTGTCAGTGCGTGGACTGCACGATGATTCTAAGGATGCGGTCGGTGGCCCGTGGGTCGGAGAGTGGGCCGGATGACTGTTCATCGGGAGACTTGTCTCTTTGTTGGGCGATTTCAACCGCCACATATCGGACACATCTCCGTCCTCGCAGGCCTTGCGGCCACGTACTCGCGGTTGATCGTCGGAATCAGCAACGCCCACATCAGCCACACACCGAATGATCCCCTGACGGGCGGAGAGCGCTACGAGTTACTGAGTGCGATCTGCGAGTCGTGCGGACTGACCAATGTTGAGATCATCCCGATACCGGTGGACCCGTTCCCGACGACGTGGGTTCCTGCCATCGCGTCAATCTCGTGCCCAGATTCGACTGTGTTTACGGAAGAAACCCGATGCACTCAACGATATTCGAGTACTGGGGCTACCGCACCGTCGCTCTGGACGGTCACGAGAGATCAACGTCGGGGACTGCGGTGCGCGGTTTGATGGCGAAGGGCGATCGTTGTTGGCGACAGCTTGTTCCGGAGTCAGCCCATGATCTCCTCGACGTGTTTGGTCTCGAAGAACGTCTGCAGCAGTTATCGATTGATCGAAACGTCTGAGCGATAGCTGCTGGCGCTCGCAAGATGTCGTCTAGCACGGCATCGATAGGAAGGCGGCAGGTTGGGCCGCCCAGCCTAGGCCCGGTCGGCGATGTGTGAGGTTCGTGAGTCTCGGTTTCCGCTCGCCTGTTGGTACATGTCATCGAGTTCATCGTCGAGAACGGCCTCGAGCCCGGGGAACAGGTGACCGTAGGTGTCGAGGGTGACGGTGATCGTGCTGTGTCCGAGGCGCTCCATGATCGAACGAGGGTGCGCACCTCTTGAGATCAGCAGCGCCGCGTAGGTGTGGCGGAGGTCATGGAATCGGGTGCCGTCAGGGAGTCCAGCCCTTGCCGCTGCGGGCTTGAAGTGGCGCTTGAACCAATTGCCGTAGCGGAATGGACCTCCCTGTGGGCTCCTCCAGACGAAGTCGTTGGGACCGAGGCCGTGTAGATGCTCGGCCAGCTCATCGATCAAGGACTTTGGGATAGGAACCGCTCGATGTTCGTAGGTCTTGGTGTCGACGATCTGGAGTTCACCCCGAGCTTCAGTTGCTGATGCGCGGACGTGTATTCGTCGACGCATCAGGTCGACACTCCTCGTCCGCAGGGCAACGAGTTCGCCGGCTCGGAGCCCGGTGAACGCGGCGAGGCGGACGAACAGGCCGTACTCGGGGTAGCCGTCTCGGCGGCGTTCCTCTCGTCGGTACCGCGGCGGAGGTTGGCTGACCTCATGCGCGAGCGCCATCACCTGGTCGGGCTCCAGGAAGATCATCTCGTTGCGACCGGACTTGGCGACCTTGATGCCGATGACTGGGTTTGTCTTGAGAGCTTCGGAGCGCACCGCGAGTTGGAGGATGAGTCGAAGTACGTCGCGGATGTTTCGCACAGTGCCGCTGCCGAGTCCCTGACCCTGGAGATCAGAGATGAAAGCGAGAACGGCCGGATAGTCAATGGCGGAGAGCGGCCATGTTCCGAAGCGTGGCAGGAGGTGGCGGTTGACGATTGACTCGTAGCTCTCGGCTGTCTTTGGTTTCTTATCTCCGAGCGTCTTGACCCACTTCTCAGCCCAGACGTCGAATCGCTCTTTTCCACGCTGTGGATCGATCCAGTCGCCGCGCAACAGGTCCGCCTCGACGGTGTTGACGAAGCGCTGGGCGTCGATCTTGCGGTCGAAGGTGCGTTTGCGTTGGCGGCGCGTGTCATCTCGGTATCGCACATCCCACTTGGTCTTTCCGCCGCTGACTACTCGTTTCTGGATGTCGGCCATCGCGTCCTCCCTCGGGACTCGGATTCAGTGTCGCGCGGTGATGTGACAGGAATCATCAACTCGCGCTTGATTGCAGGACGCGGCTCTCAGTCGAAGTTCTGTCGCGGAACGTGGTTCGAGTCGATCCAGGCAGTCACGTCCGTGGGACGGAACATGACGCGCTTGCCGATCTTGAAGAACTCGATGCGCTTTTCTTCGACGAGGCGTCGGACGAAGCGCTCGGTCTGGCCGAGCCGGCTCGCGACGGCCTCGATATCGATGAGGCCTTCGTTGGATTGTTTGATGGTTCTCATTGCTGGTTTCCTTTTTTCATGTTGGTGTAGTGTGGGCGAGCGTTCGTTCGAGCCATGTCGACCAGTTCGTTGCGGTGCCCGGGCTGATGCATCCGTCCGATGGTGCGGCCGTGGGCGGGATCGGAGTCCCTTGCAAGATGGCGAGGAGTACCGGCTGGGGGCAGATGGATTGGCCGTAGGCCCGGATGCCGAGATGAAGGTGCGGGCCGGTGGTGTTCCCGGCCCCTGGCATCCCGGTTCGTCCGCCGCTGATGCCGATGGCCTGGCCGGCGATGACTGTCTCGCGGGAGGCGACCGCAACCGTTGACAGGTGGCAGTAGGTGTAGCTGGCTCCGTCGATTCCGGACACGATGATGGTGTTGCCACATCGTCCTACTTCGCCGGGTTCGTAGACGCCGGCGTTGCCGATGGCGACTGAGATCGTGCCGTCGACCATCGCGAATACTGGCGTTCCGACTGGCAGCGGCAGATCGATGGCGGCGTAGGCCCTGTGGCTACGAGTCGCACCGGCGATGTTCGCGTACTCCGATGGTGTTGGGTAGGCATAACCAGCGACGACTGCGCCTACCGAGGAAAGCGGCCCGGTGTAGCGGGCCGCCCACACGAGGACGAGTTGCACGTAGGCCGTGGAGCGGTTGTAGGCGAAGATCGCCGCCTCGATGTCCGTGACTCTCCCGTTGGGGCACAGGTGCGCTACGGCGGCTGGGACGGCGTCGTAAACGTTGTTCGGGTTGCGGACACCGTCGCCGTTTCCGTCTTGGCCATAGATGGTCCATGACGAGGGGATGAATTGAAACGGCCCGACGGCGCGGTCCCAGATGGTGTCGCCGTCGAATCGACCGTTGTCGGTGTCGCGGATCGATGCGGTACCGTTCGTGCCGTTCAGCGGGATACCGATGATCGATGGAGTCACTGTGCCGTCGATGTCGATGGATGATCCGCCATATCGGCCGTGGTTCGATTCGACCTTGCCGATTCCGGCGATGACCTGCCAGGGCAGACCTGGACAGGCCGCCGCCTGAGCTGCGTAGAGGTTCAGCAACAGCGGCGGGATGTCGGTGATCGCGTCGTCTGAGGGATCGAACAGGGCATGGCCGGCGCTGGCCGTCCCCGATGCGCTGCCGGCGACGAGCGTCACCAGCCCGAATAGGGCCATCAGCGGTGAAGCAAGCAGGAAGACGGCGGCGACGGTTGTCTTGACCATCATCGGGCGAACTCCAGTGCCGCGACTACCCAGCCGCTGACCGTGGGAACCAGCAACACCTCCACTACGAACACGGAGAACGCTCCAGTTCGCGGGTCCGACCGCTCGACGGTGACAACCACGCGAGTCTCGAAGTCGCTCTCGTAGAGCTCAGCGCTCACGATGGCCGAGCTGGTTGAGGTACTCGCGTCGACTGGCGCCACTGAGCGGCGGGTGGTGGCGAGGCCGGGCGTGATCCAATCGGACGCAGCCTCGGTCCACGGCTCACCCTCGGGAGACTCAATCGCCCAAACGGCGACGACGTAGGCCGCGACCGATTCCGGTTGCGTGGGGTCCTCAGGCGCGACGGGCAACGGCGACAGGCGGGATTCGAAGTCCGCCGGGTGGAAGAGCTGGGCGGGCTCTGGGTCAGAGATTACGTGGGCCGTCGTTGTCGTGAGTGATTCCACCGAGCTGGCCAGCGTGTCTGGCGGGTCGACGATGATTCCGGCCGCGGAGCCTGGCGTTTCGGCGACAGGAGCTAGGGCGTCTGCTGGGGAAGGGGACGAAACCGCTGTCTCCAGGACAGGTTGCGTTGGGGTCGCTGGAGCGCAGCTGATGCCGATGAGGGTGAGTGCGCCGAGAGCGACAGTCGTTTTCATGCACTACCTGTGGCTCTTGTCCACAGAGGATTGGGACACTCCGCGAAAAGATTCTCACTCGGTGTCCCAATCCCGGAATCGCGTGGGCCACAGGTAGGGGTGATGATGGGCAAAACACACCAGAGCCATGGACAGTGACGTGAGTCACTGCGTAGTGTGGTTATCCACAAGCAAACGTGCGCGGAGAGTGGCGACTCGGGAAGATTGGGCGGCAAGGAATGGGCGAGGCAGTGACACAACGGTGTCACCAAGGGTTTGTACGGTCGACGAGACCCAGCTGGATTTGGCATGGGCTCGGACTTCTTGGCGCTTGTCGTCAGGCCACCGACCGTTCAAATCTGGCCTGACCAAGGATCTCGCCGTGCACTTCGTTCGCCCCGTCTCGCTGATACTCGTCCTTGCCCTGATCGCGGCCGCATGTAGCGGCGATGACGACGAGGTCGGCAACGATGCCGTTGTGCCGACCGCAATAGTCGCGCCCACGGAACCAACCGAGGCGCCCACCCCGACGGTCTCGACGTCCGACACGGAGCCGACCTTGGAAGCGGACCCTGCGGCGGCGACTGAAGCGTGGCTGGCTCTGTGGGCCGGAGTTGAGCTCGTCGTCACCGAGCCCGAGGGAGCCGAGTTGGCCATCGCCGATGTAGCGAGCGAGTCCGTCTTTGATCAGCTCAACACGATCTACAACCCCGACGTTGGCTCCGACGCCGCAAGTACCCCGCGGACCTTCGTCAACAATCCCATCACCACAGCTGAGGACGACGGCTCTGTCGTCATCAACGACTGCATGTTCGAAGCACCGAAGATCGGGAACGCCACGATCTGGTACTCAGGCGTCGTCCGCCAGACTGACGGCTCGTGGTCGGTCGAGTCGATCACGCTCGAGTCGGAGATCGGGTGCGTGCCCGAGGCCATCGCTGAGGAAGCGATCGCTGGGTACGAGAACTACTGGGATGCACGGGTCGAGTTCTGGGACCCAGCCGACCCTACGAGTTCGCTCATCGCTCGGACCATGGCTGGCGACCACCTCACCCTGATCGAAGGGCTTCTGGTGGATCATGCCGACCTGGGTCTCGCCCTACGCGGCAGAGCCGAGACGCACCCCGAGGTCATCGAGGTTCGATCACCCACCGAGATAGCGATCCTCGATTGTGCGACACAAGATCCCGGTCGTGGCCTCTTCGTCATCGAAACCGGCGAGCGTCTCAATGACATTCCTGTGGTCAGGGAAGGCCAGCGCGACCTGACGTCCGCGGTGATGGTGCTGATCGACGGTGTGTGGAAGGTCTCAGATATCCAAGGACAGGCGGACGTGTCATGCGACGCGGCACCGACGACGCAGGGCTTGCCTACCGTGTAGTCGCCGCGATCGCGGCGACCACGGCATTGCTTCTGGCCCTGGCCGCGTCTGTCGCCGCACAAGACGCTCCTCCTGATCCGGACCCGCCGGCTCCACTCAATCCTCTGCCTATCACCCCAGCCTGTCCGGACACCTCTGGCTCGGGCGGAGCGATCGACCAGAACGGCGGAGCGGTTATTGGCACATGCTGGGGTAGTTCAGCAGCGGGACCGAGCAGGGCGGTTTCGTCGGAGCTGGTGTGGCAGTGGTACGGCTGCGATCAATGGCGGTCGTTCTCGCCTGGATCGACGGTCAGCGCGGTCATCCCGAACGGCGAACTGCTCATCGAGGACATCGTGGCCCGCGGGCTCGACCCAACCGTCACCTATGTCTGGCACACCGTTGAGTGCACACATGTGCAACAAGGCGCTGCCGCTGATGGGAGCGACATTGTCGAAGTATGGGGCTGGGGATTCTTGGTCATAGGCACGACCCCTCCAGTCGACCCGACTGTGTTGCGTGATGTTGCGGCGGCACGGATCAACCCCGATCCGCCAACGCCGGCCAGTGCCCCGATGTGGTCCGAGATTCCAGCTGTCGTGCATCTACCCACCTGGCTGTGGATAACTGATGACTGGGTTCCGATCGAAGAACAAGAGTCCCAAGGGTTCGTCACCGTCGTCGTTCAGGCGAGGCCGGTCGAGACCGTCTGGGACATGGGTGACGGTGGCTCGGTCACCTGCCCGAACGGGCCGGGGGTCGCGTGGTCGCCCGGCCTCGACGACTCACAGACCTACTGCTCCTACACCTTCGAGTCGTCCGGCGCGGCACTGCAAGGCAACGTCACCCTGCGGTGGACGTTCCGTTGGTGGCTCAACGGCAACGACATGGGCGACTTCGGAGACTTCACCCGTGTATCGGCGATCGGATTCGATGTCGCCGAAATCCAAGCAATCGAGACGAACTAGTGGACACCAGGAAGCACCAATGACGACGAACCTTCGCACACCCACCAGCACTCCGACTGGTAACGGCGCATCTCCGCCTGGCCGGTTCGAGCTTGAACCACCTCCCGAAGGCCCCGCCCGCACCCGCCGGCCCGAGATCACCCTCGGCGTGATGGTCGTCGCCATCTTCGCCCTGGCCGGGGCATGGTTCTACTCCAGCGCGTCCGATGCTGATGCGGTCCTCGCGCTGCGCAACCCGGTCGATCGCGGTCACATCATCACGAACACCGACCTCGTGGTTGTAGGGGTGGCCACCGAAGACCAGCTCAACACACTGAGTCGAGAACAGGCGTCGGCCATCATCGGCCAAATCGCCATGACCGACCTGTCGGCGGGAACGCTCGTCTCGGCCGACTTGTTCGCAGCCCGAGCATCAATCGCGGAGGGCAACGGCGTGGTCGGACTCGCGTTGGACCCCGGTGAATACCCCACCCTGGCGCTGCGACCCGGGGACTTGGTGAGAGTCGTGGAGACTCCTCGCCAAGGGGAACCTACTGGTGCAGAAATCGTCCTCGTCGAGGTGGCGGAGGTGGTCGACGTAGCGGCGATTGGTGTCCAAAACCAGTTGTTCGTGTCGCTATCGATGACCACCGCAGAAGCCGACGCCGTCGCAGCGGCCGATTCGCAAGATCGAGTGCGGTTGATCCAAGTGGCGGGGGACTGACGTGAGCGTCATTTGCTTCGCTTCCCAGAAGGGATCCCCGGGCACAACGCTCACTGCTCTGTCGGTCGCGGCAACCTGGCCGAGCGAAGAGGGCAGACGACGTGTGTTCGTCGAAGCCGACCCGTTCGGCGGTGTGCTGGCGCTTCGCTACCAACTCAGCCTCGAGCCCGGACTGGTCACCCTCGCCGCTGCCATCAGAGGAGGGATCACCAGCGACGAGATCTGGAACCACGCCCAAGAGCTTCCTGGTGGTCTGGTGGCAATCATTGGTCCTGACCGCCCCGATCAAGCCAACTCGGTTCTCGCTGCTACCGGGCGCAAGCTCGGCGAATGGCTCTTCGATCTCGAGGACACCGACGTGATCGTCGATGTCGGTCGCATCGCGTCGGACTCGCCCCTCCTCGAACTGCTGGCTTCGGCGGACATCGTTGTCATGGTGGCCCGCCCGACAGCCGAGCAGCTTCAACCGGCGGCGCAACGGCTGGTTTCGCTCGGACTCGAACCGTCGCAAGTCGGCTGGGCCCTCATCGGAGAACGCCCCCACGGCGCAACCGAGGTTGAGAAGGCGTTTGGAATCAAGGTGTTCGGTGTCATCGCCGACGACTCACGCGCCGCGCACGCACTCGAGCAAGGCGGAACAGGCGGGCAGCTGCGACGCTCCGCCCTGGCCAGATCCGCCGGCGCACTCGCGGAAACGCTGGCCCAGCAAGTGCAGCTTCTTCAGGTCACGGCCGTGTCCGAGCCTGCGCTGCCGGACGAACCCGCGGAATTCGCGGACTTCGCCGCATCGAGGGGGTCGAACAATGGGAACTGACCGACAGGTGGTTGAACAGCTGCGACGCAGCGTCGGCGAACGACTCACTCGATCGATAGCTGACACTGAAGTCTCAGGTGGCGTGGCCATCGAGGGCGAGAACCGGCGAATGCTCGCCCACAAGCTCATCGCCGAGGAGATCCAACACCTCGACGCCCAGGCCATGAACGCCGGCGAGAATCCGATCGCCGACGCCGAACGCGACGAACTCACCCGCTCGATCGTCGACGAACTGTTCGCCCTGGGCCGCATCCAGCAATACATCGACGACGCCGACATCTCTGACATCGTCATCAACGGTTTCGACAATGTCTGGCTCACCAAACGCACCGGGCTGAAGGTGCAAGGCGAACCCGTCGCCGACAGCGACGATCACCTGATCGAGCTGATCCAGACCGCCGCCAGGCGGGGACGATCCGAGCATCGCTGGGACCCAGCGAGCCCTCGACTCGATCTACAGCTCCCATCGGGCGATCGGCTCAACGCCATCGCCTGGGTTTCAGGCAGGCCATCCATCTCGATCCGACGCCACGACTTCGACATCGGCAGGCTCAAACAGCTGATCGATCTCGGCACCATCAACGAGCCGCTCTTCCATCTGCTCAAAGCGATGGTGCTGGCCCGTTTCAATTTCATCATCGCCGGAGGTACCGGAGCCGGGAAGACGACATTCATGCGCTGCCTCATCAACGAGATCCCGCCCGAGGAACGCCTCATCACCGTCGAGGACTCCCTCGAACTCGGCCTCGACCGGTTCGCCCACCTTCACCCCGACCACGTCGACCTCGAGGCCCGTTCCGCCAACGTCGAAGGCGTCGGCGAGCTCGGCATGAACGAACTGGCAATCAACGCCCTGCGAATGAACCCCGACCGACTCATTGTCGGCGAGGTCAGAGGACAAGAAGCCCTCACCCTGCTGCTGGCTTGTACCCAGGGAAACGATGGAGCGCTCTGCACTGTCCACGCGGACTCCTCCGAAGGTGTCTTCGGTCGCCTCCAGATGTATCTGGCCATGACCAGGGAGAGGTTCGAACCGGTAGCGGCCAACCTCCTCGTCTCTCAAGGGGTCGATGCCATCGTTCATCTCGCCCGCCTCGACGACAACCGCCGAGTAGTGACCTCGGTGCGCGAGGTGACCGGAGCCGACCGAGACCTTGTCGTCTCCAACGAGATCTACGGACCTGACGAGAACGGTAGGGCCGCACCCCGCTACGGGTTCAGCGCGGCCCGCCTTGACCGACTCGTCGCCACAGGTTTCGACCGGCGTTGGCTGTCCGAACACGGTGCATGGAGCAACTGATGGCCACACTCACGTTTGTTGCGTTGTCCGCTGGTGTCGGGCTCGGAGTTTTGCTGATCGTCCAAGGCATCCGGGGCCGCTCCGTGCTGCCGGACATGCGAACCCGATCAGACAAGGCCGAGCTCGAACGAACTGTCGCCGTCGTATCGGTGGCGGCGGTGGCCGCCGCGACGATCCTGGCCATCACCGGTTGGCCGGTGGCAGCGGCGGCCACGTTCGGAGCAGTGATCTCCGGTCGACGGCTCCTCGACGCCGACGACGACCGCGCCAGCAGCATTGCCCGAACGCAGGCCATTGCGTCTTGGACAGAAATGATCCGCGACAACATGGCTGGTGCGGCTGGCCTTGAGCAGGCGCTTATGACCACCGCAGGGCTCGCTCCGGCTCCGATCGCAGCCGAGGTGGCAAGGTTCGCTCACCGACTCGAAGACATGCCACTGGCCGACGCTCTCGCCCGCCTCGGTGACGACCTTGATCACCCGTCGGCTGATCTGGTCGTCGCAGCACTCGCCAATGCCGCCCGGATGGAATCGAGAGACCTTGGCGCGCTCCTGAGCCGTCTGGCCGAGTCCATCCGCGGCGACGTCCGAATGCGTCTGCGAGTCGAGGTGGGCAGGGCCCGCATCCGAACCTCGGCTCGAATTGTTATCGGTGTCACCGTCTTCACGATCGTGTTCATGTATCTGTTCTCACGTCCGCTCCTCGACGTCTACGACACCGCAGCCGGCCAGCTCTGGCTTGTTGTCGTCCTGGGGATATTCGGGCTTGGCGGCTGGATGCTCAGCTACTACAGCGAGATCGAGATGCCCGACCGCTTCGCTGCCCGCCGTCAACGAGCGAGGCAACAGCAATGAGCAACACCATGATCGTGATGCTGCTCGGGGCCGGGGTGGGGAGCGGAGTCCTGCTCATCATTCGCGCCATCCAACCCCGACCGACGCCGCTGTTGGTGACCCTACGTGCCGTGCGCGAACCGGGCCGCGGGATGGGCACCGGTGTGCCACGGGCTGAGGCCGACGGCTGGCTGTCGAGTCCGCTGCACCGACGCGTTGCGCGCCTCGC
>JAJCXY010000122.1 GCA_029263215.1 Acidimicrobiales bacterium
ATGTATGCCACAGGGTCCAGCGGATCCGCATCGTCTTCATCGATGATCGCGGTGACCCTGATCGAGATCAGGTCGGCATCGGGAGCTACTCCGGTGAAGGTCGGGTGATCACCGCTGATGATCCCGGCTACATGGGTACCGTGCGAACAGGCTTCAGGGAGGATGGTGCACGGGATGGCAGAACTCCCACTGAGGAGAGAAGTGTCGTTACCACAACCTTCGACGAGGGTGCTGGGAGAGCTTGTCGGTGTCCCCTGGAGGAAGCAGGCCTCAGCGACGACAGATCCGACCATGCTCGCGCCTACGCCGGAGTCGAGCACCGCAACCACACGGCCTGCTCCGGTGTGACCAGCCATGTGCAGGTCAGTGACTCCGATCGAAGGCACCGACTCGTCGAGGAACAGCTCGAAGGTACGCGCCGGGGTGAGCGACTCCACTATGGAGGACGAGGCCAGAAGATCTCGTCCCGTCGGGGTGACATCGAGAGCGAGCAGGCCGAGATTGTCGTAGCTCTCGATGATCTCGATCTCGGAGCCGGCCACCAGGTCGAGTAGGCGGCCCATTGCAACCGCCGGCACGTGATCGTCGAGCTCGACGATCACCGCGGTGACCTCCGGGTCCGCTGCCGCGGCGGGAGGATCATCGACTTGAGCGTTGGCCGGACTCGCAACAACAGCGACGGACGCGAGCAAAAGCAGGGTGGCGACGAGTCGCATGCAAGAGTTCCTGGGGAGGGGGAGGTCAGTTGACCATCGGCGCGGACACCGCGAAACGTGATGAAACTGTACGTCAGGGACACACGACAAACAGGACGCGGCGCTCGCTGACACCTCAATTGGGCGAATTTCCGCTAGAAATTGGTGACCTGATGCGGGCGGTCCGCCGATGGGAAACTGGGATGATTCGGCAGTTCCTCGCCCGATGCATAGTGATCAGTCTGCTGGCCGCGCCGCTGGCGGTCGTCTCCGCGTCCGGTACCGCCAACGCCCAGTCGGGCGACCCGGTGATCACCATCGTCGGAGGTGGTTGGGGACACGGCGTCGGCATGAGTCAATACGGCGCCCTCGGCCGCGCCGAGGCGGGCCACACCGCCGAGGAGATCCTCACGTTCTACTTCGATGGCACCACCGTCGAGGATCGCACCGCCGAGTTGGATGCCCTCCTCGGCACCGGCTTGCGGATCCGCCTCTCCCCGCCCTTCAATGGCACCCGCCCATCCTCCGCCACCGCCACTGGCCAGGATGGCGCTCTGCTCTCGGTCGAGATCGGATCCACCAGCATCACCGACCTGGCCGGTTCGGTCACCCTCACGTTGGGCGAGGTGGTCGACTCCGTCCCAGAGCCCGACGTCTACGCATGGTCGGTCCGAAACGGCGACGACGAGCTCTGCCCCGCCAACTCCTGTACCGGCACGGTGGGTCGTGTGCTTCGGCCCGCGGGGGCGGAGATCCTCATCTCCGATCCGGTGCACGGCGCCCACGGCATCCACGACACCGGCAATGTGGAACTCGTTCCCCAGTCGAGCACCGGTGGCGTGTTCGTGGTGCTCGCCGACGTTCCCATGGACGAATACCTCCAGGGAATTGCCGAAGTTCCATCCTCGTGGCCCGAAGAGACCCTGAAGGCCCAGACCATCGCCGCTCGTAGTTATGCCGCGGCGAAAGCCGTGACGCGACGGGCCGCCAACTTCTCGTTCGATGTCTACGACTCCGTGCAAGATCAGGTGTACGGCGGCGTCATCAAGGAGTCGCCGGCTCAAACCGCCGCGGTAGCAGCCACCACCGGACAGGTCGTGGTCTATCAGGACACAATCGTCCGCACCTTCTACACCTCGTCCAACGGCGGGTACACCGCTGCCAGCGAAGACTCCTTCGTCACAGCCGAACCGTTCCACATCGCCAAACCCGATCCCTTCGATGCCGCCCTCGATCAAGATGGCGTGCCCCAGAACCCCAACTACCGGTGGGAGCACACCTATTCGATCGACGACGTGAGTCGCTGGCTCACCGATTACCCCCACGCCGACATGGACGTAGGGACTGTGCAGAGCGTCTCGTTCTCCGATGTTCCGCCGTCGGGCCGGATCGATAACGCCCTGGTCACCATCGTCGGCACCAAACGCACCCTCGAAGTCAGAGACTCGAGCGACGACCCCTACGGCTTCCGATTCTACTGGGCTCTGGTGCTCGGGTGTCGGGCCACAACCGGCTGCGACGAACCACTCACCACCAACTTCTTGATCACCAGCTTCTTCGATGTGGGTGTCGACGACTTCTTCTTCGACCCGGTGCTCTGGATGGTTCAAAACGATCTCACCACCGGTGTCGCACCCAACGAGTTCGCTCCAGACCGCGCCATCAGCAGAGCCGAGGTGGCCACCTTCGTGTGGCGGTTCGCCGACGAACCAAGCGCCACCTTGCCGGGACCGTTCGTCGATGTCACCGCTGGAAGCTTCTATGAGTCGGCGGTGGCATGGATGGCCGGAGCTGACATCACCACCGGCACCAAGCCCGACACCTTCTCGCCAGGCGACACCGTGACCCGAGGCCAGGCCGCAACCTTCCTCTGGCGATATGCCGGCAAACCCCTGCCGACCGTCCTCGGCATCAGCTTCACCGATGTCGAGGACGAGAAATTCTATACAGCCGCCGTCCACTGGATGGTGGAATGGGGGATAACCACGGGTACCAGCCCGACAACGTTCTCGCCCGACGATCCCCTCACCCGCGGCCAGATCGCCACCTTCCTCTGGCGGCTCGCCGGTGTTCCCGATGCCTTCGCCCCCCTCATAGTGCTTCCGTCTTCCATGAGACCATGACCCTCCCCCGCCGCCAACTCCTCCGGGCGGCGGCAACGAGCCCACTCCTCGTCGTCGCCCCGTCTCTGACGCGTGCCGTCGCCGCCCTCGACTCGAGCGTCCCTCACCTCATCGATGGAAGTGGTCTCAGCGGCATCTCGCTCAGCTGGCGCATCAGCATGAGTTCTGTCGCCGGCCCCCACGATGTGGTGGCCGAAGTCAGAGCAAGGGTCGGTGAGGACTGGACGGAGCGCATCGCGGTGGTCAGCGACGTCGGCCATGGTCCCGTCGACCCCGGCGGGCGTGAACACGGACCTGCGATCCTGGTTCCGGGTGCCGATGCCTACGAAATCACTCCCACCGGCTTCGCCGGCGTGATCGACCTCCGTCACCACCCGATCGAGGATTCACCCCGCACCCTGTCGGCTCTGGTCGATGAGGGCTACGAGACTGTGCTCACCACCGTGTCGCCAATGGTCGGACTGGAAATCATCGAACGCTCCAACTGGACCGACCGGCCGAGACTCGACACCATCGACTGCACGATCGGCTCGTCGGTCTTCGGGCTGGGCTGTCGATCTGATGTGGGACTCCGGCACGCAGTCGTGCACCACACGGTGAATGTCAACACCTACTCCCCCGACGATGTCCCCGAGCTACTCCGCGGAATTCAGCGCTTCCACGTCGACACCCGCGGTTGGAACGACATCGCCTACAACTTCGTGATCGACCGTTTCGGGCGGATCTGGCACGCACGCGAAGGCGATATCAACGAGCCCATCACCGGTGGTCA
>JAJCXY010000123.1 GCA_029263215.1 Acidimicrobiales bacterium
GGCCGGCCCGACCAACGCCGCTGCCGGCGACGCCTAGAAACGGAGCCCCACCTTGTCGACCCGAAACGATCTTCTCGATATCGGTGACAAGGCCCGGTTCGCGTTCGTGTTCACCGACGAAGACGAAGCCCTCGAGACACCAACCGCGTTGACAGTGGATCTGCGCCACCCCGGCTATCCGACCACCGCTGACACGTCCACCGATCACCCGGACGCGTCTATCACCCTCGACAAAGTCTGGCCGGAATCGGTGCGCGAGAAACTCGCCCGGGAACTGAACATCGACGGCATCACCGCCGCCTCGCTCGCTGCCGGCACCGGATGCGTCGAGTACTCCTACGTCGTCACCGAAGCCGGCAACTACCGGGCCAAAGCCACCGCCACCGCGCCATCAGCGACAGCCGAGCAGGCGTCGGTAGCGGTCCGTGCCGACTTCGCGTGACCTGACACCCCACCCCGCCTCTGACGGCGCAACAGCGGCCGGATGGGGGCCAGCCAGTCTGGTGCTAGGGGAGAGGTCCGCTGCTCGTATCGATGATCGCCCGCAACCGGATTACCTCCGCGAGAAGGTTTTCGACGTCGGTGCGGGCGTGAGCGATGAACTCAGCATCCTGGTCCCACCGCTCAGACGCGTGACAAAATTCGGGACCAGATTGCACCAAGGTAGCCGCCACGACCGCTCCCCTCGGGAAGTCGGGCCACCTGGGAGCGAAGTGACGACCTGAGGTCGGCTCTTGCGTGGTCACCACCACCATGCTGGTGGCGTATTCATCGTCGTAGACGTCCCGGTACCAGCGGCCCGGCGTCGAGTCGGCCAAACGGCCGGCGATTCCATCTAGGTCGATGGGTTCGTTCCACTGGCGGTCTGTCATGGGAGTTCTCCGGCCTGCCACCAGCGATTGCTGGCACTCGACGGTATACGAGTGATGTCAGTTCGTCCGCTCACGCTAGGCAGATCTTCGCAATCCTTCCTCCGCATCCTCGGTCGTGAACCCTTCGAATCCTGCCCCTGCCACCAGCCATCGCGCCATGACTGCCGATAACGCTGCCAGCCGTGTGCATGTCATCCTTTGAGCGTGCAACGCAGCCTGCTTAAGACCAGCCGGGGTGGGAATCCCTTCCCCGATTTGCCCCTGCCAGTTCTGCTCGGCTGGGGTGCTCTCGTCGTTGTGACTCTCGCTGCCTTTGGGAGCACGGCAGTCCTGGTCGATCAGATCAGCGATCCGAGAACGACATGTGAGCAACACGCCCCGGGCGCTTCCTACCTCGGGAGTTTCACTGTTGAGACCGCCAGTAGGACATGGCCGCCACCGATCATTCGTTGCTCGGGATCGGCTTCGTACGTTGGTGAAGCACGGTCACCCACATCTTTCACTGCGGTGACAGGCAAGCGTCTCGTCGCGGTCGCATTCCTCGATCTGGCTGCGGTGGTCGCCTGGAGTGCACGGCGATCAGTTCGACGGTCGCGTCGCTAACGACTCCTACCAAGCCGCCCGACGCCGTCTCAGTGTGAGCCGACAGCAAGGCTGGTAAGCCACGAACGGCGAAAGCCTCACCATCGCACCCGAAACCCGTAGAACGCCCCCGTCTTCACCGGCGGGGGCGATTCGCCGTTTTCTTTCCTAGTCGATGTACTCGAAGTTGCAGTTCGCCAGGTACCAGCGCCCGTCAACGTACGCGTAGGGCTCACCGCCGCGATCGGGGTCCACTTCGACGAACAGCTCGCCGTCAAGGATCAGGCTTGACGCGATCGAGGCGCTCTCGCCCTCGACTAGGTCGAACACCTCGACGTCGCCAAGGGTCACCCGCTTGAGGTCCTCGCGACTAACTTTGGCCAGACTTGCCATGAATCGAAGAGCGACTTCCATCTGAACTCCGATCTCGCCGATCCCATAGGCCTCCTGGCATTCCGGCTCTAGATGGCTCCACACAGCTGGCCAGTCGGCACGAAATAGAGCCAGGTTTGCTGCCCGCGTCACCTCTTCGACCCCAGCCGCCCCAGGATCGGAGCCGATGGCGGCACCCGAGCTGGCGCCATCGTTACCACAGCCCGACGCGAGAATCACCGCTACTAGAGCCGCCGAGATGATCCGCAAGGGCGCCGCCTTTGTTGCTTTCCTGACCGAGTGAGAGAGTGTCGCCGTTGCGGCTCCATCGGGCCCACTCGGGCGGGTGCCGTATTGACACACCGCAGCCGAAACAAAACGGAGATACTCCTCTTCACCGGCGGGGGCGATTCGCCGTTTTCGGACGAGTGGCACGCAAGAGGTCCGTCCCTAAGCTTGATGGCTGAAGCCACCGACTCCTAGCCGCACACGCACCATGCGAACATAGGTCGTGACTCTCGTCCTTAGCGTGCATAGCCGCGACAGTCTGTGGGTCGTCGCGGACCGGCGACTGTCATACGGCAGCCAGCGAACGCTCAAGGACGACGCTATGAAGGTCATGCATCTCCGCACCTCTGACGGTGTCGGCCTGCTCGCCTACGCCGGCCTCGGTGCCACGCCTCGCGGCACGCAGCCATCGGAGTGGATGAGCGCAGTGTTACGCGGACGGGGTGATCTGTCGTTTGAGCACGCTTTGCTTGTGCTGGCAGCCGCTGCAATAAGGGAGCTGCCCTCGTATATCTCTCGCACGCCAGGAAAGTCACACACCATCATTGTCCCTGCGTTCGTCACAGACGTCGGGCCCCGGCTCTACACAATCGACAACTTCATCGACGAAGCCGGGGACCACTGGCACCGCCAGGCGAGCCACCACCGATCGGACGATCCAGGTTCTCCGAGCGCGAGGGTTGGACTCGGCGGCTCGGGGGGTGACTACCTCAGCCAGAAGGGTTGGGGATGGCAGAGAGCCTTGCTAAGCCTCGTGAATGCACATGACCGCGGGAAGGTCTCTGATCGGTGTATCGCCGACGAACTCGCCCGGATCAACTGCGATGTCCACCACGGCATCGCAGATGGCAGCGTCGGACCACGGTGCGTCGTTGCATGGCGCCGGCGGCCGAACGCCCGTCATAACAGCTCTGGCAGCGGTCACCTGTTCTACAGCGGCGTCTCCCGCGACCGTCAGACCCCGGCGATCCCCGGGCTCATGCACGGAGCGGACGTGAAATCAATCGGGGAGGCGTTCATGGCGCCGCGGATTGCGGGCTCCGGACTCGAGTTCGACTACGACGAAGTGAACCGCCGGCTAGCCGAGGTCGGAAACGAACCCGACGAGAATCTCCGGTAGTTGCTCTCTAGGATTACTCAAGGCCCAGCCTCTCCGTGGGGGCCGACACGTGTTTTTGGTCAGGACGGAATCGGGGGTCTCGTGACACACCGATGACACACCGCAGCTGAAAGCCCCGATAATCGGGCCGCGCTAAACCGCGTAAACACGCGGTTCACGACCACTGCTAACCCCTGAAGATGCCGTTTGAGCGGGACTCTTAATCTCAAGGTGCCGGGTTCGAGCCCCGGGCGGCCTACTGGGTTTCATATGCGACGCGTCGCAGCCGATAAGTGATGCGTGACGTCGACCGAGCGGTACTCCGCGCCACCACCCACCGTCACCCCCGAGTGGTCTCCGTTGGGTTTTGTCCCCGCGCTCGACGGGATCCGGGCGATCGCGGTGATCGTGGTGGTCGCCTACCACGGTCAATGGTTCGGCCTCGAGGGCGGCTTCATCGGTGTCGACGTCTTCTTCACTCTCAGCGGATTCCTGATCACCCGACTGCTGGTGGACGAGCACCATCGCCGCGGCGGTGTGTCGATGAAGAACTTCTACATGCGCCGCGCTCTGCGC
The DNA here is from genome assembly GCA_029263215.1 of Acidimicrobiales bacterium. Lineage (GTDB taxonomy): Bacteria > Actinomycetota > Acidimicrobiia > Acidimicrobiales > Aldehydirespiratoraceae > OFTM10. The sequence goes on from JAJCXY010000123.1 coordinate 3,790, forward strand.
CTACTGCCTGCCGTGTTCGGCCTCGTGGCCGGTGTGTGGCTCGCCGCCGCCCTGCTCGACGTGGCGAGGCTCGATGATCGCCTCACCCCGAGGTCGCTGTGGGCCCTCTCCTACGTTGCCAACTGGCGCGACGTCGTCACCGGCACTCACAGCGGCGTTTTCAGCCACTTGTGGTCGCTGAGCGTCGAGGAGCAGTTCTACGTGGTCTGGCCTGTGCTCGCGGTCGTGATCCTGCAGCGGGCAGGTGTGGATGCCCTGTGCCGGGTCGCAGCCGGACTCGGGATTGCCGCGGGCCTGTTCACGATGAGCCGCTACTGGACGGGTGGCAGCGGATTCGACATCTACTTCAGCACCCACACCCACGGTGCGGTGCTCCTCCTCGCAGGATCGTGGCTCGGCGCCTCGCCGCGGCTGCTCGCTGCGGTTCCTCGTGACCTGGCCCGAAGACTGCTGGTGGTCGGCCTCGTGGGTCTCGTGGTCATCTCGTTTGCTCCGGACCGCTTCGCCCGTCTACACGCCGGGTTCGGCTATGTGCCGATCGTTTCTCTCTCGCTGGTGGTGATCATCGCCGCGGTGGTCGACGACCGCCCCTCGCCGCTGACATGGGCACCCCTGCGGCGGATCGGCAAATCGTCCTACGCAATCTACCTGTGGCACCTACCGATGTTCCCTGTCTCCCTGGCGATCGCTCCGTCGGTCGACCCTCGTATTCGGATAACCATCGCTACCGCGATTGCGGTCATCCTCTCTCACTGGCTCGTGGAGCGACCCGCCATGCGGCTGAAACGTCGCTGGGCCTGAACCGCCCCTGGCCGGGCGGCTGATGCAGGGCCGGCCCCTGTGCCCGCGTGGTCGGCGAGACCCAATGTAACTTACACTGTAGACATGGTGCGGTTTCCTCGGAAGCTCCCCGGCGGCGGCCAAGACCGACAAGAGCTCCCTTCTCCCCCTCCCCCTTCCAGCCGGGACTCGACCGAGGATCCCTGGGCCTGGCCGGCCGCGTTCAAGAGCCTCTCGCTGATGCTCCACATCGGTACGAGTAAGCCAGTTGCAGGCGAAGCCCAGCACCAGACTGCCCTGCGCCGCGCCGCCGGCCCACTCGGTCCGTTCGGGCCCAGATCTCCACGTCGCCAGCTCGTAGTCCAACTCGCGCTCGACGACGACCCTCGTGGATCCCTGCCCGCAGTTCGGGTCGCTCTCAACGGAGAAACCCTTGCGCATGTGCCCTCCGCCCGCCTGGACGACTACCTCCCGCTCCTCGATTGGGCTGGCTCTGTTGGGCACGACGTCGTGTGCCGCGCTCACCTCGTCGGGGGTTACGCGAGGGGCAACAACATCCCGGCACCCATCGGGATCTATCTCAACCACTGCTCACCGCCCGTCGTTCAACATCATGGTCCGCCACCAACGCTGGCCGAGTCCAAGCCGGACCTCTGGGGCGACTGGACCGACATAGATGTCCACGGGGGGAGCCATCATCCAGATTTCCTGGCCAAACACCGATTCCGAATGAACGTCGCAGAACTCGTCGTCGACGACCACGGGCTGGTGCAAATTGAGCTCGATGGCACCCGGATCGGACACCTGACATCGAAGATGAGTGACCGCTACCGACCGGGCTTGATCAGGGAGTCGGCCACCGTGAAGTCAATCACCGCATATTGCAAGGTGTGGCCCGGCCCTCACAGGTTCGAGGTCACGGTGAAGCTCCCCGAACGCGAAGCTCTCGCCGTGTGGGAGATGGGACTCTGAGGAAGGCCTCAGAAGGACGTGACCTCGCCGCTGGTCCCCTCCTGGCGGAGTTGGAACAAGCCGACCGCCATAACAGCAGCGGCGATGTACAAGGTGATCTCGTAGAACTCGCCGGACTCGCTGAAGTCGTTGGCCAGCCCGTTGAGCAGGTCCATCGCCACAAAGGCCACAATCACCACCCCGGCCAAATTGACCGTGCCCGGGTAGAGCTTGTTCCAGGCCGACTCATTGCCCGCATTACGTACAAAAACCGCCAGGAGCACAGCCAGCGACAGCGGCGCGGCGATGAGCTGTACCGAGGCGAAGTACTCGTACTGAATCCGATTGCCGATCAGGTAGACGACGACAAGGATCCATGCGGATCCAGCCGCGATCATCCATTCCGCCGTAGACAGATTGTTGAAGACTTCCCCTGGCTGTGTATCGCTCATCCTTGCAACCCCCATCGCACGTTGATGTCGAAATAGTACGGCGGATTGGACGGTGCGGCCAGCGATGGTTCAGCGGGGTGCCCAACCGAAATCGTCATTGTGCTCCCCGAGAGCCGGGGGTGCCAGTACGGCGATGCGGGCCGACCTGCTGTAGCGCAGCGGGGGACCGGGCGTAGCCACGGGGCCGACGGTGGAGTGCTCGAATACCGGCGCGACTCCCAGATACTTGGCCTGATCCGATTCATAGACCTGTGAGATGGTACGGATCCGCCCCGCGGGGATGCCCGCTCCGGTGAGCACGGCCATCCAGTGCTCGACGGTGTCACCACCGAAGACCACCGACAGGAGATCGTCGAGCTCTACTGAGTTGACGACCCGCTCAGGATTCGTGGCGAAGCGGGCATCGTCGACATCGATACCAACAAGTGGAGCAAAGGCACGCCACAGGCCCTCCGAGCCGACCGCAAGATTCAGGGCACCATCAGTGCACGCGTAGGTGTTGTAAGGAGCGATAGTCGGGTGCTTGTTGCCCGCGGCTGTGGGTTCCATTCCACCCACCAGCCATCTGGCGCCCTGCATCGCGTGGATCGCGATCATCGACTCGAAGAGGTTGGTTGACACCCACTGGCCCATCCCGGTCCGCTCTCGCTCATAAAGCGCTGCAAGTATTCCGTGGGCGCCGAACGTGCCGGCCAGCATGTCGGCGATGGGGACTCCGTATTTCACGGGCTCGCCGCCGCCCTCACCAGTCACGCTCATGAGGCCCGACTCGCCCTGCAAAATCTGGTCGAACCCGGCCCGAGCGCCATCGGGGCCACCATCACCGAACGCACTGATCGAGCATCCGACGAGGCGGGGATTCAATGCCATGAGAGTTTCAGGGGCGAGGCCGAGGCCAACCATCACCCCGGGACGAAAGTTCTCGACGAGTACGTCCGCGTCAGCCACCAGCTCCTTGAGCCGTGCGATCGCGCCGGGGTCCTTCAGATTGAGCTCGACCGACCGTTTCCCCCGGTTGACGGACATGAAGTAGCCCGACTCCCGGGCCGCGCCGTCGACCACGGGTTCGGCAAATGGCGGGCCCCAGCCGCGCGTTACGTCGCCGTGGTCGGGCCTCTCGATCTTGATGACATCGGCCCCCGCGTCGGCGAGCAGGAGGGTGGTATAGGGCCCCGCAAGGGCCTGGCTCAGATCGAGGACACGGATTCCGGCAAGGGGGTGCCCCGCGGTGTCGATCATTCCTCGACCAGGTGGCCCGCCTCGACCAGCTTCTCGTGGATCATCGAAGGCGACGTGGGCACGTGAAGGATCGGCGAAGTGCCGAGGTGAGACAGAGCATCGTCGATCGCCGACGCGATCACCTGGGCGACCGGGATCGTGCCCGCCTCCCCCACACCCTTCATCCCCAAGGGGTTGAGCGGGCTCGGAGTCTCGAGGTGATGCATCTCCATGTGGGGCACCTCGGTGGCGTACGGCATGAGGAACTCCATGAACGACGCATTGGTGAGATTTCCGTCGTCGTCGTAATTGATCCGCTCATAGAACGCCCCGCCCATTCCCGACGCCACGCCGCCGCTGATCTGGCCTTCGACGATCGCAGGATTGATCATCCTGCCGCAGTCGTGCACCAGCACGTAGCGGTCGATATTGATGTCGAGGGTGACCGGATCGATCTCCACGATGGCCGCATGTACACCAGACGCCCAAGTGTCCTGCTCGGGACTGAAGTAGTCGGTGGCTTCGAGACCGGGATGGGCACCTTCCGCCAGAGGTGGGCCGTCATGCTGTGACGCAGGGGCGAACTGGGTGGCGACCTGTGACGACTCACTGAACGAATAGCGCAGAGGGTTGGACGCCGTAGCGATGGCGGCGAACCCGACGGGACGATCCGGAACACCGTTGACAAATGCCTTGCCATCCTCCAACACGATGTCTTCGGCCGAACTCTCGAGCATGTTGGCCGCGGCCTCGATGATCTGTTCCCGAACGAGCTTCGCGCTCTTGTGGATGGCACTCCCACTGACGACCGCCGCCCGACTGGCAAAGGTGGCGACTCCCCAGTCGAACACTCCTGTATCGCCCTCGGTGACGATCACATCATCAACCGAGCAACTAAGCACATCGGACACGATCTGGGCGTAGACCGTCTCGTGGCCCTGCCCCTGACCGGTGAGTCCGGTGTTTACATAGACCTTTCCGGTGATCGGATGTACGCGGATCTGTCCACCCTCGTAGGGACCCACCCCGGTGACCTCCACATAGAAGCCGAGACCGAGACCGAGATACTTCCCCTCGGCCATGGCCTCAGCGCGCTTGGCCTCGAATCCTGCGACATCGATGGCTTCTTCGAGCTTGTCCAGCGACTCGTGATATTCGCCACTGTCCATGATCACCGGCGTTCCGGTGGCAAAGATCAATCCCTCACGGTGATAGGGGAACTCGTCGGCAGCGATGAGGTTGCGGCGGCGAATCTCCCAACGGTCGAGGCCGAGATCGAGGGCGAGTTGGTCCATCGCTCGTTCCAGAGCGAAACACGCGTGGGGACGACCCGCTCCCCGGTATGGACTCACGGGCACCGTTGGCGTGTACACACACTTCAGGTGGGTACCAATATTCGGGATCCGGTATGGGCCACCGATCACCGATGCCGCCACCTGAGCAACCGCGATCCCGTAAGGGATGAAGGCACCGGTGTCGTGCACCAGCGAATCGACCAGCCCAATCACCTCGCCGTCGTTCATGGCGGCAAGCTTGATCCGGTGAATCTGGGTGCGCTCATGATTCGATGAGATGAAGTTCTCGGTGCGATCCTCGGTGAACTTCACCGGACGATCGAGCTCGATCGCGGCGAGGGGCACCAAGAGCTCGTCTGGATAGAACTGCATTACCTTCTGGCCGAATCCACCACCGACATCGGGTGCGATGACCCGCACGCGGTCCTCGTCGAGGTCGAGGATGGAGGCCAAGCCACCACGAATGGAAATCGGGGCCTGGGTCGTGTCGTAGACCAGCAGGTCGCCGGTGAGGCGATCGAATCGGGCCGCGATGGCGCGACACTCCATGGGGGCGGCGGTGCTGCGATCGACGGTGACCTCGATCTCCACGATGTGATCGGCGCGTTCGAATGCCCCGTCGGGATCGCCTTCGTTCATCACCAGATCGGCGGCCAGATTATCGCCGAGATCTTCATGGACCACGGGGGCATCAGGTGCGAGCGCCGCGTCGAGTCCGAGCTCCACCGCGAGGTTGTCGAGTTCGAAGTCGATGGCGCCGGCGGCATCTTCCGCGAGGTAGCGATCGGTGGCCACCACCATTGCGATGGCCTGGCCCACATAGAACACGTCGTCTCGGGCGAGGGGACGCTGGGTCTTGGGCCGCATGCTCGGGTGCGGGATCAGGAGGGGAAGATCCATGTCGAGATCGCCGAGGTCATCGGCGGTGTAGATCTTGACCACGCCGGGCATCGCAGCGGCCACTGTGGTGTCTATCGAGGTGATGCGAGCTCTTGCCGCTGGGCTACGAAGGAATGCGGCATGCAACGCTCCGGGCATATCGATGTCGTCGACATAGCTCCCCTCGCCCCTCAACAGGCGAGGATCCTCCTTGCGCTTGATGCTCTCGCCAAACATCTGGGTGCTCACCTGTCGCTCCCTTCGATCGCCTCACGAACCGCGGAGACGATGTTCTGATAGCCGGTGCAGCGGCAAAGGTTGCCCGAGATCGCATCCCTGATGCCCTCGTCGCTCAGGTCCGGATTCTCTTCGTGCTCGATATGGCCCACAATCGACATGAGAAAGCCAGGAGTACAGAACCCGCACTGAAGGGCGTGGTTGTTGTGGAAGGCCTCTTGCACCACGTGCAGCTGGCCATCGGCTCCGGCGAGGTCCTCCACCGTGCGGATCTCTGATCCATCGAGCTGGCCCACCAGGGTCAGACACGACCGGGCCGGGTGTCCGTCGATGTGCACTGTGCAGCAGCCGCACACACCCTGTTCGCAACCTACGTGGGTGCCAGTGAGTCTCAGCTCGTGGCGGAGGTAGTCGCTCAGTAGCAGTCGCGGGTCGACATCGGCGTTGACGGCCTTGCCATTTACCTTCAGCTCGACATTGACGGTGTTGCTGGCATCAGTGAGAGCCATTCTCATTCCCCTCCCCGGGCACGCGCTGCCGCGGTGCGCACTGTTCGACCGACCAAGCCGGCCAGTAGATGGCGTCGGTACGCCTGGGTCGTGGTCATGTCGGTTTCGGTGGTGACATAACCCCGCGCTGCCTCTTGAGCAGCTGCGATCTCTTCATCGTTGATGGTTCCGCCCATGAGCGCGGCCTCGGCCTCGCGAAGACGAACAGGTCGAGAGCCGATGCCGCATGCGCCTATGGCGATCGATTCACAGTTCCCATCTTGAAGCGTCAGCGCAACACACACACCGGCCAGGGCAAAATCACCGTGACGGCGGGCGAATTCATCGAAGGCGTATCCCGCACCCGGCGCGAGTACCGGGAACCTGACCTCAGAGATGAGCTCGTCCTCCTCGAGTGTGGTGGTGAGGTGGAACTCGAACAGATCCTCGGCGCTTATGGTTCGGCTGCCACGGGAACTGACCGCAGTGACCTCACCGTCGAGAGTGGTGAGCAAGGCGGGTAGCTCAGCGGCACCATCGGCGTGAGCGATACTCCCCGCCACGGTCCCGCGGCTACGAATGGCGGGGTGAGCAACCCGGGCAAGAGTCTCGGCGATCAGTGGATTCGCTGCCTTGACTGCGGGATCGAGTTCGGTCTTCTGTTGGGTCACCATCGCTGCGACCCGAACCCAGGAGTGGTCCACCTCGAGGGTGCGCAACTCGCTGACCCTGGACAGATCGATAACGACATCGGGCTGAGCAAGGCGGAAATTCATGGTGGGTATGAGGCTCTGGCCTCCGGCCAGCAAGACGCTGTAGTCGGAGTCGGCGCGAGCTCGCGCGGCCTCTGCCACCGACGAGGCTGCTATGTAATCGAACGGTGCGGGCTTCATGCTGGAAGTTCGCCGGTTGCCATGAAACCCTCGTCGGGATCGGCCCATCCATCGGGCCAGTTGATTCGTCCCTCGTCCTTGAGCACAGCGAAGCTGGGCCCCCGGTCGAACATGGGCAGAGGTTCGCGCTCGCTTCGCATCGTTTCTCTCAACTTCTCGGTGGCTGTCTCATCCACCGCCAGGGTGTGGGCCCGTCCGGTGAGAACGACTCCGTAGACCTCCCTTGCGGCCTCCGAACTCACGTTGTCACAAAGAACGTCGTAGCGAACCGATTCGGGCTCGCGATCGAGCGGGTCGCCCCAACCCCCACCGCCAGTGGTTCGGATGTTGATGACGAGATCCTTCTCTACCGTGTACTGATCGAGCATGCCGGGAAGGCTCTTGCTCTCACCGTCGTCGGAGTGAGTGGAAACCGAGTAGTGAACACCGGCCATACCTCCGTTGACCCCGTACGGCTGGAGCACCGATCGGTCGGCATTGGAGATCAGCGAGCAGTCAGACAGAACCCTGATCTGCTTGTCGTATCCCATGCCGCCTCTGCGGTAGCCCGCCCCACCGGAGTCGGTTGCGAGTCCCAACTTCTCCACGAGCACTGGGTAGCGTGTCTCGGAGAATTCGGCCGGCAGGTTGCGGGAGTTGGGCACGATGTGCACCACGTCGCTCCCATCGGACCAGGGTCGGCCAGGACCGCCACCTCCGAGGACCTCACGGAAGAGGTAGAACTCGCCGGCGCGATCGTCGCCGTGAACACCCCAGATCCGGATCGTCTCGTGGTCGGCGGGCATCTTGCCTTTGGTGGCCTTGCTCAGGGCACCGGCGAAGATTCCCAACGACCTCAAGAGGAGGTAGAAGCGCTGCCCGGTGGGCCGCCCGAAGGTTGGGGTGATGAGTGTGCCCTTGTCAGGGAATCGGGCCTCAATGACATCGAGGCAGCCTTCGTTCATGTCGATCTCGGCTGCTCGCTCAGGGGTGGCCGCCAGCGACCTCAGCACGGGACCCATCCACTTGCGCACGAAGCGACCCTCGGTGTAGTCGATCGCCCAGTTGATAGGGCCTTCGGTTTCCGGGTCGGTGCCGGCGAAGTCGAGGATCAGCTTCTCGGGTGTCTTCGTCATCGTTAGACGCATCGCGTAGGGCCCGATGTTGAAGCCGTCGCTCTCGATGTAGTCCTCGAAGGTGTAGACGCCGTCTTCGATCTTGGGCAGCAGTTCCTCACGGATCGTGCGGGCACAGTTTTCGATGATCGCGTCGTAGGCGGCCTCGAGTGCGTCCACGCCGTAACGATCAGCCATGGCGATGATGCGTCGGGAGCCGAGTACCGCGGCGCCGATTTCGGAGTCGAGGTCACCACGAAGATGCTCGGACAGCCGAGAGTTGCGCTCGATTATCGAGAAGGCGGCCTCGTTGACCATGCCCTTCTCGTAGAGCTTGATCGGCGGGATGACGAGTCCCTCGGCCCACATGTCGTGGGCCTGCACGGGCAGGCTTCCCGGCACCATTCCACCGACGTCGTCGTGGTGGCCGAAGACCTGGGAGAAGCCGATGAGCCGGTCGTCTTTGAAGATCGGCACCGTGGTGCAGAGGTCGGGCACGTGGCCAATGCCCCCGCAGCTGTTGTAGGGGTCGTTCCAGAAGAAGACGTCGCCGGGGTGGATGTCGCCGTCGTCGAAGTATTCGAATACGGGCTCGACCAGCGCCGAATAGGACCGTCCCGTTAGCTTGCGGCCGCGGGCGTCGAACAGGGCGACCCGGTAGTCGTGCTGATCGCGGATCATCGGCGACCGCGCGGTGCGTTCGACGGCCGCCTCGATCTCGAGTTCGGCAGAACGGATCGTGCCGGTGATCACTTCCAGCTCGATCGGACCGAGGGTGGTGGTGCTGGTCATCGTGTGGCCTCCAGCCGAACGTTTCCGAACTCGTCGATCGAGGCATCCCATCCGGGGGGAACCACGATGGTCGAGCCGTATTCCTGGATTACCGCCGGTCCGGGCGCTCGGGCTCCATCCGGCAGTTCGTAGCGATCGTAGAGAGGGGTCTCGGTCCAGCCCAGGTCTCGCCAGTAGATCTGTCGCGACCCAATCGGTTCCGGACTTCCCGATCCACTCAGACGCAGGCTTGCCGGTCGACTCATCTGGCCTACCGCCTGCACCCGCAGCTGCACCAGCTCCACCTCCTGCTCACCCGGGTAGGAGAAGCCGTAGACACTGTCGTGCTCGGGGTGAAAGAGGCGCCACATGGCTTCGACGGCGTCGAGGCCGCTGAGGCCGCTCGGGAGACTCACTCGCACCTCGTGGGCTTCGCCGTAGTAGCGCATGTCGGCCACCCGCAACAGCTCCCAGTCCTCCTCGGCGATGCCCTGATCGCGGAGTTCCTGGCGACCCTGTTCCTCGAGGCTGCTCCAGTGCCTATCGATCTCCGCCGGATCCGACTTGGATTCGAGGCGGACGAGGGTGCGCACATAGTCGCGTCGCACATCTGACACCTGAAGGCCGTAGGCCGAGAGGTTGCCGGGGAAGGGAGGAACGAGGATCGAACGGATGTTGAGGAAGTCGGCGGACACCGCAGCCAGCAAGGCGCCGGATCCGCCGAAGGCCAGGAGGGTGTAATCGGCGGGATCGCGCCCTTTGGTTGTGGTGACCTGCCGAATGCCGTGAACCTGGTTGGCTGCGGCAATCTCTAGGACTCCGGACGCCGCCTCCTCCGCACTGAGCTCAAGCGTCTGACCGAGCTCCTCGAAGGCGGCACGCGACGACTCGACATCAAGCACGAGATCGCCGCCGATGAATTCAGCGGGCAGCCAGCCGAGCGAGACGGCCGCGTCGGTGACCGACGGATCGGTGCCTCCGCGTCCGTAGCAGATGGGACCAGGATCGGCGCCCACGCTCTGGGGTCCGACCTTGAGGCTGCCGAACTGACCGATCCAGGCGATCGAACCGCCACCGGCGGCCACAGTTGCGATGTCGAGCATCGGTGTCTTGACCGGGTAGTGCTCGATGAGTGACTGGGTCGTGATGTTGGGTGACATGTTCTCCACCAGGCAGATGTCGGTGGATGTGCCTCCGGCATCGAGGGTGAGAATGTCGGTGAGTCCGACCTGCTCGGCTACGTGCACCGCTCCGAGAACCCCGCCCGCCGGTCCGCTGAGCAACATGGTGACAGGCCTCTCGCCGGCTGCCTTGGCCGACACCACTCCTCCGTTGGACTGCATCAGCAGAAGGGGTGTGTCGCCGGCTTCCTTGTTGAGTTCTTCATGGGCACGGCCGAGGTAGGTGCGCACGTAGGGCTTCACCATCACGTCGACCAGGGTGGTCATCGCTCGCTCGTACTCGCGGTACTCGGGGAGCACCTCAGCGGAGAGCGACAAGAAGAGATCTGGAAAGTGCTCACCGATGATCTCCGCTATCCGGCGTTCGTGCTGATCGTTCACATAGGAATGGATGAGGCAGACACCCAGCCGGTCGACACCCTGGTCGACCAGTTCCTGGACCGATTCGACGAGCGCCTTCTCGTCGAGCTCACGAAGCACCGTTCCCGTCTGGTCCATCCTTCCTCCCACCTCGCGAACAAGATGCAAGGGCACGAGGCGGGGCGGCTTCACCCAGAAGAACGAGTTGCCGTAGCCGTCGGGAACCGACTGGCGGGCGATCTCGAGAAGGTGGCGAAATCCTTCGGTGACGAGCAGGCCGAGCCCGGAGAACTTGTGTTCGAGAACCGCGTTGGTGGCGGTGGTGGTGCCGTGCACCACTATGTCGACATCGGGCATCACCGATCCCGACTCCTCCACCACCTGTCGGATGCCCGACAGAAGCGCAGCACTCGGATCGCCCGGTGTGCTCGGCGTCTTGATGGCGTGCACTCGCCCATCGTCGTATACGGCTACGACATCGGTGAACGTGCCCCCGGTATCGACCGAGACCCTCAACTCACTCATCCGGCCCCCTGACAGGTACGAGATCTCCGGCCTTTGAAAGAGTTCCGGAGTATCCGCTATACGGATACGCTATCCGCTACAAGGACCCTATGACTTATCGACCGGACAGTCAAGGGCCAGCTGGGCGACCTGAATCCAACCCACCTCACGCCCCGGCTTCAGCCCGAGGGCCGGGACGAAATCGGCTTCAGTCGCGTGCCGGCTGAGGCACGCTCAGTCGCCAGCCGAGTCCCACCGATACCGACGCGGCAGCCCGCTGACACGCCGCCACCACCGCAGCGACCCGCTCCTGGTCGTCGATCGTGGCTCTCGGGATGACCGCGCAAATCGCGGCGACAACCTGGCCCTTGCGATCGTAGATCGGGGTAGCGAGAGAGGCGGTGTGAAGCTGGACATCGCCGGCCGTCTTCGCGAAGCCCTGCTCGCGGATCAGGGCGAGGCGTTCTCTCAGCTGATCAGGGTCGATGATGGTCTCACTGGTGAGCATCTCCAAGGGCCCGGCCAGATACTCCTCGATGAACTCCTCGGGTGCGTGCGCCAGCAGCAGGTGGCCTTTCGAGCTGCTGTGCAGCGGAAGGTGCACGCCGATGGTGGCCTTGGTGATCGGAGTGGCGATGGCGTTGTAACTCGAGATCACAACCGCTTGGCGCCCCTCCCGCTCGACCAGCTGCATAGCGGCCTCGGGGAAGACGTCGCCGATCTGGCGAATCTCCATCGACGCCAGGTCGACCGTGGTGTGCGATGCCACATAGGTGCTGCCGAGCATCCACAGCTTCACCCCCACCGAGTAGACCTTGGAATCGGTGTCCTTGTGGAGATAGCCGCGCTGCTCCAGATGGTTGAGCGTGCGGTGCAGGGTGGCCCACGCGATATCGAGTTCATCAGCAATCTGACTCGCCCGCATGGGGTTGCGGCTGAGCAATTCGAGCACCACAAGTGCCCGGTCGAGGCTCTGCAGCACAGGGGGCGACGACGGTTCCGCAGCTTTGGCGTCCGCCTCAGATTTCGTCATTGGGTGAACACACTATCCACATCGTGAACACCTCCCCCGTGCGGTCAGTTTCGGTCGCGGTAGCCGACCTGCACGTTGGTCATCATCTCGATCAGGCCATCGACCACGGCATCGACGAACACCTTCCCCGATTCCGCTGACGCAGACCGCGGATCACCGAAAATCGACGCGTGGTTCGTTTCCATGTCGGGTCGCCGACCGTAGGTGCGCGACGTGGCGCCGGACTCCACGAGATCCCATCCCACCAGGGGCATCTTCACCCCTTCGAGGCGCTCCATCTTCACCAGGTGGGGTCGAGTGCTCAACTGGAACGATGTCTCGAACTCCCCGCCGTGGCCCATCCCGCCGCGCTGAGATCGCCTCAACTCGTCGATCCGTTCCGCGGCCGGTTCCCAATAACTCACATTGGTGACCTGGAAGTCGTGGTCGCCGTCGAGGTCATCTATGAGTCGACGGGCCACAGCATCGTTGGAGGTGCCGTTGGGCCTGTTGCCGTTCAACAACAACAGACGCCGGAACCCCTGTCTCACCAAGGCGGTGCCGACCTCATAGAGCAGTTCCTGGTAGATCGGGATCGACAGGGAAATCGTGCCCGGAAAGTGCTCGAACGTCTTCGAGATGCCGTACTCGAGGGTAGGCGCCACCATCGCATCGAGCGGCTCGGCGAGACGCCGAGCCACCTCGGCCACCTGATGAGAATCAGTGTCGGTGGGCAGATGGGGCCCATGCGCCTCGGTGGCGCCGGTCGGTACTATCACCAACCTCTCCGCGGCGATCGCCTCCGCTACCTCGTCGTATGTGCACTCACCGAGAATTCTGGACGTCATTGGTACCTCCGATGTTTGTTGGCGAGCGCCGATGGCGGCGACGCGCCAGGAAGAACACGATGAGACCGGCCATCACCAGCAGCTGAACTCGTGCCCTCGCCGGAACCAGGTCTGCCATCGTCACTTCGGCCGCGGGCGGTTCGGCACCACTCGCCGAAGGCGCCTCTTGCTCGCGACCCTCCAAGACCCCAGCAAGATTCTCTGCGAACTGGTCGATCATCTTTGCACTCAGGTCAGGAACCACTCCTCGTCCGAACTGGGCGATTCGGCCGCTGATCTGTAGATCCGTCGTGAGGTCGACGGTGGTGCGGGCCCCGTCTTCGCGCAGCAGGGCCACGATTTCAGCCTCTGCGGTGCCCGCACCCCGCTTGTCCTTTCCCGAGGCCGCGAGCACGACGCGTCGCTCGCCTTCATCAAGCTCCTTGAACACCGCCATACCGGCGAAGTGGGTTGCTATCGGACCCAACTTCACGCGGATATGGCCTCGGTGTTCGTCTCCGTTCACCTCATCGAGTTGGGCACCGGGCAGACACGGAGCGATCAACTCCAGGTCAGTGAGGGCCTGCCACGCCTGATCCATCGGTGCCTCCACCGAGAACGATTGAAGAAGTTGCATGACAGGTCCTCTCCGAGCCTCAGATGTTCGACGTGATGTCGTTGTATTCGGGATAGTTGAACGGGTTGTCTGCGATCACCTGATCGATGTTGTCGGCGGTGGCGATCACCTGGTCGATCGGCTGTTCGAAGGTGGGAGTGCCACCCTCAATTGCCTTACGCACCTCCAGAGCCGGCAGGAGGCCGGTCTGGGCAGGCGAGTAGTAGCGGGTGCCAGCCAGGTAAGGCGTGCCGAACCACTGGAGCAGGTTGTCGTCGATGTCGGACGTGAGGTGGGTGATGTTCTCGATCCCGTTGTTTTCCAGGAACGACGAGATGCCACCCGCCATCGATGCCGAGTAATCGATGATGATCGATACGTCGGGGTTGGCCTGTATTCCGGTCTCGACGATCTCCACCGCGACAGCGGGATCGAAGAATCCCTGCTCGCGGACGACGATCTCCCAGTCGGTACCTTCGAGAACCGCGTCGAGGCCCTCGTCGATCCGCTCCGAGAAGCCCTGGCCCACAATTCCCTGCGACACGATGATCTGCCCCGGCTCGGTGTTCTCGACGATCCACTCGCCGATCAACCTTCCGCCCGCCACAGAGTCGAGCGCGGCCACAGAGGTGAAGAACTCATCACCGGTGCTGGGTCCGGGCCACAGGGCGTGGCCGACGGCCACACCGGCGTCCTGGGCGAGTTGGGCTGCGGTGGCGGCCGCTTCTGCATCGACGGGCAAGATGACCAAGCCATCAATGCCCTGGGCAACCATGCTCTCGATGTCGGCGACCTGCTTGGCCACGTCGAAGTTGGCGTTGGTGCCGATGAAGTCGTAGCCGGCAGCTTGGCTGGCCTCGATCACTCCGGCGGCGACGTACTGCACGTAGAGGTTGAGCAGATTCACAGCCAACCCGATCGTCTTGCCCTCCCCTGGCAACGCCGCCGTGTCGTCGCCACCCGTTGAGGTGTCGTCGCCTGAGGACGAGCTGCTCGAATCGTCGTCGTCACCGCAGGCGCCCAACAGCACAGCACCGCCGAGAGCGGCGCCGCCCCCAAGGATCAACTGTCTCCTCGTTGGTACTGCCCACAGTTTCTTCCGGACGACCTCGATGCCGTCGGGACCGGTTTCCGGTGTCGTCGGACTCATTTCATTCTGCTCCTTGTCTGGGTTTGGGTATTTCTGTGTCGTTGTCGTCTGCCGGGTCGGCATCTGACTCGGGTGAATGCTCGACCACGGTGGTCGAGGCCCGCTGTCTTTGGATCTCGGCGATGGCGGTGATGAGGACCGCTCCGATCAGGACGCCGCCGAAGACCAATGGGCTGTAGGACTCGGGTACGTCGAGGAAGGTCAGCGAACTGCTGACGAAGCCGAGGGTCAATACACCGAGGAAGCTGCCGAGGATCGTGCCCCGCCCTCCCGCCAGGGAGGCCCCGCCGAGCACAATGGCGGCGATGGTGGTGAGTTCGAGACCGATTCCACCTCGCGGTGCGCCGGCGCCGATCCGAGCGAAGAACAGCACGCCGGCCACCGCGGCCAGCATGGAGTTCACCATGAACAACACCACAGTGGTGAGCTTCGTGGGCACTCCACTCAGGTAGGCCGCCTCCTCCGATGAGCCCATCGCGAATACGTTGCGGCCGAAGCGCGTGAAGTGCAGCCCGAACCCAGCTACCACCAACACCGCCATCCAGATGATCACCGGGAGACGGAATCCGAGCAATTCGGTCGACCGGAGCGAACCGAACCCTTCGCGCACGCCGATCGTCGCGGTGTTCGAGAGGGTGAGGCCGATCGACGAGATCACACTCAGGCCGCCAAGTGTGAGGATGAAGGATGGCACGCGGATGAAAGCCACGATCAATCCGTAGATCAGGCCGACCAACGCCCCGATGATGAGGACCACGACGAGAATCGGAACCTCGCCTAACGAGTGGTCCCTGATGAGCAGAGCGACGATGACACTGGTCATCGACACCATGGATCCCACCGAGAGATCCAGGTGTCCACCCACCAGTAGAAGGGTCTGGCCGACGGCGAGTATCCCCAACGGCGCGCTCGCCAGCAAGATGAGCTCGAAGTTGTTCCAGGTCAGGAAGAGGTCGTTGCGAGACCCTGTGTAGATCGACAGCCCGATGATGGCAACCACTAGGGGCACGTAGACGCGGATGTTCTCCCTGCCGATCGGCGAGATCACCGAGGGCCATCTGAAAGATTCCGCGGAGGGTTTCCGCGTTGGGTCTCCTGTCATGCGCCGACCTCCGCATCGTCGTTGATGGACATCATCTCCATGTCGAAGACGGCCTGTTCGGTTGCGGCCGCCCCTTCCAGCACTCCTGCGATCTCGCCGTTGCGCATCACCAGCACTCGGTCGGCGAGGCAGTAGATCTCCTGGAGGTCGGTTGAAATGACGACAACCGCGGCGCCCTCCGCCACGAGCTGTCGGAGGGTGCGATAGATCTCGATCTTCGAGGGGATGTCGACTCCGGCGGTGGGGTCCTCGAAGACGAAGATCTGGGAACCGACGTCGCTCCAGCGCCCGATGATCACCTTTTGTTGATTGCCGCCACTGAGGGTTCGAATCGGCTGACGGACGTCAGTGACCTTCACGGCCTGCTCGTCACAGAGTCGGCGAGCGAGGGCATTTTCGCGACGGGGCTGCACCACCGTGCCACGACGCCCCAGGGCATAGTCGGCGAGGAGCACGTTGTCGGCGACGGATCGGTCGAGCATCAGGGCTTGGCGCTTTCGGTCGCCGGGGATGAACGCCACTCCCCCGGCTGCAGCGCGGGGCCGGCTGGCGGCCACTGTTTCGTTCCCGTCGACGGTAACAACGCCCTCAGGAGGCGTCTCGGCTCCCGATAGCACCCGAGCGAGCTCTTGGGTCCCCGATCCGACTGCTCCGGTGATCGCAACCAGCTCCCCGTAGCGAACATCGAAGCTCACGTCACTGAGGCTTCTTCCGTAGCTGACCCGGTGCACGCCGATGGCCACTTCGCCCGCTTGGTCTGTTTCTCCTCCATGGATCTCGGCGCGCTCCATGCGAACCTGTTCGCCGAACATCATCCGAATCAGGCCCGGAATATCAAGGTCTTCTGTGGGGGCGGTGTCGACTAGCTGTCCATCGCGAAGCACCGTGACCCGATCGGCGATCTCGAATATCTCCTCTAGATGGTGGGAGATGTAGAGGACGGTGATGCCCTCCGCCTTCAGGCCCCGAATGACATCGAACAGGACCTCCACCTCTCCTGGATGCAGGGAGGCGGTGGGCTCGTCCATGACGATCAACTTCGCGTGGAACGAAACTGCCCTCGCGATTTCGAGGAGTTGGCGGTCGGCGACCGAAAGGGTGCGGGCCGGAGCCGCGAGATCAAAATGCAGCCCGAGTCGGTCGAGTTTGCGTTGAGCCTCACGCTTGATCGCGCTACCGGACAAGAATCCGTAGCGAGCCTTTGGGAGCTGGCCGAGCACGATGTTCTCCGCGACAGTGAGTTCTTCGGCGATGTGCCGCTCCTGGTAGATCACCCGAATCCCGGCTTCCATGGCCTCGCGCGGGCTTTGGAGTCGGAGCTCTTCCCCCTCGATCAGGATCGTTCCCGCATCGGGACGGTGCGCACCAGTGGCGATCTTGATGAGGGTCGACTTGCCGGCGCCGTTCTCACCGACGAGCGCGTGGATGTCGCCCGGTGCAACTGAGAAGCTGACATCGGTCAGGGCCTGGACTCCAGGGAAGCCTTTGTGAATATTCTTGAACTCGATGAGCGGCGCCATTTCTCCCCCTCCCGAAGACAGCTACGGGAATGCACCTGATCGAACGCCCCTCCTAGGGAGGACAGTTCGTGACATATATCCACATACCGGATATAGTATCCGCTATGAATAGTCCTGTATCCGCCAGCTGATGTCAAGGCCACCGTCCCCGGAAGTCACTCCGCTGAGCTCATCGGGCCGAGAACTCGCCGCGATGAAGGCCACCTGCCGAGCCCTGCTGGCAGTGCGTGGTGAGGCCGTCGTCTCCCTCGCAGACCAGGTGATCAGGCGCTATCGGGCCTTCGACACGAAGACTCGGCTGGCGTTCTTCGACTTCCTCGCCGCCGAACTCGAATGCGTTCCCGACGACATCAACGCGGCCTACGACACCTACCGGACCGAGCCGAACGCCGGCACCCTCCAGGCTCTGCGCGATGTTCTCGAAACACCCCGCCTCCGCCTCTTTCGGGCCCTGAACACCGCCCCCACTGCCACCCAGGTGATGGTCGAGATGCGCGCCGTTCTCATCAAGACGCTCCCCGCTCACCCCCATCTGGACCCGGTTGAAGCCGATCTGTTCCATGTCTTGTCGTCCTGGTTCAACCGGGGCTTTCTCCGCGTGAGACGAATCGACTGGACCGCCTCCGCCTCGGTTGTCGAGAAGATCATCGACTACGAAGCCGTTCACGAAATCAGAGGCTGGGGCGATCTCCGCCGCCGCCTTCAACGCGACCGTCGCTGTTTTGCCTTCTTTCACCCGGCTCTTCCCGACGACCCGATCATCTTCGTCGAGGTCGCGCTCACCGACGAACTCACCAACCGCATCGCCACCCTCCTCGAGCAGGAAGCCCCAGCGGATCCGATGCCGCCGGTCGACACGGCGATCTTCTACTCGATCAACAACTGCCAGCCCGGCTTGAGGGGAATCGAGTTCGGCAGCTTCCTGCTGAAGAAAGTGATGGAGGTACTCGAGGCGGAGATGCCCGAGCTCAACCGGTTCTCGACCCTCTCGCCGGTCCCTGGCCTGATGACTTGGTTGAAGACGAATCACACAAGCCCCGCCCTCGCCTGGCTCGAACACCGGTCCCCGGAATTCTTCGCAACCCTCTCTACCTCGACGGCACCTACCCTCGAGCTGGTGCAGAACGCTGGAGCATCTCTGGAGACCGCCTGTGCCCAGTACCTCACGGAGGCCAAGCGGGGGATCTTCCCCCTCGACCCTGTCGCCCGGTTCCACCTCCGCAACGGGGCCCGGCTCGAGCGCATCAACCCACTGGGCGATCTATCCGACAACGGGCTGCGCCAGTCGGCGGGTGTGCTTGTCAACTACCGCTACGTCGCCGCTGAGGTCGAGGCCAACCACGAGGCGTTCATCAATTCCGGAGAGATCGCCTGCCATCCATCGGTGGAGGCCGCGCTCACTGCTCGGGCAGGGGATGAACCTTCAAGGAGAGAAACCTGAGCGGTAGCTCGATGAGCGCGGTGGGGCCGTGGGCCACATCGCCGTGCAACTGCATGGTGTCGCCGGGACCGAGGATGTAGCGCTTGGAGCCGTAGCCGTACTCCATCACGCCATCCACGATGTAGAGCAACTCGACGCCGCCATGTTGGAAGAGCGGAAAGACCTCGTTTGGTTCGGTGATGGTGACCAAAACCGGCTCGATCTGGCGAAGGGGTCCTCGCAAAGCGCCGAGGTCCTGATAGCGACGGCCGGCACTAGCTCCTTCGTGGACGATGTCGAGACCCCCGCCCGCCGGAACGATGACCGCATCGTGCTCCTCGTCGAGTCCGCGAAAGAATGCGGTGAAAGGCACACCAGCGGCGTTGGCGAGACTGGTGAGGGTGGCAAGACTCGGTGAAGTCTGGCCATGCTCGATCTTGGAGAGCATCCCGAGAGACAGCCCCGCGTTTCGGGCGAACCGCTCCATCGTGAGCCCGAGACCGAGGCGAAACTCTCGAACCCGTTCACCCACCACTCGATAGACCTCGTCGGCGCTGAGCTGGCCCGGCTCTACCGCTTCAGCGGTCACGTGACATCACATCAGAACAGTGTCAGGTAACGAGCGACCTCGCCAGCTGTGACCTCATGGTGGTGGGCCATGAACTCGTCGCGTTTCACCTGGGCGAAATAGTCGCGGTAAGGGCCCTGAGCAGTCATCCCGAGGCCGGCACCGAGCACTTCGTCGCCGGCAAGGTTCTCGGCCGCGTGCATCAAGGTCGGAGGAAGGACCTTGATGCCGCGAGCCGAAACCTCCTCAGCGGAGAGGGCGTAGAGATTGTCGACATTGGGCTCACCCGGATCGGCTTGGGTATCGATGCCGTCGAGGCCGCACGCAAGCATCGCCGACAGCAACAGGTAGGGGTTGGCCGCGCCATCGGGAAGGCGCACCTCGATACGGTCGGGTTCCGGGACCCTAACCATGTGGGTGCGATTGTTTCCCCCGTAGGCCGCGTAGGCCGGTGCGTAGGTGGCGCCCGATACCGGCGCACCCACACCCATACGCTTGTAGGAGTTCACGATGGGACAGGCCACCGCCACCAGAGCGCCGGCATGGGCCAGAAGTCCGGCGGTGAACTGGTATGCCATGTCGCTCAGCCCGAGACCCTTGCTGTCGTCGCCGGTACCCGGGAACAGGGGTTCGTCGGCGTCGGCGGACCACAGACTGAGATGGGTGTGGAGCCCGTTGCCGGTCAGGTTGGAGAACGGCTTGGGCATGAACGTGGCGTAGCGGCCGTCGCGTTGGGCCAGGGTGTGGATCATCAGTCTGAACACGATCAGTCGGTCGGCGGTGGTGAGCGCATCCGCGTACTGCCAGTTCTGCTCGTATTGCCCGTTGGCGTCCTCATGATCGTTCGCGTAGTTGCCCCAGCCCATGGCGTCGAGGTTCTTCGACACCGCTGTTAGGTGGGGCAACATGCGCGTGAGTGAGCGTGCGTCATAGCACGGCAGGGTGTCGACGTCGCGCTCGTCGGCCACCGAGAGGGATCCGTCTTCGTTGCGCACCACGAGGGAGTACTCCGCCTCGACACCCGCCTTCAAGACGAGATTGCGCTTCGCCAACTCGTCGAGCGAACGGCGAAGAATTACTCGCGGCGCGTAGGGCCACAACTCGCCCTCCACGGTTGGGTCGCATTGCATCACCGCCACATTGGGCTGCCACGGCAGTTGGGTGTACGACGCCGGATCGGGGATCGCAAGTAGATCGGGGTGTGACGGATCCTGACCCATGGGTCCCGCGGCGAAGCCGGCGAAGCCTGCGCCGTCGGCCATCAGGCTGCCGAGCGCCGCCACCGGCACCAGTTTCGCGCACGGCTTACCGTGCATCTCCACGAACATCGCGTAGATGAACTCGACGCCGTCCTCTTGCACCTTGGCCTGGATCTGTTCCAGAGCACTCATGACGTTCCCCCAAAATCTTGATCAAGTTGGACTCGACCGTAGCTGCACTTACCACTACTGTAGGTGAAAGTCCTTCACTGGTGTCAAAACCTTCCTCAGATTCATCTCGGCACCACCCAACCCTCAGCCCGCTTGGAGTACACAGATGTGTGGAATCGTCGGCCTCTTTCTGAAGACCGAGAGGTACCGCAACGACCTCGGGCGCCTCACCGCCATGATGCTCCACGAGATGCGAGAGCGGGGTCCCGACAGCGCAGGGTTCGCCGTATACGACGATGCAACACCGGACCGAACGCGGGTCACGGTCCTAGCCGAGGGCCGCTCACCCGAGTGGGGCCCAACCGCCGCCACCCTCGAGTCGGTGCTGGAAGCCGAGGTTGAGGTAAGCGCCGTTCTCGATCACGCTGTGTTCCAGACCACCGGCGATGGACGCCTGGCCCGACAATGGATCATCGACAACGTCGACGACGTCGCCGTCCTCAGCCATGGCACTCAGATCGAGCTCTACAAGTCGGTAGGAGATCCTGACCTCGTGTCATCTCGCTACGACTTGTCGTCGCGAACCGGCACCCATGCGATCGCCCACACCCGCATGGCAACCGAGTCCGCCATCACCACCAACGGATCTCACCCATTCTCCACCGGGGCAAACACGTGTCTCGTTCACAACGGGTCGCTGTCGAATCACTTCCAGCTCAGAAAACAACTGCGCCGACACGGCGAATCGTTCCAAACCGACAACGACTCCGAAGTCGCTGCCGGCTACCTCTCCTGGCGCCTACGCGAAGGCGACAGCATCGACACCGCTCTCGGCTCCGCCCTCGTAGATCTCGACGGCTTCTTCACATTTGCGATCGGAGTGGAAGACGGTTTCGCGATACTTCGCGACCCGATCTCGTGCAAGCCGGCCGTCGTAGCCGAAACCGACGACTGGGTCGCAATGTCTTCTGAGTACCGGGCCATCGCCCGCCTTCCAGACGTCGAGCACGCCGAGGTATTCGAACCCGAACCCGCCCGTATCTACAGCTGGAGCCGTGCGTCATGACGGCCACATTCGATCTCGCCTCATCGTCGGTACGCGACCTCAACCAGGCGCTCCACGATGCCGACAGGGGCAGCTTCCACATCGCCAATCCGCGTGGCGCCCACGCCGTCGCTGCAGGCATCACCAGCGAGATCGCCGTCCAGATCGACGGGTCGGTGGGTTACTACTGCGCCGGCATGCACCAGCGGGGCGCCGTTCACATCTACGGCAATGCCGGCACCGGGCTGGCGGAGAACATCATGTCCGGCTCCGTTCACATCACAGGCAACGCCACAATGTCGGCCGGCGCCACCGGCCACGGCGGGCTCCTCGTGATCGAAGGAAACGCCGGCGCCCGCTGTGGGATCTCGATGAAGGGAGTCGACATCGTCGTGGGTGGCCACGTTGGTCACATGACCGCGTTCATGGCCCAGGCTGGCGATCTCGTCGTTCTCGGCGATGCAGCGGAGGACCTGGGCGATTCCATCTACGAGGCCCGACTGTTCGTGAGGGGCGATGTGGCTTCGCTCGGTGCCGACTGTGTTGAGAAGGAGATGCGGCCCGAGCACACCGAAAGGCTCACCCAACTCCTCGAAGCCTCAGGACTCGACGCCTCCCCGGCCGATTTCGCCCGCTACGGCTCCGCCCGAGAGCTCTACAACTTCCATCCCGACGACATCGACGCCGAGGTCGCAGCGGCCAAGGGAGCAACATCATGACTTCACACCAATGGGCCCTTCGCGAGTCGTACACCTTCGATCGAAATGTCATCGCCGAGATCCGACGGGCCGCCAATACCGGTGTCTACCGGATTCGCGGTTTCGGCGCTAAGCGAGTTCTGCCCACCCTCGACGATCTCGTGTTCCTCGGCGCATCCATGTCGCGCTACCCCCTCGAGGGGTACCGCGAGGCATGCGCCACCGACGTGATCATCGGCGAGCGAACCGCCGAGAATCCGGTGAAACTCGACATTCCCATCACGATCGCCGGAATGAGTTTCGGGTCTCTGTCCGCAGAAGCGAAAGAGGCACTCGGTCGAGGCGCCTCGTCGGTAGGCACCTCCACCACCACCGGTGACGGGGGCATGACCCAGGAAGAACGCGGCCACTCCTCCATCCTCGTCTACCAATACCTCCCATCGCGCTACGGCATGAACCCCGACGACCTACGCCAGGCCGACGCGATCGAAGTGGTCGTGGGTCAAGGGGCCAAGCCCGGAGGCGGCGGAATGCTCCTCGGGCAGAAGATCACCGAACGCGTGGCGGGGATGAGAACCCTCCCGGAGGGCATCGACCAGCGATCGGCCAGCCGCCACCCGGACTGGACCGGCCCCGACGACCTGGAGATCAAGATCACCCAGCTCCGAGAGGTCGTCGATTGGAAGGTGCCGGTCTACATCAAGATCGGAGCGGCCCGCCCCTACTACGACACGACCCTCGCGGTGAAGGCCGGGGCCGACGCGATCGTGGTCGATGGCATGCAGGGAGGGACGGCCGCCACCCAGGACGTATTCATCGAACACGTCGGGATACCCACGATCGCCGCGATACCCGAAGCAGTGCGGGCGCTGGAGGACCTCGGAATGCACAGAGACGTGAAGCTCATCGCCGCCGGTGGCATCCGCAGTGGCGCCGACGTGGCCAAGGCCCTGGCCCTCGGCGCCGACGTCGTCTCCATCGGCACCGCCGCGCTCATCGCCATAGGCGATAACTCACCGGAGAGAGAGGATGAGTATCGCGAACTGGGTTCATCTGCGGGCTACTGGGAGGACTATCAGGACGGCACCGACCCCGCTGGTATCACCACCCAGGACCCGGAGCTGTCGGCGCGTCTCGATCCCGTGATCGCCGGTAGACGACTCGCCAACTACCTCCAGGTGCTCACCCTCGAGGCCCAGACCCTGGCGCGGGCGTGTGGCAAGTCGCATGTCCACAATCTCGATACCGAGGATCTCGCCGCGCTCACCGTCGAAGCCGCAGCGATGGCCGGCGTACCGCTGGCCGGAACGAGCTGGGTCCCCGGCCGGTCAGACCGGTACTGAGGTTCGCTCCGCGCTGATCGCCGGGCCGGCTGCGCGCCGGCTGATGGCGACCGCGGCCTCGGGTGCGAGTTCCATCAGGGTCAACATCTCGGTACGGCGCAGCACCCTGAGCCGGCATGGCTCGACCGCGTGGATACTTGCCGTTCGGAGCAACGAGGCTGGCCCACCGTCGGCGGTGGGCGCGTCGTGGTTGAGTCCGGTGATCTCACCGAAGTAGTGGCCCGGCTCGAGGATGGCGGTGGGCACGCCCAACTCCTCGTGGTCTGCATGCGGTGACGTGATGGCCACCCTGCCCTCTTCGATCAGGAAGTAGGCATCAGCTCGTGTGCCTCGACGGATGATCACCCGACCTTCGGCGGCAAGCCGGCAACGACCGAGGGCATCGAGCTTTCGGCCTGTTCGCCGGTTCACCGGCCCGGTGAGATCGGCCCACCATCGCGGCCCGGAGTTTCGACGAGCAGCGACTGCGGCGACGAGCCGATCCTTCATTGTGTGCACGGGCTGAACCTGACGCGGCCCCGTCATGGCCCAACCCGCTTCACCAGAACCCGGGGTGCTCCGGGCGACACGGTCCCGACCGGTGAGGTCACGGCTCATGATGTCTCGGTCAATGGCTCCCCATGGGTGTGGTGAGCAATGCATCTCGATCGTCTCCCTGCCTACGGATCAGTCCCTTTCGATCCGTGTGGGGCCATCGTCGACGCGATCGGCCGATCGTTCTGTGACGTGGCACTCATATGAGCTGTGACATCCGTCTCGGCGGATCGCGTTCTACCATCGAGGTGTGCAACCTCGTCAGCTCATCGCCGTCCTCGTCGCCTTCATCGTGATCCTGGGCGCCGCCATCTTTGTCGTTTCCTGGCCCCGTGACGACGACGACGCCGAGACGATCGCGGCCACGACCACCACCTCCACGAGTTCCACCAGCACGACCTCCACGACCACGTCCACCACAACCACCAGCATCCCCACCAACTGCACCCTCGACTCCGGGTCTGAGTCCGCCACCGACGACGAGTCCACCGATGCCGAGTCCACCGATGCCGACGACTCGACCGACGAACCGGCCGTACCGTCGTTGGGCGCCAACTCTTCGATCAGCACCGTCGGACTCGACACCGTGCACTTCGGCATGACGGTATTCCAGGCCGAACAGGCGGCCGGCACATCGATGATTCCCTGTGAACCCGTCAGCGAGTGCTACCGGGTCACTCCGGTCGATGCCCCCGAAGGGGTCAGCTTCGTCGTACACGAGGGCACCATCGAACGCGTCGACATCGCCTCCGGTCCTATCACCACCCGGTCCGGGATCGGCATCGGCACCGACGAGAGCCAGATCATCCAGCTGTTCGGTGATCAGATCGAGCGAACACCCATCGACGATGCCACCACCGACCTCGTGTTCATTCCCGCCGACGAGTCCGACGCCGAGTTCCGGGTGATCTTCACGATCACCGATGGGGTCGTGCAGACCTTCCGGTCCGGCCGGATACCCCTCGTGCTCGACGCCGTGCCGTGCGAGGCCGCCTGATCGTCACCCGGTGACGAAGTCGGCGGGTAGCTCATCGAGGTATTCGCGACACTCGACAACCACCGAGCCGAGTCCGGCCGGAATGCCGGTGAGGGTGTCGAGATCGAGTTCGGTCACCAGAGCCACATCATCGACGCGCAACACGTCGTCGGCGAAAGAGAATTCGAGGATGCCCTCGAGCGCTGCCTCATAGAGCACGGGTTCCTCACCCACCGCCTCGATCTCCACGCCGAAGTACGGAGTTCCGAGGAAGGCCTGCACATAGGCCTCAACCCGGGTATCGGTGAGGGGATCGGTCCCGACACCGATGGCGAGGATCTCCCCCGCCCCCGGCGCGTAACAATCGAATACGAGTGAGTACTGGGAATCGCCGACGGTGAGCAGCCCGACGGAGCCGGCATCCGCCGCCGCGGGTTCGGGGGAGGCATCGGCCGTCTCGGTCGTGGCGGGCACCGTTGCATCCGTCTCGTCTCGTCGATTCGGAGAGTCCTGGACCGAGCACGCGGAACCCACGACGATCAGAGCCAGGACCGGTGCGATGAGCCTCACCAGTCAAGCAAAGCAGAAGAGAGGCCAAAAACTGGAATGGACCGCCTTTGGGGAGCGGTCCATTCCGTCATCGTGCCGATCGGGAGTCCAGTCCGATTGGTGATCTGTGCCTCTCGGAGAGGCAGGCCGCTGGGTGTGTGTGCCCGGTGAATGTTGGCGGCGTTACCTGTACAACGCACGAGGAGGCCGCGAGTCGCGCTATTTCTGGGGATTTCTCGGAATTCCTCGACAATGGGCCATTTGGCCTATTCGCCATGATCGACCCGCAGGTCGCCCTGGGTCAGACGGGTGTTGGGCACATGCACCGACGCTCCGTCGGCCGCGGCGATCTCCACCGAAGCGGGATGCAAAGCCACGATTCGGCCCGAAACGGAGTCGATGGTCACCAGATCGCCCACCCGCACCAGACGGTGCAGATAGCGACCGGCCGCAAGCTCACCTCCGAGTTGTCTACCTCCGAGCCCCACGAGAAGAGCGAACGCACCGGCGATACCAAAGGCCACCGCGGCCACGACCAGGCTCAGGACCGTGGTCTCCACACCGAGCTGGCTCAGGGCCAACACTCCAGCGATCACGTAGACGAGGGTTCGGGCCGCGCTCCCCACCTGGGCACGAATGCGCGCGCTGGAGCCGGTGAACGCGGTGTTCACCATCCCGCCGATCGCGAACGCGATCGCACGACCGGCGATGAGAATCAGACCGGCGGCGAGAATCCGGGGACTCTTGCGAAGCACTTCCGCCGGGATCGGCTCGAGCGTGTCGGGATTGGTGAAGCCGATGGCCACGACAACCCCGAGGGAGGTGAAGAACAAGAAAAGGAAGGTGGCCGTGGCGCGCGCCGCGTCGAGGGCTTCTTGGCGGTCGCGGCGCTCGTTCAAGATGATGCGACGCACGAGGGCGGCACCCACCACACCGGACAGCAGGCCAACGAGGATGGCGCCGGTTGCGTAGATCCAAGGATCAATCATCGTGTTCCTCCATCGATCTCATCGGCTGACCCCGAACCGTCGTGAGGGATGTCACCGTCAGTAGCGGACCCCCCGATCGCCTCATCGGCCGGGTCGAGAATCGTGCGAGCCACATCCCACCCGATGGTGAACAGATCGAGGAAGGAACCGATCGCGGCCTCGTTGCGCAGGCGATCGTCGACACCGCTATGGGTGCGAGCGGTGAGGTCATCGGGCGGGGTGGTCGCCAGCTGAAGATCGGCGACGAGGGCCTCGTCGAGCTCGGTGAGTTCCTCGAGAGTGTCCTGGCAGTGCTCGCACTCCGCGACATGGCGCTCGGTCCGATTGGTGGAGCGGCGCTTGGCACCGGTGTCGAGCCACAGCTGGAGTTGATTACGGGAAGGATGTCGGTGGATCATCGCCACTCCTTCAGTGCATTCTTCAGCGCCTTTCGGGCACGAAAGAGTCGGGTCTTAACGGTCGGCAGGGGAAGTTCGAGGGTGGCGGCGATCTCCTCGTAGGAGAGTCCGTCCACCTCTTTCAAAATGATCAGGGCGCGGGCGTCCTCGTCGAGGTGACGCATTGCCTCCCAGAGTTCGGCGAGCTGAGCCCGGCCCTCCACTGTCCGAGGTGTTTCGACGCCCCCCGGGGCCTCGGGAAGGGTAATCGGGTCGTGGAGGTCTTCGCGGCGGGTCCGGAGGAGGGAGATCGCTGTGTTCCGCGCCACTTTCAGCAGCCAGGCCTTGGGGATTTCCTCGCCCGCGGCCACCGGTGACCGCCGCCACGCCTTGAGCATCGTCTCCTGCACTACGTCGTCGGCCAGCGACGGGTCGTGCACGACCGAGAGCGCAACCCGGTATACGGCCGCGGCGTGACGATCGACGACATCGCGCAACTCTTCCTCACTGGGGAGGACGCGATCCTCGTCGTGGTTGGCGAGAGACATGGATTCTCTCTGTCAATCGGCCCCGACCACGACCCTTTGAGCTTCTGGGCGCAGCCACTCTCAGTCGACCGCCCGATAGCGTCGCGAACCGTGGTCTCCAAGCAGGAAATGAACAAGCGCCGCGTCGCAGCCCAGCGCACAGAACAGCGCCGCCAGGAGACCTTCGTGCGCAAGGACCGACGCAAGCGGCTCATCCTCGGTGGTGTGGTCGGGTTCCTCGCCGTGGCGCTTATGGCCCCTCTCGCCGCTGGACTTCTCCTCACCGGCTCCGACACCGCCCCCACGACCGGCGAGGCGATCGACCCCCTGCCCACCACCACGACGCCTCCGAGCCTCGTCGATCCCTTCTTTGCCGGGGCCGCTCTCACGGGGTCCACCCCCTGCCCCGCCGTCGATGGCAGCCAGGAGCGCACAACCCAGTTCGAGACGGCTCCACCCCAGTGCATCGATCCGAGCGCCGCCTACGACATCGACATGACGTTCGGCGCCGGCCTCGACCCCATCGCTATCACGATCAACTCAGATGCTGCTCCTGAAGCGGCCAATCTGTTCGTAACGCTTGCCAACTATGGCACCTACGAAAGTGCCCTGATCACTCCCGTCTTTCCCGGCCTCACCATCGTCGGTGGCGACGGCGACGCCGGCTTCACCATCGATGCCACCGGACTCCCGGCCGATGGTGCCTACCCCATTGGTTCGGTGGTGATGTTCACCAGCATCGACGGGTCGCTCCAAGGCCAACTCGGACTCGTCACCACCGAGGAAGCCGGCGACCTTCTCGCCGAAAACCCGGTCCATCCGATCATCGGCGAGATCAGCGGGACCCTCGATGCGGCCACCGCTCTACATGAGGCATCGATCGACAACCTCGCCGTAGGGCTGCGGGTCTCTGAACTCAGCGTCGCCGAGGTGTCCTGACATGGCGAGCGGGGCGCGGTTGGGTACCGTTGCTCCCCGTGACCAACGAAAAGCGTGAACGTCAAAGGGCCAACCGGGAGAGCAGCCGGATCGAGGCCGCCCGCGAGCACCAGGTAGCTCAGACCCGACGTCGATTCGTCTACGGGAGCGTGCTGCTTCTGGTTCTAATACTCGGAGGTGCAATCTTCGTTCTGACCGCTGACGACGACACCGACACGGCGGACACCGGCACCGCGCTCGACAGCGCAGACTCCGATACCCCTGCCCCAACCGACGCACCAACCGGATCAGGCGACGCGGTCGACACACCCACGCCTGCCGCCGCGGACTGTCCCGCCACCGACGGTTCATCGGATCGCACGGTCGACTTCGCCGGCCCCCAACCGATCTGCATCGATCCCAGCCAGACCCATGTGGCCGTCTTCGACACGAGTGAGGGCGAAATTCGGGTCACCCTCGACACCGAAAGCACGCCGCTCACGGTCAACAACTTCGTCACCCTCGCCCG
>JAJCXY010000124.1 GCA_029263215.1 Acidimicrobiales bacterium
GGGCTTTGATCGGATCCCTGCACCTTGAGCTTGGTGCGCAACCGGCGAACGTGTTCGGTGACGGTGGCTTCACCCACCCAGCCGACCTCTGCTGCCCATACGGCCTGGAGAAGTTGGGGCTTGCTCAACACCTGGCGAGGGTTTCGTACGAAGAAGGCGAGGAGATCGAATTCGCGCGGACGGAGGCTGATCTCGTTGTCGGCGACGGTGACCCGTCGGCTGGTGAAGTCGACCACGATGGGTGTTCCTCCCACTGTGCCTTCGAACTTGTCGGCCGCGATGTCGTTGCTTGCCTTGGTGCGTTCGAGTAGGCGACGAGCCCTCACCGCGAGTTCTCGCGACGAGAAGGGTTTGCAGACGTAGTCGTCGGCGCCCATCTCGAGGCCGAGTACTCGGTCGGACTCGGCACCGAGGCCGGAGAGAAGGATGATCGGGGGACCGTTCTGAGCTTGCACTCGACGGAGCACTTCGAAGCCCGAGAGGCCCGGGAGTTCAAGGTCGAGGACGATCAGGTCGGGGCTCATGGTGCGGATGGCCTCGATGGCGGCAAGGCCGTCGGCGGCCGGCACCGGCTCGAATCCCTCGGCGCGCATGCGGGCGCAGACGCCGTCTCGAACAGCCTCGTCGTCGTCGACGACGAGGACTATTGCCTGGGGATGAATCTCGTGTAGTTGTGCTGCCGCCATACAGTTGTCTCTCTATCAAACTTTAGCGCGGTTGTTTGAGTGGATGAACACAGAGAGTAGGGAAAAACAGTGAAGGGTCACAATGGTCCATTCGAACTGTCTTCAATTCGCAACACTCTGCGTGGCCTGACACCTGTTCCCAACCGCAGGCGTGACAACGTTGTGATTACGAAGTGAAAAATGCTGGCACCATCAACACGATGAATAACGATCCGATGGACTGGAACTATGCGTAACCGACTCCTCTTCGCTTTTGCCGCCGCCCTGCTTGTTCTGGCCGGCTGCTCCGACGATTCGTCCTCCGATGTCCCCGACACCGGCGACGACTCCACCGACGATTCCGGTGATGAAACCTCCGATGATCCCGGCGACGACGCCGGCGATTCGAGTGGCGACACCGGTGATTCCGACACCGGCGACGATTCCACCGACGATGAGGTCATCCCGCCCGACGCGCTCGAGATCGACCCGATCGGTGTCAGTGAGCAGATCGTCACCATGATCGAGGATGCTGGCGCCGATGGCGACGTGACCGGTGAGGAGATCGGCGACATCCTAGAGGTGGCCGGCACCCCCGAAGGTCAGGCGACCTGTGAGGGTGAACTGCTCGCCGAACTCGGCGTAACCGACCCCACCGACCCCGATCAACTCACCGAGGCTGCGCTCGCCATGACCGAGGATCAGCGAATTGCTCTGAGTGTTTGCCTGGGTGGTGGCTGAGGGCCAAACCTCCAGCGGTGGCTGTGTCGTGTCCATACGTGCAGCTAATTCCGCAGCTCGACCTCGCTACCGCCACCGGTTCGGTGCACACTGTTGCGCGGGCGGGCGTCGTTCCCTTCAGTTTCAGGAGTGCTGCAACCTTGAGCGACGACGCTGAGTTCGAAGCGTTTTTCGTCGAGTCCTACGGTGGCTTGCTGCGCACCCTCACCGTGATCATCGGCGATGCCGAGATGGCCGCCGACGCACTCCAGGACGCGTATCAGAAGGCCTACGTGAGGTGGGGCAAGATCCGCCGCTACGACGCCCCCGCCGCGTGGGTACGCCATGTGGCGGTCAACCGCAGCCGTGATCTCATCCGATCCAACACCCGCCGCGTTCGCAACGAAGAGCGAGCCGCGGCCCCCGACCATGTCGTCGATCCCGAGGTCGACGACACCCTTCTCTCCCTGCTCAAGCCGCTGCCCGAAAGGCAGCGCACGGCCATGGCCCTCTATTATCTGGAGGAGCTCTCGGTGGAGCAGGTTGCCGATGCCATGGGAGTTTCCAGTGGCGCGGTGAAGTACCACCTGAATCAGGGTCGTGAGAAGCTACGACCGATTCTCGAAAAGCGAGGCGAACAATGACCACCGATCCGTTCCGGGATGCGTTCGAGCGCATGGCGCCGCGCCCGGTCGATCCCTCCACGGCGCGTGCTGAGCTGGGCGCGCTCACCCCGGGATTCCAGAAGGCCCGACGCTTCCACCGAATCCGCATCGGCGCGGCCACCGCTGTCTGTGCCCTTGGCCTGGCTGCGGGTGGACCTGCAGTTCTGGCCGCAGTCGGGTCCGATGGCGGCAGCCAGCCTCTCGACTTCGCCAGCCAGGGTGAGTCCGACCCCGACATCGCAGGTGCGGCCGAGGCCGAATCCGACAGTGTCGATGGCGACGAGTCGCCCGATGCCGAGGAACCCGATGCTCCGGATCACCTCGACAGTGGTGACGACTCCGACGAGGCCGGCGACGATCCGTCGCTCGAAGCTGTTGGGGAGGGCGACTCCACGAGCCCCGACGAGTCTTCTTCTTCCCCCTCTTCCCCCTCTTCCTCCTCTTCCCCCTCTTCCTCCGACGACGGGTCCGGTGGCGGCGCTGACGATGTGGTGGCGGTAGACACCGCCGCAACCACTCACCCCAGCGCTGGTGGCTCGGTCATCTACAAGGTCGTCGATGGCGCCCTCGTGCTCATCAGCTATCCAGCCGCCGATGGTTTCACCCCTGAGGTGGTCACCGAACTCGCCAACGAGATCGAGGTCCGCTTCGTGGGCGGCAGCATCGAGTGGGAGGTCGAGATCGAGCTCAAACACGGCGTTCCCATTGCCAACAGCCACCTGAGCGGCTCCGACAGCTCCGGCTCCGGTAGCAGCGACGAGCCCGACGAGCCCGACGAGCCCGACGAATCGGATGAACCCGACGAACCAGACACCGAGGAGGGCTGAATTTCTTCGGCTGGTTCGAAATCCTGCGCAACAAGCCCCCGGGTTCACACCTGGGGGCTTGTTCGTTTTCAGGTGCTGATCGACTCGCCGAGGAGCTGAAGATCGGTGAGCAGGTCGGCGGTGGCGAACGGCTTCTGGCGCACCGGGGTGGCGTGGCGGGCGATTCGATGATCGAAACGGATCTGCTCGTGGCCGGTGATCAACAGAACCGGTGTGTGGGGCGACATGCGGGCGATATCGCCGGCCAGGTCGACGCCGCTGCGTCCCGGCATCACAACGTCGCTAATCACGACGTCGAACGAGGCGGCCCCGCCGTTGAACTGGTTGTAGGCGTCGTCGCCGTCGATGGCGGTGGTCACCTGATGGCCGGCCGCCCTCAGTGCCTCGGCGAGTGAGTTGCGATAGATCTCGTCGTCGTCGGCCAGGAGCAGGCGTAGGGCATGCCGCCGCCCCGCGCGGTGAACCGGGCGTGATCGGTCGGGCGAATCGTCTGCGTTTGTGGAGGCCTTGTCCGCGCCGACGGAGATGGGCAGGCAAATGGTGAAGGTGGTGCCCTTGCCCACGTCGCTCTCGACTTCGATCGTGCCGCCCTCGTCGGTGACGAGCTCGCGAACCGAGAAGAGCCCCAGCCCGCTGCGCTCCTTGTCTTCCTTGGTGGTGAAGTAGGGGTCGAAGACCTTCTCGAGTTCGGAATCGACGATTCCCTTGCCGGTGTCGCTCACAGTCAGCAACACCGTGTCGTCGTTGATCGACGCCACGATTCGGATCGAACCATCCACATTGGACAGGGCGTCGACCGCGTTGGCGACGAGATTGGCGAGAATCTGCTCGAGGCGAAGTGTCGGGAGCTCGACGCAGGCATCGATGTCGGTGCCCTCGATGGTCAGCTCGATGCGCTTGCCACAAAGCCTGCGCAACAGGGGCTCGAACTCGATGAGCGCCTCAGCCACGTCGGCTCCGGGCTGAGGGGTCAGGTTGTTGACCATTCGCGCCGATGCCAGCAGTTCCTTGATGATCTGGGCCGCCTGTTCGGTGTACTTCTCGATTTCGGCTCCGGTGGCGTTCACATAGGTCTCGTCGTGCGCGCGGTCAGTGAGCGTTTCGGCGGCGATCTGCATACCGGCGAGGATGTTGTTGACGTCGTGCACAACGGTGCTATTGAGGCGATTGGTGACCTGGAGACGCTGACTCAACAGGAGCTGATCCTGAAGCTCGGTGCGCGCTGCCCGATGGAGTGCGTCGATGGTGGCTCTCTGTTCCTCGATCTCACCGGTGAGGCGCTGGCGCCTCGACGAGGTGAGGTAGACCACCACGATCATCGCCGAAAGGATCGGCAACTCGAACAGCTCGTCGACCGGAACGAGATCGTCGGCCCACGCCATGAAGAGGGCGATGACCACCGCGGTGCCGGCCGGTATGGCTCTAAGTAGCAGGGGAACAAGGGTCAGCCGGAAGGCGGTGATGATCAACAGCAGGAAGATCAGGTGGAACATCGCCACTTTCTCGTTCGACGCGAACAAGGTGATGGTGGTGAAGAAGATAGCGAGGTCGATCACGCTCTGACCGAAGTCGAGTTCACGGAGCCATCGGTTCACTGCGCTCATCTCCTCTCTGTTCACACGGAAAAGGCCTCATCGGGGTGGGGCCGTGTCGTCGCCAGCTCGTACAAGTGTGCCTTAAAGCGGTCTCAAGATGTTGTGAATGCGTTGTGAACCGCGTGCTGGTCGGATGAGAAGCGTCGACCACTCTCTGTCTTCGAAGACCGAGGAGTGTTTTGACTCCCACCCTGTAGTTGCGGTCACCGCGGGTGGGACGAGCCAATGGTGAGCCCGACCCGGAACAATCACTTACGACTACCAACCGGGAGCCGGGCCATGAACACCGCATCGAGCGGGCTCGACGAGACAACCAAGACGAGCATCGTCAAGAACAAGAAGGGCCGTTGGCGCAACCGTCGCCGCAGCCTTCTGGGTGCGGTGATGGCAGTGGCCACAGCGGCCGCCGCGACCGTTGTGGTCGTGGGCGGCGGAGTCGACTCAGCAGAAGCGCAGTTCGGGGCGGAGCCACCGCCCGCGACGGACACGCTCTGTGAGACCGACCTACCGTCATTCGCCGACTACCAACTCGGCAACAACACGCTTGCGTGGGGATCGCCCGTTACTGTTCCCATTGACGTCTTTGAAGTCCAGGGCGACGCCACGTTGCCAGATATTCCCCCGACCGGCGCTCCCGCCGGCCAGGAGATGAACTACTTCGGTGGGCGCGCTGCCTACAGCGGCGATTTCACCTATTCGGTTGTGCTCGACAACACCGGGGACCCGTTCGACCCCGACGTCAACAACCATCCTTCGTATCACCCGATGGCTTCGTCCTCACCTATCGTTCTCACCGGCGCCGGTTCGGGCGGTTCGGTTTCGCTCGACCTTCCCGCGGGCTGCCGGTACATGATGTCGGTGCGCGCTGCCGGTCACGATCTCGGCGGTGCATGGATCCGCATCGAGGCCGACGGCTCCGTGCAGAAGAATGAAGTCGACCTGACCACCAATGATCGCCTCCCGATGGCTCGCGTCGTCGTGCAGGCTTTCCACGATTTCGCTCAGGTCAACTCCCAGTTCGACATCGGTGAGACCGGCCTCGAAGGCTTCGATGTCTTCATCGGCGACGGCGGTGAGCGGGCGGTCGACTACTTCGGCAACCCGATCTGCACCAATTACGTCACCGGCGGCGATGGAGTCCTCGACGAGGGCGACTACGTCGACGGCGGGCCCGTGATCGATGCCGGCGACGCCGGCGGCAACTGTCTCACCGGCCCCGATGGCGTCGTCACGATCGAATACGTCACCGCCGGTAAGTACGAGATCATCGTGGTCCCGCCCGACGACACCGACTGGATTCAGACCACCACGATCGAAGGTACCCACATCATCGATGTGTGGATCGAGCCCGGCGATCTCGGTATCGGCGGCGAGTTCATCGGCGACATCGATGCGGCCACCTTCCAGGCAGTTGGCTTCATCTCGACCGAGATTTACCCGGATCCGGCGATCGACTACCAGTACCCCTACGACGATACGAACGCGGCGGGTGTCGGTACGGGTTACGGCGACCTCACCGGCTGCTTCTTCAATGGCCAGCTCTACCCCACCGCCGACGGCATCACCACGCTCGTCCAGAACGGTGAGGAGAACCTCGACGGCACCAAGGAGCCGATGGTCGACACCTACGTCGCTCTCAACGATGTCGGCGTCCACGACTCCATGATGGCCGTGACCGAAACCGACGCCAGCGGTTGCTTTACCTTCGCAGGCGTTCCCGACGGCAGCTACCAGCTCGCCGTGTTCGACTACGAACTCCTCTACATCATCGGCTTCTACAACGTGACCGTCGATGACACCACCAAAACCGCCCCCGGTGAGGTCGTCGACATGGGCGACAACTTCGTCCTCCGCTGGTTCGGCTGGAGCTCCGGCTACGTCTTCTACGACTCGGGCATAGCAGCCGACGGCACCCCGATCCCGTTCACCAAGGACGGATCCACATCCACTGCCGCCAACGGCGTGCGTGACTGTGTTGGTCAGGCAACGGCCAACGGCGTGCCCGATACCAACTTCGTCTACGACGATGCCCCCGTCTCCACTTGTGAGGCAGGCATTCCCCTTCAGGACGTGCTGATTCGTAACCGCGACGGCCAGATCATGAAGGCTGGCGTCACCGACGGCAACGGCTACTACGAGATCTCCAACATCTGGTCCCTCATGTTCCGCATGCAGGTGATCGAAGTCGGCGCTGGTTCGCTCGACATCACCGGTCACTCTGTGCACAACCAGTTCGACCGCAACATCGTCGCCTCGCAGGGCAACTGTGAGTCAGTGGTCGAAGAGCCCTGGATCCCCGCTGCACCGGGTGAGAGCTGTCTCACCGCCGATCTCGGCGGTGGACTCTTGCTGGCCAGCATCTTCCAGCAGGGCAAGCGCAACGAGATCGACTTCGGCAAGCTCAGCTACCTCGACCAGAACGCCCCCAACGGCTTCTGGCAGCCCGAAGGAGACGGCCACGGCGGCATCGCCGGTGGCGTCTTCCAGACCACCACCCGCGCTGAGTGGGCCGGACGTAAGCAGGGTGTCGAAGACAATGAGACGGGCGTGCCTAGCACAACCGTCAATCTCTGGAGCTTCACTCCCGGCTGTGCCGACGTTGACCCGGTCTCCGGTCTCTCAGGCGCCGACAACACGGCGTGCTACACGACCCTCGAGCAGAGCCTCGAGACTGATTCTTACGAGCATCCCGGCGCTTCCCGCAACGGCCAGACCTGCACCATCCCGACCTTCGATGGCACCGAGTTCGGTGTGATCAACCCCACCTTCGATCCTCTGGGTGAAGAGTGCGTGGGTTCGTGGCTGCTCGGTTCGCACACCAAGGACGGTGCGTGGAACGGTGGCTTCGCCTTCACGGGAATGGACTTCGGCTTCTACGTGGTGGAGGTCGTGCCTCCGGCCGGCTATCAGATCGTGAAAGAAAACGATCTCAACACCGCGGAGGGCAACGAGTACGTTCCCGCTCTGCCCACATCGGGTTGCGTGGGCGAGTACCACTACGCCCAACTCGATGAGGATTACCTCAGCCCGTTCGATGCATTCGATGCCGCTGGGAACTACACCGGCCAGGCTCCGGTGCGTCTCTGCGACAAGCGCCTCGTGAGGGTTCAGCCCTTCCGCAACGCTGGTGTCGACATGCAGGTCATGACCAACGACATGGCTACACCGTTCGTCAGCAACTTCGATGCCGCCGAGTTCGGCATCGTCGATCCTGTCGATCCTTACGACGAGGCCCTCTTGGGAGCCGACCAGGCGTGGCATTCCACCGAGACCGTCCCGATGCCCGGCCGCTTCTTCGGTTTGGTCCTCGACGACCTCACCATGACCGCCAACCAGAACTCGCTGACCTTCGGCGAGCAGCAGGGCGCGGCGTATGTGCCGATCGGTTTCTATGACCACACCGGCAACCACGTCACCACGATCTGGACCGACGAGAACGGCCACTACGAGGCCCTGCTCCCGTCGACCTTCTCGATCAACCGGGCGACGCCCGGTGGCGTTGGCCCCCAGATGTACGAGGTCGTGATCAACGATCCCGGTCCGCTGGCTCCTGACGCCATCAACTGGGGCTACGACGGCACCTACATCACCAACCCCAACATCCTCGACACCTGGCCTGGCAACATGACCAAGGCCGACACGCCGGTGCTGTCGCTGGCCGCGGGCCCCTGCTCGCTGCCGACGGCCACGCCCCAGCT
>JAJCXY010000125.1 GCA_029263215.1 Acidimicrobiales bacterium
AGAGGCCAACCGTCGGCGGCCGCCCGACCCAGGGAGAGAACCCGCGAGCCGAGGGTGTAGCGACCGTCGCCGTCACGACGCAGCAGATCGTGGGCTTCCAGGGCGGCTGCCAGCCGATGGGTGGTCGCCCGGCTGAATCCGGTGCGCTCCACCAGACCGCCGAGGGTGAGGGGACCGGCTTCGACGGCGGCGAGAACTGCGACCGCCTTGTCGATCACGCCGACACCACTTACGATGGATTCCACAATTCAGAATCTATGTCTCATATAGTGAGATGGCAAGAGACGACAGGCGATGGCTTCCACATGACCAACCCAAGAACCCTGAGCGAGAAGATCTGGGACCGACACGTCGTGACCCCGGGAGTCAACGGCGGACCCGACCTCCTCTACGTCGACCTCCACCTCGTGCACGAAGTCACCTCCCCCCAGGCGTTCGATGGGCTCCGCATCTCCGGGCGCTCGGTCCGCCGCCCCGATCTCACCATCGCCACCGAGGACCACAACGTCCCCACCGAAGATATCCACCTGCCCATCGCCGACGAGGTGAGCCGCAAGCAGGTCGACACCCTGAGGGTCAACACCGAAGAGTTCGGCATCACCAACTTCCGAATGGGCGACCCCAAGCAGGGCATCGTGCATGTGATCGGCCCCGAGCAGGGACTCACCCAGCCGGGAATGACCATCGTGTGCGGCGATTCCCATACCGCCACTCACGGAGCCTTCGGGTCGATCGCGTTCGGTATCGGCACCAGCGAGGTGGAGCACGTTCTCGCCACCCAGACCCTCCCCCAGGCCCGCCCCGGCACCATGGCCATCACCGTCGATGGTCAGCTCCCGGAAGGCTCGACCGCCAAGGACGTGATCCTCGCGATCATCGGCCGCATCGGAACCGGTGGCGGCATCGGCAAGGTCATCGAATACCGCGGTGAAGTGATCCGCGCCCTGTCGATGGAGGGACGCATGACCGTGTGCAACATGTCGATCGAGGGCGGCGCCAAGGCCGGCCTCATCGCCCCCGACGAAACCACGGTTCGCTACCTCGAGGGCCGCGAGCACTCTCCGCGGGGCGCCGACTGGGATGCCGCGGTCGCCGACTGGCTCACCCTGCCCACCGATGAAGGCGCCACCTTCGACGAAGAGGTGGTGCTCGACGGAGCCGAAATCACCCCCCACGTGTCGTGGGGCACCAACCCCGCTCAGGTGATGCCGATCAGCGGGCTCATCCCCAGCCCCGACTCCTTCGCCGACCCTGCCATGCGCGACACAGCAGCCCGGGCCCTCGAATACATGGACTTCACCGCCGGCACGCCGATCCGCGACGTGAAGGTCGACACCGTGTTCATCGGTTCGTGCACCAACAGCCGCATCGAAGACCTCCGCGCCGCGGCCGAAGTGGTGAAAGGCCGCCTGGTCGCCGCCGGCATGCGCACCCTTGTGGTGCCCGGATCTGGCCCCGTCAAGGCCCAAGCCGAAGCCGAAGGACTCCCCGAGGTGTTCACCGCCGCCGGCTTCGACTGGCGCGAACCGGGTTGCTCGATGTGTCTGGCCATGAACCCCGACAAGCTCCAGCCCGGGGAGCGAGCCGCCAGCACCAGCAACCGCAACTTCGAGGGACGGCAGGGCCGCGGTGGCCGCACCCACCTCGTCTCCCCCGCCGTCGCGGCCGCCACCGCCATCGCTGGCACCTTCGCCACCCCCGCCGATCTGGGCTGATCCAGACCCAGACACAGACCTACGTCAGTTCTCGAACACCAGAAAGCACCGATCATGAAGGCAGTAAGAATCGTCTCGGGCACCGCGGTGCCGCTCGATCGCACCGACGTCGACACCGACCAGATCATCCCCTCCGACTGGTTGAAGAGGGTGGAACGCACCGGCTTCGAGAAAGGCCTGTTCTCGGAGTGGCGCGACGATCGCGACTTTGTGCTCAACCAGGAGCAGTACGCCGGCGCCCACATCTTGCTCGGAGGGATCAACTTCGGCACCGGGTCGAGCCGAGAGCACGCCGTGTGGGCCATCCAGCAATACGGGTTCGAAGCGGTGATATCGCCCCGCTTCGCCGACATCTTCGCCAACAACTGCACCAAGAACGGCCTCATCCCTGCCGCCGTCGACCCAGACTTTTCCGCCGCCCTGATGAGCGCGGTGAAGGCCGACGCCACACTCGAGATCACCGTCGACGTGGAGCGACTGACGGTGGAAGCACCCGCGGCGGGTCTCGAGACGAGCTTTCCGATGGATGCAGGCACTCAGGAGCGTTTCCTGCAAGGACTCGACGACATCGGACTCACCATGCGCCTCGTCGACGACATCGGGGAGTTCGAGACCCGGCGCCAACCGTGGATGCCGGCCACCAGCTGATCAAGGCCCAGAGAAAGAAAACCGTTTCATCGGGAACCCATACTGCCGACGGTGCGTCTGAGGGACAACGCAACCCTGCGACACCGGAGAGTCAAATGCGCAGAATCCTGATCCGAACAGCCGTGATCCTGGCGGCCCTGGGCCTCCTCGCCGGCGCGTGCAGCGCCGACGATCCCACCACCGGCCCTGACCAGGGGAACGGCGATGGCACTGTCGACACTTCCCGCAACGATGACGGCGACCTCGTGATCGAGGTCGATGGCAACGAGATCGTCCTCACCTCCGGCCTGTCCGGCTTCGACAGCTGCGACAACCTCCTCGCCCACCTCCGCACCGAAGCGGCCGAACGGGTCGGGGCCTACGGCTTCGAAGGCGACGGCTGGTACGGCGGGCGCCTCTTCGACGATGTCGCCTTCGCCGAAGCCGATGCCGGCGATGACGCTGACGACGGCGCCAGCTTCGAAGAGGTCGACCAGGCCATCGAATCGGGCGCCACGTCTCCCGCCGTCGGCGGCGACGACGGCGGCGAGTCAGTCGAAGGGGTCGATTTCTCCGGCACCAACGTGCAAGAAGTTGGCGTCGATGAAGCCGACATCATCAAGACCGATGGTGAGCGCGTGTTCATCGTGGCCGGCAACGAACTCGTGGTGGTCGACGTCGACCGCCGCGAGGTGATCGGTTCAGTTCCGGTCACCGCGGGCTGGAACCCCGAACTCTTCCTCTCCGGTGACGACATCCTCCTGGTCACCACCACCTGGCTCGGTAACGAGGCCCTCCCCAAGCCCGTCCCCGCAATCGAGGGCGGCGGCGATGCCGAAGCGGAGTTCGCCGAAGACCTCGAGGGAATCGCCATCGAGCCCTACTTCTACGACACCAGTGTCACCGTGATCACCCGCATCTCGATCAGCGACAACGGCCCCGAACTCGTCGAGTCCCTGATCGTCGAGGGCGACTATGTGTCGAGCCGCGGCATCGACGGCGTCGCCCGGGTGATCATCCGCAGCAACCCCCAGGCGACCTTCCCGTTCGTCTACCCGGCCGGCTCGGCCGGCGAGGAACGCGCCGCAGAGTCAAACCGTGAAGCGGTGATGGAATCCGAGCTCGACGACTGGATCCCGACCTACACCCTTCTCGACGCCGACGGCGACGTCACCGACACCGGACTCCTCCCCAACTGTGGTCAGGTCCACGCTCCCACCGAGTTCTCCGGCTTCGGAGTCTTGTCGGTGTTGAGCATCCCGGTCGACGGCGCCATCGATCCCCATCAGACCACCGCCGTTCTCGCCCCCGGTAACACCGTCTATGCATCTACCGACTCCATCTTCGTGGCCACCCAGACCTGGGTCGACTGGGGGGTCTTCGACGACGACCAGCAGTGGGAAGAGGCCTGGAACGCGCGTCACACCTCCATCCACCGCTTCGCCCTTTCCAGCAACGGTGCGGCCTACGCCGCGTCGGGATCGGTGCCCGGCGACATCCGAGATCAGTTCTCGCTCTCTGAGTACGACGGCCATCTCCGCGTGATCACCACCACCGGCGAGCAGTGGGACGAGACATCGGAGACCTTCGTGAGGGTCCTGCGTGAGACCGACGGTGAGCTGATCGAGGTCGGCTCGGTCGGCGACATGGGCAACGGTGAGGCCGTGCAGTCCGTGAGGTTCCAGGGTCCGGTCGGCTATGTGGTCACGTTCCGTCAGGTCGACCCCTTCTACACCCTCGATCTGAGCGATCCCGAGAACCCGCTGGTGGTCGGCGAACTCAAGATTCCCGGCTTCTCCAGCTACCTGCACCCCATCGGCGACGGCATGGTGATCGGCGTCGGCTCAGCCGGCGACCAGAACGGCAACATCACCGGATCCAAGGTTTCACTCTTCGATGTGACCGATCTCGCCGACCCGCTCGAAGT
This sequence comes from Acidimicrobiales bacterium, assembly GCA_029263215.1. Classification (GTDB taxonomy): domain Bacteria; phylum Actinomycetota; class Acidimicrobiia; order Acidimicrobiales; family Aldehydirespiratoraceae; genus OFTM10. Next base: position 4,270 of record JAJCXY010000125.1, read on the forward strand.
TGCGGTCTGGGAGGCCCCCGGAGGCTGGACCGATGTGGGCTGGGACCATCGCAGCTTCCTGTGGTGGGGTCCCGAACAGATCGCGGTGATCCCGGTCTCGGCCTACGACCAGGGCTCGCACTGGGCCGGTGCGGTGATGCTCAAGGTCGACGACGGAGAGATCTTCGAGGTCGGCCGGATCGACCACTTCGATGCCAACGCCTCGATCGGTCAGACCGAATGCAGCCGGGTCACCTCCGAAGACCTGCCCAACCCCGACAGCGATGATTTCCGTAGCGAACTCGAATGGATGGTGCAGGACCAGAACTCCCTCGTGCTGCGCTGCGGACCCGGCGAAGACCCCCAGGCCAAGGGGTTCGAGTGCTATCCCGAACCCTGGATCACCGAGGAAGCCGCCAACATCGGAGTCGAGTTCGATGCCGACGAGGAGCTGGTCGTGTGCTGGAGCAACTATCAGCAGATCCCCACCATCAACCGCACCATGGTGCTCAACACCGACGAACTGTGGTCGCTGAGCTCGCCGTCGGGCTACTACAACGGTGACGGCCCGGTCCGGCTCCAGGTCAACGACCTGATCGATCTCGACCGTCTCGGCGTGATCGAAGCGGGCTGAACCCCAACTTCCTGCGACGGTTGCGGACGCCGGGTCGATGCCCGACCCGGCGTCCGCTACCGTTCAAGGCATGCGCAGCACCGTCTCTCGAGTCATCCGTCTCACCGGAATCGGCGCGCTGATTGCAGTGGTCGTCGGCGTGATCCGATCGGTGAAAGCCAAGCCCAAGCCGGAAGCATCAGGCACCGCGAGCTGGCCACCGCTGGTGAAGGAGCCCGGACCGGTTCGCCGATCCGGTCCGGTGAAGTTCGCCGACACCCCAGCCGAGAAGCCGGGAGAGACCCCCGCGGCCGCGGCCGGGGCCTGGGTCGAACCCGAAGATGGGGCGTGTCCGGTCGGTCACCCGATCAAGGCCAACGCCCAGTCGAAGATCTTCCACGTGCCCGGCGGATCATCGTATGAACGCACCCACGCCGAACGCTGCTATGCCCAAGCAGCCGATGCCGAAGCCGACGGTTTCCGCCAAGCCAAGCGCTGACCCCGACACTCAATCGAGGTGAAGGGCCCGCACGAAATTGATGTCGGGGTGTGAGCCGAGCGTGCTCACCACATGCTCGGGCACGACATCGTCGGTGGCCACCACCATCAGGGCCGCGTCGCCGTCGGGCGATTCCCCGAGATGCATGTTGTTGATGTTGACGCCGGCATCGCCGAGTGCCGACCCCACCAGGCCCACCATTCCCGGCGCATCGGTGTTGCGGATCACGAGCAGATCACGAGAGGGACGAACCTCCAAGCGGTGATTGTCGAGTTCGATCACACGGGGCTGGCCATCGAGGGCCGAGATCGTTCCCCCCAGCGTGTGATCGCCGCCGCGTAGGGTCACCACGTTGACATGGTCGAGCGCGGCCGGAGCCATGATCGTGCGGATCTCGACCCCTCGTTCTTCCGCCATGCCGGCCGCGTTCACATAGCTCACCGGCTCGTCGGCGATCTGGCCCAGCAGCCCTTTCAAGGTGCTGAGCACTGCGAGAGATGTGTCGACTCCGCCGATCTCGCCGCGGAATTCGATTTCGATCGTGGCGGGCAGGCCTCCCGCCAGGGCGGCGAACAGGGCGCCCAGTTGCTCAGCGAGGGGAAGGAAGGGGCGAATCGTCTCCGCTGCCTCACCGGCATCGACATTCACAGCGAACGGCACGAAGTCGCCGGCCAGTGAGAGCCGGACCTGCTCGGCAATGGTGACACCCGCCTTGTCCTGGGCTTCGCGCGTGCTCGCTCCGAGGTGAGGTGTCACCACGATTCCGGGCACCCCGAAGAGGGGCGAGTCGGTGGATGGCTCGGTGTCGAACACGTCGATCGCCGCACCCGCCACCCGCCCCTCACGAACGGCTTCGGCGAGAGCTGCCTCGTCGACGATCCCGCCCCGGGCAACATTGATCACCCGAAGGTTGGGCTTCGCCCCGGCGAGCAGCTCCTTGCCCACCAGTCCGATCGTTTCTGTGGTCTTGGCCAGATGGAGGGTGAGGAAATCGGCCTGGGTGATGAGTTGATCGAGCTCGACCATCTCGATTCCGAGCCGCCGGGCCGCGTCGTCGGCCACGAAGGGGTCGTAAGCGACCAACCGCATGCCGAAGGCGGCCGCTCTCACGGCTACGAGCTTGCCGATCCGGCCGAGACCGACGATGCCGAGTACCTTGTCGGCCAGTTCGACCCCTTCCCATTGGGATCGCTCCCATCGGCCTTCAACGAGGGCAGCGTGGGCCTGGGGAACATTGCGAGCCTGCGACAACAGCAGAGCCATAGTGTGTTCTGCCGCCGACACGGTGTTGGACTGGGGCGCGTTGACCACCATCACGCCGCGTGCCGTGGCCGCCTCGACGTCCACATTGTCGAGGCCCACGCCGGCGCGGCCGACCACCCTCAGATCGGTGCCGGCGTCGAGGACTTCGGCTGTGACTTGGGTGGCCGAACGGATTATCAGGCCATGGGCTGTGCCCACCGCCTCCACCAGTTCCTCAGGCGATAGACCGAGGAGCAGGTCGACCTCATGGCCGGCATCGGCCAAGGCATCGAGACCGGCGGAGGCGATTTTCTCGGTGACCAGGATTCGAGACATGCCGACAGTCTCTCAGCCGAGAGCCCGGTGCAGGAAAGCCGCCACCTGATCCCTCGTAACCGCCTGTTCGGGACAGAATCGGCGCACAGCACATCCTCGAGTGATCCCGGCCGCTGCGATCCTTTCTATGTCGGCCTCGTGGGTATTGGCGTCGTCGTCATCGAAGGTGTTGCCCGACGCGGCCGGAAGGGCGAGCGCTCGCGCCACCAGGGCAGCCATCTCGGCACGCGAAAGCGATCTTTCGGGGCAGTATCGGGTCGGGGAACAGCCGCGGGTGATGCCCGCCGCGGCGAGGGCGTCGATCGCCGACTCGTGGGTGCCGCCATCGTCGTCGGCAAAGCGGTCGATCGCGGAGGAGGGTAGGTCGAGGGCCCGTACCAGAAGAGAGGCCGCCTCGGCACGGGTGACGGCGCGCTGGGGGCAGAAGTCGTCGCGCCACGGCGGATTGCAGCCCCTGGTGATCCCGCGGGCTCCGAGCCACTCCACGTCGGCGCTGAACGTGGTGGCGTCGGCCACGTCCCAGAAACCCGAGGAAGGCAAGAACTCCTCGACTGCCGGCGCGAGCGCGGCGGGGGTCGAGACTTCGCCCTCGGTGGGAAACGCCGTCTCGGTGAAGACACTGCCCGCGTTCCACACCATCCATCCCAGCCCGAGAGCATCGGCCGCGTCGATCTGGGCTCTCACCTCGAGCGGGCCGTAGCCGCCGAAATCCTGGAGCCACGGTCTGATCGTGGTGCTCGCGCCCACGCGGGAGATGGCATCACGCATCGAAGCGTCGATCACGCCCCCGGGATTGTCGGCGGGGGTCGAGTAGCCGAACCAGCCTGTGCTCCAGTGATCGGGGTAGGCCATGGGCGACAGCACGTCGGCCACCCTCGCCAGGGCCTCGAGTTGTTGGCCGATTCCGCCGTCGGTGTTCACCGACGTGATGAAGCCGAAAATGTCGGCGGCGATCGCACATCCGGATGGCAACGCGGCCCGGGCTTCCTCGAGAAAGCTCACGATCGTGTCGACCCGACTCGCCTCGTCGCTCCCACCATCGAAGAGGAGTCCGTCACCGCCGCCGTCGGGGTAGCGGACGTAGTCGAACTGGACCTCGTCGACCCCGCCGGCGCACGCCTCGGTGGCCAGATCGATGGCGTAGGCCCTCGCTTCGAGGTCGGTGGGGTCGAGGAAGGTCAGGCCCCGGCGGGTGAAGGGAACCCCTGGGCTGGTATGCACCGCCATATGAGGCAAGGCGTTGCCCACAATGGGATCTTGGAAGGTGACGATGCGGGTGATCACCGAGAGTTCACGGGCGTGGACTTGGGCTGTCACTTCGGCAAGGTCCCAGCGATCGGTGTTAGCGCCCGCGGTGAGCGCCCACGACGACGAGGTGTGGGGGAAGACCCGGCCCGACTCGTCCTTCATGTCGAGCATCAGGGCGTTTAGCGCAGTGCGGTCGGCGAACGCCAGCAGTTCATCCCAGCGCTGGGTGCCCGGCAGGGTGCCGGCGACGTGGATGGCACGAAGCACCGGAGTGCCGACGGCCACGCGAAGCCGTTCACCGACACCCGACCACTCCACGACGCGGGCGGGTGTTCGCGGATGGTCGACGGCGATCGAGCCCGCGGCGACTCCGGTGAGCCGAGCCCGGCCGTAATGGTCGGTCGAGACAGTCTGGGATCCGAGGGTGATCGTGGCCTCGGAAAGAGGAACCCCTCGTGTGTCGGTGATCAACACATCGAGATCCCGGAGTTCGGCCGCACCCGCGGCCGGAAGCAGGGCCGCGGCAAGCGAGACCGACACGGCGACGACCAGAGCCATCGCCGCCGACCAGTGTTTCACCGCCGGATCTCCAGAGCGGGTAGATCGTCGGCCGGGGTGAACCCGAGAATCTCTCCGAAGAACGCTAGTTCGGCCTCCAGGGCGCGGATGACGTTTTCCGACTTGCGGAACCCGTGCTGCTCGCCCTCGAAGAGCAGGTAGGCGAACGGGATCTTGCGGGCCGCGAGCGCGGCCACGATCATCTCCGACTGGTTGGGCGGCACCACTGCGTCCTGATCGCCCTGCAAGACGATCATCGGTGCGCTGAAGCGATCGACATGATTGATCGGCGAGCGCTCCTCGTACAGGACCCGGGCGGCGGGCCACGCACCGATCATGGTGTCGAGGTAGCGCGACTCGAATTTGTGGGTGTCGGTGGCGAGAGCCTCGAGATCGGCCACTCCGTAACGACTCGCGCCCACCGCGAAGACATCATGGAAGGCGAGGGCCGACAGCACGGTGAACCCGCCGGCACTGCCCCCTCGAATCATCAGTCGTTCGGCATCGACATCGCCGCGACCGGCGAGGTAACGCGCCGCAGCGACACAGTCGTCGACATCGGCGACTCCCCATTCACCATCGAGCGCCCGACGGTAGGCGCGGCCATACCCCGCGGATCCGCGATAGTCGACATCCACCACCGCGATGCCACGCGAGGTCCAGTAAAGAATGCCGAGCTGGAGCTGGCGCCGGGCCTGGCCGGTGGGACCCCCATGGGCAAGCACCAGAAGGGGCGGGAGTTCGCCGGGCGGGCCAACGTGGCGGGGATTCGTGGGCGGGTAGTAGAGGCCATGGGCGACCGCGGCAGAGTCGACTCCGGTGGCGAACGTGATCGACTCGGGCTCGATCAGCAGGTCGGTGGGCACAGGAAGCCGACGCCCGGACCATACGGTCGAACGTCTTGGAGCCCCCTGGGCGAACGACAGGCGGACGATCTCTGACTCGTGGCCGTAGCCGGCACCCACGAACACCACCCCGTCGGTGACGGGCTGGATCGATGAGATGGTGGCATCGGGAGTGGAAATGGTGCTGCCGTCGATGATGAGTTCGTCGCCGGTGGGGAGGCCCACCGCGGCGACGGTGTGGGAGCCGCTCACCGCCCATCGCTGCATGCCGAACACCCACGACGGTGTGGGGATCTCGAACGCCCCGGCGACCCTCGGATTGAGTTGGCGCGAGTGGATGTCGATCTCGTAGAGGCTCCACCACTCCTCCCTGTCGGTGCACGCCAGCAGGCGGCCATCAGCCGACCAGCCCGGCTCGCACCAGGCCTCGGTTCCGTTGCCGAGCGCAACCAACTCCGGCCCCAGCGAGGCATCGGCCAGCTCGTGGACGCGCAGGGTGGTGGAGTCCCAGGGCATGTTGGGGTGATCCCACGACACCCACGCCAGCTTCGACCCATCGGGGGAGATCCTGGGGCTCATCACGAAGTCGGAGCCGGCCCACATGAGCTCCACCCTCTGGCTGCCGTCGGTGGCTACCGCCACCAGCTCGTTGGCGGGCTCACCTTCGGCGAGGTGTCGCTCGCGTACGCACAAGAACCATCGGCCGTCGGGAGAAACACGACCATCGGCGTAGCGCAGGCCCCGCTCGGTGTCGGGTGCCGGGGTGAGGATCGTGGGATCGCCACCAGGCTCGAGGCGCCGGAGGCGCTGGTCGGAGAGCTCGACGTAGAACAGAACCCCTCGGTGGACCCACCATGCTCCTCCGCCGTACTCATGCACGAGGCTGCGCACGTAGGCTTCGGCGGGGGTGATCTCGGCGAGTTCCCCACCCGACCATCTCATCACCGCGGTGCGGCCGCCCTCGTCGGGCCTCGACTCCGCCCACCATATGTCGTCGCCGTCGACACAGACCTCACTGATGCCCACCGCACCCGAGACGAGGGCTTCGGCGCTTATCGGCGACGACCACGCCCCAAACGGGGTGACGGTGGCAGGTGTGTCCATGTCAGCTGAGGAAGTCGGCGATCCGGCCGACGCCCTCACCGAGGTCGTCGTCGCCGAGCGCGAACGACAGGCGGGCACCACCGCCTGCACCGAAGGCCTCACCGGGCACGATGGCCACCTTGGCCTTCTCCAGCAGGGCATCGGCCAACTGGAGGGTGGTGTCGACCCTGACTCCGCCGTAGACCCGACCGAGCACGCCGGTCATGTCGGGATAGGCGTAGAACGCCCCCTGAGGCTCGGGGCACAGCACACCTTCGATGCCGCTGAGCATGGCGTGCATGTTTTTGCGCCGACGATCGAACGCTTCGCGCATTTCCACCACCGCGTCGAGGGGCCCCGACACCGCCGCGAGGGCAGCCATCTGGCACACGTTGGCCACATTGCTGGTGGAATGCGACTGGAGGTTCTGGGCGGCCTTGACCACATCGGCGGGGCCGATCATCCAGCCGACCCGCCAGCCGGTCATGGCGTAGGTCTTGGCCACACCGTTGAGCACGACGCAGGTATCGGCAATATCGGGCACCAGGGTGGGTAGCGAGTGGAACTCGTTGTCGCCGTAGACCAGGTGCTCGTAGATCTCGTCGGTGATCACCCAGACGCCATTGTCGACCGCCCACTGGCCGATCGCCTCGATCTCCGCTTTGGGGTAGACGGCGCCGGTGGGGTTCGACGGAGACACGAACACGAGAGCCTTGGTGCGCTCGGTGCGGGCGGCTTCGAGTTGTTCAACGGTGACGCGAAACCCGTGGGCGGCGTCGGTGAGGATGGGAACCGTGACTCCCCCGGCGAGCGCGATCGGCTCGGGGTAGGTGGTCCAGTAGGGCGTGGGCAACAGCACCTCGTCGCCGGCGTTGATCAGGGCTTCGAAACAGTTGTAGACGGCGTGCTTGCCTCCGTTGGTGACCAGCACCGACGCCGGCTCCACCACAAGGCCGCTATCGCGCGTGGTCTTGGCCGCGATGGCCTCCTTGAACTCAGGCAGGCCACCCACGGCGGAGTACTTGTGGTGCTTGGGGTCGCGGCAGGCCGCTATCGCGGCTTCAACGATGTGGTCGGGGGTGGCGAAATCGGGCTCCCCTGCTCCGAAACCGATCACGTTTTCACCAGCAGCCCTGAGGGCCTTTGCCTTGTTGGAAACGGCGAGGGTGGCGGACGGGGCGATGGCCCCGACCCGGCGCGAGATTCGGTCTTTGGTCATAGAGCGGATAATACCGACCCGGCGCGCTCCTTGAGCAGGATAAGCGCAGGAGGAATTTCTGGGCCGATCCGCGCCGTTTTGGCGCCGATCCTGCAACGATGTCGCACGTGACTTCGCTCAGCAGCAACGTGCCCGACATCACCATCCCCGCCGACCTGCTTCCCGGCGACGGTCGCTTCGGTAGCGGACCCACCAAGGTTCGTCGTGAGGCGATGGAGGCTCTTGCCGAACGAGCCACCGACTACATGGGCACGTCTCATCGTCAGACCACGGTGCAGTTGATGGTGGCCGAGTTGCGCAACGGCCTGGCCGAGCTCCTGCGCGCCCCCGACGGCTACGAGATCGTGCTCGGCAACGGGGGTTCCACCGGCTTCTGGGACTGCGCCACCTTCGGCCTCATCGAAAACCGCAGCCACCACCTCAGCTTCGGCGAGTTCGGCGGCAAGTTTGCCAGCGGAGTGACAAAGGCTCCCCATCTCGCCGCCCCTTCGATCGCTGAATCCGAGCCCGGCACCCATCCTCCTCTCACGGCGGTCGACAACGTCGACGCCTATTGCTACACCCACAACGAAACGTCCACCGGCGTGATGCTCGACCCGCTCCGCGTCGACGACCCCAACGCCCTGATGATCGTCGACGCCACCTCCGGAGCCGGTGGACTGATGTTCGATGCCGGCACCACCGACGTCTACTACTTCGCCCCTCAGAAGGCCCTCGCGGCCGACGGCGGGCTGTGGATCGCAATGATGTCGCCGGCCGCTATCGAACGGATCGAACGCATCGCGGCGAGCGACCGCTGGGTTCCGCCCTCGCTCGACCTCAAGATCGCGCTCGACAATTCCCGCAAGGATCAGACCTACAACACACCCGCGTTGGCCACGGTCTTCCTCACCACCGACACCGTGAACTGGTTCAACGACAACGGTGGCTTGTCGTGGGCCGCAGGCCGGAGCAGGCAGTCGGCGGAGATCCTCTACGGATGGGCCGAGGCGTCGCCGGTTGCGTCACCGTTCGTGCAGATCGAGTCTCAGCGGTCGCTGGTGGTGGCCACGATCGATTTCGACGACTCCGTGAGTGCCGACACGATCGACAACGTGATGCGAGCCAACGGCATCATCGATATCAACGGTTACCGCAAGCTCGGTCGCAACCAGCTCCGCATCGCGATGTTCCCGGCGATCGAACCCAGCGACACTGAGGGCCTCACCCACTGCCTCGACTACGTGATCGCCGCTCTCGGCTGAGAAGGCGACCTGGCTCAGATCAGGGTGAGCACAGCGAGGTTCCACACCACTACGGCCACATACCAGCCGGTGGCCGCGGTGAGAGCCAGATCGGCGACTCGAGACTGGGTGCAGCGCATGAGAAGGGCCGCCACCGCTCCCAGCACCAGCAGTTTCAGCAGGGTCACCTGAGTGAGGCTGTGGATCATTGGCTCGATGAACGGATTGCGTTCTGAGCCACCTTGATCGAGAACGAAGGCGGTGGTGATCACATCGAGGACATTGAGCATCACCAGGGCGCTGAATACCTGCCAACGCTGCTCGATCGCCTCGACGCGCGCATCGACTGCGTCGGCCCAAGCACTCATCTCAACCGCAACCGCATTGGTCATGTGGGTCAAGTTAGCCCACCGTCGGTCACCGAATCCATCAACCTGAGCTAAATTTGCCACTCTGAGTGATGGCGTTGTGAATCTGGTGTATTTCGGACCCAAAAGGCCCAGGAAATCATCGCAATATCGACCCACACCCCTCACGGGGCCAAGCCCGCTCGGTGGGGTCGTCTGGGCCGTTCGACCCATCAATCTTCGGCGACAGTCGACCGATGAGAAGGAAACCGCTTCATCGGGAGTCCACGATGCACGCCTTCACCTACATCTTGAGTCTCTACCGCGTTCGTTGCGACGACCGTGGCGCTTCACTGATCGAGTACGCACTCGTGCTCGCCCTGATCGCCATGGTGTGTGTGGCCGCGCTCACCGCGCTCGGATCAACCACCAGTGGCAGCTTCTCGGAAGCAACCTCACTATTGGACTGATCGGCGGAGTCGGCCTGATCAGCGCCGATCGAAGCTGTTGCCCAGATTGGAATCCTCGAACCCGGCGGGGCTCGAGCCGGTCGTGGCGTAGAGATACAAGGCCGTCTGGAAGATGGCGTTGAGAGCCGTGAGCACGACTATCACCGTCGCCACCCACACGACGGCGACGATCACACCCAGAACCAGGATCGGGCCTCCGAGCGAAGCGGCCAGCGCCACCACGATCACCGCGGGGATGATGGCCACCATCCCGAGCAGACCGAAACCGACACGAGCCGCGAGGTTTTCACCCCAGGTCTTCTTGAGCAGCTGGGCCGATTCCTTCAAGCCGTCGATCGCTCCCTGGTCGTCGATGATGATCGCCGGCACCACCAGGAAGGTGGCGACCTCCCACGCCGCGCCGACGAAGCCGAGCACAAAGCGGGAAAGCATCCCGGCCCGCTCTCGAAGGGCCTGCAGGATGAGGCCCACCGTGGCTGTGAGCAGGGCCCACGGTACGAGGGCGGGGAGACGACTCACCGCCCGGCTGAGCGCCGACCGAACCGTCGGGTCGCCACCGGTGAGGCGCTCGTGAGCGCCGGCCACCAGGGCGCCGTTGAAGAACACACTCACGAGGCTCAAGGAGAGGGCGGCAACGATTCCGATCACCGCGAGGGCGGGATTCGCCGTGGATTCCTCCCCGGCGCTGGTGGAGGACGTATCGAGCAAGGCGATCGTCGGAATGGCCAGCACCACGATCACTCCTACCGCGGTGAAAAACGACAGGATCGGAATGAACAACAGCTCACGATCGTGACGGAGCACCCGCCACGACACCTTGGCCAGATCGATGGTGTTTCTGATACGTCCCATCCGCCAACCGTAGCCTGCTCGCGGTCAGCGTCGGCGACGACCTCGGCGCCCGCCGGTCTTCTCGTGGCGACGGGTCCGTTCCTCCTCGCGCCGACGTTGAACCGATAGTTCCTCACCGAGGGCTCGGAACCGCTCGACCCGGTAGGCGTCGGCCTCGTCGGCCTGCACCGCCGCCACCACCGCACAGCCGGGCTCCGCTCCGTGGGTGCAGTCGCGGAACCGGCAACTCTCGGTCAGCTCGACGAGATCGCCGAATACCAACTCGAGGGCATCCTCGGCTTCCCACAGGCCGATCGCTCGGATGCCAGGGGTGTCGAGCAGGAGGCCATCGCCTTCTGGCAGCAAGACCAGTTCGCGGGCCGTGGTGGTGTGGCGTCCCTTGGCGTCGCGGCTGCGGACCTCCCCGGTCTCCACCACCTCCCGACCCACCACCGCGTTGACGAGGGCCGACTTCCCGACCCCGCTCGCTCCCACGAGGGCCAGCACTCGACCCGCCCCGATCATCGCCCTCAGCTGGTCGAGACCGGAACCATCAACTGCACTGGTGACCACCACGGGCAGATCAGCTGCCACCGACCGCACGATCGCCTCGGTGGGTTCCTCCCCCGCCAGATCGCCCTTGGTGAGGATCACCACCGTCTCGGCGCCGCTGTTGGCGGCAATGACGAGGAGCCGCTCGAGGCGACCCGGAGGTAGAGGCCGGTCGAGGCCATGCACCACACCGACCAGATCCACATTGGCGGCCAGCACCTGTTCGAGATCACGCTCGGCCGGATCGCGGCGGGTCACCTGGGTCCACCGACCGAGAATCCGGCTGATCACATCGCCGAGCCCGTCGGCATCGTCGACCTCCACCCAGTCGCCGGTGACCGGGGCCACCTCGTCCTGAGCTCGCTGGGAGTCCGAAAGCACTCTCACCCGGCCGTGCTCGGTGACCACGTCGCACTCGCCCCGATCCACCCGCACGACGCGAGCGAGACGCGTCGCCGTCGAGATCTCCAAGGGAGGCACCCGCCCCAGTCCCCAATCGTCGAGATCGATATTCATCAGCCCAAGTGTGCCTTGCGTTCGGGATCGGCGCAGAGTTCACTCTGCGGGAACCAATCCGGACTTCGATGCGTTACCTCTCACATGGTGCAAGACCACAACTCCAAATCGCGCCCCAGCGAGACACCTCCCGGATGGATGGGTGTCGTCGCGGGCATGGGTGCAGCCGCTGTGGCTCTGAGCTTCGGCCAGTTCATAGAAGGCGCCACCGATGTTCCCGGACTCGTTCTGGGGGTCGGAGAGTGGATCATCGACATAACCCCTGGATGGGTGGCCGAACGATCGATCGAGGATCTGGGCACCGCGGGCAAGGGCAACCTGCTCGAAGGGATCACCGTCGTCACCTTTCTCCTCGCCGCCGGCCTCGGATCGCTCGCCCTGCGCCGCGGCACTCGGTACGGGGTCGCCGGCCTTGCTGCTTTCGGCCTGCTCGGCGGTTTCGCCACGGCTCGAAATCCCCAATCCCCCGCCATCACCAGCTGGATCTGGTCGCTCGTCGCCGCCGCGCTCGGTATCGTCACCCTCGCTTTTCTGCTGCAACGGGCCCACGCAACGGCGAAGGCCCCCGAACCTGATGATCTGCCGAGCCCCCTCAATCCCCCTCACAGTCGGCGGGCATTTCTCGGTTGGGGAGCCGGGGCCGGTGCAGTCGCTCTCACCGGCATCGGCGCCGGCCGCGCCGTCGCCGGCAAGTCAGCCGCGGAAATCGCCCGCGAGGCAACCGTGCTCCCGACAGCCACCGCCGCCCCGTCCAGCAGTACGACCAGCAGGACCACCACCATCGAGCCGGCAACCGACGCCCTCACCGGTCGGGTCGCGTCGATCACCAGCGAGACGTTCGACGACATCACGGGGCTCACACCATGGGTGTCGCCCTCAGACGACGGCCAGTTCTACCTGATCGACACCGCCCTGCATAAGCCCGAGATCGACCCCGCCGACTGGAAACTCAAGTTCACCGGCATGGTCGACAATCCCTTCGAACTCACCTACGACGAAATCCTCGCCATGGATCTCGTCGAGGACACGATCACCTTGTCGTGTGTGTCCAACGAGGTGGGCGGCTCCCTGGTGGGCAACGCAGTATGGACCGGAGTTCCCCTAGTCGACCTCCTCGAGCGCGCCGGCGTACAGGAGGGAGCCACCCAGGTGGTGGCCCGCAGTGTCGACGACTTCACCGCGGGGTTCCCCACCGAGGTGCTCTTCGACGGCCGCAACTCGATGCTCGTCGTGGGCATGAACGGTGAGCCCCTCCCGATCCGCCATGGCTTCCCCGCTCGCCTGGTGGTGGCGGGCCTCTACGGCTATGTCTCGGCCACCAAGTGGCTCGAAGAGATCAACCTCACCCGCTGGGAAGATTTCAACGGCTACTGGGTCAATCTCGGTTGGGCCAAGGAGGGCCCGATGAAGACGATGTCGCGCATCGACGTGCCCCACAACCGAACCCGTATCGAGCAAGGCGTCACCCCTGTGGCCGGCGTGGCCTGGGCGCCCACCCGCGGCATCACCGCAGTCGAACTCAGTATCGATGAGGGCCCTTGGGTGCCGTGCGACCTTGCCGTTCCCGGCAGCGACGAGACCTGGGTGCAGTGGAAACTCGAATGGGATGCCCCTCCAGGGGTCCACGCCCTCCAGGTTCGGGCGGTCGACGGCAACGGCGACCTCCAACCACTGGGGCCGAGGGCCGTCGCGCCCGATGGTGCCGAGGGTTGGCATCACATCCTCGTCGAGGTGGTCTGAACGCATCCCCGGTCGAGCGTCGCCTGCGTCGTAGGTTGGCCCCAGACATGACGGACCAAACCCGTACATATGTCCTCGATACGTCGGTTCTGCTGAGCGACCCGACGGCCTTGCGCCGCTTCGAGGAACACGCCGTTGTACTCCCACTGGTCGTGCTGACCGAACTGGAGGGCAAGCGCCATCACCCCGAGTTGGGGTGGGCGGCGCGTAGCGCGCTGAGGGCGCTGGAGGAGTTACGCGAGCACCACGGCTCCCTCCTGCAGGAACTACCGGTCAACGACCATGGCGGCTCGGTGCGCGTGGAGCTCAACCACACCAGCACCGAGCCACTTCCCGAGGGGCTGCGCCACGACTCCAACGACCATCGAATCCTCACCGTTGCCAAGAATCTGTCGCTCGACGGACTCACCGTCACCCTCGTATCCAAAGATCTACCGCTGAGGCTCAAGGCGGGCGTACTCGGACTCAGCGCCGCGGAGTACCGCGATACCGAGGTGAGCGACGACGGCTGGACCGGGCACACCGACATAGTGGTCGACGGATCGATGGTCGACGAGCTCTACGCCGCGGGGGTCGTCGATCTCGAAGAGGGCCGCGAGTTGCCGGTCAACACCGGCATAACACTCGTCGCCGGGAGCCAATCGGGGCTCGGGAGGGTCCATGCCGACAAGCGGATTCATCGCATCGTCGAACGGCCCATCTTCGAGGTGCGGGCTCGTTCTCGCGAGCAGCACGTCGCCCTCGACCTACTCACCGACGACTCGGTCGGAATCGTGTCGCTCGGTGGTCGGGCCGGCACCGGTAAGAGCGTTCTCGCCCTGGCCGCCGCCCTCGACTCGGTGCTGGAGCGCCGCAATCACTCCAAGGTGATCGTATTTCGCCCCCTCTACGCGGTGGGCGGCCAGGACCTCGGCTACCTCCCGGGCAGCGAGAACGAGAAGATGTCGCCGTGGGCGGCAGCGGTCACCGATGCCCTGGAGGCGATCTCCGGCCCTGAGGTTCTCGACGAGGTGATCCATCGCCAACTGCTCGAGATCCTCCCCCTCACCCACATCCGGGGGCGCTCGATCACCGATGCTTTCGTGATCGTCGACGAAGCCCAGAATCTCGAACGCAACGTCTTGCTCACCGCTCTCACCCGTATCGGCGAGAAAAGTAAGGTCGTACTCACCCACGATGTGGCCCAGCGCGACAACCTGCGGGTGGGTCGCTACGACGGCATCGGTGCGGTGGTCGACCATCTGCGGGGCCACCCCTTGTTTGGCCATGTCACCCTCACTCGCAGCGAGCGCAGCGAGGTCGCGGCCCTGGTGGCCGGACTACTCGACGGCCGCGACTGAGAGCCTCGACCCGGGCCGATGAGCCCACCAGGGGCGCACGATCGGCTAGCAATACACCACACGACTTCAGGAGAACAGCAATGGCATTGGACTCGACCGCTTCAGCTCATTGGGAAGGCGACCTCATGTCGGGGAGCGGCGCGGCTTCGCTGGCCTCCGGCGCCACCGCCGCGCTCTCCGTCGACTGGAAGGCCAGGTCCGAAGAGTCCGGAGGCAAGACCAGCCCCGAAGAGTTGATCGCGGCCGCTCACGCCACCTGCTTCTCCATGGCGCTGTCGCACGCCCTCGGAGGGGCCGGCACTCCTCCGGCGAGCCTCGACGTCACCGCCACCGCCACGTTCGTACCGGGCACTGGAATCACCGCGATGAACCTCGTGGTCGTCGGCGACGTACCGGGCTTGAGCGACGACGGGTTCCGCGAGGCAGCCGAAGGGGCCAAGACGGGTTGCCCGGTCTCTCAGGCCCTGGCGGGCAATGTCGAGATCAACCTCGAGATTCGCTGATCAACCCGGCCCCATGCTTTCGAGCATGGCGGCCATCTGCGCCCTTAGAGCCTCAACCGCTTTCTGGGGGCGAACCATCACCTTGAACTCGGTGATCATCGCGTCATCGTCGCAGGTGATGATGTCGACCCCGTTCACGTCGATACCGTCGACCCGGCTCTCGAACTCCAGCACCGCGTGGTTGCCGTCGAGCACCCGCTTGGTGTAGCGGAAGGCGCCCTTCACCGCACCATCGTCGTCCGACGACTCCTCGTCCGCGGCCTCTCCGGGTAGTACCTGGAAGGCCGCGGCGAGATACAGCGCCGTGAGGTCGCGGCCTTCCTGGGGGCGGTAGAGAACCGGCGACCAGAAGACGCAGTCCTCATGGAGCAGCTCGTCGAATCCATCGGCGAACCCCTCGCGGAGGTGGTGATGCCAGCGGTCCATGGTCGTGTGAATCGGGTCCATTGACGAATCGTTTCAGATCCTCTGCTCGGCCACTAACTCGCCGCCTCACTGACGCTAGGGTGCGCCGATGAGCGATGAGCGAGAGGTCCTCGATTGGGCCACCTACGGAACGGCAATACGCGAGCTGGCCACGATCGTGGCCGACGATGGCTACCGGCCGGAAATGATCCTGGCCATCGCCCGTGGCGGGCTCTTTGCCGCGGCCTCACTCGGCTACGCCCTGTCGGTGAAAAACATCTACGTCATGAACTGCGAGTACTACACCGGCGTCGATGAGCGGCTCCCGGTTCCCGTGCTGCTCCCGCCCTACGTCGACTTCGTCGACATGGAAGGCGCCAAGATCCTCATTGCCGACGATGTCGCCGATACGGGTCACACCCTGAAGATGGTGCACGACCTATGCACCGCAAACGTGGCCGAGGTTCGCAGCGCAGTCCTCTACGAGAAGTCTCACTCGCTGGTGAAATGTGAGTACGTCTGGAAGCGCACCGATCAGTGGATCAATTTCCCCTGGTCCACCGACGAGCCGGTGGTGAGCGCTGAAGATGCACGCCACAAGGTGATCGACGCCTAGATCCCCGTCGCCGGTCCGATGCCTCGCACCGAGCTAGAAGGTGCTGACGGGTCCCTGAGCGCTGACGGGTTCCTCCCGGAGCTCTTCGGCCTCGAGCGTCGCCCCCGGTTCGGCGACGACAGAACCAGCCTTGCCGTAGCCACCGGGGCCACCGGACCCACGCGTGTAGTAGAGGCCGAGCACCCGATCGATGGTGGTGCGGTCGAGAACCGGAGGAATGCCCTCGTACTGGGCGAGTGCCTTGATGAGCTTGCAGACATCGGCGGGGAGATAGGGCCGTAAGTCGCCGCCGTGCTCCACACACAGCATGCGCAGGTACACCGCGGCCTCGGCATCGCAGCCAACTCCCATACCGTGAGCGACACGGGCAAGGATCCAGTCGAACGCATCCTCACTGATGGCCCCAATGAAGATCTTGCTCTGGATACGCCGGAAGAAGGCCTCATCGCCGAGGTCGGAAGGGTCGAGGTTGGTCGACAGTACGACCTTCACGTCGAACGGCACCTCGAAGCTGACGCCGTAGTTCAAGGAGAGATAGTCGATGCGGCGATCGAGGGGCACGATCCAACGGTTGAGCAGCTGGTCGGGGGTCAGCACCTGACGCCCGAAGTCGTCGATGATCATCACCCCGTTGTTGGCCTTCATCTGGAGGGGAGCGAGGTAAACGCCGCTGGTGCGGTCGTAGGTGAGATCGAGCATCGATCCGGTGAGTTCGCCACCCACCACCACGCGGGGACGATGACACAGCACCCACCGGGGATCGAGGTCGGGCGGCTGGGTATCGGCCTCGATGTGAACGGTCTCGTCGAATACGCAGATGACCTGCCCGTCCACCTCCACGGCTCGGGGGACGAGTACATGATCGGGGCTGATGCGAACGATTCGCTCGGCGATCGATGTCTTACCCGTGCCCGGGGGGCCGTAGAGGAACATGGCGCCGTTGGCGTTCAGAGCCGGTCCCAGTTCGTCGAGCAATTCATCGGCGATCACCAGATCTGAGAACGCTGTCTTCAACATGTCGCGATTGACATAGACCGAGAGTCGTTGGGTGGCGACAACGCCTCGGTAGACCTCCAGCGAAACTGGCGCCGCGCCGGCGTAGCGAGACTGGGCGAAACGATCGTTGGCGTGCTGCTGGCCGAGGTTGGTGAGAGCGATGGTGTAATCGCGCCCCTCCATCCCGAGGACCTCGATCTCCTTCTTCTCACGGAGTTCCTGCACCAGCTTGTCGACGAGGCCCGCCTGCAGCGCCAGCGCCTTGGAGAGCTGAGAGATATTGGTTCTTCCTTCGAGAAGGCAACGCCTGAGCACGAGATCGGACACCATCGCATACGGAATCCCGAGCTGATCCGGCGACTTCGGCGCTCTCATCCCGAAGTCGTTTTCGTTTGCAGTCCGCACGCGTTCGTCTCCCGTAGGGGCTTTCCGACAGTCCTGTCGGCACTTCCGGCCGATCCATGACGAGTTCGGGCATTCCCGAGGACGATTCCTCGTTGACCCCGGGAACGAAAGATTCCCGGGCCAAGACCCGGGAATCCGACAAACGGGTGGAGGTGAGGAGAATTGAACTCCTGGCCTCCTCGATGCGACCGAGGCGCTCTACCAACTGAGCTACACCCCCGTGGGGAGCCGTCAGCGTAGCGGTGCGGGTGAGCGATTGGCTCCCCTTGTGGCTCAGCCGTTGACGGTCTGACGCTGGCCGGCGTGTAGCTGCGTAACGCCCTCGGGGTAGAGCATGCGGACCTTGATCTCGCGCTCAGCCGCGAGGTTGCGACGCTGCAAGATGGCGTATCCGTAGGCGCCGAGGGCAAGGTCGGTGACGACGTGGGCCAGCAGGGCGATCGGGCCCAGGGCCACCGCCGCCAGCAGGGTGACGATCGCAAGGCCCGTGAGAACAGTGAGGATCAGGTGGCGACGACGACCAGCCTCCGCCGCGTTGCGGGGAACGAGGGAGGCCGAGCTTCCACCCTCGACGAGGGTGCGGGCGGCAGATCCGCCGAGTGAGCCCATGCCCGAACTGAACGAACGGATTCGATCGGAGCGGCCGGTGGAAACGCGACGAGAATCACGCCACCAGACGATCAGGTAGCCACCCCAGCCCGCGGCAAGCACTATGAGGACGATAGACGTCGACACTGTTGGACAACCCCTCCAGTAGGGCCAGTCGGCGGATGCCGGCTGCATGAAAGAGGCTCCGCTGTTGCGGAACCCGTACTCCAGGTTACAGTTTTACTACAGACTGCAACATATAAGCAATCCATAGCGGTGTGTTTTCCGCCACGCCGCTGTCAGCCAGCTGACACAAGGCTTGGCCAGACAGGGTTCAATCAGGCAGGACTCAATCAGACAGGTTCGAGTCGAGGGGCGCATCGGTGCGGCGATAGTGCCCCGAGCGGCCACCGGTCTTCTCCCACAGGGCGACCTCACCGATCACCATGCCCCGGTCCAACGACTTGCACATGTCGTAGATCGTGAGCGCCGAGATGCCACAGGCGGTGAGAGCCTCCATCTCCACGCCGGTGCGATCCACCGTCTCGACTTGGGCCTCGATCTCGATCGAGGTGTCGTTGATCTCGAAGTTGACGGTTACGGCGCCTACCAGCAGGGGATGACACAAGGGCAGGAGATCAGAAGTGCGCTTGGCAGCCTGGATTCCCGCAACCCGAGCAACGGCAAGCACATCACCCTTCTTGATGGCACCCTGAGCCACCGCCGATGCCGTCTCGGAAGTCATCGTGACCCTCCCTCGGGCTATCGCTCGACGGTGCGTCGCCTCTTTCGGAGTGACGTCGACCATACGAGCACGGCCTAGAGGATCGAGATGGGTGAAACCGGCATCGGGCATGGCCGGAGTCTAGAACCCGGGGAGTTGACTAGCCGCCGATCTCCGACATCGAACGCCGGGGGCGTATGAACTGCACCTGGTTGATCTGGTGGCCTTCCCACTTCTCCGCCACGGTGTGGCCCAGTGCCTCGGCGATCTCGTCGTCGCTGGAGCCGCCTCGGAGCATCGCCCTCAGGTCTTTCTCGTCGGTGGCGAAGAGGCACGCCCGGAACTGGCCGTCGGCGGTGAGGCGAACCCGATCACAGGTCTCGCAGAAGGAGTCGCTCACACTGGCGACCACACCGATCTCACCACCACCATCGGCGAAGCTCCAGCGGCTGGCCGGCGCCGACGTTCGCTTCACCGGATCGATCGGGTGCGCCGCCTTGATCCGCTCGATTATCTCGGCCTGGGGAAACACGAGATCGTTGTTCCAGATCTCGTCGGCGTCGAGCGGCATGAACTCGATGAACCTCACCATCACACCCTTGTCGCGGCCAAAGTCGACAAAGTCGAGGACCTCGTCGTCGTTGATGCCCTTCATCACCACCACATTGATCTTCACCGGATCGAACCCGGCGTCGATCGCCGCGTCGATTCCCTCGAGCACACGATGGAGATCGTCGCGTCGGGTGAGCTCGTGGAACCGCTCGGGTCGGAGCGAGTCGAGGGAGATGTTGACTCGGTCGAGACCAGCCTTCTTCAGCTCGGCCGCCGTCGAAGGCAACGAAACGCCATTGGTGGTCATCGACAGATCGACACCGAGCTCGGCGAGCATCTCCACCAGGACCGGAAGCTTGGCCCGAACCGTGGGCTCGCCGCCGGTGAGTCGGATGCTGTCTACGCCGTAGTGCTCGACCATTATCCGAGCGAGGCGTTGGATCTCTTCGAAGGTGAGGAGATCTTCACGGGCCCGCCATTGCATGCCCTCTGCGGGCATGCAGTAGGTGCACCGAAAGTTGCAGCGATCGGTTACCGAGATCCGAAGGTCGCGGTGGACGCGCCCGAACCCGTCTATGAGCTGTGAAGTCACCGCCCCAAGCTATCGGAGAACCATGATCTCGACCTCGTCACCGGGCCCGACCTCGACTTCATCGGGCACCACGGCGAGGGCGTCGGCTCGAGCCATTGCCGTGAGTTGGTGACTTCCCTGGCCACCGGCTCGGCGCACATACCATCGTCCCGATTCGTCGGGCTCCCCTTCCACCCGCAGGAAGTGGGTCTTGCCATCGGGTGGGTGGGTGAGTGAATCCTCGCTGATCGCCAGCAACCGGGGAGCGAAGGGATCAGCGTGCCCCGCCATCGTGCGTATCGCGGGTCGGGCCATCAACTCGAACGACACCATCGACGACACCGGATTCCCGGGGAGTCCGAACACCGGGGTGCCATCCACCATGCCGAACGCAAAAGGCTTGGCGGGCTTGATCGCTATCTGCATCCAGCGCATGGAGCCGATCTCGTCGAGCACGACCTTGACGTAGTCGAAAGCGCCCATCGACACACCTCCCGAAGACAGGATGGCATCGCAGCTCTCGGCTCCGGAGATGAAAGCCTCGCGGATGGTCTCCTTCTCATCGATCGCGATACCGAGGTCGACCGCCTCCCACCCGGCTTCTGCCACCAGGGTGAGCAGGGTTCGACGATTGGAGTCGCGAATCTGTCCGGCCTGGAGCACCCCGCCGTCGTCGACCAATTCATCGCCGGTCGACACAACGCCCACGCGGGGACGGCGAATCACCTCGACGGTTTGCAGGCCGACACTCGCCAACACACCGAGATGTCCGGCACCGAGCACTGTGCCTGCTCGAAACAGCAAATCGCCGGTGGTGACGTCCTCCCCGGCTCTTCTCACGTGGTTGCCGACCTCCACTTCGATCTCGATTTCGACCCGGTTGGATGCCGAGTCGATGGTGGAGCGCTCCACCATCACCACTGCATCGGCTCCGTCGGGCATCGGCGCACCGGTCATGATCTGCACGGCCTGACCCGCTTCGACGGTGCCCTCGAAAGCGGCGCCCGCGGCGAGGGTGCCAACCAGTTGAAGAGTCACAGGAGCGCCGATGGTGTCGGCGGCCCGCACCGCGAAACCATCCATCGCCGTATTGGCGAAAGGCGGGACCAGCTCGGCTGCCACGGCATCAGAAGCCAGGACCAGGCCGGCCGCGTCACCGACGGCAACCGCCGTAGACGCGAGCGGAGCCACCTGTTGGAGCACATGGGCACGGGCTTCAGCGAGAGGAATCACGCCGCAATCGTGCCATCCGCTGAGCCTCGACCCAACCCGAAACCGGCAGCGGCTCGGCCTCAGAGCAGGCCGCGGCTCCGAACAATCTCCGCCAACATCTCGGCTACCGCGGTTTCGCCTGCGGGATCGTCGAGCGACAATTCGATGTTGGCTCTCAGCCAGTCGAGTTTCTGGCCGGCGTCGTAGCCCGCGTGCTTGATGACCAAACCCCTCATGCCAGGGTCGCCTATGAGCATCGCCATCGCATCGGTGAGCTGGATCTCGCCCCCCTTGCCCGGCTCGGTGTGCTCGAGCCGATCGAAGATCTCCGACGTAAATACGTAACGTCCGGTGACCTTCAGATTCGACGGCGCTTCATCGGGAGCGGGCTTCTCCACCAGGCGATCGATCGTGACCAGGTCGCCGTCGCGTTCGGAAAACCCGGCACAGCCGTAGTTGGAGATTTCCTCCCCCTCCACTTCGAACAGCGATACACACGACTCACCCGTGGTCTCGGTGACCTCGATCATGCGCCGGAGGGTGTCGCCACCGTCGGGCATGATCTCGTCGGGGAGCAACACCACGAAGGGTTCGTCGCCCACGTGGCGTGCCGCCATCGACACGGCATGGCCGAGGCCGAGAGGCGCGCCCTGGCGGGTGAAGTGGAAGGTGGCGAGATCGGTGATGCGGCGAAGCTGGTGGAGAACCTCGATCTTTCCCTTGGCTTCGAGCAAGGATTCGAGCTCCGCCATACGGTCGAAATGGTCCTCGACCCCCTTCTTGGTGGGGCTGGTGATGATCAACACGTCGTCGATCCCGGCCGCCACCGCTTCCTCGACCACCCACTGGATCGCGGGTCGGTCGACGACGGTGAGCATCTCCTTCGGCTGAGACTTCGTGGCCGGCAGGAAACGGGTGCCCAATCCCGCGGCCGGGATGACAGCCTTGCGAACCTTCGATGTCATGGATACTTCTCCCGGAGATCTGACCACCCGAACGTTACTGCTCCGAACGGGCTCAGGCCGCGGTGCCGGTGTCTTCTCGTCGGTCGTGCTCTGCTTCGGCGCTGCCCAACATTTTGCGAATGTTCGACTGGTGACGAATCACGAGAATCCCGGCGACAGCCGAGGAGATCGCCACTTCCCAAAGGGGCCGACCCGCTATCGCACTCACGATCGGGAACGCGATGGCGATCGACAGCGATCCCAAGGCCGCGACCCGGCCGAACTTCACCACCGCCAGGAACAACAAGCCACAGGAGATTCCGATGAGCGGGCCGATTACGATCCCGCCTCCTCCTGCGGTGGCGACTCCCTTGCCACCCCTCAACCGGCGGGTGATCGGCCAGACATGACCGGCTACCGCGGCCAGCCAGACCGCGTGGGCTGCTGGGCGTCCGGCCAACACCAGCGCGATACCCACCGGCACCGCGCCCTTGAACATGTCGATGATGCCCACGATGATCCCTGCCCGGCGCCCACCGATTCGGTAGACGTTGGACGCGCCGGGGTTGCCTGAACCCTCTCGCGATGGATCTCTGCCGATCCGACGGCCCACCATCAACGCGGTGGGGAAAGTCCCCACCAGGTAGGCGATTAGGAGTCCCCCTGCGAGCAACACACGCCCATCGTACGGTGCCCTTGGCCACCTACGCAGATATCCTCCTCCCCCGTGCCCACCTACGACTACCGCTGCGAGCGCACGGGCGAGATGTTCGAGCTCTGGCAGTCGTTCTCCGACGACGCCCTCACCGAGTGTCCCCAGACCCATGAGGGCGACGCTGACGGTGCAACTTGTGGTGCCACGGTGAAGAAAGTTTTTTCCAAGGTCGGGATCTCGTTCAAGGGCGATGGTTTCTACAAGAACGACCACGGCGCCAACGCGTCGGGCCGCAAGAGCGAGTCGTCTTCGAGTTCTGGTTCGAGGTCTTCGTCCTCGTCGTCTGACTCCTCTTCGAGTTCCGAGTCGTCTTCGTCGTCGAAAGACTCGAGTTCGTCCTCTTCCAACGGCTCGTCGGGCTCATCTGATTCGGGATCCTCGAGCTCCAGCTCGAGCTCCACCAGTTCCAAGTCCTCGAGCTAGCCACTCCCCCGCCGCCCCGGCGCACATCTTCCCCCGCGAATCATTTCCCTGTCGGAGAAGAACATGCCCGATCCAGCGCGGCCGAGTAGCCGCATCACCCCCGGTTTTGTGATGGCCGCCATCCAAGCCCGCCTGCGCCAGTGGCAGGCCGTTCGCTGGGTCGCAGCCCTTGCTGCGGCCGCGGCGCTGGCTGGAGTTGTCAGCCACGCCCGCGCCGAAGCGGCAGAGGCCAAGACCCAATGGGGCACCGTCGAACCGGTATGGATGGCCACCCGTCCACTTGGGGCCGGCGACACCCTCGAGCGGGGCGATGCTGTCCTCAGAGGATTACCCAGAGCGGCGGTGCCCGACGACGCTATGCGCACCGACCCCCTGGGCCTGCGCTCACGCGTGGATGTGGCGGCAATGGAGATCCTTCGCCTGCCCCGGCTCGACCCATCAGGCGGAGGTGCGGTGGCGGCCCGCCTCCCCGAACGTGAGGTGGCGATCACACTCGCGGTCGACGACGACATCTTCGCGATCAACGATCGCGTCGACCTCCATGCCCTCTCCACCGGCCTTCCCCTCTCGATCGATGCCACGATCGTCGCCATCAGCGACGGCAGGGCCACGGTCTCTGTAGGGCGCGCCGAGATGAGCGGGATCGTGTCGGAGTTGTCGCGCGGTGGGGTCGTGGTGGTGCTCAGCGGTTGAGGCGACTCAGCGCCAGCCGGTGGCGAGGATCAACAAGGCACTCGCTCCGACCACCACCCGATAGGTCACGAAGGGGGCGAAGGAGTGCGACCTCACCAGCTTGAGGGTGCCCCACACCGCAGCCCAGCCCGTGAGCGCAGCGGCAGCCATGCCCCACAGGAAAGGCGGCCAGAACGACGATGGGATGTCGGCATCGGCGAGGGAGAACACGCCAGCGCCCGCGATTATCGGGAGGCTCATCAAGAAGACGAGCCGGGCCGCTGAATCTCGATCGAAACCCAGGCCCCGGGCCACGCTGAGAGTGGCGCCGGATCGCGACACACCCGGTTGCAGGGCAAGGGCCTGGCCCACTCCCATCGCGAGCGCGTCGCGCAGGCTGAACTCATCGAGGTTCTTTCGCTGAGGCAGGCGGTCGGCGATCAACAACACCAGTCCGAAGACGATGAGCATCACTGCGATCACCCAGATGCGATCGAGGTCGCCGATCTGATCCTTCAACAAGACGCCGGTGAGGCCGGCCGGAACTGCGGAGGCCACGAGGAACCAGGCAATGCGCCCGTCGACACCGAGCGGCTCATGGCGCAATGGACCGAATCCGGCCACCAGGTAGCGCCACACATCGCGGCGGAGATAGGCGATCGCACCGACGAGGGTGCCCATATGAACCGCCACATCGAAGGCGGTCTCGAGTTCCTCGTCGAGGGCGTCCCAACCAAAGAGCCAGCGGGTCAGTTCGAGGTGACCGCTCGACGAGATCGGCAAGAATTCCGACAAGCCCTGGACGATGCCGAGCACGATCGCGTGGAGGATCTCCATTGTGTCTCCCCGTCGGCGCCTCCGACGTCGGATCTGAGGCTAGGCGGCGCTCAGCCGCCCGCACCGCCAACCGTCAGACCCGTCATCACCAGTGAGGGCACGAAGGCACCGCCCGGCTGGCGTTGGAGGTCTGCTCCGATGGCCACGATGTCTTGGAGAAGCCGAGGAATCGCGCCGGCGAGAGTGCCTTCCCGGATCGGCTCGGCCAGCTCGCCGTTGCGGATGACGACCCCTTCCACTCCCACCGAGAGGTCGCCGCTGACCGCGTTGACTCCCGAATGCAGGCCCTGCAGCGACGCGATCAGCAAGCCGTCGTCGATACCTGCTACGAGGCACTCGAGATCTCCCCGACCGGGAGCGACCCGCAAGGAGCGGTGTCCCGGGCTGGGCGTGCCCCGAACAGCTCGCATCGCGGAACCGGTGGATCCCACCCCGAGGCCCCGGCCACTACGGGAGTCGTGAAGAAAGCCGTCGAGTCGGCCCGCGCTGATCAGGGGGACAGTGCGACAGGCGAGCCCTTCGCCATCGGACGCCGCCGCCCCGAGAGAGTCCGGGTCGGTGGGATTGTCGAACATGGTGAGATCAGTGGCGGCAATCGCCTCACCGACCCTCTCGCTGAAAGGTGAACGACCCTTCACCACCCTCTCGCCCGACAGCATCCCGGCCACGATGCCGAGGATGGTGGCCGCGAACCGGGGCTCCAACACTATGAGGGGACGGCCGGTACGAGGCCGGCCCGCTCCCACCAGGGCAATTCCCCGAGCCACCGCCTTGGCAGCCACACTGTCGGGATCGAGTGCGCCGGGGGTGCGAGCCGCCTCCACCGCCGCCCCGGTGCGAGTGGAACCCTCGACATCATCGATGAGCACGCTGGTGGACAGCGAAGCCGAGGTGGCCCGGCGGGAAGCATCGATCCCGAGGCTGCTCACCACCGCTGTCTCGGTACGAGAATCGCCGTAGATCGACGTGCGCACACCCCGCACCCGGCGATCGAGCGCTCGGCAGCGGGCTTCCAACTGGAGGGCCAACCCGATCTTGGCCTCGACGGGTGTTGCCTCCACCTCCGCGCTCCAGGGGTCGATCGCAACACGGTCGACACGGTCGTCGACGGCGAGGCCGACGCGGTCGTCGGGTTGGGCGAACGTGGCGTTGTCGCGTGCCTCCGCCAAGAGCGTGTCGACCACATCAAGATCGAACGTGCCAGCGTGGGCCACTCCCTCTCGTGCGTCGCGGATCAGGCGCACCCCAACCCCCGCGGTCTCGGCGAGGGTGAGCGACTCCACTTCTCCGCCATGCACCCGCACTTCGGTTCGCACCGAGCGGCCCACGCAGACCTCCACCTGCTCGCCCTCGACGGCCGACCCGACGATGCGCCGAGCCAGTTCCGCGGCGTTGGTCACAGGGTCAGGCGCCCGACATGGTGACGTCGGCTACCACCAGGGTGACACCGGCGGCGTTCATCGGCAGCCATTCGGTGTCGTTGCCGATCGCAACCACGTCGTGGAGGAGGCGCTGGAGGGTAGATGCGATCGTGACCTCACGAATCGGTTCGGCCAGCTCGCCGTTGCGGATACGCAGGCCTTCGGCGCCGGTGGAGAAGTCGCCCGAGACGGGATTCACTCCGGAGTGGAGTCCCGCTACTCCCTGCACCAGGAAACCGTCGTCGATCTCGGCGATCAGGTCGGAGGGG
The DNA here is from genome assembly GCA_029263215.1 of Acidimicrobiales bacterium. Taxonomy (GTDB): domain Bacteria; phylum Actinomycetota; class Acidimicrobiia; order Acidimicrobiales; family Aldehydirespiratoraceae; genus OFTM10. The sequence continues at coordinate 30,764 of JAJCXY010000125.1, forward strand.
TTGCGATCACCCGGTCGGATGGCGAGCGCATGCGCACCGACACCCGGCGCGCTCTTGAAGCCGCCCCGGGCCGCCGAACCCGTCGACGCGGTTCCTGAGCGCCGACCCGAATAGGAATTGTGGAGGAAACCACTGAGAACCCCGTCGGAGATCAGCGGGGTGGAACGGATCGCCAGACCTTCGCCATCCACCATCGAGGCAGTGAACGCCGCAGGGTTGGTGGCGTCGTCGACGAGGGTGATTGCGCCGGTGGCCACCTCCTCCCCCATCCGGTCGGCGAACAGCGAACGGCCCTTCAGCACGGCGTCGCCGGTGAGCGTATGGCCCACGATGCCGAGGAGCTGGGCAGTGACCCATGGGTCGAGCACGACGGTGAGCCGTTCGGTTGCGGGCTTGGTGGAGCCGAGCAGGCGGGTGGCGCGCTCAGCCGCATCCCGGGCAGCAACCAGAGGATCGAGATCACTCGGCTCACGACCGATCGAGAACCCGAAACCGGTCTGGGTCTCACCGTTCTCTTCGGCAAGGGCATAGGTGGCCAGATAGCAGCCCGTCTCCTTGGTAACCGATGCAATACCGGTGGAGGTGGCCACGGCCGACTCGTAGATGGTGTCGATGTATTCGGCAGATTCGATTCCCGCTATTCGCGGGTCGGTGGCTCTGGTGGCTCGTTCAAGCTCTATCGCCAGCGCCACCTTGTCGTCGGTAGGACACGACACGAGTGCCTCGCGATAGAGATCGAGGTCGGGGGTGGCAACGTCATCGGGCAACGCAACACCGTTGAACTCGTCGGTCTCGGCGAACCCCGCATTGTCGCGAGCCTCGCGAAGGGTTTCCTCCAGCGCGTCGGGGTCGAGGGTGCCTGCATAGGCGTAGCCCTGCTTGCCGTCGGAGACCACACGGACCCCGATGCCCTGCGACTCTGCGCTGGTGAGTGACTCAACCTCGCCTTCATAGGCCCGCACTTCGGTATCGCGCTCGTGCACCACGAACGCCTCGATCTGTTCACCATCTCTGGCCCAGCCCGCGACCCGGCAAGCGATGTCTAGAAGATCAGTCATGCCAGCCTCCCTAAGCCGCGGTTCCGCCGACAGTGAGGCTGGTGACCCTCAAGGTGGGTGTGCCGTCGCCGACCGGAACGCCCTGGCCGTCCTTACCGCACATACCCGGCGAACCCATAGCAAAGTCGTTGCCGAGAGCGTCGATGCGGGTGAGGACCTCGGGCCCGTTGCCGATCAGGTTCCCCTCACGGATCGGCTCGGTGATCTCACCGTCTTCGATCAGGTAGGCCTCCGTCATGCCGAATACGAAGTCGCCGGTGGCGGTGTTGACCTGGCCTCCACCCAACTGGGCCACGTACACGCCCGATTCGGTCGACGCGATTATGTCGGCCGGCTCGTCGCTGCCGTTACTGATGTAGGTGTTGGTCATCCGCACCATCGGGAGATGCTGGTAGCTCTGACGACGACCGTTGCCAGAGCTGGGCCGTCCCTCCTTGCGAGCCCTCAGGTGGTCCCACATGTAGTCGGTGAGCACGCCGTCCTGGATCAACACGTTGTGGGCCGCGGGGCGGCCCTCGTCGTCGATGGCGAAGTGGCCCCACTCGCCGGCCATCGTGCCGTCGTCGATGAGGGTCACCATGGGCGAAGCCACCGTCTCGCCCACCCGACCGGCGAACACCGAAGCCGACTTGGCGACGAGATCGGCTTCGAGGCCATGGCCACACGCTTCATGAAACAGCACTCCGCCGCCGCCGGGGCCGACCACCACCGGCATGGCGCCAGAGGGTGCCGGACGGGCGCCGAGCTTGGTGAGGGCACGATTGGCTGCCCTGCGCCCCATCTCTTCCACATCGGTCTCATCGAAGAGCTCGAATCCGACGGTGCGGCCGGTGGATTCACGCCCGGTCTGCAGGCCGGTGTCTCCGGTTGCGACACACGACACCGAGAAAAGGGTTCGGATCTGGTCGTCTTCGGCGAGTAATCCATCGGAGTTGGCGACGAGGATCTGACGCCTGCTGTCGCCGTAGCGCGCCGAAACCTGGGAGATCGCGGCCCCTTCGCCGCGGGCCGCCTCGTTGGCGAGGGTGAGAAGCCCGACCTTGGTGGCCTTGGCCACTTCCTCCGGTGGGATCCGAGCGCCGGGGCCTCGATCGACATCGATCGCCGACACGTTCACACTCCGCGTGCCCCCGCCTCCGCCGCGGGCGGCGGCTGCCGCCGCGCGTGCCGCGTTGGCAAGACCGGTCTCGGAGAGGTCGGCGGTGTGGGCGAAGCCGGTGGTTTCGCCCACCACCACCCGAATGCCGGCGCCGCGATCGCGGCCGCTGGTGAGCTCCTCCACCCGACCGTCATCGAACACCGCCGATGATGACCGCTTGTCCTCGGCGAAGACCTCAGCGAAGTCGCCGCCGGTGTCCAGAGCGGTTGAAAGCGTGCGGTTGATGAGCTCGTGGTCGAGCACAGGACCTCCCAAGGGAACAGAGCCGCAATGCTACCCCCGCACCACTTCGAAGCTCAGTCCCCATAGAACCTCCACTCGTCTCGACCACCCGCGCCGGCGTCACCGAATTCCATGCCCACGAACACGAAACGGCCCGACTCGATCTCCACCGTGACCGTCTCCACCGTGCCTTCCACGATCCGCTCACCGACCAACCGACCGGCGCCGTCGTCGAGCAGCCGGATCTCTCCGATCAGGCCGATGACCCCGGCCACCACGTCGCGGTGCTCCCGTGCGAGACCGTGCGGATCGAGGAGTCTGTCGTCGGCCCGAGCAAGCTCATCGCGAGTAGCGAGGACTGCGGCGATGTGGGGATCTCTGGTGAGGGAACCGCCGGCCTCCAGTCGGCTGACTAGTTGGCCCCCCGACTCATCCCACGACAGGGTCGAGATCATCGTCACCTCGATTGCGGCGACACCCAGAGTGGTCCGTCGTTCAACTCGGCCCACCGGCACCGTGATCATCTCGATCAGGGCCTCGGAAAGGCCGGGGCTTCGGGGCATCACCGCGGCCGAGACGGTGGTCGAGACTGTGAGAGCGGCGACAGCGGCGGGGGCGCCGAATGGCGCCCGGGAGCCCGACGAGGAAGAGGCGCACCCGGGAATGGTGATGCCGGCCAGAGCCAGGGCACCGACGACAAGGACAGAACGCATGAACGTCACCTTCGGTAAGGAATCGAAATGGTGACGGCGCCGGCTGTCTCGCACCGCAAGAGCGAAGACGACCGTACCGACCAGTCGGGTACGATCCGCCTTTATCTGTCCGCGGCCGGGGGACCACGATGAGAGGAGGCGACATGCAAGAACCAGCAGTAGACACCGACCTGGCGATCGACGACGCCACCTCGCCTCCCACTCGTCACCCCCTGCGTTGGTGGGTCGAGATCCTCCTCACCCTCGGCTTCTACATCATCTACTCAGGCATCCGAAACCAGTTCGGATCGGCCCTGGGCGACAAGGTGAAAAACTCCGCCTTCGACAACGCCATCGTGGTGATCGACGTCGAGAAAGCCCTCGGGCTCTACGTCGAGGAATGGGTTCAGGCCCAGTTCATCGCCTGGGACTGGTTCGTCGTCTTCTGGAATGTCTTCTACGGCTCGTTCCACTTCATCGTGACGATCTTCGCCATGGTCTTCATGTTTGCCCGCTACCCGCGCCGCTACGCCTTCATGCGATCGGCCCTGTGCGCCACCACCACCGTGGCACTGGTCGGTTTCGCTTTCTACCCCCTGATGCCGCCCCGGCTGCTCAGCAACTGTGTGAGCCAATACGGCGCGTGCCAACCTGGCCACGATTACATCGACACCCTGGTGCACCCCGGCGGTCTGTGGTCTTTCGAATCGGGCACGATGGAGACGATCTCCAACCAGTACGCCGCGATGCCGAGCCTCCACGTCGCATGGGCGCTCTGGTCGACTATCGCCCTCTATCCCGTGCTTCGCTCACGCTGGGCCCGACTGTCGATCGCCGCCTACCCCGCGCTCACGATGTTCGCTATCGTCGTAACGGCCAACCACTACTGGATCGACGCCATCGGCGGAGTCGTAGCTCTCGGAGCGGGGCTGGCGCTGGCTCGCCCTCTGGCCCGTCTTCTCCCCGGTCCTGCCGGTACGCTTTCCCTCGATGCTGCTTGACGCGATCACCGGCCCCGACGATCTGAGGGGCCGCAGCTACGCCGAACTCGACGACCTCGCCGACCAGATTCGCCACCACGTCATCGACGCGGTCAACGAACACGGAGGCCATCTTGGCTCGAACCTCGGCGCGGTCGAGCTCACCCTCGCCCTGCACCGCGTTTTCCGCTCCCCCCACGACGCGATCCTCTGGGACACCGGCCATCAGGCCTACATCCACAAGATCGTCACCGGCCGGGCCGACGGCTTCGCCTCTCTCCGCGAGACCGGCGGCCTGTCGGGCTATCCGAGCCGGGAGGAATCCGAGCACGATTGGATCGAGAACAGCCACGCATCCACGGTGCTGAGCTACGCCCACGGACTGGCAACCGCGTTCCAGGCCAACGACGAACGCCGCAAGGTGGTTGCAGTGATCGGCGACGGCGCCATGACCGGTGGCATGGCGTTCGAGGGTCTCAACAATCTCGGCCACAGCGGCTGTGACACGGTGATAGTGCTCAACGACAACGGCCGGTCCTACGCCCCCACCGTCAGCCGACTGGGCGAGAGCCTCATCAAGATCCGAAACAACCCCACCTATATGCGCCGCCAGGCCAAGATCGAGGAGATCGCCGAGCGCATCCCATGGGTGGGCGAGCAGATCGGGCGGGGCGTGAAGATGTCGAAGGCGGCCATCCGGGAAATGTGGGAGCCACCCGCATTCTTCGAGAATCTCGGCATCCGCTACACCGGCCCCTTCGATGGCCACGACATCGAGTCGGTGGAAGAAGCCCTTGAGAACGCGGCGGAGTTCGACGGCCCCGTGTTGGTCCATGTGCTCACCCAGAAGGGTCGTGGCTATGCCCCGGCCGAGCAGGACACGGTGAAGGCCATGCACGACACCGGGTCGGTGAAGGAGGGCTCGTACACCGCGGCCTTCTCCGAGACCATGGTGAAACTCGGCGACCAGCACCCTGAACTCATCGCGATCACCGCGGCCATGCCCGACTCCACCGGCCTGCTGCCATTCAAGGAACGTTTCCCTGATCGGTGCATCGATGTCGGCATCGCCGAACAGCACGCGATCACCGCGGCCACGGGTATGGCGATGGGTGGTCTGCGCCCCCTGGTTGCGGTTTACGCCACCTTCCTCACCCGCGCCTTCGACCAGGTCAACCTCGACGCCGGACTCCACGGTCAGCCCATCATCATCTGTATGGACCGAGCCGGTATCACCGGCCCCGATGGGGCATCACACCACGGTGTTCTCGACCTTGTGCTGCTCACCAAGGTGCCGGGAATGACCGTATTCGCGCCTTCGAGTTATCAAGAACTCGAACAGATGATGGTCGACACGATGGATATCACCCACGGTCCTGTCGCCATCCGCTGGTCACGCGATTCCGCTCCCTGGGTAACCGAGCAGGAAGTGGGCGTGGGCCTCGATGCCCGGCTGGCCCATTCCGGCGACGGCTCGGTCTGCCTCCTCGGCTTCGGCCAGATGCTCGGCTACTGCCACGACGCGGCGGAGATTCTGGCCGCCGACGGCATCGATGCCACGATCTGGGATCCCCGGGTGGTGGTGCCACTCGACCCCGCGATGCTCGCTGATGCGGGGCGCCACGATGTCGTGGTGACCATCGAGGACGGACTCCGCATCGGCGGTGCGGGAGCCGGGGTTCGTGACGCCCTGGGCGAGCACGATGCCGATTGTCGAGTTCGGGTCCTCGGGGTGCCGGTGGAATACGTTCCCCACGGAACCCCACGCGAGATCCACGCCGGGTTCGGTCTCGACGGTGCTGGCATCGCGGCGAGCGTCCTCGAAATGCTCTGACCAGACGCTTCAGTCTTCAGCTGTAGTAGGGGTTTTCCCCGAGGCCGTGATCGGTGGTGTCGAGCACCTCGCTGATCTCGGGAATCGCATCGAGGATGGCTTTGGTGATGCCTTCTCGGAGGGTCGCCGCACTCATGGCGCATCCCTGGCAACCGCCTCCCATGGTGACGTAGGCCTTGTCGTCTTCGACGCGAACCAACTCGGCATACCCGCCATGGGCCGCGAGAGCGGGATTGATCCGCTCGCTCAAGAGGATCTGCACCTTGTTGGCGGCGTCACCGGTGAGTTCGAGGTCGCCCAGATCTCCGAGCGCGCTCGGACGATTGGGGTTGCGAATCACGAGCCCACCCTGGCCCGCGATCGCCGGGAGGTCGAGGGTGGAGCCTCGCATGGCATCGACGCTGTTGGCGGGGATGATGACGGTGAGGCCCGCGGCCTCGTGGAGGTGATCGTCTTCGGCTGCCTCGGCGAGAGGCTCCAGCGACAGGTCGTAGGTGTAATCCACCCCGGTGGAACCGACGACCTCGACACGCAGACCGAGCGCATCGCCGTCGTCTTCTTTGGCCCGGATATCGAACACCACCTCACGGGCGGCGTCGGTGACGATCATCACCTCGTCGGTCGTGCTGGTGGATTCGGCCGTATCGGTCATGGAGCAAGGGTAGCGAGGGTCATCGTTGGTCCATCTCTTCCAATTCTGCGGACAACTCCAACCAACGCTCTTCGAACTCGGCTAATTCCCGCTCACTGGAGGCGAGCTCGGCGCCCACCCGAGCAAGTCGCTCGTGATCAGACCCCGCGGACGAGAGTTGGACCCTGAGTTCCTCCACGAGGGACTCACGCTTGCCCATCTCACGCTCGGCCGTCTTCAGCTCGTGGCGCACCGTGCTGCGTGAGCGACCCGAAGGCTGTGAGCCTGGGGCCAACCCCTCGGCCCCATCCACCGAGCCCGAAACACCAGCTGGAGTGCCGCTGCTGCGTACCACCGATCGGGTTCCTCGATCTTCGAGCCAGCCCGCATAGCCACCAGGCCATCGCCGAGCCCGGCCATCGTCGATCACCAGCACGTCGTCGACGGTGCGGTCGAGAAATGTCCGGTCGTGGCTGATCACGATCACCGCCCCGGGCCAGGTGTCGAGGAAATCCTCCAAGGCACGGAGGGTGTCGAGGTCGAGATCGTTGGTGGGCTCGTCGAGCAGTAGCACATTGGGTTTGGCCGCAAGGGTGAGTACCAGCTGAAGCCGGCGCCTCTCTCCGCCCGACAACAGCTCCACCGGCGAGCGCTGAGTATCGGTGTCGAACCAGAAGCGTTCGAGCAAGGCCACGTCCCACCAGTCGGGCTCGGCTCCATCGCCGGCAACGAGCTCGCGGACACGCTTGGCCGGGTCGAGGTCTCGTCCTTGCTGATCGTGGATTCCGATCTGGGCGGTGGGTCCCTCGATCCGCTTCCCCGCGAGCGGTGCCCGCCGCCCCGCGATCACATCGAGGAGAGTCGACTTCCCCGAGCCGTTCACACCCACGATGCCGAGCCGCTCTCGCCGATCGAGGAGCAACTCGAGACCGGTGATCAAGGGCGGTACGCCTTCGAATCCCACCGTGAGGTCGTGCAGCTCGACCACCTGAGTTCCCAGCCGGGGCGTGCCGGCATGCAGTGAGTCGAGATCGAGGTCGTTGGCACGCTCGGGTCGGTCGGGACCACCCTCGATCAGCTTGGTGGCTCTATCGATGCGCGAACGGCTCTTGCGGGTGCGGGCCTTGGCTCCGGTACGTAGCCACGCCAACTCGCGCCGAGCCAGGTTGCGGCGGGTGGATTCGTGGGCCGCGGCGCGTTCCTCCCGGGCCGCTCGACCCTGGAGGTAGCCGTCGTAGCCGTCCTCGTGCACATAGGCCGTGCCCCGGTCGAGTTCGAGGATGCGGGTGGCGACCCGGTCGAGAACATGGCGATCGTGGGTCACGATCACCAGTCCGCCCCGGAAGACCGCAAGTTCACCTTCCAGCCATTCGATGGCATCGACATCGAGATGGTTGGTGGGTTCGTCGAGGATCAGGAGGTCGGCGTCGGCAACCAGAGCTCTCGCGAGGGCGACCCTCTTTTCCTGACCTCCCGAGAGTCGATCAGTGGGTTGATTGAAGATCGAGCCGAGACCCAACCGATCGAGGGCGGCCTCACCGCGCCATCCCGAACCCACTGCGTCACGCACCGATCCCGCCGGCAGGCTTGTGACCTGATCGAGCGAGGCGATGCTCACTCCCCGACCTCGGCGCACCGAACCGGCCTCGGGCTCACGGGTGCCGGCGAACACCGAGAGCAGGGTGGATTTGCCCGTTCCGTTTATTCCCACCACGCCCAAACGATCGCCGCTGGCCACCGTGACGCTCACATCGGTGAAGAGGGGGCGATTCGGCCTGCTCATGGTGACGCGGTCGACGTCAACGAGGATCACGGGGCGCAGACTACGAGCCAAACGGCCATGACCACCCGCTTCGCGCCCATGGAGTCGGTGCAACCCCGCGGCAGCGAAGGCAAGCTGTCGGGGGAAGCCCGACGACCGTCAGTGGGTTCCATCTCCTGCCTCACCCCAACGGCAACGATTACCAGCGGAGTCAAAATGTCAGACGAACCAACGGCCAACGCCCAACGAGGCACCGGCGACGACCAGATCGACTCCATCGATTTCTACTGGCGCCCCGGCTGCGGCTTTTGCATGATGCTCGATCGGGCGCTCACCAAGGCCGGCATTCCGATGACGAAATACAACATCTGGGACAATCCCGCCGATGCCGAAACGGTGCGCCATCATGCCAACGGCAATGAAACCGTCCCCACCGTGGTGATCGGCGATGTCGCGATGGTGAACCCGTCGGCCAATCACGTAATCGAGGCGGTGGCGGCCAAGGCTCCACACCTCGTGCCCGACGGATGGGAAGCTCCGGAACCAGGTCGAGTGGCACGCGCCGCACGTCGCTTGCTCGGCGGCTGAGTCAAACTCCCCGGGTCGTCACTACTAGCGGAGGTGGCTCCCGCAAACCGGCCAAGGCGCATGACCACGTCGGGCATAGAGCTCGCGAGCTCGTGCATCCTGCTCTTCGGGCGGAGCCGCCGCCGGATCGCCAGACCCGCCCACGGTCTGCCATGTCGGAACATCGAACTGATAGGCCCCGCGATAGATCCCCGACGGACTTATCGCGGCATAGTTGTCGGTCGACTCGCACCGACGCAGCGCAGCCCACTTGTCGGCCGGGGCAACGCCGTAGGGTCCTTCCGAGATAGCGATCGCAGCCCGGTCCCACGCAGCGGCGAGCGGTAGCAGACGCTCAGCCTCGGTCTGGCGAGGAGCCAGGCCGGCCAGGGCTATCTCGAGCCCCCTGATGTCGGAACGAAGGTGTTCCGCTCGCTCGATCGTTTCGTCCACGTCGTCGTCGGCCTGCTCGCGTAAGCCGCGGAGACGGGTCGTCGCCACCTCCGACGAACCGGCGTGGTTGCGCACGAGGTGTTGGCGCCAGGAGAGGTCGCTGGCCTCGCCCACGCTGGCGAAGAACTGCAGGTTGCCCACCGTTCCCCCCGTCACGAAGTTCTCCACTGCAACCCTCCGCAGGTTTTCGGTGGCGGCTTCGATCTCGGCGGTGAGGGCCCGCTGCTCATCGTTGAGCGAATCACGCTCGACGAAAACATCGGCCAGTTCGGTCTCCGCCGCGGTCAACTCGCTGAGGAGGTGGGCGCGAAGGGTGTCGAGTTCGTCTAGTTCGTCGCGTAGCTGATCGCCGGTGGGGATATGCCCGCGCAGCTCGTCGACGGTGACCGCAGAGGCCGACAGGGCGCGCCACCCTGCGGTGACCGCGAGTGCGGTGACCAGAATCACGAAGAGGACGGAACGTGATGAACGAGGAGAACGGTGTTGGCGCATGGTTTGACCCGACGGCTCGAGGAACACCGAGCCTGCGCATGCGCGAACCCGAGACGACTCTCCACCCGTCGAACAATGGAGGCTAGCGAGCGTCAGCGGGAACGAAAAGGCGGGCGCCGGTAGTCTCCTATCCATGGCCGACGTCGACGCGATCCTCCTCGTGTCGTTCGGCGGCCCCGAAGCCCCCGAAGATGTCGTGCCGTTCCTCGAAAACGTCACTGCCGGTCGGGCGATTCCCCGCGACCGGCTCATCGAGGTCGGCGCCCACTACGCCCACTTCGGCGGAGTCAGTCCGATCAATGAGCAATGCCGACGCATCCGTTTCCTGCTCGAGGAGGCGCTCTCGGGGGCTGGTCGTGAGCTTCCGGTGTACTGGGGCAACCGTAACTGGCATCCCTATCTCGCCGACACGGTCCGCCAGATGGCGGATGACGGCGTCGATCATGCGCTCGCCATTGTGACCTCGGCCTACAGTTCGTACTCGGGGTGTCGCCAATACCTCGGCGATATCGAACGGGCCCGGGTGACGGTCGGTGCGGGCGCTCCTGAGATCGACAAGATCAGGGCCTACCACGACCATCCCGAGTTCATCGCCGACTTCACCCGCGCCACGATTGCCGCCCAGGCCGAACTCGGCATCGACGGGCCCGAGGCTCCGATCATCTTCACCGCCCATTCCCTACCAGAGGCCTCGGCCTCCACCTGCGACTACGTGGCCCAGATCCGCGACACCGCTCGCCTTGTCGTGGCCGGGCTCCCTGCACCAACCGACTGGACCATTGCCTGGCAGAGCCGATCGGGGCCTCCGACAGTGCCCTGGCTCGAGCCAGACATCAATGACGAGCTGGCGCGCTTGGCCGACGAGCAGGTCTCCGCCGCGGTGATCGTGCCGATCGGATTCGTCAGCGACCACATGGAGGTGGTCTGGGACCTCGACGTGGAGGCTCGGGCCACCGCTCGGGCTGTGGGTATGCGAGTTGAGCGAGCCGCTACTCCGGGCACTGAGCCGAGCGCCGGACTCATCGCCATGTTCGTGGACCTGATCGAGGAAAGGCTCACATCCAGAACCGAACGAGCCGCGCTCGGGGTGTCTGGAGCTCGCCCCGACCGCTGCCCCGGCGACTGCTGCCCCGCGCCCCAACAACACCCACAGTGAGGTATCCACGCCTCCCCGCGCGCCCCTTTCTACAGTTATTCACAGGTCAGAGATCGTTGGACGAGGAGGATCCAGTCCGTTGAACCACACGAGGATCGCCGCTGAAGCGCTGCGATACCGGTTCAACCTCGTCCGAGTACCCCTGGTCGACGACACCGAAGTGGATCTCGAACTGATGGCCGGCACCACGGTTGCGGCCGCCGACCCCGCCGTCGACAGCGCCCTGCGCCGAATCGCCACGGCATGGATCAGGGCCGGCATCGAGCCAGAGCGACTCTGCCAACCTTGGGACTGCCCCCAGGCGCGTGCCCTGTTCGCGGATCGACCCGACCTGATCGATGCCCTCGACGACATCGTGCGGGTGGCCACCCACACCCAGGCCGCCTGATTACTGCCGACACCAGCTGGGGCTCCGACCTGTTATCGGCCTGACGGGGCCGCTACCGTGCAGGCGTGCCGATCATCGCAGTTGTGAATCAGAAGGGTGGGGTGGGAAAGACCACCGTCGCCCTCGGTCTCGCCGCCACGGCCTGGTCGCGCCGACTCGACTGTCTCGTCATCGACCTCGATCCCCAGAGCAATGCCACCACCGGCCTGGGAGTGTGGGATCCGCCATTCAGCGTCGACCAGGCGCTGGCCGAGGAACGGCCCGGGTCGATCGCCGGGCTGCGCGTCACCTCCGGGTGGCCCACCGAAGGTGGTCGGCCGCCGTCGGTAGTACCCGCCACCGCCGCCCTTGCCGCCCGCGAACCCCAACTCCTCACCGATCCGATCGGTGCCAACGATCGCCTCGCTGTCGCCCTGGAAGGTCTCAATCACGAGCTGGTGATCATCGACTGTCCACCCTCGCTCGGCCTGCTCACCGTCAACGGGCTGTTCGCCGCCGACCGTGCCCTCATCGTCACCGAGCCAGGAGCGTGGGCATCCGACGGGGTCGGCCAGATTCTCCGCACCATCGACCGCATCGCGGCCCGTCGAAGTTCTCCCCTTACTGTGGCCGGCGTTGCGGTCAATCGTCTCGGCCGGACCCGAGATGCCCGCTACTGGGACCAACAACTCCGAACCGATCATGGCGAGATCGTCCTTCCCGCAGTGCACCTCCGAGCAGCGGTGCCGGAAGCGTCGGCCGGCTCCCTGCCGATCCATGCCCTCGGGAGTCGACCCGGCGCCCCCGAGGCCTCGGCCGAATTCGACCAGCTGTTCGATCTGATAATCCCCACGGAGGTGTCGAATGCCGTATGACCCCCAGGCCGGCCATCGCCGACCCCGACCCGCCGAAGAGGAATCCGCCCCGGTCGAAGCCCTCCTCGGCACCGCTCCCAGGTCTCCCAGCCCAGGTTCAACCACCGGTGGCGAGCCTGTGACGCCTTCAACCAACGACGATCCTCCCCCATCGCCTTCGGTAACCCCTGCACCCGCCGACCCGCCCCCCGATGCTCTCCTGATCAACACCGGAGTCGCCGGTGCGGTCGCAGGCTTGCTCGGCTTGCTCCTGCTACGCCATTTCTGGCGTCGTCATCGCTCCCAGCGAGCTACTACCGAAGAGCAGTAAGCCGGCGGTGTCTGCTCAGGCAGTGGCCGCGAGAAGCGCCGCATCTTCAGCAGCCTTGGCGTTCTGGCGCTTGGCCACTTCCGCAGTGCCTTCGGCACACCGATCCGCGTAGGGGCACCAGCCACAGAGTGGACCCGTGCGCGGTTCGAACTCGTCGGTGGAGCAGGCGGTTTTGATCGCCCCCCATGTGGCCACCAACTTCTCGGTGACGCCATCGAGTTCGGCCGGAGTGACGTCGATTCCCACCGGCCTCTGACCGAGGTAGAGCAGGCGGGCTCTCACCGGCATCCGGCCGGTGGACTCCTTCACCGCCGCGGCGTAGAGAAGGACCTGATCGAGACGCCCCCTGCGATAGCGGGGCGAGGGGGCCTGGCCCGACTTGTAGTCGGTGACGACCAAGCCATCGCCCTCCTCATCGAGACGATCGACGATGCCTCGGAAGGGCACACCACCGAGTTCGGCCTCGATGTCTTGCTCAGTGGCCACGACGGTGACGGTCTTGGGATCCTCGAGGGCCCACAGGCCTTCGATGGCCAGCCACGATTTCCAGCGGAACTTCTTGCTCTCGGCCTCGTCGAATCCGAGGCCCTGGAACTCCTCGCCGATCTCGGTCTCCGGCCACTCCTGCCGAGCGATCGCCTTGGCCGCCTCGACGGTGCGTTCGGCCGGCTCACGTTGCATCAACAGCTCGAGCACGCGGTGAGCGAAACTCCCGGCAACCGCAGCCTCCCCCGGTGGATCGGGGAGCCGCTCGACATAACGGAATCGCCAACGGCGAGGGCACTGCTCGAAAGTGCCTGCTCCCGATGGCGACAGCCGGGGCGGTGGGGTGGGTGTTAACTCCATCGATGTAGTTCTACCTGATGGGTGTGACAAGTGCCCGGCTTCGGCTCTAACTTCGGTCCATGAAGACACGAGCTGCAGTTGCCTATGCTGTCAACGAACCCTGGGTCATCGACGAGTTCGAAATCGCCGATCCCGGCCCCGATGAGATCCTCGTCAAGATGGCCTACGCAGGCCTGTGTCACTCAGATGAACACATCCGCCTGGGTGATTTCACCGAAGCGGCCCTACCGATGGTGTGTGGCCACGAGGGATCGGGCGTCGTCGAGGCCGTGGGCGACAAGGTTCGAGGCTTCGAGGTGGGCGATCACGTGGCCGCCTCGTTCGTTCCCTCGTGCGGCCGCTGTCCACCATGTGCGAGCGGGAAACAGTATCTCTGCGACTTCGGGGCCGAGATCATGAACGCAGAACCCAAGTTCATGGGTCCGCGCGGTCCGGTGAGGGCGATGAGCGGCATCGGCACGTTTTCGGAGTACGCCGTCGTGCACGAAAATTCGATCGTCAATGTGGGCGACTGGTATCCACTCGATGCAGTGGCCCTGTGCAGTTGCGGGGTGGCCACAGGCTGGGGGTCTGCGGTGAACGTGGCCGAAGTGGGCGCGGGCGACACGGTCGTGGTGGTCGGCGTCGGTGGCATCGGTGTGAACGCCGTGCAAGGCGCGGCGATGGCCGGCGCGGCCAACATCATCGCCGTCGACCCGGTGGAGATGAAGCGGGAGTTCTCCCAGACGATGGGCGCCACTCACACTGCGGCGTCGATGGAGGAGGCCGCTCCCCTGCTCGAAGAGATCAGCTGGGGTCGCAACGCCGATTCGGTGATCCTCACCGTGGGCGACGCCAAGGGCGACATGTTCGGACCCGCCATGGCACTGGTGGGCAAGGGGGGCAATCTCGTGCTCACCTCGCTCTCTGATCTCCTTCAGAGCGAGATCAACGTCAACACTTTGGACCTCGCCCTGATGGGCAAGCAGATCCGCGGCAGCATCTACGGCTACTGCAACCCCCGCACCGACATCCCCAAGCTGATGCGCCTCTACGACCAGGGAAAGCTGAAGCTCGACGAACTCATCAGCGAGCGCTACCCCCTCGACGAGATCAACGAGGGCTACCGCGCCATGCACGAGGGCAAAAACATCCGGGCCGTCATCGAATTCTGAGCTCGAGAACTCAGACGTCGAGGGTGCTGGTGTCGACGAGTGCGGAGTTCTTCACCAAATAATCGCGGCGCACCGCCACATCGTTGCCCATCAACACATCAAACATCTTCGCCGCGTCCTTGGCCTCCTTGGCATCATCCATGGTGAGCCGCCGGAGGGTGCGGGTGGCGGGGTTGAGGGCGCAGTGGCGCAACTCGTCGACGTTCATCTCGCCGAGGCCCTTGAACCTCTGCCATTTCACGTTTTCGCGCTTGCGGTTGCCCCTGCACAGTTCGTCGGTGACTGCCTCGCGCTCCTCGTCGGAGAAGACCCGGTAGGTCTCGTCGCCCACCTTGGTGGTGTAGAGCGGGGGCTGAGCGGCGTAGACGTTGCCCGCCTCGAGCATGGGCCTCATGTACTTGTGGATCAGGGTGAGGAGGAGGCAACGGATGTGGCTGCCATCGACATCGGCATCACACAAGATCACGATGCGGCCGTAGCGAGCATCGTCGATATTGAAGTCGCGCCCCGCTCCTGCACCCATCGACGTGAACAGGGCTTGGGCCTCGGCGTTGTCGAGCACCTGCTTCTGACTCGCCTTGGCCGCGTTCACCACCTTGCCTCGAAGCGGCAGGATGGCCATGGTCTTGGAATCGCGGCCTCGCTTGGCCGGTCCCGCGGCGGAGTCGCCCTCCACCAAGATCAACTCGGAATCGCTGCCGTGAACGCGGCAGTCGGCCAGTTTCTCGGGCATACCGGTGGAACCGAGGCTCGCCGCCTTGCGCTTGTTTTCCAGTACCAGCTTCGAGGCGACCCGGTTCTGGATGGCGGCGGCCAACTTGTCGGCGATGGCTTTCACATGCGAACGGGGACCCCCGCCCGGCTCGAACCACTCCTTGAGCTGTTCGTAGACGATGCGACTCACGATGCCCTCGATGGCCGGCGTGCCCAACTCCTGCTTGGTTTGGCCTCGGAACTGGGGCTCGGGGAAGGTGACCTTGATCGCGGCGACGAGTCCCTCTTGGGCGTCGTCCTTCATGGCCTTGTTCTTGTTTTCCTTCGCCAGCCTCGCCAGCTTCCGGTTGTCTTTGAGCACCACATTGTTGATGACCCTGGTGAGTGCCTTGTCGAACCCTGCGAGATGGGTGCCGCCCTGGCTCGTGGGGATCGTGTTGACGAACGACACGACCGTGGTGTCGTAACCCTTCACCCACCTCAACGCGATGTCGACCGTGCATTCGCGTTCGACATCGGTCATTTTGCCGTTGACCGGCACCTTTTCGTGGAAGGTGTCGATGCCGGTGCAGCTGATGGTCTGGCCGACGTTTTCACCGATCGACAGGTGGTCGACGAGATCAGCCAGACCACCCCGGCTGACAAACGCGAAGGGTTCGCTGCGTCCGCCCGTGCGCCTGTCGGTGACGGTCACCTTCATGCCCGGCACCAAGAAGCAGGCCTGGGTGACCCGATCGCAGATCTCGTCGACATTGATCGTTGCTTCGGGGTCGAAAATCTCGAAATCGGGCCAGAACCGCACCCTGGTGCCGGTCTTGTTCTTGGAGATCCGCTTGGTTTTCTCGACCTTGTGGCCCGGCTTGAAAGTCGACCCGATGAACTGGCCCGCCACCCTCCCCTTGAACGACAACACGCTGGTGGTGCCGTCGCGATCCACCTCGGCGGTGAGCTTGGCCGCGAGGGCATTCACCACCGACGCGCCCACCCCGTGTAGCCCACCCGACGACGAGTAGGCACCGCCGCCGAACTTCCCGCCCGCGTGGAGTTCGGTGAACACCACCTCGAGGGCCGACACCTTGCGTTTGGTGTGGGTGTCGACCGGGATACCGCGGCCATCATCGGCAACCTCCACCGACTTGTCGCGGTGCAAGATGATGTCGACCTTCTTCGCGAACCCCCCCGCTGCCTCATCGACCGCATTGTCGACCAGCTCCCAAACCAGATGCATCAGGCCATCGGAACCGGTGCCCCCGATGTACATGCCCGGCCGCTTGCGCACCGCTTCGAGACCCTCGAGGGTCTCGATCGCATCAGCGTCGTAGGCGGTGGTTTTCTTGGCTGCCATCAAGGCTCCGGGCTGGCCTGGGGTGAAAAACGCCGTGATCGAACACGGGTTCGTCACCATATCTCGCCCCGGTGACAGGGAGGTGGCTCCCAGGTCGCCTACGCCGGCGGCTTCGGCTCACAACCACCGGGTCGCCTACGCCGGCGGCTTCGGCTCCTTGGGCAGGCCCAGCACCATCTCTCCGAGGATGTTGCGCTGCACCTGCGACGTTCCCGCATAGATCGTGCCCGCCCTGGCGTTGTAGAAGGCACCCACCCACGAACCGGCATCGTTGGAACTGCCGGGAAGATCACAGTGAAACGACGTCTTCGCGGTGGATTCCGACGTCATGGCGCCGGCGCCCACCACGTCGATCGCCAGTTCGGTGAGATGCTTGTGATACTCGCTCCAGTACAACTTGAAGGACGACTCTGCCGGACCGGGCTGATGGCCGGACAGGAATCGAGTGAGGGTGCCCATCCCGAGAAAGCGCATGATCTCGACCTCGATGAAGGTCTGGCTGAGGCGGTCACGGACGACCGGATCGGACGACCGCCCATTGGCCTTGGCCAGATCAGCGAGCTTCTGCCACTCCGCACCGAACATGATCGGCATCGTAGAAGCCGACTCCCCCCGCTCGTAGCCGAGCAAGGTCATGGCCACGCCCCAACCGGCGTTGACTCCGCCGATCACATTGTCCTTGGCGGTGCGCGCATCGGTGAAGAAGGTCTCGTTGAACTCGGCATCGCCCGACAGCATCTCGATGGGCCTCACATCCACTCCCGGCTGATCCATCGGGCACAGCATGAAGCTGATCCCACGGTGCTTCGGGGAATCGAGGTCGGTGCGGCAGAGAACGAAGATCCAGTTGGCGTACTGGCCGGCCGAGGTCCAGATCTTCTGGCCGTTGATCACCCACTCTTCACCGTCGAGCACGGCCCGACAGCCCAGCGAACCCAGATCCGAACCAGCATCGGGCTCGGAGTAGCCCTGACACCAGATGTCTTCACCGGAGATGATCCGGGGAAGGAAGTGCTGCTTTTGCTCCTCAGTTCCCCATTGCAGGATGGTGTTTCCCACCATCTGGATGCTGAAAGCGTCGTTGGCGCCACCGGTTGGCACGCCCGACTTCTGGAACTCCTCGGCGACGAGCACCTGTTCCAGTTCACTTAGCCCACCGCCGCCGTATTCGCTGGGCCACGAGGGGGCGAGAAAGCCGTTGGCGGCGAGCTTTTGACGCCACCCGTCGGTGAACGGTTTCACCTCTTCAGGGGGGAGGGCGCCCAGTCCGGCCCACCCGTCGGGAAGGTTGCCGGCGAGGAACTCCCGGATGCGCTCGCGAAACTGCTCTGCCTCCGCGGAATAGGTAGGTTCCATTGTGTGTTTCCTCCGGCAAATGTCGACTCACCACTCCAGTTCTCGAACTGTAGACCTCACGCGCCTCAGGGCCTATTCCGGCGTTCGTCGCCGTCTTGCGGTCGCGGCGATCGCCACCGGCGTACTCGCAACAGCTTGCGCTGGGAGCAGTTCGGCTCCTGACACACCCGAGGCATCGGCGGCGGGAGCGGCTGCCACCACCAACTCAGACGCGCTCTCGGTCAACGAAGACGTCCGCCTCACCGAGGTTCTCGATGTGAGCGACGGCAGTGTGCAGACGTTGCGCACCGTGGTCGATGGCGACCGGCCGGTGCTCATCTGGTTCTGGGCCCCTCATTGACCCACCTGCCGCTCCGAGCGAGCGGAGGTCGGGCAGTTCGCCCAAGACCATGCCGACGAAATCCAGGTGATCGGCCTGGGCGCCCAGGACGATTTCGGAGCTGCTCAGGAGTTCATCGCGGCCGGGCCGCTCGAAGACGTCAACATGTTGTGGGACCCCAGCTTCTCCACCTGGCAAGCGTTCGGTGTGCGCATCAACTCTCAGATGATGATCACCGATGCTTCACTCGAGTCGGCCACCAGCCTGTTCTACGGATTCGGACCCAACGAGCAGTCCCAGATTCTCGAGGCCATCGACACCTTCGGCTGAATGCCGCTTGGTGGGATTCGATCACCAGCGGGCTGGTGCCAACACGATCACCTGACGCTCGGTGCGTGACGGCACCAGGTCGCGGCTCGTTGAGTCCAACATGAACGCCACGGGATTGGGGTCGAGTTTGCGGGCATCGTCGTCGTCGGCCATCTGGGCCAGCAGCTCACCCTCGACCGGATCGCCGAACCAGGCCGCCAGCAGACCCTCTCCTGATGAGAGCCGGGCAATGCGGACGCCCTGGCCACCGCGACCCTTCACTTCGAACTCGTCGTAGGCGGTGGCCTTGGCGCCCGACTCCGACGTGATAACGATGGCTTGCCCGTCGCCGATCAGCGGCCCGGCTCCCACCACGCGGGCATCGCCCTTCAACTTCATGCCGGCCACGCCACCGGCGCCGCGACCCTGTACGGAGATCGACTCGATCCCGAGGCGCAAAGCCTGGCCGTCGGACGCGACGATCATCGCATCGACCCCAGCCGGGGCCCGGAACACCGCAGCGACCTTGTCGGTACCCTTGAGCGCGATCACCTGCTTGCCCGGCTTGGTGCCGAGCACTTCGGCGCTGGTGAGTTGTTTCACCACGCCGCCGGCGGTGACGAGGACGATGTTTTCCTCGCCCTCCCCTGCCAGACCCAGTACCTGTTCGCTCTTGTTGAGGCCGAGCAGTTGGGCCGCGGTGGATCCCCTGCTGCGGCCCGAAGCGTCGGCCACCTCGCCGCCACGGATCACGAAGGCGCGCCCCTCAGAAGTGATCGCGACGATCGGCGAGCCGGTGGAAGTGACCAGGCGGGAACTGATGAGGTCGTGGCGACCCGCGACTCCACGCCTTGATCCTTCGGCGGCGGCACGCCCGAGGTTGCCCGAAGTCGACAGGGTGACCACACACGGCTCGTCGGAGTCGGGGTCGAAGGCGTCGTCGCTCTCCTTGGGCACCTCGAACACTTCGATCTCATCGGCGACGATGATCTCCGAACGGCGATCGCGGCCGTGGACCTCCACGAGCGAACGAAGCTCACTCATCACCAGCTTGCGGCGCCGATCGTCGCTCTTGAGCAGGCGTTGGTAGTCGGCGATGTCGGCCCGCTTCTGGGCCGCCTCTTCCTCGATATCGATTTTGGCCAGGGCGGTGAGGCGCCGAAGCGGCATGTCGAGGATGTGCTCGGCCTGCACCTGGGAGAGATCGAATCGTTCGATGAGCCGGCGACGAGCTTCGGCCACGTCCTGCGACGAGCGGATGATGGCCACCACCTCGTCGATCGCATCCAGTGCGATCAACAGGCCTTCGAGAATGTGGAGCCGGTCCTGTGCCCTCGCCAGGCGGAACTCGGTGCGCCGGATGATCACTTCCAGCCGGTGCTCGATGTAGTGACGGCAGATGTCGTAGACACCGAGGGTGGTGGGTACGCCGTGGACCAGCACCACATTGTTGAGTCCGAAGCTCTCCTCGAGAGGGCTGAGCCGGTAGAGCTCCTGGAGTACGGCTTGGGGGTTGACCGCAGCCTTGACGTCGATCTGGATCCTCACCTGGTTGTCGTCGGTGGTGTGGTCGGAGAAGTCGACCACGTCGGTGATGCCGGTGATCTTGCCCGAGTTGACCAGATCCTGGACCTTGGCGATCACCCGGACGATGCCCACCTGGTAGGGCAGTTCGGTGACGACGATGGCCTGGCGGTTGCGGCTGACCTGCTCTACATGTGCTCGAGCGCGCACCCTGAACGTGCCTCGACCGGTCTCGTAGGCGTCGCGCAGCCCGTCGTCGACCACGATTCCCCCCGAAGGGAAATCGGGACCCGGCATTGCCGCCATCAGCTCGTCGATCGTGGGTTTCGGGCGGCGTTTGGTCATCACCAACTCGATGGCCTTCTCTACCTCTCTGAGGTTGTGGGGGGCCATGTTGGTGGCCATTCCCACCGCGATGCCGGTGGTGCCGTTGACCAAGATGTTGGGCAGTGCCGCCGGGAGCACGACGGGCTCGTCGGCGTCGCCGTCGTAGGTGGGACGGAAGTCGACGGTGTTCTCGTCGAGCTCGCGCACCATGTCCATGGCCGCCACCGACAACCGGCATTCGGTGTAGCGGGCCGCCGCGGGTGGGTCGTCGAGGCTGCCGAAGTTTCCCTGGGGGTCGATGAACGGCACCATCCGCGAGAAGCCCTGGCCCATGCGGGTGAGAGTGTCGTAGATGGCGGCGTCGCCGTGGGGGTGGTATTTGCCCATCGTGTCACCGACGATGCGGGCCGATTTGCGAAATGGGGTGTCGGGGCGCACCCCCATCTGGAGCATCGACCACAGGATGCGGCGTTGTACCGGCTTGAGCCCGTCGCGCACGTCGGGGATGGCCCGGGATGTTATGACCGAGAGGGAGTAGGCGAGGAAGGACTCGCTCATCTCGTCGGCGACGGGTACGTCGACGACTTCACGGGCGAAATTCTGATCGAATTCGAGCTGACGAGGCACCATGGCTCCGAGGGTTCAGGGGGTCGTGGCTGACGGTAGCGAACGGAAGTGACAACGCGAGGGAGGCCCAACCCCGTTCTGGTAGAGCCGGGGTTCGGTTTCCGGGGGTTGGCTACACCAGTTCGGGGTTTTTGGGTCAGGCGGTGAAGTTGCCGCTCTCCAGTACGCCGCGCATTACGTCGGCGGCGAAATTCAGCTGGGCGCTGTAGAGCGACCCGCCCACGCTGATGCGGCGCACCCCCGCCTCCGCCAGATCGCCCACCGTCATGGCCGGCGACCCCACGAGGGCCAAGATGTTGACGGGACCACCGGCACCGTCGACCACCGTGCGCACAGAGTCGATGTCCCAGGTGCCGGGAGCGTAGAGGCAGTGGGCTCCCACTTCGGCGAAGGCCTGGAGGCGGGCCAGCGTCTCGTCCATTCCCCCATCGAGGCCGTAGAGCAGGATCTCGGTTCGTCCCGTGATCACGAAGGGATGGTCGAGTGAGTTGGCCGCCTCCACCGCGGCCTCGATTCGGGCCACCGCCAGAGCCCGGTCGTAGAGACCAAGCTCAGAATCGCCGGACCAGTCTTCGATTCCCATCCCACCGGCACCCGTAGCTGCGAATCGTTGCACAGCCGCAGCCATGTCCTCGGGCCGGTGTCCATAGCCGTTTTCGGCGTCGACATTGCACGGCACCGAAGACGCCCGCACGAGCAGTTCGGTGTGGGCCGCGTGCTCCTCCATGGAGACATCGGCGGCGGCATCCCTTCGCCCGATGGTGGTGGCGTGCCCCGAACTCGTGGTGGCGATCGCGGCGACCCCTGCATCGGTCACCGCCTTGGCGGTGCCTGCGTCGGCCACATTGGCCATCACGAAGGTGCCGGTCTCGTGCAGCTCCATGAAGCGGGCGCCATGGTTGGGACTGGTCGGTTCGGTCATGGCGCAATACTCCCATCCCAGGCCCGGTCGAGGGCGGCTGGGAGCAGGGCGATACCGAATTCGGTGAGCTCACCGTCGACGACTAGTCCGAGCGACGACCACGGATCGGTGCACACCGCCAGCGCCCACGCCACCCGGGGGCGATCCTTCTTGGGCACGGTGGAGGTGACTTCGGGGCACCGATTGATCTTGTCGACGAGGGCATCGGGGTCGACCGAAGCACCGGATCCCTCCCGCACCAGGCCGATCACCACCCCCAGCCAGTCGGCCCACTCCAGGTCTAGTACCGCCTCACGGGCATCGGCATCGAGAGGGCCGAGGTCGGCAGGAGCGACCGGCGCAGCGAGAGCCGCCAGCACCACATCGAGGTCGGCTTCGTCGAGGTCGACCGGGCCAACCGATGCCGCCAGCCATTGGGCGAGCGGATCGTCGTGCGTGGCGGCCGACCTGAGGCGCCGCGCGGCCGCCTCCACCCCCTCAGCAGCGGGCGCGGCAAGCTCCCCGAGTGCCCGTGTCAGAACCTCACGGGCGTAGTTGTCGTCGTCGGGGTCACGGGGCGCCAATTCCGGAACGTCGTCGACCACCCAAACCGGCGGCGCTGGAGCATCGACCCCCATGGCATCGAGTCGGGTCACGAGCAAGCGGCCGTTGGCTACCGCGGACGAACGGGGTTTGGTCGTCGCGCCCAGGGCGGCGACCACCCGCTCCGCCAGCTCAGACGAGGGGTACTCACGCGATTCGATCCCGGCCTCTTCCTCGCCCAGCACCAAGAG
>JAJCXY010000126.1 GCA_029263215.1 Acidimicrobiales bacterium
ATATCGCGGCGGCGCTCGATCTGGACACCCCCACCGACGACCCCGGCCAGGACCGGATCGGCTCCGACGAGACCGCAGCGGCGTTCGTCCTCGCCCTCGACGCGATCAACTTCGGCAGTGGCTACTTTCCGCATCTCCAGAAACGCCCGGGCATGTCCGGCTATCACACGATCGCCAACAGCCTCCGTGATCTCGTGGCCGACACCGGGCGGCTCACCGCCGAGCGACTCGGGGCCTGGACGGTCGACGATGCGGCCGCCACGTTCGGACAGGTGCTCGACGGCGGTCCCGCCCACGAACTGATGAAGCTCTTCACCGACGCGTGGCACGACCTCGCCGCGTTCGTCGACCGGGTCGGCGCCGGGTCGTTCGTCGACACGGTTGCGGCCGCGGATCGGAGTGGGGCCCGCCTCGTCGAGATGCTGGCCGAGATGCCGTTCTTTCGCGACGTCCATCACCACCCCGAGGCGGGCGAGGTCCCGCTCTACAAGCGGGCCCAGATCACCGTGCAGGACCTGTCCGTGGCGTTCGCCCGCCGGGGCCCCGGCCAGTTCGTCGACCGGTCTGAACTCACGATGTTCGCCGACAACCTCGTTCCCCACGTGCTCCGCGTCGAGGGGGTCCTGCGGTTCTCCGACGAGCTCGTCGCCCGCATCGAGCGCGAGGAGGACATTCCGGTCGGCTCACCCGAGGAGGTCGAGATCCGGGCCTGCGGGCTCCACGCGGTGGAGTTGCTCCACGCCGCGCAGGTCGGAAACGGCGATCTCACCGTGGGCGATCTCGACAACGTGCTCTGGAATCTGGGGGCACTGCCCCGGTACAAAGCGGTTCTCCGTCACCGTTCCCGCTGCGTCTTCTACTGAACGCCGTTTGCCAACGGACACCCCTCGCGAGGGCACAAGGTCCCGAAACTGAAGATCGTGGGCGCCGGGGAGCGCGGCGCCCAAACCGACGGGGTACGGTTCTCCAACCAACGACCCGGGCTACCTGCGCGTGCTCGGATCGTGCATCAATCACCCACCGCCCCCGGGCGGTACTGGAGGGACAATGCGCAAGCGACTGCTACTTCTGCTCGGCATCCTGATGGCGTTCGCGCTGATCGCCGCCTCGTGTGGCGACGACAGCACGACCGAGCCGACGACCTCGGAACCCGAGACCACCGAGCCCGAGACCTCCGACCCCGTCGTGACCGAGCCACCGGGCACCACCGAGACCATGGGCACCGAGCCGATGGCGGAGCATGGCGTTGGCCTCGTCTTCGACATCGGCGGTGAGGGCGACCAGTCGTTCAACGACTCCGCCGCAGCAGGCCTGGCTCGCGCCGAGGCCGAGCTCGGTGTGGCCACCTCCAAGGTGTCCCCCAACGACGACGGCTCCAACCGTGCTGAGCTGCTCCAGCTCCAGTCCGATGCCAGCGACATCGTCATTGCCGTTGGCTTCCTGTTCGAGGCTGATGCTGCCGCCGTTGGCACCGCCAATGCGGCCACCAACTTCGGTGTGATCGACTCCTCGATGCTCGACTTCTCCGGTGATGCCCCGGCGCCCTACGCCGACAACATCGCTGGTCTGGTCTTCTCCGAAGAACAGGGATCATTCCTCGTGGGCGCCGCGGCGGCGCTCAAGAGCGAGACCGGCAAGGTCGGCTTCATCGGCGGTGTTTGCTGCTTCGGCCTGATCGAGAAGTTCGAGGCCGGCTTCATCGCCGGCGCGAAGGCTGTCAACCCCGATATCGAGATCGTGTCGGAGTACATCACCGAGTTCCCGAACTTCGATGGCTTCAACGACCCGGCCTCCGGTCGTGAGACCGCACTGGCGATCTTCGACTCCGGCGCCGACGTGATCTACCACGCAGCCGGCGGTACCGGCACGGGCATGTTCGAAGCCGCAAAGCTGGTCAGCGAAGACACCGGTTCGAAGGTGTGGGGCATCGGAGTCGACTCCGATCAGTACAACACCGTCGGGGCCGAACTCCAGGAATACGTGCTCACCTCGATGCTCAAGCGTGTCGACACTGCAGTGTTCGAGATCATCAATGCCCACATCGACGGCACCTTCGGGTCCGGCGAGCAGCGCTACGACCTCTCGGTTGATGGTGTCGGCTACTCCACCAGTGGTGGATTCGTCGACGACATCGTCGACACTCTCGAGGACTTCAAGGCTCAGATCATTGCGGGCGACATCGTCGTGCCCACTGATCCGGCCGAGGCGTGATCCGATAAATACGCCGTCCAACGTGACGTAGCGACGGGGCCGGGATACATTCCCGGCCCCGTCTTCGTTTTGTCGGCCACAGGAGGATCACAAGATGGCGCTGGCCATTGAGCTGTCAGGGATCACCAAGAGATTCCCCGGAGTCATCGCCAACGACAACGTGAACCTCGCGGTCGAGAAGGGCGAGATTCACGCTATCTGTGGCGAGAACGGCGCGGGTAAGTCCACCCTCATGAAGATCCTCTACGGCATGCAACCCGCCGACGAAGGCGTGATGCGGGTGGGTGGCGAGGAAGTCGCCTTCAGTTCACCGAGCGAGGCGATCGATGCGGGCATCGGCATGGTGCATCAGCACTTCATGCTCGCCGGCCACCTGACCGTGCTCGAGAATGTGATCCTCGGGGCGGAGCCGGTGAAAAGCGGCGACCGGATCGACTTCGCCGAAGCCAAGACCCACCTGGCCGAGGTGGGTGAGGCCTATGGACTCACCATCGACCCCGACGACCTCGTCGACTCACTCGAGGTCGGCGAACGCCAGCGGGTGGAGATCATCAAGGTCCTCTACCGCGGTGCGCAGATCCTCATTCTCGATGAACCCACCGCGGTGCTGGTGCCCCACGAGGTCGACGAACTGTTCCGCAACATGCGTGAACTCAAGGCGAGCGGGGCCACCATTCTCTTCATCGACCACAAGCTCGAAGAAGTGCTCGAGATCGCCGACACCATCACCGTGCTGCGTCAGGGTCGCACCGTCACCACCGTGAAGCCCGAAGATGTCTCCATCGGCGATCTGGCCGAGTTGATGGTCGGCTCCGAGCTCCCCACGCCAGAGACCACCGAGTCCACCGTCACCTCCGATCTCGCCCTCGAAATCGATGGACTCACCATCCTCGACGAGGACGACCGGCCCTCGGTCGACGATGTGTCGATCCGGATCCACCGCGGCGAGGTGGTGGGTGTGGCCGGTGTCGAGGGCAACGGTCAGACCGAGTTGGTCAACGCCATCCTCGGCACCCAACACGCCACAGCCGGCTCGATCACCCTGCTGGGCGAAGACATCACCCACAGCTCGGTGCGCCACCGCCGTGAATCCGGCGTCGGCTATGTACCCCAGGACCGCCATCACGAGGGCCTCCTGCTGTCGGCACCCCTTTGGGAGAACGCGGCCCTCGGCCACCAGACCAAGGCCCCTTTCGCCAACGGACCCTGGTTCGACCGAGACGCCTCACGCGCCCGCACCGAGGAGATCCGCGAGACCTTCGACGTCCGCACGCCAGATATCGATGTGGCCGCCCACGCCTTGTCGGGCGGCAATCAACAGAAACTGATCATCGGTCGCGAGATGGCCGCTGAGCCCGAGGTGCTCCTTGCCGCCCATCCAACCAGGGGCATCGACGTCGGAGCCCAGGCTGCGGTCTGGGATCAGATCCGCCAGGCCCGGGCGGCAGGTATGGCCACCCTCTTGATCTCGGCAGATCTCGACGAGCTGATCGGCCTCTCCGACACGATCGTGGTGATGTACAAGGGCCAACTCGTCGCCACCGTCGACCCGGCCGAGATCACCCCCAGGGATCTCGGGAGTTACATGACCGGCGCGCTGCAGCAAGACAACGAAGCCGGCACCTCCGGCGAAGGAGCATCGTCATGACCGATTCACGCGGCCGGCGCCTCCTGATGGCTGCTGCCGCACCGGTTGGTGCGGTCCTGTTCTCTGTCCTGGCCTCGGCCTTGATCCTGATGATCGCGGGCAGCAACCCGATCACCGCCTACGGCGACATGCTCAAGCACGCGAGCAAGCTCGAGGTACAGGTTTCGATGCTCAACCGGGCCACCCCCCTCTACATCTCGGGGGTCGCAGCCGCGATCGGGTTCAAGATGAATCTGTTCAACATCGGTGTCGAGGGCCAGTATCGGATGGCGGCGATATTCGCCGCCTACGTCGGTGGTGCTATCGCCCTGCCGGGAATCCTTCACATCCTGCTGATCCTCATGGTGGCCATGATCGTCGGCTCCGTCTGGGCCGGTATCGCCGGAATTCTCTACACCCAGCGGGGCGTCAACGAGGTGATCGCCACGATCATGCTCAACGGCATAGCGCTTGGCCTGATTGCCTGGCTGGTTCGTCGCTGGCAGGCGCCCGGTGAGATCGCCGTCGTCGGCGTGGGCACCGAGCCCATCGAGAGTTCGGGCATCATCCCCGACCTCAACTTCTTGCCCGAACTCATCCGCGACCTGAGGGCCACCGAAGAGCTCACCGGCGTACTCCTTGTGGCGATCGTGGTGGGCATCGTCTACCACGTGCTGCTCAACCGGACGACCTTCGGCTTCGATCTGAGAGCAAGCGGCCTTAACCCCTTGGCCGCCCGCGCCGGCGGCGTACCCCCCAAGCGAATGGTGCTGATCGCCATGCTGATGTCGGGAGCGGTAGGCGGACTCGTGGGTATGGCCGAGATCATGGACAAGGGCCGCTACAACCCCAACTTCGTCGGCTTTCTCGGTTTCAACGGCATAGCAGTGGCCCTGCTCGGCCGCAATCATCCCGGCGGCATCGCCATCGGCGCCCTGCTGTGGGCCTTCCTCGATGCATCGTCGGACATTCTCCAGACCACCCAAACCGCTCCAAAGGAGATCGTCGACATCATGAGGGGCGTAATCCTGCTCACCGTGGTGATCGGCTACGAGGTGGTGCGCCGAATACGCGAACGTGACGAAGCCGCCCGAGCGGCGGCCCGGTTGGCGGAGGTGTCGTCATGACCTCCATCACTCTGGCCAAGAACGTGAAATCTCTGCCCGCTTGGGCCCAGTGGATGATCTACGCCGCCGTCGGCGTGCTGGTGCTCTCGATAGTGGAGGAGATAGCCGACACCGATGGCCTCACCAGCGCCACCACCTCAGGCGCCATGTTGCGTTGGACCGTGCCCATCTTGTTGGCCGGACTGGGTGGCCTGTTCTCAGAGCGTGCGGGAGTCGTGAACATAGGCCTTGAGGGCATGCTGGTCCTCGGCATGTGGTTCGGCGCCTGGGGCACGATCAATTACGGACCCTGGGCCGGTCTTCTGATCGGCATCATCGGCGGCGCACTCGGTGGTCTGGTTCACGCCATTGCCACTGTCACCTTCGGCGTCGATCACATCATCTCCGGCGTGGCCATCCTCATCGCCGCTCCCGGCATCGCCCGGTTCTTGTCGTTCGAGATCTTCACCAACTACGACGGCGGGTCGATAACCCAGTCGCCCAGGGTCGAAGGCGTCGGCAAGTTCACCATGCCCTTCCTGTCGGGAGGAAACATCGGGGGCTGGGAGTCACCCGACATACTCGGCTGGTTCCGCGACCAGGACATCCCCTTCATCTCCGATCTGGCCGACGTGAGCCTGGGCCTCACATCCAATCTGAGTCTGATGACGATGATCGCCTACGCGTTCGTACCGATCAGCGCGTGGGTGCTGTGGCGCACGCGCTTCGGCCTCCGCCTCCGGATATGTGGCGAGAACCCGCAAGCCGGCGAATCTCAGGGCATCAACATCTATCGCTACAAGTACATCGGAGTGGTGCTCAGCGGTGCGTTGTCCGGCTTCGGTGGAGCCTTCATCGCGTCGCCTGAGCTCAACGGCATCTACCTCGAGGGTTCCACCCTCAACCGGGGCTTCATCGGACTTGCCGCTCTGATAATCGGAAACTGGAGGCCTGGCGGGGTGCTCGCGGGTGCCTTGTTGTTCGGTTATCCGCTGGCCTTGGGCAAGCGAGACCTCGACGGATCCGCCACCCATTCACTGCTTCTGGTGATCGTGTTGGTACTCGTGTTGCTGGCAGTGTGGGCCTGGCGCCGCGACAACACGGTCGATGCCATCCTCGCGGGTGGGATCGCCTCTCTGAGCTTCTTCTGGTACGTCGCCGCCAACTCGGTGCCTGACTGGTGGGTCGACATCCAGCCCTTCGTGATCGTGTTGCTGGTGCTCGTGTTCTTCAGCCAGCGACTCCGAATGCCGGCCGCCGACGGACAGCCCTACCGCAAGGGCGAGTCCTAGGCCCTCGGGATGCTCAGCCAACAACAGCTATCCGACTGGCACCGCGACGGCTTCCTTGTGCTGCCCGGATTCGTGCCCGCAGCGCAGTGCGAGATGCTCAAGGCCCACGTCCAGGAGCTTCTGTCGAGCGTTGATCCTCATGCCGACGGCTCCGCGACGGTGTTTTCCACCACCGATCAGGCCCACGCCCAAGACGACTGGTTCCTAGCTTCAGGCGACACGATCCGCTGGTTCTTCGAGGACGGTGCCTTCTCCGACGGCCAACTCACGCGGCCTCTTCCGCTCGCGGTCAACAAGCTCGGCCATGCCATGCACGACCTCGATCCCGTGTTCGACTCGTTCTCGCGCACCGAGGAGTTGGCCGAGGTGGCAGGCGATGTCGGCTTCATCGATCCGAAATTGCTCCAATCGATGTACATCTTCAAGCAACCGGGCATCGGCGGCGAAGTGATCTGCCACTGCGACCACACCTTCTTGTGGACCGAGCCCCAGTCGGTGGTGGGGTTTTGGGTGGCCATCGAAGACGCCACGGTCGACAACGGCTGCCTGTGGGCGATACCCGGAGGGCATCACACGCCGGCCAAGTCGCGGTTCCGGCTCGAGCCCGGTGGCACGGGTACCACCAACGACATCTTCGACGACACCCCGTATCCGGTCGACGATCTTGTTCCCCTCGAAGCCGAGGCAGGCACCCTGGTGTTGCTCCACGGCACCCTCCCCCACTGGAGCGGCCCCAACACGAGCGAGATGAGTCGCCACGCCTACACCCTGCACGTGATCGAAGGCGAGGCGGAGTATCTCCCCGACAACTGGCTCCGGCGCGACGCCCAACTTCCTCTGAGGGGTTTCGCTCTCTAAGGGCCCTTGAGGGGCGCCGGCTACGACGCTGTTGCCGACTCGACGATCGAGGGCCTGAAGATCACCGCCGCCGCCGAAGCGGCGAGCACGCCGGCCCCGATCCAGACCGGACCCCAGGTGTCGAAAGTGTCGACGACCCAGCCCGTTATGGGACTCGAGACGGTGAGCCCGGCGAGGAAGCCCGCCATGATGATCCCCGACCCTCTCCCGGCCTGGGCCAAGGGCACCTTCATGATCACCGCCAGATGGATGACCGCATTCCACGCGGTGTGGCCGATCGCATAGAGCACCGCGATGGGCCAGATCAACCAGGACCCGATCGTGGTGGCGGAAGTGAGCAGGGCACACGTGACCACCCCGAGAATCGAGAGTTGAAGTAGGAGCCGCTCAGGTGTGGTCCATCGCTCCGCGGCACGCGCCGCGGCGATTCGAGCAACCATCCCGACAGCTCCCGAGAGCGCCACCACCGCCCCCGCCTCCTCCAGGCTCAGACCGAGAGCTTCCTCGGAGAAGAGGGCCAGGAAACGGCCGATCGCACCACCCGAGGTGCCCATGAGGAGGGCGAAGAAGGCGAGACGCCAGATGATCGGAGGCAAATCTTCCGACACCTCAACGCCTACCACCGCCGCCTCTGGCCGCGAGCCGTGGCCACGAAGCAGGGCGGCACTGACCGGCATCAGCGCAAAGAACAAGATCGAGAAGAAGAGGGCCGCTCCCTGCCAGTCGTAGGCCCCCTCCAACCAGGGCAGGCTTGCTCCGGCCAGGACTATCGCCAGGGTGACGCCACTCTGCTTGATCCCGGTGATCGTGCCCCGCCGGCCCGGCGCCATGGTGTCGGCGATGAGGGCATTGGTGGCGGGGTTCCCCCATCCCTGGGGGACACCGGAGATAACCGCCGACACCATCAACATCCACACGCCATTCGATGCCGCCATCATGAGCATGCCCACTGAGCCGAACGCCATCACACTCAGGACCGCTCGGCGGGGCCCGATCCGGTCGGTCAGGCGCCCGGAGAACGGCGCAGTGAGGGCGCCGACACCGGTATTGACCGCGCCGATGATGCCTACAGAGGTGCGGCTGATGCCCAAATCATCGATCATCGACGAGGCAAGCACGCCGAGAGCGAAGATCTGAAACGTGGAGGCCACCATGACAGCGATGAGGACCGCCGAGAGTGAAACCTGACGGGCGCGCATTGACGGACGCTACCGGTTGGCAGGAGGCATCGCGATACCCTGCATTATGGAAACCCACATCACCGGCCCAGACGTTGGGCCCCCAACGCTCGAGCGCATCCGCCGGGCGCCGAAGGTAGTGCTCCACGACCATCTCGACGGTGGTCTCCGCCCCACCACGATCATCGAACTGGCCGATGAGATCGGCTACTCGGGTCTTCCCACCATCGATGCCGACGAACTCTCGAAGTGGATGCTCCGAGGAGCCGACCGCAAGGACCTGACCCTCTACCTCGAAACGTTCGCTCACACCGTCGGGGTGATGCAGACCAGCGAGTCGATCCATCGCGTCTCACGGGAATGTGCTGAAGATCTTGCCGCCGATGGTGTCGTCTACGCCGAGATCCGGTTCGCGCCCGAACTCCACACCGAACGGGGTTTGTCGATCGACGACGTCATCGAGGCGGTGGTGGCCGGACTCGACGAAGGTTCTCATGGAACCGATCTCACCGTCCGAGTGCTCTGTTCGGCCATGCGCCATCTCGATCGTGGCCTCGAGATCGCCCAGGCGGCGGTGCGGTGGCGCGACCAGGGCGTGGTGGGATTCGACATCGCCGGCCCCGAGGACGGCTTCCCGCCCGACGACCATCTCCTGGCATTCCAATTCTGCCAACGCCACAACTTCCACATCACCATCCACGCCGGCGAGGCCTACGGTCCCCGATCGATCTGGAAAGCGGTCCAGTTCTGTGGTGCCGAGCGCCTCGGTCACGGAATCCGCATCATGGAAGACATCGAGACCGGGCCCGACGGTGAACGCACCCTCGGCCGCCTGGCCCAATTCCTGCGCGATACCCGCACCCCGCTCGAGGTCTGCCCGACGAGCAATGTCAACACCGGGGTGGTCGATCGCATCGAGGACCACCCGATCGATGAGCTCATCCAACTCCGCTTCCGAGTCACGATCAACACCGACAACCGGCTGATGTCGGGCGTCTCGATGAGCTCGGAGATGTTGGCCCTCGTCGACGCCTTCGGCTACGGCTGGGGTCGCCTTCGCTGGCTCACCGTCAACGCCATGAAATCGAGCTTCCTTCCGTTCCGGGAGCGGCTCCAGATCATCGAACAGATAATCAAGCCGCGCTATGCGCCCCTCGAGGCCTGGAGCGACGAGCCCCCAGTCTGATCGCCGACCTGGCACCCACATCCCCACCGTGGGTGGCTAGGGTTTCACGCATGAAACTGCGGCGGTGGCTGGCCCTCGCGCTCGCC
This sequence comes from Acidimicrobiales bacterium, assembly GCA_029263215.1. Classification (GTDB taxonomy): domain Bacteria; phylum Actinomycetota; class Acidimicrobiia; order Acidimicrobiales; family Aldehydirespiratoraceae; genus OFTM10. The sequence continues at coordinate 9,545 of JAJCXY010000126.1, forward strand.
TTCGCCCTCGTGTCGGCTGCGTGTTCTCAGAAGACTCCTCAAGAACTGGCCGACGACTACCCAGTCGGCGTCGCCGAGAACGCCGACGACTCCAACTCCGACGGCGATAACGACAGCGACCCCGACGACGATTCGGGAGACTCCGACGATGAGGGTCTCACCGGCACTCGCTCCCCGGTAGCTCCTGCTCCCGACACCACGCCGCTGGGGCTCGACCCCGACTTGAGGTTGGGCACCCTCGACAACGGACTCACCTACTACCTGCGCGACAACGATGCGCCCGGCGGCGCCCTCGACCTCCGATTGGTTGTGAACGCCGGATCGGTCCAGCAACTCGTGCCCGACAGCGGCGGCGCCCACTTCCTCGAGCACATGATGTTCAACGGCACCACGTCGTTTCCGGGCAATGAACTCGATCGGGCCCTCCAAAGGCTCGGCATCCGGTTCGGCCCCGACCTCAACGCCTTCACCAGCTACGACGAAACCGTCTACATCCTGAGTGCCACCACCGGCGACCGTGATGCGGTCACCACCGCCTTCGATGTGATTGCGGAATGGGCTTCGTCGGCCACCATCGACCCTGCCGAGGTCGTGGCCGAACGCGGAGTCGTGCGCGACGAACTGCGCCAGCGAAGGGAGTCCGTCGAAGGGATCATCTTCGACGAGTTCGAGCGCATCTACACCCAGGGAACTCCATACGCGGGCTACCAAGTGGTCGGCGATGCCGGGAAGGTGGAAAACACCGAAGGAGCGTCTCTCCGCGAGTTCTACGAGCGTTGGTATCGACCCTCCAACATGGCCGTGGTGGTGGTGGGCGACATGTCCGTCGGCGACATGGAGGAACTCCTCATCGACCGTTTCGCGGCCTTCGCCCCCCGCGGCGATGACCATCCAGAACGCTCCGACATCGAGATCACACCGAGTCCGGAGCCCTTCGCCTCGATCGTCACCCACCCCGACAATGTCGTCGACAACCTGTCGATCGATATTCCCGCCACGGTCTGGGACACAGGCACCGTGGGCGGTGCCCAACTCGTCGTGTGGGAGACGCTCATCGCCGAGATGATCACCAACCGCCTCACCGACGCCTGGTTCGAAGGAGACCTCGAAGTGGATCAGGAACCATGGCTCGGTGAGTTTGCCATCAATCGAGGCCTGCGCTACTTCGGCAGCAACCTGCAGGGCGCCGACCTGGCCACCTCACTTGAGCAATACCTCGGCCTCCTGCGCGGCGCCGCCGACGGCTTCACCGGAGCCGAACTGGATGCGGCTCTCGCCTCTTATCGCGCCGGGCTCGATGCCCGAGAAGATTCTCTCGGCTCGATCCAGGACTGGGAGTACGCAACCACCTACACCAACCACTTCCTTGCCGGCACCAGCGCAGAGGCACCAGCCGACGCCATCGACCGAGAGCGAGCCGTCCTCGATGCCGTCGACGTCGGTCGGCTCGCCGATCACTGGGCTTGGATGCTCGAAACCGGCGGACCCATCATCGTCGCCATCGGTGCCGATGAGACCACCCTCCCCACCGCCGACGCCATGCTGGAGATCGCCGCATCCACCATCGGCACGGAGCGGGCCGACGTGGGCCGATCGATCGACCGCTTAATGGACCCGCTCGACGGCGTCGATCCCGTGCGCACCGCTTCACGGGCCAACTCCGAAGGCACGGTGACCACCTGGGAGTTCGCCAACGGAGCCACCGTGGTGTTCCTGCCCACCCGAATCAGCGAGGGGTCGATCACGGTGCTGGCCGAGAGTCTCGGTGGCTATTCCGGGCTCGACTCCGGCTCGGCCGCCCTCGTCGGCCTGGCCACCGATGCAGTTTCGCAGTCGGGCGTCGCCGAGATCACCCCGAGCCAACTCGACCGCTTCCTCGCCGACAAGTCGGTCTCGCTCAGCCCCTTCATCGCTTCGGAAACCGAAGGATTCTCCGGCTCGTCCACCACCGACGACATGGAGGTCCTCTTCCAACTCCTTCACCTGCTCACCACCGCGCCCCGCATCGACGACACAGGCTTCGCCAGCGCCCTTGCCAACGGCGAAATCCTCCAGCAGAGCGTCGGCAGCGATCCGGCCACCGCGGCCTCGCTCGCCCTCAGTGAGCTGATCTACCAGGGCGACTTCCACTCCTGGATCCCGTCCGATTCCCAACTGCAGTCCGCCACTCCTGGGGGCCTGCTCGATGTCTACAACAGCCGATTGGCCACGGTCGACGACCTCATCGTTTCCATCGTGGGCGACGTCGACCCCGGCGATGTCGAACTCATCGCCCGCCGCTACATCGGCACCCTTCCCGGCGGTGCCGACGATACCTATGTCGACACCAGGCCCTCCCTCGATGATCGCATCGAGGCCCGCGACGTCACCCTCCCCGAGGGAACTGCCAACGGTGGCATCGAGCTTCTGTGGTCGTCCGAACAGCAATGGACCGATGCCACCGCCACCGCCGCCCTCTTGCTCGAGACGATCATCAACACCCGCATCGTCGAGACGGTGAGAGAAGAGCTCGGAGCTTCCTACGGCGGCTTCGCGAGCATCAGCCTCACCACGGTGCCCGACTCTCGGATCGATGGATACATTGCCATCGATGGTGATCCCAGCCGGCTCGACGAGATCCGCGCCACCATCTTCCGAGAGCTCGCCGATCTCGCCGCCGTCGGGCCGACCAACGACGAGTTCAGTCGTGCCGTGTCGGTGATCGCAAGCGACTACGACTTCGTCGACAACTGGCTCTTCATCACCGAAAACCTCGAGCTCGAACGCCATCCCGGCACCGAGATCATCACGACCGCGACGCGATCACGTCTCCTCAGCGAGGTGGGTCCCGCCGATGTCGAAGCTCTCGCTACCGCTCTGTTCGACCCCGACCGCTATCTCGAGGTCACACGCACGGGCGGGTGAAGCCCAACTCCGGATTGCGTGGCATGCTCACGGCGTGCAGGTTCATGTCATAGACCATCCCCTCGTCGCCGATCGTCTCACCCGAATGCGGGCCCGAGAGTCCGAGCGACCCACCTTTCGCCAGGCCTTGAGTGAGCTGAGCGGGTTCCTCATCTACGAGGCCACCCGCGACCAGGCGATACAGGCAATCGAGATCGACACTCCCATGGGGCCCACTGTCGGCACCAGGGCCAGCGAGGTGCCGATTCTCGTGCCCGTCATGCGGGCCGGACTCGGCATGCTCGACGCTGCCCTCGATCTCCTCCCCGACGCCCGCACCGGATTCGTCGGCATGAAACGCGACGAAGAGACCCTGATCCCCCACGCCTACGTCAACACCGTCCCCGACTCGCTGGGCGGCCGCGACATCATGGTTCTCGATCCGATGCTCGCCACCGGCGGATCGGCCATCCGCACATGTGAACTGCTTCGTAGCTCCGGAGCCGGCACCATCACCCTCCTTTGTGCGCTTGCGTCGCCCGAGGGGATCGAGGCGTTGCGGTTGTCCGACACTGTCGACCGCCTGTTCACCGCCTCGATCGACGAGAAGCTCAACGAGGTGGGATTCATCGTGCCGGGCCTCGGTGATGCCGGCGATCGCCAGTTCGGCCTGAATTGAGCGGGCCCGACCGCACCCTGGTCGCAGTCGCCCCCGACACCCTTCCCGAGATGCATGCCGCGCTCGTCCGGGCCGTGGAGGAGGCCGGGGCCACAGTGGTGCCCATCGAGGAAGCAAGCGCCCTGGTTTTCGCCGACCCAATGGCCGCCGCGGCGTTTCCCGACCTGATCGAAAGGGGCCGCCACGTCGAGTGGATCCAGCTCCCCTACGCCGGGGTGGAGACCTTCGCTCATCATCTCGATCATCAACACGTGTGGACGTGCGGTAAGGGCGCCTACGCACCCCCGGTGGCGGAGTGGATCATCACCGCTCTCCTCGCCGGGTTCCGGGAGATCCCCCGCTACGTGAGGGCATCTTCGTGGTCCGCCAGGGACGGCCGGAACCTCCTCGGCGCTCGCCTCTTGATCATCGGCGGTGGCGGAGTCACCGAGGCCCTGCTCGAGCTCCTGGAGCCATGGGGATGCCACACCACAGTCGTCCGCCGCAGTGATCGGCCCGTGGCCGGGGCCAGCCGCACCATCTCGGCTGAAGGTCTCAATGATGCCGTCGGCGACGTCGATGCGGTGATCGTGGCCGTGGCCCTCACCGAGGAGACCACCGGGATCGTGGATGCCTCGCTCCTCGCCCGGATGCGGCCCGACGCATGGCTCATCAATGTGGGACGCGGCAAGCACGTCGTCACCGACGACCTCGTGGCCGCACTCACAGAGTCGACGATCGCCGGAGCAGTGCTAGATGTCACCGACCCTGAGCCACTTCCCGCCCGCCATGCCCTGTGGAGCCTCGACAATTGTGTGATCACTCCCCACGTCGGCAACACCGCGGAGATGGGCCGTCCCCTGATCGCCGAGCGGGTGCGCACCAATGTCGGCCACTGGATCGCGGATGAGCCCCTGGTCGGGCTCGTCGACGTCGATCTCGGCTACTGACGGCCAGAGGAGCCGGTAGCCTCATCCCACCATGCTCGACCATGTGTTCACCGATGCCATCGGCGCCCTCCGAGATGCTTTCGAAACCGCACGACTCGAGCGTCAGGCCTTCGAGGAGCGCTTCCAGAGCGATGTACTCCTCGGAGATCTCATGTGGCAGACCTCCTACGGGTTACCCGGTGAGGGCCTCCCACCCCGCGTGCAGGCCGACATCACCTGCAGCTGGCCCACCTGGTCACAGACCGCCTACCGCAGCTGGTACGTCGACGAGGAGTTCACCGAGCCGCCCCGTATCGAGATCGAAATCGTATTTCGCCGCCAACAACTCCTCACCCTCCCCGATCCGGCGGTGGTTGTCGGAGCCCTCCCTCTCGACTCGCCCCGTATCGGCCGTGAAGCCCTCACCCGCAGCGGGCCCACCGTCGAGTCGATCTATGGCCACGACCTCGACAAGCCCGAATATGCGATCGAGGTGAGCTATGAGGGCGCCTATGAGCTAGACGAAACCGGACTGGCCGACGGTTCGACCCTCGACCAGCATTTCGGTGCGCTGGGCGGCTGGATCGCCGCCACCCTGATGACGGTTGGCGATCTCTCGCTCGACAAGGCCTGAAGGTCAGAGCCCTCGCTCGACCTCGAGCAGGTCGTCGAAGTTGGCGTCGCGTTTCTCGGCCTGGGCCTGGAATGCCTCCACCATGTCGCCGGGTTGGAACATGCCGGTCTGCCAGGCCGCTATGTATTTCAGCGAGTCGGCGACGGAGTGATCACGGGTGTAGTTGATCATCTCCTTCGTGCCATGGATGGCGAGCGGAGATTTCGACGCGATCTCGGCCGCTATCTCGTGCACCGCGGAGAGCATGGTGTGTTGGTCGACGAATACCTCGTTAACCAGGCCGAGCTCGGCTGCCCTCTGAGCCGGCATACGGCGTCCGGTGTAGGCGAGTTCGCGCGCCACGCCCTCCGGGATGAGCTTGGGGAGGCGTTGGAGGGTGCCGACATCGGCGGTCATGGCGATGTTGATCTCCTGGATACAGAACCACGCGTCAGCGGTGGCATAACGACAATCGGCGGCAGTGACCATGTCGATCGCGCCGCCGACGACCCCGCCCTGCATGGCCACCAGCACCGGCATCCGTGCCTCCTCCAGAGCCGTGAACGAGCGCTGGAGATGCAATACGTTGAGGCGAAGATTCGCCCTTTGCCGACCCACCTCACTGTCGTCGCCGGTGAGGGTGCCGCCGCCGAAGACGCTCAGGTCCATACCCGCGCAAAAGTGGCGGCCGGTGGAGGAGATGACGATCACCCGAGCGCGGCCCTGATCCGACAACTGGTCGATGATCTCGGGGAGTTCCGACCAGAACTCGGGGATCATCGTGTTGAGTTGATCGGGGCGAGAGAGTTGCAGATGGGCAACCCCATCGGCCTCTTCGAGTTCGAAACAGGTGTATCCCGTGTTCACTCGTCACCTACTGCTGTGGAGGCCGCGGCAGCATTCATGTCGGCCTGCTTGGCTTCGAAATCTTCCTCGCTCAGGTCGTAGTCGGTGAACTCCGCTCCTGTGTCGGGCATGTGTTCGAACTCGATCACACCTATCTCGGTGAACTTTTCTCGCAGCCAGCCCTCACCGGCATCGAGGAGGCCGAGCTTGCGACAGTTGGGCACGATCTTGGAGAACAGCATCCGCTGGAATACCTTCGATTCCTCGGGTGCGTCGAGCAGGCGCTTGCACATCTCGCGGGTATCGACTCCCATGTACTCCCAGACCTCCTGTTGGAGGAAGCGGTCGCGCATGCGCAGTGCGGCCTCAAAGGTGAACTCCTGGCGATGCCTGATCTCCGCCAGGGTCATGTCCTGATAGACCTCCTGGAGGCTCAGAACCCCGAAGGCCACGTGACGGGCCTCGTCGCTCATCACGTAGCGCAGGAGCTTCTTGAGCAGGGGTTCCTCGGTGAAATCGTGCATGAAGCCGAAGGCGGCCAACGCGAGGCCCTCAACCATGATCTGCATGCCCAGGTAGGTCATGTCCCATTCGGAATCATTGATGATGTCGTCGAGGAGCAGACCGAGATGGGGGTTGATGGGATAGCCCCCACCGAGCTTCTCGTCGAGATAGCGAGCGAAGACCTCCACATGGCGGGCTTCGTCGACAACCTGGGTGGCGGCGTAGTATTTGGCGTCGATCCAGGGCACCGTCTCCACAATCTTGGCGGTGCAGAGCAGGGCACCCTGCTCGCCGTGCATGAACTGGCTGAGGCGCCACTTCGAGGACTGGAGTCCGAACTCCTCCCACTCCTTGTCGCCCCACTTGTAGAGCGGGGAGGTGGGGTCCTCCTGAAGGGAGGGGTCGCCGATCTGGAGTTCGGCCTGGAGATTGAGCGCCTGGTACGGGTCGACCTCGATCGACCAGTCGAGATCGGTGGTGGCGTTCCACTGGGAGGTCTTGGCCTTCTCGTAGAGCCTGTCGAGCCTTAGCCTCTCGCCCTTGTCGTAGTTCCACGTGAAGATGGCGTCGGCGTTGTCCTCGACCATGTGCACGATCTCGTCGGGGTTTGCGTTGGCCTTGGCGATCTCGATGATGGCGTCGACGTCGTTGGCGTCGTCGCGGCCGATGATCTCGCGGTCGGTGAGTGCCATCAGGTGTGGCCTTTCTTGGTGGGCGACCCGGCGACGGCGTCGCTCTGGGTTGGGGGTAGGGCAGATCGGATGATGCGCTTGATGACGGTGGTCCACTCATCAGCGGCGGGAAGTGGCTTGTCGATGTTGGCGAACACGACAAAACCGAGTGAGATCGCGTGGCAGAGGGCGACAACCGCGTCGGTGGGGAGAGCAGGATCGATTACACCGGTTGCCTTGCCCTGATCCACCATTACCGCGAGACGCTCTTCTTGTTCGGCAAAACGGATGTTGAGCATGGTCCGAAATTCAGGATCACGATGGGCGGCGCTCACGGCCTCCATCAGGAGAGCATCGGTGGCACCTTCGCGCACGAGCAGGTCGGCGCCGAGAGACTCGAGGATGTCGGCCACCGAGGCATCGCCATCGGCGGTGAGCAGCTGGGACAACTCCGCTGTCATCACCAGATCGAGGGCGTCGAGCAGCATCTCCTGCTTGCCGGCCCAGCGTGAGTAGATGGCGCCGGTGGTGACACCGGCGCGGCGGGCGATCGCCGCAACCCCCGCCTTGTCGAGGCCTCGCTCCGCGAAGATGTCGATGGCGGCGCCGAGCAGGCGTTTGGTGAGGAGATCGTGGTCGGACGTGGTGAGATCGACTAGCGTCATTTCGACTGATGATAACGATTATTATCGAAGGTCGAAACCTCGCCGGTCGGCCTAGGATCCGAATCCATGCCAGCCGCGGCCACGATGGCCACCTTCGCCGCCTTCGCCTTCGTGCTGGTGATCGTTCCCGGTCCGAGCGTCCTGTTCATCATCGGTCGCGGTGTGGCATTGGGGCCGAGAGCGGCACTCCAGACCGTCGTCGGCAACACCATCGGAGCGGTGGTGCTGGTATTGATCGTCTCGGCCGGTCTCGGCCCCCTACTCGACCGATCAGAGCTCCTGTTCGACCTGATTCGCTGGTTCGGTGCGGGCTACCTGATCTTCCTCGGAGTACAGGCCATCCGAAGAAGAGGCTCCCACCCAGCCGAGGACGACCCGCTCTCGATCCCCTCATCACGCACCCACATCCGCGACGGTTTCGTCGTGGGGGTCACCAACCCCAAACTGGCCGTGTTTCTCGCCGCGGTGCTCCCCCAGTTCGTCGAAACTGATAGCGACACAGCGCTACAGATCGCGGTGTTCGGCGCCATCTTCGCGATCGTCGCCCTCGTGTCCGACGGAGCGTGGGGCGTGGCTGCCGGATCGGCTCGCCATTGGCTGGGCCGATCACCGCGCCGACTCGAACGCCTCACCATGGGTGGCGGCCTCCTCATGATCGCGGTCGGCATCGCGGTAGCGGCGCACTAGCACCCACCTCGGGGAGCGTCAGACCAGCGAGGAGAGCGAGACGTGAGGCCTTGCTCCGATGTGGGAGATGATCTCACCCGCCGCGATACTCCCCATCTCCGCACAGCGTTGGAGGCTCGCGCCGGTGGCGATGCCGTGCAGGAAGCCTGATGCGTAGAGGTCGCCGGCGCCAGTGGCATCTACCAGCTGCTCGACGACACTCGCCGGCACAACGATCGTGTCGTCGGGGGTGACCACGACCGACCCCTTCGCCGACCGGGTGATAGCGGCCATCGGAACGAGATCGGTGATCTTGCGGGCCGCGGCATCGAAATCATCGGTCTCGAAGAGTGATGTGATCTCCGACTCGTTGGCGAAGACCAGATCCACCTTGTCGCTGAACAGGTCGAGCCATTCACGGCGATGACGATCGACACAGAACGAATCCGACAGGGTCATCGACACGGTGCGTCCCGCCTCGCTCGCCACATCCATTGCCCGACGAATGGCCGCCTTGGCGACGTCGGTGTCGTAGAGGTAGCCCTCGCAATAGGTGATCGCCGCCGAGGCGACCAGAGCTTCATCGATATCCTCGGGCGCGAGAACCGCGGAGATCCCCAGGAAGGTGTTCATCGTGCGCTCGGCATCGGGCGTGACCTGGATCAAGCAGCGAGCCGTGGGGTCGCCGGAAGGGGAAGGGGCAACGTCGAAGCCGACACCGGCGGCCCTGAGGTCGTGGGCAAACACCTCACCGAGCTGATCGGCTCGGACCTTGCCGATGTAGGCCGCCACACCACCGAGGCTGGCCACGCCCGCCATGGTGTTGGCCGCGGAACCACCGGATGCCTCGATGCCGGGAGGCATGGAGTCGTAGAGCGAGGTGGCCCGATCGGAGTCGATCAGGGTCATCGCTCCCTTGGCGAGCGAATGCTCCGTGATGAACTCCTCATCGACGGTGGCGATTACGTCAACGATCGCATTGCCGACGCCGACTACGTCGAGGGTGGGGTCCACAGTTGGCTCCGGGCAGGGATCAAGAACCCGCTGACCTTACCCGGCCCGAAGGGTCAGGCCGCGACTTCGAGTCCGCGACCTTCGGCGATCGCTCGCGCGAACTCCTCATCGTCGATTTCGGACTGGGGTTCGGGCCACTCGGCCCAATCCTCAATGTCCCAGGTGATCGGTTCCTGCTGTTCACGCCGCACGAAAGACCCGCTTTCTCTTGATCCGCACAACCAGTGAACCCCAGATCGGTATTACATGGGTGTCGTTCTTCTTACGGTCCCGTGTCGGTTGCAACGGTGGCTAGCCTCACAATCACGATGAATTCGCCCGACCCGCGCCTCCCGCGCCATGTGGTGCCCCGACACTACGAACTCTTGCTCGAACCCGACCTCGGCTCCGCCAGCTTCGCCGGCGAGGTCGCCATAAGCGTCGATGTCGAGGTGCCCACGACCTCGATCGTCTGCAACGCCGCCGAACTCGACATCACCGATGTCGTCATCCGCTGCGGCGACAGTGAGTGGATCCCCACCATCCAACTCGACCCCGACACCGAGCGCCTCACCCTCCTCACCGACACCGACGTGCCGGCCGGCGAGGCCGAGATCCGCGCCTCCTTCGGCGGCATCCTCAACGACCAGCTCAGAGGCTTCTACCGCTCGACCTACAGCGACGAAGACGGCGTCGAGCACACCATCGCCACCACCCAGTTCCAGTCCACCGACGCGCGGCGAGCATTCCCGTGCTGGGACGAACCGGAGTGGAAAGCCACCTTCTCAACCACCCTCGTGGTCGAAGCCGACGACCTCGCGATCACCAACACCGCCGAACTCGAATCGTCGGCGCTCGACGACGGGCGTCGCCGGGTGCGCTACGCCACGACCATGCCGATGTCCACATATCTGGTGGCCTTCGTAGTGGGCCCACTCGAGGCCACCGAAGCAGTGGACGGGGGCGGTGTGCCCGTGCGGGTCGTGCATCGGCCGGGCCAGGGGCACCTCACCACTTTCGCCCTCGATGTCGCCGTTCACGCACTCGAATGGTTTGCCGACTACTACGCGATCCCCTACCCCTCCGACAAGGTCGACCTGATCGCCATCCCCGACTTCGCCTTCGGGGCGATGGAGAACCTGGGCTGCGTCACCTTTCGAGAGGTCCTCCTCCTGATCGATCCAGAGAGTTCGAGCCAACCCGAACTCCAGCACGTCGCCGACGTGATCAACCACGAGCTTGCCCACATGTGGTTCGGCGACCTCGTCACGATGCGCTGGTGGGAAGGGATCTGGTTGAACGAGGCCTTCGCCACCTTCATGGAGGTGGCCTGCTCGCATGCTTACCGCCCTGATTGGCGGGTCTGGGACACTTTCGCGAGATCCCGCTCGGCGGCATTCGCTGTCGATGCTCTCGCGAGTACCCGGCCGATCGAATTCGCGGTCATCACGCCCGAGGATGCCGAGGGCATGTACGACCTGCTCACCTATGAGAAGGGCGCCGCCGTGGTACGCATGCTCGAGCAACATCTCGGAATCGAGACGTTCCGAGAGGGTGTTCGCCAGTACCTCCGTCGCCACGCCTACGCAAACACCGAGACGAGCGATCTCTGGGATGTGCTCGAAGAAGTCAGCCATCAACCGGTTCGAGAGATGATGACCGGCTGGATCTTCCAGGGCGGCCATCCCATCGTCACCACCGAGACCACCCCCCACGGCCTGAAAGTGAGCCAACACCACTTCACCCTCGACCCCGGGGCCGCCGACGATCGCCGGTGGGCAGTTCCCCTGCAGGTGGCGACACGAGGCTCTGAACACAACGTATTGCTGGGCACAGAATCGCTCACCCTCACCGGGGTCGTCGATCCGGTGATCACCGCCAACAGCAGCGGCTCGGGGTTCTTTCGCTCCCGGATCGACCCACTCCTCATCGATCGCATCATCGCAACCGGGCTTTCTGCCCGGAGCCCGGCCGAACGCCACACCATCGCCGATGATGCCTGGGCGATCACCGTCGCCGGGAGGCTCTCCGCCTCCGACTATCTCAGGCTCGCGACGGCGTTCACCGACGAGGACGACCTGAATGTCTGGCAGGCTCTCGGCTCCGGCTTGGCCGCGCTTGTGCGCCTCGTCGACGACGCCAACGCCCCCGTCCTGCGGCAGCGAATCGGCGAGGTCGTCAAACCCGCTCTCAGCCGCCTCGGCACCGATCCCCGACCAGGCGACGACGACCGCTCCGCCGAGCTCAGAGCCACCCTCATCCGCCTGATGGGCGTGGTGGTGGAGGACCAAGACACGATCCATGAGTCGCGCAACCGTCTCGACCACGACGATCCCACGATTGCCTCCGCCTCGCTGAGCGTGGTGGCCCACAACGGCGACGACTCGGATTTCGATCTTGTTCGCGCCGCTTGGAAGGGCGCCGGTGATCCCCAGGCCGAGGTACGAAACCTCCGGGCCCTCGCCGACTTCCCCGCCATCGATCTGATCGACCGTCTCCTGTCCGACATCAGCAGTAGTGAAGTGCGCACCCAGGACGCCCCGTATGTGATCAGCCGGGCCCTGGCCAATCGCCATGCGGGAAGCCACGTCTGGCGTTACGTCGTCGCCAACTGGACTGATCTCACCGATCGGTTCCCCAGCAACTCGATTCCGCGGATGCTGTCTGGCGTGGTTTTCCTCGACGACCCCGACTCGGTGGCGAGCGTGGCCGGCTTCATCGCCGATCATCCCATCCCCCAAGCAGGCCTACAGGTCGACCAGCACCTCGAACGGCAACGGATCAACACCGCGATGAAGGCCCGCGAGATTCCTCGGTTCGGACCCTCGCTCACCTCGGGCCAACGGGCCAGCCCACGTGATTCCCTCATGGGCCCGAGTGGCCGGGCCGATAGCTGATCGTGGCTCCGATTCTCCCCTTCACCAAGCGACCGACCGTGGAGATTTTTGCGGTCGAGGACACGCGTGCCCAGATCACCTGGCGGCGCCTGCCCGCCGGCGAGTTGACCATCCGGGCCGACGACACCGAGCAGGTCCTCGGAGAGGGGGGTCGAGCCGGCGCGGCCGAAATCTCCTCGCTAGATCCGTCCACCACCAACTCGATTCCCCTACTGATCGACGGCCGCGAAATCAGCCGGCACACCATCTCGACCCACGACTCACTCGGCGCCGAACCTCTCACCCGCATCGCGACGCTCAGCGATCTACATCTGGGTGAGGAGGGTTTCGGGCTGGTGAAGGAGATGCGATACGGCGGCCCGGACCCCTACCCACTGCGCTGCGCCCAGGCTGCAGCTCGTGAGGCGGTGGCTTGGGGGGCGGAACTCCTGGTGATCAAGGGCGACATCACCAATGAGGGTCACGACCGCGAGTGGGAGATGTTCGACGAACTACTCGCCGGCGTTCCCGTTCCCGTTCTGGCCATTCCCGGCAACCACGATGTGGTCGGCACTCCCCTATCCGCCGATGCCACCAGCGCGCTTCAAGCCCGGGGTCTCTTTCCCGAGCCCGTGCACAGCTTCGACATGGCCGGTGTTCGAATCGTGGCTGTCGACTCGACGATCCCGGGTCACAACTGGGGTCGGATCGGATGCTGGATCGACGAACTCTCCGCCGCTGTCGATGTCGACCGGCCGGTCCTCATCTTCACCCACCATCACATCGAAGACCGAGTGCTGCCCCGCTTCTGGCCTCCCGGCATCCGTCGCCATGACGGCGCTCCCGTGCTCGACCAGCTCCTGGCCATCAACCCCGACATCGTGTTGTCCTCGGGCCACACCCACCGCAACCGGATACGTAGGCACGGCACCGCACTGATCACCGAAGTGTCGTCCACCAAGGACTTCCCAGGGGTGTGGGCGGGCTACGCCATCCACGACACGGGCATCCGCCAGTCGGTGCGCCGTATCACCGAGCCCGAGTGCATCGGCTGGACCGATCACACCCACGCCGCGGTGGCGGGCATTTGGGGTCTGTGGTCGCCGGGTCGACTCGACCAGCGCAGCCGCACCCACCACTGGAACGTGAAGCGAGATGCCCCTGCTGTCGGAGGATCGGGCCTACTGCACGCCTGATCGGCTGCGGTTCAGTCCTGCTCGCCCAACAGGCTGCGGGCATCGTCGATATCGGCCTTCAGCTGGTTGACGAGCTGGTCGATGCCTTCGAACTTCCGCTCGCTACGCAGGAACGCAGCGAAACAGACGCGCACTTCCTGGCCGTAGAGATCGCCATCGAAATCGATGAGATGGGCCTCGAGCAGGGACTGCTCAGCATGCTCGTAGAAGGTGGGACGGCGTCCGATGTTGATGGCGCAAGGATGCCGCTCGCCGTCGGGCAGGGTGCACCAGCCGGCGTAGACCGCGTCGGCCGGCCACGACATCACCTTCGAGACCGGGATGTTGGCGGTTGGGAAGCCGATTTCACGGCCTCTCCGATCGCCGTACTGCACGACACCGCTCACCTCGTAGTACCGGCCGAGCATCTCCGCGGCCCTCGCCACATCGCCGCCGGCGAGGGCCCTACGGATCTTCGTGGACGAGACCGGCTCTCTCGCCTCGTCGTTGTGACGGATCAGCTCGAGTGCATGGACCTCGAAGCCGTAGTTCTCGCCCAGACGCGACAACCCCTCGACGTTGCCCGACCGGCCTGCACCGAAGTGGAAGTCTTCGCCGACGACGATGGCCTTGGCGTTGAGTGCTCCGACGAAAACCTCCTCGACAAAGGTCTCGGCCGGCGTGGTCGCCCTTTCCTCATCGAAATGAATCACGTAGGCGTAGTCGATTCCCGCCGCCTCGATGAGTTCGAGTTTCTGGTCGAGGGTGGTGAGCAGGCGGGGAGCGCTCTCGGGCCGAACCACATGGGCGGGGTGGCCGTCGAAGGTGACTACCGCCGATGCCACACCGAGCCGTTCGGCCACCGATCTGACGGTGCGGAAGACTTCCTGGTGACCAACGTGCACGCCATCGAATACGCCGATGGTGCACGCCACAGAGATGGTGGGCGCAAGACGGTCGCGCTGGTCGTGAAGGATTTCCATGGCAGCCAACTCCGAGAACGGTCAACGAGACGCTATCGGCGCCACAACACACCCCCGCAGCCCGCTTGATCTGACCGGACCAGGCCGGATCAGGCCGAGATGACCATAATGGGCTTGGCCCCGCCCTTGTGCGCCGCATACACGGCGAGGAGGCGATGATCGGCATCCACGACTGCCCATGGGCCGTCGCCGACTACCCCGAGAACCTCCGTGGGCAGTACCTTGCCATGGCCAACCGCCACCGCCACCTCGGTGTTCACCACCACGTTAGGCAGGTGTTGCACGGCCGCTCTCATCGGTAGCAACACAGGGTCTTCGATCGTGCCGGCATCGTCGAGCGTGAATCCGCCCACAGCGGTGCGCCGCAAGGAGCGCAGATGAGCACCTCCGCCCAACGCGGCGCCGACATCAGCAGCCAGGGTGCGGACGTAGGTGCCCGACGAACAGTCGACCTCACAGCGCCAAACTCCCGGATCACCTGCCACCGGCTCGACGTCGAAACGGTGGACGGTGACGGGGCGGGGCGGGCGATCGACCTCCTTGCCCTCGCGTGCCAGCTCATGGAGTCGCCTGCCGTTGATCTTCACTGCTGACACCATCGGAGGAATCTGCATGATGGAGCCGGTGAGAGCCGCCGCTGCGGCACGCACATCGCCGTCGACCACAGCTTCCATGTCGTGGGTGGCGGTGATGTCGCCCGCCGCATCGAGGGTGGACGTCTCGACGCCGAGCACGATCTCCCCCACGTACGACTTGGGGAGTTCGGTGACAAACCGCAGCAAGCGAGTGGCCCGGCCGACGCCGAGTACGAGCACGCCTGTGGCGTCGGGGTCGAGGGTTCCGGAGTGGCCGACCTTGCGCGTGCCGAGGATCCCCCGAGACTTGGCGACCACGTCATGACTCGTCCACCCGGCCGGCTTGTCGATCACGACAACGCCATCGGGTCCGGAGTCAGGCTTCGGGCTCGTCGTCATCTCGATTCCGGGGCTTGAGGAGATCTTCGATCCGCTGTGCAGATCGCAGCGTGGTGTCGGCCCGGAAGTGAAGGAGAGGTGCACGCCGTAGACGCGTCTGGGTTCCCACTGCGTGGCGCAGCCGGCCTGCGTGTTGGGCGAAAGCCACTTCGACCTCGGGATCGTCGTCGTCGTCGAGCGTCGTGAACCACACGATCGCCCGGCTGAGCTCACGATCGACCTCAACCGAGGTGATCGACACCATGTCGAGCCGTTCGTCGTCGAGCTCCTCGAGCCCTTCGGCCACCACCCGGCGTATCAGCTCTCCCACCCGGGCACTCCTGTGGGTCTTGTTGGCCATCAGTCCTCCTCCAGCCATAGACGGGTCGCGCCGATCACCTCGAGCTCGGGGAACGACCACACGAACCGCTCGGCTTCGTCGATGATCTCAGCTGCATGCCCCACAGCACCGGAAACGGCCGCGACCCCGATCCCGGCCCTCTGCCATGTGTCTTGATGATCGACTTCCGCGACCGCCACAGGGTGACGGTTGCGCAGACCCTCGAGAACCGGCCGCAGCATCGAACGCTTCTCTTTCAACGACTGGCAGCCCGGGAACCGAACGTCCAACTCGAGGGCCAGGACATGCACGATGATGGTCCTGGCGCCCCGGGGTCGGATCAGCCGTCGAGGGTGCGCTCGAGTTCGCGCTCCTCGTAGGTCTCGATCATGTCGCCTTCCTTGAGGTCCTGGAAGTCGGACAGGCCGATACCGCATTCGTAGCCGGCAGCCACCTCGCGGGCGTCTTCCTTGAACCGCCTCAGCGAGCTGACCTCACCCTTCCAGATGATCGTGCCCTCACGCAGAAAGCGCACCTTCGAACCTCGCTTGATGGCGCCGTTCTGCACCAGGCAACCTGCGATTGCACCGATCCTCGGCACGCGGAAGATCTCGCGGACCTCGGCATCGCCGGTGACCACTTCCTCGAACTTCGGAGCGAGCATGCCGACCATCGCGGCCTCGATGTCCTCGAGCAGCTTGTAGATGATCTCGTAGGTGCGGATCTCGACGTCTTCCTCGTCGGCGAGTTCGCGCGCCTTGCGATCGGGGCGAACATTGAATCCGATCAAGGTGGCGTTGGAAGCTCCGGCCAGTTGGATGTCATTTTCGGTGATGCCACCGACTCCACGATGGACGAAACCGATCTTGACCTCGTCGCGTTCGAGCTTGCGCAGACTCTCGGTGACGGCTTCGAGCGAACCGTTGACGTCGGCCTTGACCACCATGTTGAGGGTGGCAGCCTCCCCGCGCTGGATCTGCTCGAAGATGTCTTCGAGCTTGGCGCCACCAGACAAGGCATGAGCCTCGCGGCCGAGGCTCGACTGACGCTGCCAATGCTCACGCGTATCAGCCACACGACTGGCGACCTTCTCAGTGGGGGCGACCACGAACTCGTCGCCGGCCCTCGCAACATCGGAAAGGCCGAGCACCTGAACCGGCGTGGACGGACCTGCTTCCTTGACGTTTTCACCCTGGTCGTTGATGAGGGCGCGAACGCGGCCCCATGCCGCGCCGGCAACCATCGGATCGCCCACCTTGAGGGTTCCGCTCTGGACCAGCACCGTGGCCACCGGACCACGACCGATGTCGAGGTTGGCTTCGAGCACCACGCCGGCCGCCCGGCCTTCAGCGCTGCCGCGGAGGTCCTCGACTTCGGCGACGAGCAGGAGCTGATCGAGCAGGTCGTCGATGCCCACATTTTGCAGGGCGGAGATCTCCGCGAAGATCGTTTCGCCTCCCCACGCCTCGGGAACGAGGCCGTGCTCGGCCACACCGGCGATCGCCTTTTGCACATCGGCGTTTTCGCGGTCGATTTTGTTGACCGCCACCACGATGGGCACTTCAGCCGCTTTCGCGTGGTTGATGGCCTCGATGGTCTGGGGCATCACGCCATCGTCGGCGGCCACCATCAACACGACGATGTCGGTGGAGGTGGCGCCGCGTGAACGCATAGCGGTGAACGCCTCATGGCCCGGAGTGTCGATGAAGGTGATGCTGTTTCCGTCGCGCTCGACCTGGTAGGCGCCGATGTGCTGGGTGATGCCACCGGCTTCGCCCTCCACGACGTTGGCGTCGCGGATTCGGTCGAGAAGTAGGGTCTTGCCGTGGTCGACGTGGCCCATCACGGTGATCACCGGTGGACGATGGGGCGCCTCGGCGCCTGACTCGGCATCGACATTGAGGAGCTTCTGGAGCTCTACTTCCTGCTCTTCACCCGGGTCGACGAGGCGGATCTCTGCCCCGACTTCAGCGGCGAACAACTCGAGCATGTCGTCGGAGAGAGACTGGGTGGCGGTGACCATCTCGCCCGCTTGCATGAGGAAGCGCACGACATCGGCAGCGGTGCGGTTGAGCTTGGGGCCGAGATCGAGGGCGGTGGAGGCCCGTTCGACCACCACTTCTCCCTCGGGGACCGGAGCATCCTCTGGCGTGTATGAGGGCGCGTCCATCGGCTGGAGCTCTTCGCGGCTACGACGACGACGACCCTTTCGGCGCGGCGGGCGTCCGCCGGGGCCACCCCGGCCTCCGCCGGGACCACCACGACCGGGAGGCCCACCACGACCGGCAGGCGGTGCACCTGCGCCGGGCACGGACTCACGGGGGCCACCGGGGCGGCGACCACCGGGCATGGGTCCACGAGATGGAGTGCTCGGACCACCGGAACGGCCGGGGGCCGAAGGGCGCGCGCCTCTTCCGCCCGGAGGGGGCGGGATGGCACGACCGCTGGTGGAGCGGGGAGGAGGAGGAATCGGCTTGCCCGACCCTGACGTGGGGCTGGCTCCGGCACGCTTCGCCGGATCGACCGCAACCTTCTTGACAACCTTCTTGACGACCTTCTTGACGACCTTCTTGACAGCCGGGGCAGCTGCCACAGGGGGCGGGGTCTCCTCGGCGATGGGGGCGCGCTTCGGTGGAGCCGCACTTCCACTCGAACTGATGACGCGCTTCGGCGCGCTGGAAGACTCCGCCGGCGCTTCTTCCTCTACCGGAGCCTCTACAACCGGGGGCTCTTCCACAGCAGGGGGAGCCTCGACCACTTCAGGAGCCGGCGTCTCGACCTCGGAGATGATTTCGGGCTGGGGCGGGGTGGCTTGCTCGCCAGAGGTGTCGTAGTCGGCGTCGGACTTGGTGGATTTCTTCGCCACCTTCTTGGCCGACTTCTTCGCCACCTTCTTGGCCGACTTCTTCGCCACCTTCTTCGTCGACTTCTTGGCCGCCTTCTTGGCGGTCTTCTTGGCCGGCTCGGGCGGCTGCTCGTCGCGGGTCAGGCCCTCGCGCTCGGCCTTACGACGGACACGATCGGCCTGGGCATCGACAATGCTCGACGAATGGCTCTTGACACCGATCCCGAGCGCGTCGGCGAGGTCGAGGGTCTCCTTGTTGGTGAGTCCCAACTCGCGAGCGAGTTCGTAGACGCGAATATTGGATGGCACGTTGAGGCGTTAGCCCTTCTGGTTGAGCGACGCCGGGGCGTCAGACAACCGCTCACTACTGTCCGACGGGCGAAGATCGCACCGTCAGCGGCTTCAGCAGCCCCCGTGTGGACACGCGGGAGGCTCCATCGGCCACGAACAAAGAAGCCTAGCGACCGCAGAAGCGATCACCTCGACTCGAAGAGCCCGCCCGAACGCTCGGCGATCCCCCGCCAACCGCACACAAGCGATCGAGGGACCCACCCACGCCCCCCGTCCGGCTCCGGGACCGACGACGAGGTCTCCATCATCGGACCGGACCCGAACCAAATCGTTCTGCTCAAGGCCCTGTCGACATGCGATACACGTACGGATGGGCACCTGCTCAGCTACTCCTCTTCGTTGCCATCTTCGCTGGTTTCGGCCTCATCGTCACTGGCTTCAGCCTCGGCATCGCCGGTCTCGGCGTCGTCCTCGGATTCATCGTCGCCGGATGGGGTGTCGGCACCTGCTTCAGGCTCGTCGGAAGCCTCGACGGCAGGCTTGGCCTCACCCTCGTGCTCGGTGGCATCCGACTCGCCGGGCTCGCCTCCCTGTTCCCATTCATCAGCGGAGATCGGATCGCTCCCGTCGGCCGGTTGCCACATCTGGGCACCCGTGTCGGGATCGACGATCCACTCACCGTCGGCCCACTCCACATCGCCATAGGCCTGCTCCTCGGCGAATTGGGTCTCGGACTTGATGTTGATACCCCAACCCGTGAGTCGGGAGGCGAGGCGGGCATTCTGGCCCTCCTTGCCAATCGCCAGCGAGAGCTGGTAGTCGGGCACGATCACATCGCAGTCGCCGGTGAGTTCGTCGGGGCGAACCTGGGTGACCTTTGCCGGAGACAGAGCCTTGGTGACGAACTCCTCGAGATCTTCGTTGAATGGAACGATGTCGATCTTCTCACCACGAAGCTCGGTGACCACCTGACGCACACGCGCTCCACGAGCACCGACACAGGCACCCACGGGATCGACGTTGTTGTCGTTGGACCAAACCGCGATCTTGGTGCGATGGCCTGGTTCGCGAGCACACGCCTTGATTTCGACAACACCGTCGGCGATCTCCGGTACCTCGAGCTCGAAAAGGCGCTTCACCAGACCCGGATGGGTGCGACTCACCACGATCTGGGGGCCCTTGGCGGTCTTGCGAACCTCCACGATGTAGGCCTTGATGCGGGCGTTGGAATCGGGGCGCTCAAAGGGCACCTGCTCGGCTTGGGGAAGCAGGGCCTCCACTCGACCGAGGTCGAGCAGGGTGTAGCGGGCATCGGTCTGCTGGATCATTCCGGTGACGATGTCGCCCTCGCGACCGGCGTACTCCTCGTACTTGAGCTCGCGCTCGGCCTCACGGATGCGTTGGGTCATCACCTGGCGTGCGGTCTGGGCCGCGATTCGCCCGAAGTTGTCGGGCGTGACCTCGAAGTCGTCGCCCACAGGCTCGCCGTCTTCATCCAGGTCCTGGGCGAATACGCGGAACTCCATCGTGTCGGGATCGATGGTGACCCACGCGTACTCGTGAGCGTCGGGCATCCGCTTGTAGGCGGACTCGAGGGCATCGGCGAGGGCCGCGAACAGGGCATCGACCGAGATGCCTCGCTCAGCAGCGAGCGCCTGCAGTGCTTCCAGCATTTCCTGGTTCATGACGGTGTGGCCTCCTTCTTGGGGCGATTCTTCGATGAGTTCTTGCCGCCCGGCTTGGGCGTGGGGCCCCACTCGAACACAGTGGTGGCTTTGGAGATCTGGTCGTAGCTGAAGCGTCGGGTGGATCCGTCGGTAGTCAGCTCGAAACCGTCGGAGTCGACCGAACCGACCGTGCCTCTGAACCGTCTGTTGCCGTCGACCTCTTCGAGGGTCTTGAGCTTCACCAACTCGCCGTCGGCGCGCTGATAGTGATCGACGGTGCGTAGCGGCCTCTCGAGGCCCGGGCTCGAGACTTCGAGGGTGTAGCGGCCGGGAATGGGGTCCGCCTCGTCGAGGATGCGACCTGCGGCTCGACTGATTGTCCTGATGGTGGTGATGTCGACGCCACCTTCGACGTCGATGAGGATCCGCAACAGTCCGCCGTTGAACTCGATGTCGTAGATTTCCGCGCCGGAGTCGGTCACCACAGAGCCGACGAGCTCGCGTACACGATCGATGATCGCCATCTCGTCACCTCCTCATGGTGAGCTGCTGCTGTCAAGGGAACCATCCGACCCCCGAATCTAGAAAGGCGTGGCCTAGGGCCACGCCTCATCCGTCACCGGGTTCGAACGTCAGGCGCCAGCCTATCAGCTGGCCGCCTCGGTAACGGCGGCGACAAAGCGCTTGTGGACTCGAGTGAGTTCCACCTTTCTGCGTTCCTCGTCGATGTCGATTCCGGGCAGATAGGCGTTGAGCCCAACTGTGGCCACCACCCACAGCGCACCCGAGAGGAGGGCGATCACGATCCCCAGCGGAAGCAGCACCGGGAAGCGAGCGAGTGCGAGCCCGATCACCACACAGGCGATCCCTCCCCGCATCGCGGAACGCTGGTAGCGGCGGAAGTACTGCACTCGATCGAACTCGGCCTGGGTGAGCGGCACCAGAATCGCACGCGCTTTGGGTCCGGCTTTGGTGTAGCCGTCGGCCCGATGCCCGCTCTTCGCCGACACCGGCGGGAACGATCGGCTGCGAGCCATGTCGAGGTCGGCGACGATACGGGCCACGCAGATCTCGACCGTCAGTTGGCCGAGCGGCGGATCTCGGCGATGACGGCCTCGCTGGCATTGGCGTCGTCGCCCCTCACGTCGAGGTTGCGATCGCGGTCTTCGTCGGCGGCTCGCTTGGCTGCGTCCTTGGTGGCCACCGCTCGATCGAGGGCCGCCTCCGCGCCATGCTCGTGGATGAACTCAGCCCATTCGATCAGGGTGTCGACCATCTCGTCTTCGGGCACCACCATGACGTTTTGGCCCTTCACGAACAGGTGGCCCCGCTTGTTGCCGGCCGCGATGCCGAGGTCGGCGTCGCGCGCTTCGCCCGGACCGTTGACCACGCAACCCATCACCGCCACCTGGAGCGGGATCTTTCGTTCGCCGAAAGCCGTCATCGCATCCTGGGCGATGGTGAACACATCGACCTCGGCACGACCACAGCTGGGGCAGGCGATGAGGTCGACGTTCTTGCGTTCTCTCAGTCCGAGAGTCTCCAGCAGCTGGCGCCCTGCCCTCGCCTCTTCCACCGGATCGGCGGTGAGCGAGTAGCGGATCGTGTCGCCGATGCCCTCGGCGAGAAGGGTGGCCATGCCGGCGGTGGCCTTGAGCGTGCCGATGGGGGGCGGGCCCGCCTCGGTGACACCGAGATGGAGGGGGTGATCGGTGACCTCGGCCAGCTGGCGATAGGCCTCAATCATCAAGGGAACACTCGATGCCTTCACCGAGATCTTGATCAGGTCGAACCCTACGTCGTCGAAGTAGGCGATCTCCTGAAGCGCCGACTCCACCATTGCCTCGGGGGTGACCTTGTCGCCGTACTTCTTGTAGAGGTCGGGGTGGAGAGATCCGCCGTTGACGCCAATGCGGATGGGCACGTTGCGATCCTTGGCCTCGCGAGCCACCAGCTTGATGTGTTCGGGATTGCGGATGTTGCCGGGATTGAGGCGGAGGCAGTGCACTCCTGCCTCGAGCGCTTCGAGGGCTCGGCGATACTGGTGGTGGATGTCGGCCACGATCGGCACCGGAGACCGGGGCACGATCCGAGCGAGTCCCTCGGCTGCCTCCGGTTCGTTGCACGTGCAACGGACTATGTCGGCACCCGCCGCGGCGAGGGCATAGATCTGCTGGAGGGTGGCCTCGTGGTCGGCGGTCTTGGTGACGGTCATCGACTGGACCGTGATGGGCGCTCCCCCACCCACGGCCACGTCGCCCACCATCACCTGACGTGTCTCGCGACGAGGAAAACTCTGGGTGAACTCCACGAAGCGAATCTACCGGCCCGGCCCAACCGAACTGGTGCAAACGGTCAGCCCAGATCGATGGGATCGACGATGTCGCGGAACAGGGCAAACATGCCGATCACCATCAGCGCCGCGAACACGGTGTAGGTGAGGGGCAACAATTTGGCATAGTCGACCTCGTGGCGGCGGCCACCGATGGAACGGACACGTTCATAGATCGCCACTGCCACATGGCCGCCATCGAGGGGCGGAAGCGGCACCAGGTTGAACACACCGACAAATATGTTGAGGGCCGCCAGGAAGAACAAGAGCCCTTCCGCATCGAAACTCGCTCCGGCCCGCGCCGCTCCATAGATCGACAGGATTCGGTCCTCGTCGGGGTTGCGGATATCGAGCGCTCGGCTGGCCAGCTCCCGATCCTCGGCCACTCCCGTCTGCTCGGTGATATCGGGCGACACGTCGACGGTGTCGGTGAAGAAGTTCGAGAGGGTGCCGGGGGTGAAGAAACGAACCAGACCCGTGGTGGCCTGCTGGGTGAGGTCGCCGAACTCGGTGACGGCCCGTCGCGCGCCGTCGAACACGCCGAGGGTCTCACGGGCGGGCTCCTGGCTCACACCGAAGAAACCGGTGGTAGCCACCTCGCTGCCGGCGAGTGTGTTGACCACCACCCCATCGATCACACGCGGGGTCAACTCGCGAGCGGGGTCGACGATTACCGAAAGTTCCTCCCCGAGTCGATGCTCGGCGACCGCCACGAAGTCGTCCCACGAGAAAACCTCGATGCCCTCGACCGCAAGGATCCGATCGCGGGGAATGAGGCCCTCGATGCCGTCGGCCCCTTCAGGGGTGAGCCGGGCGCCGAGGATGACAGACTCGGTGAATAGGTCACCGTCACGCTCCCACACCACCTCTACGAGTTGGCCTCCACGCTCCACCACGATGTCGCCGAACTGGATGAAGTCGACTACCTCGACACCATCGAGAGAGACGATTTCGTCGCCCACTTCTAGGTCGAGAGCAGCGGCCGCGCTCGCGTCGGAGACAGACCCGATGGCCCAACTGCCATCGTCGCGACCAACTCCATAGGCGGTGACCAGGATGAATATCAAGATGATGGCCATCATGAAGTGCATCGCCGAACCGGCAGACACGACGAGTAGGCGGCGGGGGAACGACTTCACGCGATAGGCGCGGTCCTCGTCGCCCTCCTCTACATCGTCGAGATTGTTCATCCCGATGATCCGCACATAGGCACCGGCAGGAATGCCCTTCACCCCGTATTCGGTTTCGCCCTTCCGAAACGACCAGAGCCTCGGCCCGAATCCGATGAAGAATTCGGTGACCTTCATGCCGGTCCATTTGGCGGTGAGATAGTGGCCGAGTTCGTGCATGAAGATCATGAAGATGATCGCCACCACCACGATCGCCCAGCTCCAACCGGCCAGCGCACCGAGAGCCACGATCGCACCGATCAGCAGGGCCAACCCGGTGAAATCGTTCTTGGTCTCGTTCATGCGTGAACCTTCCTGGTGATCATGTCTGAAGCCACGGCGCGAGCCCGTCGATCGATGTCCAAAACCGCTTCCACATCGCTTGCCGCGGTGCCCGGCCAATCCTGCAGCACGGCCTCGAGCACAACGGAGATGTCGACCCAGCGGATCTCGCCCTTGAGAAATGCCTCGACGGCAACCTCGTTGGCAGCACTGAGCCAGGCCGGCGCAGTCTCACCGGCCCGCCCGGCCTCATAGGCAAGACCCAGGCACGGGAAGGCCTCGAGATCCGGGCGTTGGAAGTCGAGTCGGGTGAGTTCTGACCAGTCGATCGCGCCATAGGGCACTTCCAATCGGTCGGGAAAGGCCAATGCGTAGCCGATACACAAACGCATGTCGGGCATCGACAGCTGGGCCACGGTGGCGCCGTCGGTGAACGTGACCATGGAGTGGACCACCGACTGGGGGTGAACCGCCACGTCGATATCGTCGAATCCGATCCCGAACAACTCATGAGCTTCGATCACCTCGAGGCCCTTGTTCATGAGGGTGGACGAATCGATGGTGATCTTCGGTCCCATCGACCAGGTTGGGTGGGCGAGAGCATCGTCGATACCGACGGATTCGAGATCGTTACGGGTGCGGCCTCTGAAGGGGCCGCCGCTGGCAGTGAGCACGACCTTTTCAACCCGATCGGCCGGACCGATCTTCCCGCCGATCTCATTGGACCTCAGGCATTGGTGGATCGCGCAGTGCTCGCTGTCGACCGGGATGAGTTCGGCCCCCGGGGTCGTCCAGGCCCGTTGCACCACAGGCCCCGCCGCGATCAGCGACTCCTTGTTGGCCAGGCCGAGCCGTTTGCCGGCCTCGAGGGTGGCGAGGGTGACGGAGAGTCCGGCGAAGCCCACTACTCCGTTGATGACGGTGTCGGCGGTGAGCGCAGCGTCGGCCAGGCCGCTGGTGCCGGTGAGCACCTCGACCCCTTCGGGCACCCTCGCGGCGACTTCAGCAGCGACCGACTCATCACCCACGGCCACCACATCGGGGCGAAACTCCTTGGCTTGGGCGACGACGGCGTCGACCGAGGAACCGACTCCCAGAGCCGACACGCGATAGCGGTCGGCCGCGCCGCGGAGAATGTCGAGGGTTTGGGTTCCGATCGAACCCGACGAGCCGAGGACGGCTACAGCGGTGGTCACGACAACGACGCTAGGCGGTGAGGGGGCGACCGCCCACGCGGCTCAGGCGAACAAGACAGCGTTGGCGACGTACCAGGTGGTGGGCAGCACGAACAGCAGGCCGTCGAATCGATCGAGCAGACCGCCATGGCCGGGGAGAATCGACCCCATGTCCTTGACCCCGAGATCACGTTTCATGAGCGACTCGGCGAGATCACCGATCGGGGCCGCTACCGCCACTGCGATCCCGAGGAGCAGCATGTCGCCGAACCCACCACCGGAATCCGACAGCGCAAAAGGAGCCGGCTGCTCGAGAACGGCCATGAGGACAGCGGCGCCCACGGCGGCTCCCATGCCACCGAGCAGGCCCTCGACGGTCTTGTTGGGGCTTGCAGTCGACAACGGCGTGCGGCCGATCGTGCGGCCGACGGCGAGACCACCGACGTCGTAGGCAACGGTGAGAAGGATCGCGGCGGTGAGCAACCCGGTGCCGTGGGTGTCGATGGAGAGCATCAGGGCCGCGAACGAGCCCAGTAGGCCGATGTGGACGATGCCCAACATCGTGGAGCCGAGACCCCGCATCACACCGTCGGTGCTCACGCCCATCAGGTACCAGAGCGCGCCGAACACGACCGACAGCACGATCACAAGGGTCATGGCGGCCTCGCCCCGCCAGTAGACGGCGAGCGGCATCGTGACGACTGCGGTGAGCCCGAGGAGCACAGCCGGCTGATGACCGGCGACTCGAACCGCGTTGTAGAACTCGACCGCGGCAAGGCCGAGAGCGATCGTGACCACTATCAGCGCGGCCACAGGACCCACCGACATGGCTGCGAGGATCAGGGCTGCGAGGCCCACCCCGACGACCACTGCCATGGGTAGATCACGGCCGGAACCAGAGCCTGCGGTTGCGCCGAGTTGGGCTGCGATCGATGGCTCGTCGGATGCCTCGACCGGGGCACCGAGCCGAGACGGTTTGGCCTGATCATCGAAGGCGAAGAAGTCGTCGGCGATCTCGCTCTCCTCGCCGATCGTCGCTGGTGCGATCGGTGCCTGCTCGTCGTCGGCCCAACGAGGCGACGACGGAGCGTCGGACCACGCCGCGAGCTCATCGGGAGCAGCCTCGGCCAGGCTGGGTTCGGGAGTGGGGTCGAAGGTGACGGCGTCGGCGGTACCCCCGACCTTCGGAACGGTGCCGGTGGCCGGCTCACTCCAATGAGGTACGGCGTCGTCGTCGTCGTCGAACGACACATCGTCGTCGCCGAAGACCGATCGGCCCGGCGCGGCGAAGTCGTCGTCGGGTACATCGCCGTCGACGACCTGGAAAGCCTCGAACTCGTTGTGGTCGTTTGAATCGTCGGTCACCGAAATGCCCCTTCTGTCGTTGCTCGAGGTCAGACCTCGAGCAACTCCTCTTCCTTTTGGGCCTGCGCAGCGTCAATCATGCCAATGAACTCGTCCTTCAGGGTGTCGAGCTGATCCTCAGCTCTCTGAATGTCGTCCGACGAGACTCCCCCGTCGTCGGTCAGATCGTCAAGCTCCTTGCGAGCGGAGCGTCGAACGCCGTTGACCCGCTGCTTGGCTTCCTCGGCCATACCGCCGACCACTTTCACGAGATCGCGGCGCCTCTCCTCGGTGAGTGCGGGGAAACTGAGCCGGATGATGCGGCCGTCGTTGCTGGGTGTGAGCCCCATGTTGGCGTTGATTATCGAGCGCTCGATGGCTTCGAGATTAGCCATGTCGTGAGGAGTGACGATCAGTTGGCGCGCCTCGGGCACCGCGAAGCTCGCCACCTCCTGGAGCCGCATCTCGACCCCGTAGGCCTCGATGGTGAGCTTCTCGAAAAGTGCAGACGAGGCCCGACCGGTGCGGACGGTTGAAAAGTCGCGACGGGCGTGGCCCACCGCCCCATCCATCTTCTCGCTGGCCTCTTCGAGGACCAACTCGAGCAGTTCTTCGCTCACCCGGTAACCCCTTGGTCATCGACGAGCGTACCGACCGATTGGCCTCCGAGCAGGGATTGCAGGTTTCCCTCCCCCATCAGGTCGAAAACCACGATGGGAAGGGAGTTGTCCATGCACAGTGAGATCGCGGTGGAGTCCATCACCTTGAGGCCCCGGTTGAGCACATCGAGATAGGAGACCCTTTCGAGCTTGGTGGCATCGGGGTCGAGTCGGGGGTCGGCGGTGTAGATGCCGTCGGTGCCGCCGTGGGTGCCCTTGAGCACCGCGTCGGCTTCGATCTCCACCGCCCTCAGCGAGGCTGCGGTGTCGGTGGTGAAGAAGGGATTGCCCGTGCCGCCGGCAAAGATGACTATGCGCCCCTTTTCCAGATGGCGGGTGGCGCGCCTGCGGATGTAGGGCTCGGCGATCTGAGCCATGTGGATAGCCGACTGGACCCGGGTCGGGGCACCCATCTGCTCGAGAGTGTCCTGAAGGGCCAGCCCGTTCATGACCGTGGCCAGCATTCCCATGTAGTCGGCTTGGGCGGGGTCCATTCCCTCGCCCGCGCCCTCGATACCGCGCCAGATGTTGCCACCACCGACCACCACTGCGATGTCGATGTCGAACTGGGCCTTGGCCGCGACGATGTCTTCCGCGATGGAGCGGACCGTAGTGCCGTCGATGCCGAATTCGAGCGGCCCGGCGAACGCCTCGCCGGAGAGTTTCAACAAGACTCGATTCCATCGAGCAGGTGCGGTTCCCCGGGTGGCGTTGTCGTCGCTCATGAGATCAGGACCCGATCACAACCTGGAGGAACCGGACGATCGACCCGCCGCCGAGGCTGTCTCGCACCGCGGTCTTGTCGCCGTGGAGGCCCTGCTCGAGGAGGACCCGTTCACCGAACCAGCCTCGCATCCGGCCCTCGACGATCTTGTCCCAGGCCTGCTCGGGCTTGCCCTCGGCCTTGGTGATCTCCAGAAGCGACTCGCGCTCCTTGGCAATCTCGGCGTCGGGAATCTCGTCTGCCGACAAGTAGGTCGGCTTAGCGAACGCTATGTGCAGCGCCACCTGATGTAGATCGTCCTGGCCGACGCCGCTGCCTTCCACGACCACCGCGATGACACCGCGGCCGTCCTGGACGTGCAGGTAGGTGTCGAGGAGGTTGCCCTCCGCCGCCTCGACCCGCTCGACCGCGCCGAGCGCGATGTTTTCCTTGATCTTGACCTGAAGGTCTTCAATCGAAGAGGTGTGAGCAGCCAGGGCATCGACACCATCAGCCAGCACTACGCGAGCGAGGGTGTCGGCCAAGGAGGTGACGGCTTCGTTCTTGGCGGAGAAGTCGGTCTCGGTCTTCACCTGCACGAAAGCCGCGACGTTTCCTTCTATCGCGAGGGCAATGGTGCCCTCGTCGTTGTCGCGGTCGCTGCGGGCCGCGGCCTTGGCCAGGCCCTTTTCTCTCAGCGACTGGGTGGCGGCTTCCATATCGCCGTCGCTGTCGGTGAGGGCTCGCTTGGCATCCATCATTCCGGCGCCGGTGGCGTCGCGTAACGCCTTGACGTCCTTCGCGGAAATAGACATTCGGTTCGTTCCTTGTTGAGTCTGGGAGAGAATAGGTGTTTGTGAAGGTGTGGACTCAGGCCTGCGGCGTGCCGGCATCGCCAGCGGCCGGCAGTGCATCGTCGTCGCTCTCTACGGCCTCAGCAGGAGCCTCCACCTCAGCGGCGGGAGCCTTCACGTCAGCGGCGGGAGCCTCAGCAGGAGCCTCGACCTCAGCAGCAGGAGTTTCGACCTCAGCGGGCGGGTCGTCCTTGGCTGCGGCGACGCGAGCCTCACGCTCGGCGGCTTCGGCTGCAGCCGCGGCACGGGCCTGGGCCTGTTGCTCGGCCACTTCGGCTTCTTGAAGGGCGTTGCGCTGGGCGCCGTCGCCTGACTTCTCGGCCTTCTTGGAACGGATGAAGCGGCCCTCGAGCACGGCGTCGCTGATCACGCGGCTCATGAGCTCGCCGGCGCGGATCGCGTCGTCGTTGCCCGGGATCGCGTAGTCGACGAGGTCGGGATCACAGTTGGTGTCGACCACGGCCACGATCGGGATACCGATCTTGCGGGCTTCGGTGACCGCGATGTGCTCCTTCTTGGTGTCGAGCACGAAGATCGCTTCGGGAAGCTTCTGCATGTCACGGATGCCACCCAGGTTGCGCTCGAGCTTCACGAGCTCACGTCCGATGAGGAGGGCTTCCTTCTTCGGCATGGCCTCGAACTCGCCCGAGTCGCGCATGCGGCGGTAGTCCTGCATCTTGCTCACGCGCTTGGAGATGGTCTGGAAGTTGGTGAGCATGCCACCGAGCCAGCGCTCGTTGATATAGGGCATGTTGCAACGTTCGGCATAGGACTGGATGGAGTCCTGGGCCTGCTTCTTGGTGCCGATGAACAGCACCGTGCCGCCGTTGGCGACGAGATCTCGCACGAAGACGTAGGACGCTTCGAGATGGTTGAGCGTCTGGTGGAGATCCACGATGTGGATGCCCGAGCGCTCGCCGTGGATGAACCGCTTCATCTTGGGGTTCCAGCGACGAGTCTGATGGCCGAAATGGACGCCGGCCTCCAGCAGCTGCTTCATGGAAATTACTGCCATGGTGTTCTCCCGGTTGTGACAGCTCGCACGGGACGCATGAGCGACCGGGTGTGGCGCGAGCCGAATTCGATCCGCCGCCACCCGATTGGTGGCGAGAGGGGCCCGATTTCGGACCGTTGAGGAGTGTATCGGGGCCCGCAGCGGCGTCCTCGCGCCGACGGGTCGGTCTGGTCAACTCACCGCATCCACAGCGGCCACCATCCCCGACGCGACGTGCTCGCTGTATTCGATCGAACGAGGCACCACCACGTCGAGCATCCGTCCGACTGCACCTTCACAAGCCGGCGGTAGCCCGGCGAGAGCAAGTTCAACTTCACGATTCGTCTCGGCCCAACCCACGATGTCGCCATGGGCGCCGACCGGGTTGGACCCTCCGACCACCACATGGTTGGCCCCGGGCGCCCATGCATCGGTGGCCGGCACGATGACATCGGCGCGAGCTCCGATGGTTACGGCGTGGACCTCTGGCGGGAACCCGACCCCAGCGGTATCGCCGGCGAACCCTGTCTTCGATACGTCCTCGCCCACCGGAGCCACCAAGATGTGATCCGGCCAGGTGGTCTCGAGCATCCCTCCCACGAATTGGCCGGGGGTGGTGAGTTCGATCACCTCTATCAGTTCCGCCGATGCGGCCCCCTGGTGAGGGGCAGAGAACGTGACCGCGGTGTCGACAGGCACTTCTGATAGATCGATCTCTGCGATCGAATGGCGAACGAGGAGCCCACCCAGGCTGTGGCCGAATACATCGATGATGACCCCGGGGTTTGCTCCAGCCACCTGCTCGAGGGTCGCCACCAGCTCGAGGATCGCCGCTTCCACATCGCCGCGAGTGGCGCCGGGACGGTAGTGCGAGGCTGGGATCGATGCCGCCCACCCGTCGCCCGCGGGAGGAACGATCCCACCCGAATAGCTGAATCGAACGACATCACCCGCTTCGTAGCCGTGGGCGCTCAGATCGAGCTGAGCCATGGCGCCGGCGTCGGCCGACGAGGAATCGAGCCCGTCCACCACCACCGCAATACGACGCTCGGGCGGGCTGGCGACCCGTACCCCGCCGGGGGTACAGGGAGGCGGATGAAGGGCTACCCACAGACCTACGGTGAGATCGGCGAGAAGGGCTCGCCGATCCACTTCGGCGGCAAGGGTCGCAAGGGTCTCGGCCAGGTGGACCAACTCGGTGAGCCGGGCCTGAGGGTCGAGCATCGCCCATGGGCCGTATGGGAAACCGGCGACGATCTTGACCGCGGCGGTGATGTTGCCCCACAGGCCAACTCCGGAATAACCCTGCCACAGCTCGAGAAGGCGGAGGCGTTCAGACCTCTCGGCGAGGTCGAGGAATCTCCCGAACGACTCGGGATCGTCGTGGGGCACGAGGGCCACCGTCAGCACAGGGCTCCCGAAGAGGTCTGCAGGATCGACATAGCGGCCGTGGAGCCGAGTTCCGAAGTGGAGCGGCCCTCCGGTGGTTGCGATCCTTGCGCCGGCATCGACACGGTCGCCCCTCGCCACCAGGATCTGGTCGACGAACGAGTAGCTGCTCCGCAGGCCGCCGCCGTGGTCGACGGTGATGTGGAGATTGCCGGCCACCGGTCCCGCGAAGATCACTACGCCCGGAGCGGCTGCCGACACCGGGGCGCCCGCAGGTGTGTCGTACTCGATGCCGCGATTGCCGGCCCCGTAGGGGCCGTCGGGCAGGCGAAAGGGATCGAGGATCGGTGCATCGCTGGGAGGTCTCAGTACGAGCTCGGCGGCGAGGGAGGGTGCAGGAACACAGATCGCCCCGAACGCGGTGAAGACGATCAGAAGGCTTACAAAGCGGCTCATGGGTACCCCGGTTCACGATGTGATTACGCGGGGAAGACGATGTGCTGGCGGGGGGGGCGACCACTGATCGCCCGGAGCTAGGCGGGTTCGCGTTCGGCCGCGCTTATGCGCGAGCGCAACTGAAGGACTGCCTTGGTGTGGATCTGACAGACCCGACTCTCGGTGACGCCGAGAACCCGTCCGATCTCAGCGAGGGTGAGCCCCTCGTAGTAGTAGAGGGTGAGCACGATCTTCTCGCGCTCGGGCATCCGATTGATCGACTCGGCGAGGATCTGGCGCATCTCTTCGACTTCGTAGACGCCCATGGGACCGTCGTGGCTGTCGGCGACGGTATCGCCGAGTGTGACCGACTCTCCGCGCTCTCCGCCCGACAGCATCTCGTCGAGGGCGGCGACCCCCACGAAGGAGATCTGGCTCAGGGTGGTGTGGAGCTGCTTCTCCGTCACCCCCATCTCCTCGGCGACCTCACGATCAGTGGGTGATCGATGGTTTTCCGACTCGAGCTTGAGCATCGCCCGTTCCAGTGTTCGTGCCTTGGAACGAACCGATCTCGGTACCCAATCGATCGACCTGAGTTCGTCGAGGATCGCCCCCTTGATGCGGGCAATGGCGTAGGTCTCGAACTTGTAGCCCCGTTCCGGATCGAACTTCTCGATCGCGTCGATCAAGCCGAACACCCCGAAGCTGACGAGATCGGACTGCTCGACGTTGCGAGGTAGGCCGACGCCGACTCGACCGGCCACATACTTGACCAGGGGCGAGTACTGGATGATCAGCTTGTCGCGAAGCTCCCGGGCGCGCGTCTTCTTGTAATCGTCCCAGAGTTCTCGGGTCTCGTCGGCTTGGTCCGTCACGTTGAGCGGTTCCTAACCGCGGGGGTGGGTAGTTCGGTGGACATCGCGCATTCGTTCACGACTGACGCGTGTATAGATCTGGGTGGTGGAGAGATCGGCGTGGCCCAACATCTCCTGTACAGCACGCAAATCGGCACCTCCGTCCAAAAGATGAGTGGCAAATGTATGTCGAAGTGCGTGTGGGTGGGTGGGACTGGGCGAACGACGGTCGATCAGGCGCCTCACATCGCGTGGTGAAAGCGCTCGCCCTCTGCGGTTGAGGAACACTACTTCCGACGGGGACTCGTCGGTGGCGAGCCGGCTGCGCCCGCCGGCGAGCCACTTGGTGACCGCTTCTGCGGCCGGTTCGGAGAGGGGCACGCGGCGCTGCTTGGAACCCTTCCCCCACACGGTGATCGTGGTGCCGTCGTGGGCGATGTCGGATGTTCGCAGCCCACACAGCTCGCTGACCCTCAACCCGCTGCCGTAAAGCAATTCCACCACAGCTCGGTCGCGCTGGTCGATCACAGGATTCGATTCGACTCGTGCCGCGCCCTCGATCAGGGCGTCGAGTTCGTCGGCGGTGAGGACCTTCGGCAGGGTTGCGGCACCGCGCGGAGCGGTGAGGGCTGCGCTCGGATCGGTGACGACCCGCTCGGTTCGTCGAGCCCAGTCGAAGTAGCGACGCAGCACCGAAGCCTTGCGGGCCGTGGTGCGGCGCGCGTAGCCGGCTTGATCGAGATGGGCGAGATAGCGGCGGAGATGTCGCCGGGATACCTCGTCGGGCGAACCAACGCCCTCCTCGGCCAGCCATTCGACCGCGGCACCGAGGTCTCGGGCATAGACCGCACGAGTCGAGTCGGCAACCCGCGTGAGCGAGTCGAGCCACAACGGCAAGTCCCAAGCAGCCACAAGACAACCCTATCCACTCACTCGCGGTGTTGTGACCACCACCCTTCGTGCACCACGGGGGGTGGTTTCGCCCCCGATTCATGCTCGCCTCACCCGTGCACCGTCGGCCACGATGTGCCCCCGGCCGAGGAGGATCTCGACTTGGGCGAACACCGCCCCCGCACTGAGTCCGCACCGAGCCGCGATCTCGTCGATCGCGGTGGGTCCATCGTCTATCGCGGCCAGCACCGTTGCCGCCTCGCCAACGGGAAGTGGAGCGCCACCGGTGCGACGAGCTGCCCGGTCGATGGTGGAGAGGCCCAGCGCCATGAGAACGTCGTCGGCCGATCGTGCCGGCGCGCAGCCGTCGACCAGGAGTTGATTGGCGCCGTCGGCCGCGGGGTTGCGAACCGAACCCGGCACCGCCATCACATCGACTCCGCGGCGGATCGCCTGTTCGACGGTGAGCAGCGAGCCCCCTGCGACCCGCGATTCCACCACGACGACAAGGTCGGCAAGGGCTGCGATGAGACGATTGCGGGCCGGAAATCGCCAAGCTGCGGGCTTCGCTCCGAGCGGGGCCTCGGTGCACAGGCAACCGGCCTCACCGACCCGTTGCCACAAGCCCCGATGACGGCGCGGGTAGACGATGTCGGGGCCGCTGCCGACCACCGCCATCGGTGGTGCGGCGGCAGCCTCGAGTGCCCCCTCGTGGGCGGCGCCATCGACACCGATCGCCAGTCCGCTGACCACCACAACCCCAGCCGCAGCGAGCTCTCGGCCGAGCTGGCGAGCCGTCTCCAGGCCTGCTCCGCTGCACCGCCGGGTGCCGACGATCGCCACCCGAGGCAGGTGGAGCGGGGGTGGGTCGCCTATCCGGAACAGAACGGGCGCGGGATCGATGTCGGTGGTGAGAGCCGACGGATGACCTTCGTCGTGCCAGCACGTGACTTTCACCCCCAGCTCCTCGAGGTCGATGCCGATAGCGGACAGATCGACCTGGCGTGCCGCTGCCGCCCAGTTTCGCCTGATCGACTCATCGGCAACCTCGGCCCCCACCCTTCCAGCGATCACCCGATCGAAGGCCTCACCTACATCGTGGTGACGCAGCAGGCGACCCAGTCGACGGATACTCATCGATTCGAGCTGCGCCAGGGCCGTGAGCCGGGCGCCGTCGAGGGCAGGCGGTTCAGCCACGGTCGCCTCCCATCGGGGGACGGGCCCTCATGCCCAAGGCAGTGGCGATGTCGGCAAGGCGAAGACCGGGCTCACCGTCGTCGAGATCGCGAATCGTTCGAGCCACGCACCTCACCCGCCTCAGCCCCCGGGCGCTCAAGCGTCCCGCGGCCAGGGCCCCCGCCACCAGTTCGCGAGCTTCGTCGTCAAGCGATGCGTACTCATCGAGCCGGGCGCCCTCGAGGTCGGCGTTGCATCTAACCCCTCGCTGCTGAGACCTCATCCGTACGGCCATCACCCGCTCGGCCACCGCCGCCGAGCACTCTCCGGGCGCAATGTCGAGCAGGGCGGTAGGTGAAGGTCGGTCGACGTGGACCATCAGATCCAGCCGGTCGAGCAAGGGACCAGAGACGCGCCGTGAGTAGCGCACGCGGGCGGAAGGCGGACACCGACAACCAATGTCGCCACCGGCACCACACGGACATGGGTTCATCGCCGCCACGAGGATGACGCGAGCGGGCTGCTGGTGGGTTCCGCCACTTCGGGCAACACGCACGACCCCTTCTTCGAGGGGTTGGCGCAGGGCATCCAGAACACTAGGCGCGAACTCCCCCAGCTCATCGAGAAAAAGCACGCCGCCCGACGCGGCGCTGATCTCTCCGGGGCGGGCCCGGCCGGTGCCGCCGCCCACCAGGGCGGCCATCGACGCGCTGTGGTGGGGGGCTCTGAACGGAGGCCTGGTGACGAGACCCGAAGGCGGGAGCGGGAGTCCCGCTGCACTGTGCACACGAGTGACCTCGAGCGCCTCGACTCGGTCGAGATCCGGTAACAGGCCACCGAGTCGGCGTGCCAGCATGGTCTTGCCGGCGCCGGGAGGACCCACCAGCAAGATGTGGTGGCCACCGGCCGCCGCTATCTCGAGTGCGCTGCGCGCCGTTGCCTGGCCCTTCACATCGCAGAGGTCGGGCACAGCCACGACCGGATCGGGTGTGGGATCAACGTCGACATCGGGCCACGGCCATCCCTCGCCGAGCACCGACGTGACGTCGCGGAGGTGGCGCACAGGCCTGACCCTGGACCCGGCGATGAGGCTCGCAACGCGGGCATCGGCGGCCGGCACCACAATCCGAAGAGCCTTGACCGCATCGACCATCGGAAGGGCTCCCGGGACGCTGCGCACCGTGCCATCGAGACCGAGTTCGCCGAAGGCCCCGAGATCATCGAGGCACGATTCGGGCAGCTGGCCCGATGCACACAACAGCCCGAGCGCGATCGGGAGATCGAGACCCGCACCGATCTTCGGCACGTCGCCAGGAGCGAGGTTCACCGTGATCCGGCGCAGAGGCCAGTCGAGATCGGTGGAGACGATCGCAGCCCGCACTCGATCGCGCGCTTCGCGACATGAGGTGTCGGGCAAGCCGACGATGGTGAAGCTCGGCAACCCATCGGCTACGTGAACCTCGACCGAGACCGAGCGGCCCTCGATGCCGGTGAGAGTGGACGATGGAACGGTTGCAAGCATGGCGACCTCCGACAACTGAAGTGTGGAGGCCGCCGTTTGATGCGCCGACGACGAGCGCTGAGAGCACCCTAGGTCAGGGTTGTGACAACACCTCGCGGGTGTAGCGGACGACGGCCGTTATCTCGTCGTCGCTCAGCCTCACGCCGAAGGCAGGCATACCGCGGCTGCCGTTGGTGACCACCTCGATCTGATCTTCCACCACGGGATAGCTCACCGTGGCCTCCCCATTGCTCAACTTGGGGCCGGTACCCCCATCGCCGTCGGCACCGTGACAGCTGGCGCACCGCGAGCCGTAGACACTGCGCCCGAGGACCAGGACCTCATCGGCCTGCCCATCGGCACCGAGCGGCACCTCGGGCGGATCGCCCGCGCACGCGCTGACGGCGAGCCCGAGGGCGAGAAGAACAGCTGGAAAAATCCGGTTTGGCAACACAGTTGGTTCCGACGGTGGCGGATGGTTTCGCAGAGACGATACTGACACCATGGGCATGGACCCCACCCGCCCCCACCGGCGCCGACCATCCGACATCGTTTATGTGGTCTCCGCCTGCCTCGTGATGCTGCTGCTGCTTCTGTGGGCTCTACTCGCGTGAGGCGATGATGGACGACCCCGAAGCCTTTGGCGACGTCGATGTGAGGTTCCTCCAGCCTTACCAGGTGACCAAGACCTACCTCTGTCCCAACTGCAACCGGGAGATTCTTCCCGGAACCGGGCACTACGCAGTGGTACCGGTTGATGCTCCCGATCTGCGGCGCCACTGGCACCGTGGATGCTGGGACGGCCGCAAGACCCGCGGTGCCCGCCGCTAGAAGGCGCCCTCGATCACCTCGATGGTCGGCCCGGTGACAGTGGCGACGTCGAACCTGAGGCGACCGCGCCGATCGTTGACATCGAGCCAGGTCATGGCGGTGCGCCGGAGGAACCGCTGCTTGCGTGCATCGATCGACTCGACCCCATGGCCGAACCGATTCGACGTTCGGGTCTTCACCTCACAGAACACGATCTCATCAGCCCGACTCAGCACAAGATCGAGTTCTCCGCCTCGGACCTGCCAGTTCTGGTCGAGCACCAGGTAACCGGCCGCCTCATAGTGACGCGCCACGCGCCTCTCGCCCCATCGGCCCAGTGCCACTCGTGATCGGTCCATGAGCCGAACCTACGGACCGGGTATGACACTCCGAGCACAATGCGGGGGCTGACCCCGCGATCTCATCTGCGCGACACTGGGCCAATGGAAATCAACTTCGGTGTGTTCATTCCCCAAGGCTGGAAGATGGAGCTCGCTTCGATCGACGACCCGGTCGACAAGTGGGCAAAGGCGGTCGAGATCGCAAAGTACGCCGAAGATTCGGGCCTCGACTCACTGTGGGTCTACGACCACTTCCACAACGTGCCCCGGCCCGCCCACGAAACCATGTTCGAGTGCTGGACCACCCTCGCCGCGATCAGTCAGATCACCAGCCGCATCAAGCTCGGCCAGATGGTGACCTGCACTCCATACCGCGACCCGAGCCTCACCGCGAAGATCACCTCCAACATCGATGTGATCTCGGGTGGCCGCCTCATCTGGGGCGTTGGTGCCGGCTGGTACGAACACGAGTTCAAAGGCTACGGCTACGAGTTCCCCCGGCCGGCGGCGCGCATCAAGATGATGGAGGAGGCGGTGGAGATCGTCACCGCAATGTGGTCACAAGACGACGTCTCCTATGAAGGCACCCACTACACGATGGACGGCGCCCAGTGCGACCCCAAGCCGATCCAGAAGCCCCGGCCCCAGGTGCTGATCGGTGGTGGAGGCGAGCAGCTCACCCTGAGAGTGGTGTCCCGCCTCGCCGACGCGTCGAATTTCGGCGGAACACCCGATGAATTCGCCCACAAGTGTGAGGTCCTCAAGGGTCACTGCGCCGCTGTGGGGCGCGACTACGACGAGATCCAAAAGACGATCTCAGGTGAGATCTTCATCCGAGAGGACGAGGCCGACATCGAAGAGGCCGGGAGCCTTTCCCTGATCGGCC
This sequence comes from Acidimicrobiales bacterium, assembly GCA_029263215.1. Taxonomy (GTDB): domain Bacteria; phylum Actinomycetota; class Acidimicrobiia; order Acidimicrobiales; family Aldehydirespiratoraceae; genus OFTM10. The sequence continues at coordinate 47,898 of JAJCXY010000126.1, forward strand.
TGCCGATGGACGAGTGGCGCAAGGGGGCCTATGTGGGCACGCCCGAACAGGTGGCCGAAGCAATGCAGTCCCGGATCGATCTGGGTGCCAGCGCGTTCTATCCGTGGTGTTCTGACTACCCCGACATGGAAACGGTGCGCCTGCTCGCCGAAGTGGTGATGCCTGAGGTGCGCAGGGCCAATGCCTGAGCGCCGGAGGGTCAGGTGAAGCGCTTTTCCTTGACCTTGGCGGCCTTGCCAATGCGATCGCGCAGGTAATAGAGCTTCGCCCGACGCACATCGCCCTTCGCTCCGACCTCGATCGTCTCGATGATCGGGGTGTGCAGGGGGAAGGTGCGTTCGACGCCGACACCGAAGCTCAGCTTGCGGACCGTGAAGGTCTCACGGATCCCTGCGCCCTGGCGGCGGATGACGACACCTTCGAACACCTGGGTGCGGTGGCGGTTGCCCTCGATGACCTTGACATGCACCTTGAGGGCGTCGCCCGGCGCGAAATCGGGAATGTCGTCACGCAGGCTGAGATTGTCGACGAGATCGGTGGGCTGCATTGCTGCGCTCCGTGCGAATCGGGAGGTGAAACTCGGTGGATGTGGGCGCGGTCTGAGGACCGGGGCCGACGATCGAGTCTAGGGCGCGTCGCCGCCGACACCACCCCTTGAGGGGCTCACTTCTCCTCGGGTCGGGGGCTTCAGCTCGAGCCGAGACCGAACTCGTCGATCAAGGAGCTTTCCTCATCGCTGATGCCGCCGCGCTCCTCGATGAGATCGGGCCGCAGAACGAGGGTGCGGTGAAGTGCCTGGGCCCGCCGCCAGCGATCGACCTTGCCGTGATCACCGGACCTCAACACCTCGGGAACCTCCCAGCCCCGGAAATCGGCGGGTCGGGTGTAGTGGGGGTATTCGAGCAGTCCATGGGAGAAGGATTCATCGTCGGTGGACGCGGTGTTGCCCAGGACCCCAGGAACGAGTCGACCCACGGCCTCGAGAACCAGCAGGGCCGCAACCTCTCCGCCGGCCAGCACCACGTCGCCCACCGAGATCTCACCATCGACGAGGTGCTCACGCACCCTTTCATCGACACCTTCGTAGCGGCCGCACAGCAAGGAGAATCCGCCAGACCCGGCCAGCTCGTCGGCCATCTCCTGATCGAAGCGACGCCCGGCCGGAGACAGGTAGTAGAGAGGCCGGGGCGGATCGACGGCCTCAACCGCGCCGAACAGGGGCTCGGGCATCATCACCATTCCCGCGCCGCCACCGAAGGGGGCGTCATCGACGGTGTGGTGCACATCGGTGGTGGTGGCTCTGAGATCGTGGACCCTTACGTCGAGATGTCCCTCGCGTCGACCCCGCCCGATAACCGATTGGCCGGCCATCTGATCGACCATCTCCGCGAAGATCGTGAAGATGTCGACGCGTAGGGCCGGGCTGGCGTCCACCCTCATACCTCGTCGAGGTCGAATAGTCCGTCGGGAACCTCGACTCGGATGATCTCGGTGGCGACATGCTCCACGATGAAGCGGACGGGTACCAGAGCACCGGAGTCGAGTTCGAGGAGATCCGATGCCGGATTCTCGAGCAACCGGACGACGCGACCTCGCGTGACACCATCCTGATCGACGACATCAGCGCCAATGAGGTCGTGCACCCAGAGCTCGTCGGGGTCGTCGATCGGCTCGGCAGAAACGACGGTGTTTCGGAGTTTCTCGGCGCTTTCACGATCGTTCACACCCGCGAATCGGACGATGAAGCCGTTCTTGTGGGGGCGCGACGCCTGGACCTCGAGGGCCAGCCCCGAGGGCGTGGTGAGCACAGCACCCGGCGCGACGCGTTCGTGCCGGTTGGAGGTGAGAACCACATTCACCTCACCACGCACCCCGTGGGGGCGAGTGAGCCTGCCGACTTCGAGCATCGACGGAGTCGACCGACGGCTTACCGTCAGTCGACGAACTCGACCTCGATGGAGCCGATCTCGTCGTCGACACCGGCGGCGCGCACGACGGTGCGGATCGCTCCGGCGACACGCCCACGCTTGCCGATCACGCGACCCATGTCGCCGTCGCCGACGGTGACATCGAGTCGGATACCGCCATCGGTGTCGCTCTGGGCGACCGCGACCGCATCGGGATCGTCGACGATCTGGCGGACCACGTACTCACATACGGATGCGGCAGCAGCAGCGCTCATTCTGAGTCCTCGGTGTTGGTGGAATCGTCATCGTCGGAGGCGGCAGCGTCGGCGGCCTCGCGTTCCTTCTCGAGCTGCTTGGCCGACTTCTTGGTGGCCCGCTCGGGAACGGTAGTCTCGACGGTTTCGCCGGTGTGTTCGGTCCACGCACCCGAGATCTTCAACAACTTCTCGACCCGTTCGGTGGGCTGGGCGCCGTGCTGGAGCCAATGAACGGCCCGCTCGTTGTCGATCTTGATGACGGATGGATCCTGGCGTGGTTCGTAGGTGCCGATGATCTCGATGAAACGTCCATTGCGGGGCGAACGCGAGTCGGCGGCGACTACACGGTAGGTGGGCTGCTTCTTCTTGCCCATCCGCATGAGGCGGAGTTTGACGGCCATTGGTGCTCTGTTTCTCTCTGAAGGCGATCTTGACGAGTAGGTGCGCGGCGAATGGGGCCGGGCAACCGGTTAATTCAATCCGGGGAAGTCCCCTGTTTCCAACCCCGGAAGCGACAATGGCGACTTAGGTACCTTGGCCGGACCCTTCTCGGTGACCCTTCCGCCCTTGTGGCGGCCCCCCTTTTTGCCCTTCCTGCCCTTGTTTCGGTTCTTCGGATTCATCTTCTTGGTGCCGAACCCGGCGAACTGCTTCATCATCTTGCGCATCTGGGAGAATTGGTCGAGGAGTTGCTTCACGTCGCTCGACGACTGGCCACAGCCCGCGGCGATGCGTTGGCGACGAGACCCGTCGATGATCTCGGGATTGACGCGCTCGTCGGGGGTCATCGAGCGGATGATTCCTTCGATGCGGTCGACCTGCTTGTCGTCGATCTCGACGTCGCGGGCCTCCTTCGGGATTCCCGGCATCATGCCCATCAGGCTTCCGATGGATCCCATCTTCTTGATCTGTTGCATCTGCTCGAGGAAGTCCTCGAGGGTGAAGGTGCCTTCGAGGAGGCGTGCCGCGGTCTCCTCGGCTTCTTCCTTTTCGAAGGCCTCCTCGGCTTTTTCGATGAGGGTTTCGACATCGCCCATGCCGAGGATGCGGCTGGCGAGTCGGTCGGGATGGAAGGTTTCGAACTCGTCGAGCTTCTCGCCGGTGGACGCGAACGCGATCGGCTTGCCGACGACCTCCTTGACCGAAAGGGCGGCACCGCCTCGGGCATCGCCGTCGAGCTTGGTGAGGATGACACCGTCGAGTTCGAGGGTTTCGTTGAACGCGTGAGCGGTGGTGACCGCGTCTTGGCCGGTCATCGCGTCGATCACCAGGAAGGTGTAGTGGGGTTCGACCGCATCGGAGATGTGGCGCACCTCGGCCATCATCGCCTCGTCGATGGCGAGTCGACCGGCGGTGTCGACGATCACGACATCACGTCCCGTGCGGTTGGCCTCCGCTATGGCGGCTCCCGCCACTGCGACGGGGCCGATGGGCTCGGAATACACCGGAACGCCCACCTGGGCGCCGAGGGTGCGGAGCTGCTCGACCGCGGCCGGCCGTTGGAGATCGGCTCCCACCAGCAGGGGGTTGCGGCCCTGCTTTTTGAACCACTGGGCGAGTTTGCCCGCGTTGGTGGTTTTGCCTGCGCCCTGCAGGCCGGCCATGAGTACCACGGTGGGCGGCTTGCCCGCGTAGTTGATCTTCATCGACTCGCCACCGAGGCTGGTGGTGAGCTCGCCGAGCACGATCTTTGTCACCTGCTGGGCAGGATTGAGTGCTCCGGAAAGCTCCTCGCCCTCGGCCCGGACCCGGATGCGACCGACCATCGTCTTGACGACATCGAGGTTGACGTCGGCCTCCAGCAGGGCGAGTCGGATCTCGCGGAGGGTCTCGTCGATGTCTTCCTGGCTCAGCTTGCCGCGGCCGCGGATCCGGCTGAATATGCCGTCGAATCGGTCTGAGAGGTTCTCGAACATGATCGGGTCAGGCTAGCGGCGCCATGTGTCGCCCCGAACCGCTCTCTCACCAGCCGGTGCGGCCGTTAGCGTCGCAGCCATGAACTTCTCGGTCCGCCAGTGGACGATCATCTCGGTGCTCGCGGCGGTCTTCGTCGTGGCCGCTCTACTCGTCTCACGCGGCAACGAAACCCCAGTGACCGACGCCGTGGCCGAGTTCGATCAGGTTGCCTGGTGTCAAGCCACGAACGCGATCGGCGCATGGGGCGCGATCCTCGACGGTTCGGCTGCGGGCGATGATCCCGGCGACATCACGAACTTGCGGCGAGCCCTCGCCGACGCCCGAGCCGTGGCTCCCCTCGACCTGAGCATCGACATCGCTCGCCTGATGGATCTCAGCCTCCTGGTCGACAGCGCCCTGGCCGACGGACTCGACCTCGAGGCGGCGCTGGCCAAGGCCCAGGACCAGACCGACACCGATCGCGTAGCCACCGCCACGAGGAGGGTGAGCGACGCCCTGTTGGCGTGTGGCCACGCTCCTTTGGGCTGAGCCAGCGACCCGAAACGGTCGGCTACTCGAAAAGGGCGTCGACGAACTCGTTCTCGTCGAACTCCACCAGATCGTTGATTCCTTCGCCGAGTCCGACGAGCTTCACCGGTAGCCCCAGCTCGGAGTGGATGGCCACCACGATGCCGCCCTTGGCGGAGCCGTCGAGCTTGGTGAGCACCACCCCGGTGACATCCACCGCCTCGGCGAACTGCTTGGCCTGGCTCATGCCGTTCTGTCCGGTGGTGGCATCGATCACCAGCAGGGTTTCGGTGACGGTTCCCGACCCCTTCTCGGCCACCCTGCGCACCTTCCGCAGCTCCTCCATGAGGTTGGTCTTGGTCTGGAGGCGACCTGCGGTGTCGGCCATCACCAGGTCGGCGTTGCGGGCGTGGGCCCGTTCGACGGCGTCGAACACGACCGACGATGGATCGGCGCCCTCGGCCCCGCGCACGATGTCGACCTCACTGCGCTCGGCCCACATGGTGAGCTGTTCGGCCGCCGCGGCACGGAAGGTGTCGCCAGCGGCGAGCACCAGGGTGCGGCCATCGGCGGATTCCCGCGAAGCGAGCTTGCCGATGGTGGTGGTCTTGCCTACGCCGTTGACCCCCACGAAGAGCCACACCGCGGGACCGGGCTCTCCGCCCGCGGCCTCGACATCGGCCGACAGGGAGCGATCGAATCCGCTGAGGCGATCGACCAGTTGACCCTTCACGATGTCGATCAGCTCCGCGGAATCTTCGGTGCCGGCTTCGACTGCGGCGGCCTTCACCGCTTCCATGATCTCGTTGGAGGTGGACACGCCGACATCCGCGCGGATCAACGCCTCCTCGAGCTCTTCCCAGGTCTCGGCTCGAATCCCGCCGGAGAACACACCTCCGAGAAATCCCGACAGCGACGATCGGGCGGTGGAGAGGCGCTCACGAAAGGTGGGCTTCGGTGCGTCTTCGACCGGGGCCGCCACAGGATCCGGTTGGGCCTCGCCCAAATCGACCGGATCGGTGGGATCTATCACCAGACCCGAATCGGCGCGTGACCGGTCGCGGCGGAGAATGACGAACGATGCCCCGATGATTACCAGGGCAGCGATGGCGATGATTATGGCGAAGAACATGGGAGCCGCATCCTACCGGGGCAAGGCCGGGCCCTCGGCGGCCTCGGCACCGAGGCGGGCTCGTCTAGTTGCTTCCGACCACGATCTGCATGACCACCCGCTCACCGTCGCGTACAACCTCGACCTCGACTGCCTCTCCGGGACGGAAGAACTTGAAGTCGGCGGCGAGCTCGTCCATGGTGGCCACGATCCCGCTGTTGACCGAGATGATCAGGTCGCCCACGAGGATCCCACCGACATCGGCGGGTGATTCGTCGACCACTTCGGTGACGATGGCTCCGAGGGTGCCATCGGTGAGGGTGTCGCCACCGATCCCGAGGAAGCCGAGCTCGAGCGACTCGCCGTTGACGATTCGTTCGGCGATGAGAACGATGGTGTCGGAAGGCACTGCGAAGCCAACGCCGGCGTTGTCGCTCGACACTCCGTCGGTGCGAATCGAAGTGTTCATGCCGATCACCCGACCCTGACGATCGGCGAGGGCGCCACCAGAGTTGCCGGGGTTGATCGGGGCGTCGGTCTGCAGCATCGCCACCGGCACCGGATTGGCGGGATCGGATCCGCCGAAGCGGTTGATCCGGTTGACGGCGCTGACGATTCCGGCGGTGACCGACTGGTCGAGCCCGAAGGGGCTGCCGATGGCAACCGCGAGCTGGCCCACCTCGACCGTCTCGCTCGGAGCGAAGACGGCGGCGTCGAGGCCGAGGCCCTCAGGATCGACCTGGATCACGGCGATGTCTCGGGCTGAGTCGCCTCCCACCACCGTGCCGGTGGTCTCGATCCCGTTGTGGAGACGGACAGCGACCGTGGAGGCGTCGCCCACGACATGGTTGTTGGTGACGATGTAGCCGTTGGCTGCGTCCCAGACGATGCCCGAACCCTGACCGATGCTGGTGTTGATCAACACCACCGAAGGGGCAACCGCATCGGCCACAGCAGAGGCCGGCTCATCTGCATCGACCCCCGAAAGAGGGCCGGGCTGGACCGCGATCGAGCCCGCAGAGGTGGCGCCGGCATCCGGCTCGGCGATAGCGGGGCGCGACGTGCCGGCCGGAGAGGCCGAGTCGGTCGCGGCGGGTGGGTCTTCGTCGTCGACAATCTGGCCGAGAGCGAAGCCGCCCCCGACCAGCGCGGCGCTGAACGCCATACCGCCGAGGGCACCTGCCGCCACCCGCCAGCGATCCCGGCGCTTGCCGAGAGGCTGGGGCTCTGCCAGAAACACTGGGGGTGACGTCGTGGGGGGCCCGGCCGGAGCGGTGGAGGGAGCCGCAATTGGAGTGAATCCGGCCGGACTCGGAGGAGCGTTCGACACGGGAGGGCGGTCCCATGGAACGGTGGGAGGAGTTTCTGCCGCCCGGGGCGGAGGGGGCGGGGGCGGCAGAAGGGTTGGGCCCGCCGAAGGGTCGGTCACATCATCCGGTGGGGGAACCGGGTCCGGCAGTGCTGGGGGAGAGTCAAAGCCGGTGCTATCTGGTGTGACGGACCACTCGTCGGCGGGCCGGTCCGACAACGGGGGGGAGTCGTCGTCGGACGAATTGTCGATCGGGTATCGATCCATGTTCAGACAGTAGAAGGAGTAGGCGAAAGGAATGGTAAGGACGAAAGAAAATCGGCTGAAAGAAGAACCAGCCGAGATCGGCCTCTATTCCTTCGGCAGAAATGCCCGTCAGTCGCGGGCATGGACGCTTCGAGGGAACCACAACACGAATGTGGAGCCCGTCCCGGCGTCTGAAGAGAGGTCGACTCGCCCTCCGTGGGCCTCCACGATCTGGCGCACGATCGTGAGACCGAGTCCGGATCGGCCCTCCTGGCGGGCCAGGGATCGATCGCCTCTCCAGAATCGTTGGAACACACGCAGATGGTCTTCCGGAGCGATCCCGGGGCCCTCATCGGTGACTGAGATCGAGTGCCAGCCGTCGAGTCGGGAGGCCGACACGGTGACCTTGGTATTGGGCGGAGCGAGGCGCACGGCGTTGGCGAGCAGGTTGGCCACAGCTCGGCGGACCGCGGGACCGTCGCCACAAACCGGCAACTGCTCCGGCGATACATCCACGACCAAGTCGAGCTCGCAGGCTTCGGCGGGGGCTGCAAACTCCTCGGTGAGATGGTGCGCAAGTTCGGCCAGGTCGAAATCTTCCTCCCGGGTGGCACGCGTGCCGTGGCGGGCGTAGACCAAGAGGTCGTCGACCAGGGTGCTCATCCGCTCCGCCGACCGGCCCACCACCTCGCTGGCCGAACGAAGGTCGTCGACGGAGGAATCGGGGTCGGCCAAAGCGACATCGACATTGGTGCGGATCACCGCCAACGGATTGCGTAGCTCATGGCTGGCCTCGTGGATGAATTCGCGCTGGGATTCGAATGCGTCGTCGAGCCGGCCCAGCATTTCGTCGAAGGTGTCGGCGAGGTTCTTGAGTTCATCGTCGGGACCGTCGAGTTGGATGCGGCGCGACAGGTCGGTGTGTTGGATGTCGCGGGCCACTGATGTGATTCGACCCACCGGCCTCAAGACGAGGCCGGCCACGAACCAGCCGACCCCGAGACTTCCCACGAACAAGAGTCCGAGGGCGCCGAATGCGTAGGTACGGAGCTGATCGAGTGCCTGCTCGTTCACCTCACGCTCGAACAGAGCCAGGGGGTCGGTGACCTCGAACTCGATCGTGCCGATCATGTCGCGGCCCTCGCGGTCCATGAACAAGATGTTGGCTTCCTCGGTCCGCGATACGTCCTGGTCCTCCAGGCTGCGGGCCAGGCCCGCGTAGATACCGCCCACCACGACGGTGGCGAGCCCGAACAGCAGGACCGAATAGAGCACCATCAACCGGAATCGGATCGATCCCGCCCACCCTGGAAGCCGCGCGGCCACTGCCACCGTCGAGCCCAGGGGCTGATCGGGGCTAGTCATCGGGCTCGATGTCGGATCCGGAGCCAGCACCGGCACCGACCAGGCGGTAACCGCTGCCGATAACCGTTTCGATGGCCTGGGCCTCGTGGTCCTCGGAGAGCTTGCGCCTCAGGGTGCCCACCGTCACCCGCACCGTGTTGGTGAAGGGATCGGCGTGTTCGTCCCACACGTGTTCTAGGAGGTGCTCCTGGGAGAGCACCTCGTCGGCGTGGGTCATGAAGTACCGCAGGAGGGCGAATTCCTTGGCTGTCAGCTCGAGCTCACGATCGGCTCGCCGGGCCCGGTGCTTGGCGTCGTCGAGGTGGATGTCGCCCACCTCATAGTTGGAGCTGGTGCGAGCGGTGTCTCGGCGCAACAGGGAACGCACCCGGGCGGTGAGTTCGCCGAACGCGAAGGGCTTCACGAGATAGTCGTCGGCCCCGTGGTCGAGTCCGGCGATGCGATCGTCGATGCCATCACGGGCGGTGAGCATCAACACCCGCGGCGTCAGGCCCGCCGGTGGATCGGCGCGAAGTCGGCGACAAGCCTCCAGCCCGTCGATGCCCGGCATGGTGATATCGAGACACACCAGGTCGTAGGGGGTGAGCGCGGCCTTGTCGAGAGCCGACTCGCCGTCGTGGGCAACATCAACGGCGTAACCCTCGCGGCGCAGACCCCGCGCAATGGCCTCCGCGAGATCCACTTCGTCGTCGACCACTAGGATTCGCATTTCCACGACGCTACCCGTCGGGGCATGATCGGGCGCGGCGATGAGGGCCGCGGCCTTTCGGTTGCGCTTATGGTGCGCCCCGTTGACTGCCACATTGGCTGTTGAATCATGGGCCATCGACCCCAGCGCACCATTTCGCGCCGAAAGTCGGTGTCAAGTTGGCCCAATCTGAACACGCATCACGGGAGAACACATGACCGAGGCACACGATCCACCGATCCTCGAACGAGCGCTGGTGGAGCTCCGACGGGTGATCGTGGGTCAGGAACGGCTGGTCGAACGCCTACTCGTCGCCCTTGTGGCCGGTGGCCATTGCCTGCTCGAAGGCCCACCCGGGCTGGCCAAGACGCTCGCTGTGCGCACCCTCGCCGACACCACCGGCGGCGAGTTCGCCCGAGTGCAATTCACCCCTGATCTTCTGCCGGCCGACATCATCGGCACCCGGATCTTCCGGGGCAGCACCGAGCAGTTCGACGTGGAACTCGGGCCGGTGTTCGCCAACTTCGTTCTCGCCGATGAGATCAACCGGGCACCGGCCAAGGTGCAGTCGGCCCTGCTCGAGGTGATGGCCGAAAATCAGGTCACGATCGGCGGCACCTCCCACCCCGTACCGGCTCCCTTCCTGGTTCTCGCCACTCAGAATCCGATCGAGTCCGAAGGTGTCTATGCCCTCCCCGAGGCCCAGCGAGACCGCTTCCTCATGAAGGTACTGATCGACTATCCGACACCGGCGGAGGAGATGGAGATCGTCAGGCGAATGGGAGTATCTCCTCCCACCGCGGGCCAGGTGCTCGACCCCGAAGGCATAGTTGCCCTCCAACAACGCGCCGGTGAACTGATCGTGGACCAGGGCGTGCTCGACTACGCGGTCAACCTCGTCACCGCCACCCGCGACCCCGCCTCCTTCGACCTCGACGACCTCGTCGGCATGATCGACTACGGGGCCAGTCCTAGGGCATCTCTCGGACTCATCGCTGCAGGCCGGGCGATGGCCCTGCTTCGTGGCCGCGACTATGTGGTGCCTCAGGATGTCTTCGACATCGCCCCCGACGTGTTGCGCCACCGTCTCGTGCTCTCCTACGAAGCACTGGCCGCAGAGCTCGATGTGGAGCAGGCGCTGATCCGGATCCTCTCGACGGTTCCCGCCCCGATCATCTCCCCCACCACCCAGGACCCGGCCCGCTACGCACCGAGCGCCGCCGACTGATGGCCACCGATGCCCGTACCCGCGAGGTGCTACGCCGCTTGGAACTCGACGTCACCCATCGCCTCGATGGTCTTCTTCAGGGCGACTACCGAGGGCTTGTCTCGGGGCTCGGCTCCGAACCGGGCGAAACCCGCGCCTATGTGCCCGGCGACGATGTGCGCCGGATGGACTGGAACGTCACCGCGCGTATGGGTGAGCCCCACGTGCGCGACACCGTGGCCGACCGCGAACTCGAGACATCAGTCCTGGTCGACCTCTCCCCGAGCCTCGATTTCGGTACCGCGCTGCGCACCAAGGCCGAACTTGCGCTGGCCGCGGTGGCCGCCGTCGGCCTGCTCACCGAACGCGCCGGCAACCGACTGGGAGCAGTGGTGAGCGATGGGGTGACGGTCGAGGAGTTCCGCACCGGCACCGGTCGCCGCCACCTGATGGCCCTTCTTCTCCGGCTCCACACGATCACTTCGTCGGAGAAGCCCGCCTCCATCGACCATGACCGCGCCCAGACTCTCGCCGACGCGATGCTTCGCCTCACCGGCCAACGCCACCGGGGAGGACTCGCGGTCGTGATCTCCGACCTGCTCGTCGACGACTGGCACGATCCGCTCAAGGCGGTTGCTCGTAAACACGAAACGCTGGTCCTGGAGATCGTCGATCCCAGAGAACTCGAACTTCCCGACGTAGGCGTCATCGAACTCGTCGATCGCGAGACCGGGGCGGTGAGAGAGGTCGACACCCGCAATCGCAAGCTCCGGGCCCGCTACGAGGAAGCCGGCCGAGCGAGGCTCGCCGAGCATGCCGGTGCGATACGTTCCGCTCGAGCCGGTCATCTTGTTCTTCGCACCGACCGCGACTGGGTCATCGACCTCGCCCGATTCGTCGATCGCCGCCGCCGTGGCCGACGGGTGGCCTGATGCCCGACCTCTCCCCCGGCCTCTCGTTCACCGATCTGTGGCGTCTCTGGCTACTGCTCGGCGTTGGGCTCGCTGCTCTCGGCTACGTCGTCGCCCAGAGACGACGCGGCACCTACGCCCTGAGGTTCTCCGACACCTCCCTCATCGATGCTGTGGCCCCCAAGCGACCGGGTTGGCGCCGTCATGTCGTCGCCCTCACCTTCCTCGGCGTGGGCAGCCTGATGATCGTTGCGCTTGCTGGTCCGGTCACCGAGGTGGAAGTACCGCGTGAGCGCGCCGTGGTGATCCTCACCATCGACACCTCTCTGTCGATGGGTGCCGAGGATGTCGATCCTTCGCGTATCGAGGGGGCCAAACGGGCTGCCCTGGAGTTTCTCGAAGCGGCGCCGCCAGGAGTCGATATCGGGTTGATCTCGTTCAACGAGACACCGGTGGTGAGGGTGCCTCCCACTTCCGACCGCGCGTCGGTTGCCACAGCAGTCGAGCAACTCGAGCTCGGCCAGTTCACCAACACCGGCGATGCGATCTCGGTGTCGGTTTCGAGTCTCGCCAGCGCCACCGAGGGTCTCGAGCTCGCGGAAGACGAGTCGCCACCGGCTGTGATCGTGCTGCTGAGCGACGGTGAACCCACCATCGGCCGTCCCATCGAGACAGCCACGGCCGAGGCGATCAGGGCACGGATCCCGGTGTCCACCGTCGCCTTCGGTACCGCCGACGGCGAGGTCACGATCGAAGACCCCGAGTCTCCCGGAACCTTCCTCACCGTTCCGGTTCCCGTCGACGAAGACACCCTCCGCGGCATTGCCGAAGACACCGGCGGGAGCTTCTTCGTGACGTCGTCGTCCGACGAGCTGGCGGAGGTCTACCGAGACATCGGCACGTCGATCGGGTTCGAAACCGTGGATCGCGATGTCGGCGACTGGTTCCTCGCCGCCGCGCTCATCTTGTCGGCCACCACCGCCGTATTGAGCCTCGCCTGGTTTCAACGCCTCCCGTAGAGCGCCAACATCACTCGGAGCGGCGCATTCGGATCTCGTCCCTGCACGGATCCGACTCCAGCGCCTGCACGTCTCTAGTCACGCTGAATCCGCAGCGTTCATAGAGCGCTTCGGCCGCGCCGTTGCCGCGCATCACCCAGAGTTCGATGGTGTCGCCATCGGCCCACTCGACCACCGCGGATACCAAGGCCGCACCCACACCGTGGCCCCGCACCGACGGCGACACCCACATCGAAACGAGCTCGACGCCGGTGGCGGGTCCGAGGCGGTGTGCTCCCACCAGGCCGACGACCTCGCCGTGAATCGAAGCGAAGAAGGTGGCCTCCTCACGACCGTCGGCCCACGCCTTCGCCTTGAATCGCCACTCCCCCGCCTCGAGAATCGACTCCTCATCGTGGGTGCGTGCGAACGCTTGGGGGTCGTTGGCGAGCGCGGCGAGGCGTATCGAACGAAGCAGCTCGGCGTCGTCGGAACAGATCCGTCTGACCGCGACGGATCCAGACACACTCACCGCGCTCTATCAGTGGGTGGATGAGACCGACGCACCTGGCGATGCTAGTTCGGACGTAACGCGCTCCAAGGCCGCGACTCGATCACCGTATTCCGTCATCCGTCGCAGATCCCGCCTCGTTGTTTCGGCTGCACGAGAGATCCACCGCATGGATACCTGATCGGCAGCTGAAGCCAACTGATTAGGCGGCCGAGATCACAGCGACGACCAGAACGAGATCAGGGCATCGGCCGCCATCTCGGGACACTCCACCATCCACCAGTGACCTGCCCCTTCCAGGGTGGCGAGGCGGGCATCGAGACGAGCCGCGACATCACCGGCAAGAGCGCTGGACACGTAGGGATCTTCGGTGGGATCGATCAGGAGACTGGGACGACGAGGTGCGGCCGCCAAACGATCGGCGAGCAGGGTCATGGTGGGCTGCACCGAGGACCGGTAGAGACCGAGGATGCATCGGCCGGTCTCGGCGTCGAAACCGTCGGCCATCGCTCGAGCAATCGCCGGCGTGAGGCCGAAGCCGACATAGGTGGCGGTCCGCTCGTCGGAGGTCATCGCCACCATCATCTCGATCACCGCCTCACCGAGTTCGGGTGTCTGCCATGCGGCCGCGGCCTCGTGCCACTCATAATCGGGATGGAGCATGCCGATGCAGTCGCTGGCCCAGCTGCGCAGCAGGTCGGGGCGCTCTGCCGCCACGGCGTAGGTATGACCCGCCCCCCAGTCGTGGCCGACCAGATCGATGCCATCGTCGGCGCCGGAGCTGAGCGATTCGAGTTGCTCGATCAGCCAGTCGCGATACCCGGTGGCCGACGCCTCCCAGCCATGGGTTACCGGCGCACCGAACCCCGGCGGAGACAGGGTTACCAGATCGTCGATACCTCGGCTGCGCAGGACGTCGTGCAGGGGACCCCAGATCGCATCAACCTCGGGAACACCGTGAACAAATACCTTGGGCATGGGCCGCGCCTCAGCCGAACAACTCGGCCAGGCGTTCCTTGGCCTTCGAGTCGCCCAATGGCCTGCCGATGATCGCCTTGTCGTCGGTGACGATGATCGGACGCTGCAGGAGCTTCGGATGCTCGAGCAAGATGGCCACCACTGCATCGGGGTTGGCTACGTAGTCGTCGGCAACGAGGCCGAGCTTGGCGAACTGGGCGTCCTTGCGGACCAGGCCCTCCACCGGATCCTCGAGTTTGGCGATGATCGCGCGAAGGGTGGCCTCATCGGGCGGGGTCTTCAGATAGCGCACCTCATCGAAATCGACTCTCATGTCCGTGGCGACCGCCACGGCATTGTTCGAAGACGTTCAATTGGGGTTGTGGTAGATGGTGATGCCCACCGCTGCTCCTCTCCCGGCCCACGGCCGAGGTTGTCACGACCCAGGTCTTCTGGATTGGTGGCGAACCGTAGTGGGTCACGCCAGACTCTCCCCCATGGGCATCTACCGCGAACAGATTCTCCCTCGCCTGATCGACCGCATGCTCGGCACCGAAGCTGTGGGAAAGGACCGCAGCCGCACCACTCCCGGCCTTCGCGGCACCATCGTGGAGATCGGATTCGGATCGGGTCTCAACATCGAGCACTACCCCGATGAGGTCAACAAGGTGTACGCGGTCGACCCTGCACTCGTGGGGCGCAAGCTCGCCGCGGATCGGGTGGCGGCTTCACCAGCGAACGTCGAGTACGTGGGTCTCGACGGTGCGGCCCTCCCTCTCAGCGACGAATCCTGCGACGGCGCCTTGTCGACCTACACCCTCTGCACGATCCCCGACGTCGCCGGAGCCATCAGCGAGATCCATCGCGTGCTCACTCCCGGCGCAAGATTCCACGTACTCGAACACGGACTGGCACGAGACCACAGCGTCGCCACATGGCAGGGCCGTCTCAATCCGATCCAGAACCGTTTGGGCGACGGTTGCAACCTCGACCGTGATCATGCGGCCCTGCTCACCGATGGCGGGTTCGAGATCGATGAGCACGAGGAGTGGTACGGGAAGGGTCCGAAGTCGCTGACCGCCCTCTACCGGCTGGTGGCTCGCAAGCCGGGCTGACCGCCCGCCGGCCACCGGTCGACGACGAGTTGGGGAACCACGCGGCTCATCTCGTCGGCGAGACGCACCAATCCCGGCAGCAACTCGGGTTCGAGTTGAACGGTGTGCAGCAGGAGATGGCGGCCGAAGAATTCGAAGGAAATGCGGCCTTCGGTCTGCACCATCAGGTCGATCATGCGTGCGTCCAGGAGGGCACGGGCGAAGCGACGGTCGTCGCTGATCACGTGGTAGCTGCGGTTGAACAGGCCGGACTCCACATCGAGGTCGAGTCGGGTGGCCGTGGTGAACAGCTTGGAGATCAGGTTTTCCTTCGCGATCAGGGTTCGAGGCGCGTTGATATCCAACTGTGCGACCGCACCCGAAATGGTGCGCCCGCTGTGACGCCTGACCACCCGCGTGCCAGTGGCATCACCGCGACGGCGCCGCACCCGGCGTTGTCCATCGCCGCGTTCGACCACATCGAACTCCGTCCACGATCTGGCATCGAAGCCATGGGCATCGCCCCGAGCACCGGCGAACGTCACCACATTCGATGCCGACCAGCCCTGGCCCTCGCCAGACAGGAAATGGCCGAAGCGGACCCGCCCCAGACCAGGGCCGTCCTGGGCCTGGAAGCGCATGCCTGCTGCTTCGGCCGCCCGCCGGATCTGGCGCGGTCGTCCTCGATGTAGAACCAGCGATCGGATCATCCACAGACCGACGCCGAGCGACACCACGAGGATGACCCAGGGGGTCCACCATTGCTCGCTCAGCCAGAGCCAGGCGTCGTCTTCGACGGGAGGCCCGATGGGAGCCGGATCGTGATCGCTGGAAAGCGGGAAGGCCACCCTTCAGTGATCGGCCTGAAGAGGGGACGGTTGAGGAAGCTCAGACCGCTTCGGGTCCCCGTTCACCGGTGCGGATCCGCGAGAGCACCTCGACCGGGGTGACCCAGACCTTGCCGTCGCCGATCTTCTCGGTGCGCGCCGATGCTTCGATCGCGTCGACGACCGCGTCGACGGCAGGATCATCCACCACCACCTCGATACGGGTCTTGGGCGTGAACGTCACCCTGTACTCGGTGCCCCGGTAGGTCTCGGAGTGGCCCCCCTGACGGCCGAAACCCTGGACCTCCGACACGGTCATGCCCTGTACGCCGACTTCGGCAAGCGCACTCTTCACCTCTTCGAGTTTGAAGGGCTTGATGACGGCGGTGACCAGCTTCATTGACGCCTCCTGGCAGATGCGGGTGTCGGAACGGTACCCCACCGCCATGCGCTGATACAGCACACGCCACAAGCATGGTCAGAGTGCCGAAAGGTGGCCGAAACGCGATAGGACCCACCGACGCATCGGTGGGTCCTATCAACACCCCTGGAGGGAGGTCGTTCAGGGGCTTGGACCCGGTCTTGGGTCCGCGGGTTACATCTAGCGCCGGAGTCGGAGAGCCGCCGCTCCGGCATTGATCTCGTCGGCGGAGAGTTCGGCAACTCCGCCCAGTGCCTCGGCAGGCCACTCGAAGCCTAGGGACAGCGAACCCGAAGTCGGTAGCGGCCACGCCCACCACTCGCTGGTCTCGGCTCGGCGGGCCGCGATTCGCCGATCGTTTCTCTCGTCGACGATTGATCTTGTGCCCAGCCTCACGAGGGCGCCGGGAGTCGGCACATCTGCCCGCCAGCGAGCACTGGGGAGGCGATTCGACACGACGCGTTCGTCGCCGTACCTGAGGTCGATGGTGACAACGTCGGGGGCAGACCGGTGGACCGCGCCGATTCCGGGGACGAGGTCTTCCTCGGGCTCCCACCGAGGCGGAAGAACCCAGTGGTCACACGACGTGATCGTGATGGTGAGGCCGAATCCGTCTGGACCGGTGACCAGACCGTCGAGGGTGGCCACCGCTGTCTCGCTGCGCCCGAGCACCATCGGACGCGAGTTTGGGAGGGCGACGCGGGCCACGGGACCATCGACCGACGGCCCCCACCACGCGTTGGAGTTGTCGCCTCGTCGATCGAGGGCCGCTATCAGGTCTTCCACCTCGTGTCTTTCGAGGCGGGCCGCGCCCAATTCTGCGAGGCGCCGAATCTCGCCGATGCGAACACCAAGATTTCGCAACACGGTGGCAGCCCCGGAACGAGGATCGGCGAGGACCGCTACGAGGAGATCAAAAGCCGAGAGTCGTTCTGCCCCCGAGAGCGCGTGGCTGTAGAGCGCAATCTCGGCCCGAGTGGAGAGCGGCGGGTCATCAGAGCCGTCTCGATCCTCGGAACACCGGTGCGATCGGAGCAGCTTCACGCCCCGCTCCACCCGGAGGGTGTTGAGCGCGAAGAGTTCAGCCAGTTCGGCCATCTCGTCGCGCGCGGTGGCGACGATTCCGAAGAGGAGATATTCAGTTCCAGTTTGTTCGTCGCCCATCGCACCGGCGGTCCCCGACGCCACATCGAGGGCCAACCGCGCTTCAGCGTCCAGCAGGAAGCCGTTCATTACATGAAAGGTACGCGCCGACCCTTCGACTTGACCTGAGTCGTTCGACTCAAAGCTCAGGTGCTGGTGAAAGCCTCGGCGGTTGCCCCAGTGACCACCAGCAGTTGATCGGGGGTGATCGGGAAGCACGAGTCGGGAGTGCCCGCGGCGCCGTAAACGGTGGTGTGGGCGAGCAGGTCGGGGTCGATGAAGGTGGGAATCGCCTCGACGTGCCCGAACGGTGGGGTTCCACCGATCGAGTAGCCGGTTGCGTCGCGGGCTTCTTCGGCGGTGGCCATCCGCACCTTGCCGCCCACCACGTCGCTGAGGCGCTGGAGGTCGATTCGGTTGTGGCCCGCGGTGAGCGCCAACACAGGCCCGGTGGGACCCGTGCACACCAACGACTTCACGATCTGGGCCACTTCACAGCCGATGGCAACCGCGGCATCCACCGCAGTGCGGGTGCCCGCCGGGTAGCGCACGGGCCGAACATCGACACCCGCCGCTTCGGCGGACCGGATGAATCGGGTGAGGGCATCTTCGCTGGCCATGAGACCCGAGACTAACGAGCGCTAGCGATCCGGCAATACGTCGACACCGTCGACCGAGGTGTCGAACGTGGCGCTGCATCCAGCCGCGTTGCCCGTGTCCATCCCCAGGGTCAGCCAGGCCCGGCGCTGCTCGGCCGATCCGTGATTCCACTTGTGGGGATCGATCTGAGCGCCGGCGGTCGCCTGGATCCGGTCGTCGCCGACGGCTTGGGCCGCGGCCAGCCCCTCGGCGAGATCACCGCGTTCGAGATAGAGGATGTTGTCGTTTCCGTCGAAGGTGTCCGGCCGGTTGGTGGCCTCGAAGGCCCAGACACCGGCGAGGCAGTCGGCCTGCAACTCGAGCCGAATCGAGAGGTCGTTGACCTCGAGTTGACCGGCCCCCTGCTGCTGTTGTCGAACCTCGCTTGAGACCCCGGTGAGGTTCTGCACGTGATGGGCGAGTTCGTGGGCGACGACGTAGGCCACCGCGAAGTCGCCGGGGGCACCGAAGCGGGGCCCGGCGAGTTCGGCAAAGAAGTCGGGATCGAAGTAGGCGGTGTGGTCGGCCGGACAGTAGAAGGGGCCAGAGGCTTCGGACGCGTTGCCACAACCTCCCGTGACAACGGTGTCCTCGAATACCACCAGCTTCGCCTCGCGATAGTTCTCGCCGGCTCCCGCAAACAGCTGAATCCAGGTGTTCTGCACGTCGTCGAACACAGCCTCGTAGAAGGAGTCCTGGTCGGGCGCCGCCCCGGTCACGCCACCTACCGAAGTGTCGACGTCGAGACCCAGTTCCCCGAGATCGATCCCACCCTCGCCGCCGAGTAGGCCCACCAACACCACCAGCACGAGGCCGATCACACCCGCGCCACCTGCCCCCGCGCCGATCTTGCCACCCCGACTCCGGGGTATCGACACGCCGCGGCCCCCGCTTCGAGCGGCGCCCCGATATTCGACGTTGGAACTTCGATAGCCGCGCCTGATCTTCACCATGTCGACCCTCTCCGCGGCCCTGTGACCACCGTCAACGTGCGCGTGACGGTAGACCGATCATGGCCAGATTAGCGAGACCGGGTCGGGGCCTCACCGGCTGCCAATTCGCCGCGGGGCGACCTCGATGGGTCGTGAACGGCGTAATGGGTATTCCTGCGGCAGACTGAGGCTGTGGCGACCCTCCGCTGGCAACAGCGACCCTCGAGAACCATCGCGCCTGCGATCAAACGAGCCCCCTGATGCGACTGGCGCAGCTGAGGGGGGTTGTGGCGTTCATCGCGGTGGCCGGCGCGATCGCTTTCGCCTGGACCACCATCGAGAATCGCACCACCGACGAGGCCACCATGGCCACCACCACTACGTCGACCACCACCACGACCCTGGTGGTCACCACCACCACAAGCCCGGAACAATCCTTGTTCGCGATCTGTGATCGTTCCGAACTGTTCGTGGCCCAGTCCCAGCTGATTCCTGCAGACACGGGACCGGGCCCGTTGGCCAATCTCTCCTTGATCTTCTGGCGCGATATCCGGGAGGTCGCCACGCCCGACCTTGCCACCGAAGTGGTGGCCATCATCGCCTACTACGAGGACTACCTCGCCACCGCCGCTCCCTTCAACTTCGACACCGTCAAGATAATCCTCGAGGGTGACAAGGAGAAGTTCGAGCAGCTCGTCACCCGACCGGCTCCCGGTATGGAGCCGATGCGCGGATTGATCGAAACCCTCTGTGAACTCGAGATACCGGATCAGCCGTCGATCAGCGCTCGGGGCTTCGACGATCTCGAGGACCGCCTGCTCGATCCGCCCGACACGTGACCGAGCTTACGATCAGCGAGGTAGGGCAATCGTGGCCGGAATGTCGAGAGCAGGACCGCCACGGTCGAACACCTCTGCCGGTGAAGGGGCCTGGAACAAGAATCCCTGCATCAGGTCGATCCCCAGATCGGTGACCATCTGACGTTGGATCTCGGTTTCCACACCCTCCGCAATGACGGTCACGTCGAGCACGCTGGCCATCGACATGGTCGCCTCGACCACAGCGCGAGACACATCATCGAGGCCGAGGCGGCCGATGACAGAGCGGTCGATCTTGATCACGCTCACAATGTCGAGCTCACGGATCTTGGAGAAGGCGCCGTGGGAGTTGCCGAAGTCGTCGATCACGATCCGGCAACCCAGTGCGGCGAGGCGCTGGAGCACACGGCTGCTGTCGTGGGCCCGGCGCAAGAGGAGCGCCTCGGGCACCTCGAGGTCGAGCTGGGTCGGTGAGATCCCACCCCAGTGGACGATCTCCGCGATTCGATCTGGGAACGACGGATCCACGAGCTGGCGCTCGGCCAGATTCACCGACACGTTGAAGCTCTTGGCGTCACCGAACAGATGGTTCCAGACCGATGTCTGCGCGGCCACCTCACGCAACACGACCTCTCCGAGGCGGGCCACCAGCCCTGATTCCTCGGCAACCGCGAGGAAGCGATCGGGCCCGATCACACCGTGGATCGGATGCCGCCATCGGATCAGTCCTTCGAGACCGACGGTGCGGGCTTCACGTTCGGAGACAATCGGCTGGTAGTACACTTGGAACTGACCATCGGCGAGGGCCGGAACGATCGCTCGCTCCACCTCCAAGCGGTCAAGCTGCTCACGACGCTGCTCATCATCGAAGAACTGGATGCCGAGGCGGGCGCGCTTGGCCCGATACATGGCCTGGTCGGCCCGCACGATCAACTCCACCGCGGTGGCCGGCTTGGAGCGAGAGGCGGTGGCGATGCCGATGCTGGGCGTCATCAATACCGCCCCGTCGGAGATCTGGATCGAAGCCGAGAAGGCAGCACGGATGTTGTCGGCAACCTCGCGCAAGGCCGACTCGCGCTCGAGTCCGGTACACACCACAACGAATTCATCACCACCGAAACGACCCACGATGTCTTCGGCGCGAACCGACTGGCGCAGGCGATCGGCGAACGCGATCAGAAGCTTGTCTCCGGCCTCGTGTCCCATGCTGTCGTTGATCGCCTTGAACCCGTCGAGGTCGAGGAACAGCACCCCGATGATGCCGTCGTGACGGAAGGTGCCTTTCAGCGCTCCGTCGAGTCGGTCACGAATCTCGTCGCGTCCGGGGAGTCCGGTGAGCGCGTCGTGGCGGGCCCGGCGTTCCATGTCGCGCAGATGCGCATGGGTCGAACCACCGACCCTCTTCTGGATGTCGACCACCACCGTGACCGCCACGGTGACCGTCAGCCCCGTAGCGAGCACATATGCCGACGGGTCGAGGATGGGCACGACCATTTGCTCGATCGCCCAAACGAGTATTGCGGTGATCGCGGCGCCCACCGAGATCGGAACGACGAGGGACAGCACCATCCCGTCGCGCATTCGTCGAAGTGGCCGTGTCAGTTGCTCGGATCTCGCCTGGTCCGTGTCCATTGCAGTGTCTTCGGTCACGTGCAGCCCCGGGGTGTAGTCCCTCGGCAACTTCAATCCGTACGACCCACCCACAGGGCCCTCAAATCGGGCCTTGTGGCCTACCTTGCGACATTTGCGGGCGGTTCCAGTGTCGTTCTGCTGACACCAGCACCCCGCCAGTGCTCAGACCCTGAGTCGACCGATACGGTCGGCGAGCACCGTCAGGCCGAGGGGAACGCCCGGCGAAACGAAGATCCCGGCGACACCCATCAGGGGGTGGATCGTGAACGCGTAGACGATGCCAGTGACCGCCGCGGCAACGCCGAGTAGCGCCACGGCACGAAGCCAGGCAAGCCCATGTCGGCGTTCGGGGCGTTCGGATCGTTGCGCCACATGAAACCTGTCGGCGCGCGGGCGTCGAATTTCAAGCGACCGCGTGACAGAAGCGAACTCTCGATCCAGATCGCGACGTTCCAGGCTGTTCATCGGCAACCCCAAACCCTTGTGATGCCGACACCAAAACTAGCTCGACTCGCCACCCTGAGCCGGACCGCCACCGAGACGACCACGGTCAGTGTCAACATGAGGGGATGCCCATCGCCCACCCACAGCTGCTTGCTGCGATCTTCGTAGTCGCACTGGGGGCAAGCGCCTGCGGCGAGGGCCCCGACAACGGCGCCCCGATCGACTCAGAAGGGGCCGTCGTCACCACAACGGCCGCCGCGGTGATCACAGACGACCCACCCGCACCGGTCGAGACGGAACCTCCGGTTGCGGTGGTATCACTCTGGCCCAGCGACCCAACACTGTTGAGCGGCGACGACCCCGCGGGTTGGACCGTCGAGGTCGTTAGGGCCGTCCCCCACGACCCTGGGGCGTTCACCCAAGGCCTAGAGCTGATCGACGGCACTCTTTTCGAGAGCACTGGCGTCTACGGCGAATCGAGCCTGCGGCGCGTCGATCTCGCTTCCGGGGACGTACTGTCATCCATCCAACTCGACGAACACTTCTTCGCAGAGGGCATCACGCGGGTGGGCGACACCCTGGTCCAGCTCACCTGGAGAGAGGAGACGGCACTGCGTTGGCAGCTCCCCGACCTGACCCCCCTCGAACCGTTCGCCTACCGAGGCGAAGGGTGGGGAATCTGCACCCTCGACGATGTGGTGCTGACCAGCGATGGCTCGGCCGACCTGGGTCATCGAGACCCCGACGACTTCACCCTGATCAAATCGGTTCAGGTGACTTTCTGGGGCCAGGAAGTCGACAACCTCAACGAACTCGAATGCGTCGACGGGCTCGTGTTCGCCAACATCATCGGTAGCGACTTCCTGGTCGTGATCGACCCCGCCACGGGGACGATCGTCGCCACGATCGATGCCAGCCCCGTGAATGCGGCGGTCGAGCGCCCGGACAGCAACCGGGCGGTACTGAACGGCATCGCCGACCTGGGCGACGGCACCCTCCTGCTCGGCGGGAAACTGTGGCCCTCGCATCTGGTGGTGAGGCTCGTGGCGCGCTGAGCGCTGAAGCAATGCGAGCGGGGGACCGACCGGTCACTATGGTCGCGTCCATGGATGAGTTGCAGGTCACCGAAGCAGACGGAGTTGCCACCGTCACGATCAATCGCCCTCATGTGCGAAATGCCATCCCCCCAGCTGGGTGGGACACCCTGCGGTCGATATTTGTAGATCTCGGGTCTCGCGACGATGTCCGCTGCGTCGTGCTCACGGGGGCGGGTGAAGACTTCTGCTCAGGAGCCGATGTGGGCCGAACCGACGATGTCACCCGCGACCGTGACACCCACCCCATGCAGAGGATGCGCATCATCACGGCCTGCTGTGAGGCCCTGTACGAGATGCCCAAGGTCACCATCGCCCGCGTCGATGGAGTGGCCGCGGGAGCGGGGCTCAACATGGCGTTGGCGTGCGACCTCGTGCTTGCTTCTGACCGGTCCCGGTTCAGCGAGATCTTCGCCCGCCGCGGCCTCAGCGTCGACTTCGGCGGCTCCTTCCTGCTCCCTCGCATCGTCGGCATGCAGAAGGCCAAGGAACTCATCTTGCTGGCCGACGTGATCGACGCCACCGCGGCTGGCGAGATGGGTCTCGTCAACCGTGTGGTGCCGGTCGATCAACTCGACGACGTGGTGGCGGAGTGGGCGGCGAAGGCGGCCGCTGGTCCACCGCGGGCCATCGCGGTGAGCAAGGCTCTCTTGAACCGGTCGTTCACTTCGACCCTGCACGACGCTCTAGACGCGGAGGGCCTGGGCCAGACCTTCCAGTTCACCACCGCCGACACCCGTGAGGCGATGCTCGCGTTCATCGAGAAACGAGACCCCGAGTTCACCGGGCGGTGAACCGGGCTGTGTCACACGACCCCAATAGGGTCGACCCCATCGGCACCTCATCACCACCGCTCTACGGACTCGACATCGAGACCGACACCACGATCAACGGTCTCGACCCCGAAGTGGCCGCGGTGGTGGCGGTGGCGATCACCGGTGAAGATTTCGAACTGGTATTCGATGGTGCAGAGGCCGACATTCTCGCCCACACCGACGCCGCCCTCGCCCGCTTACCCGCCGGCGTGATCGTCACCTGGAACGGAGCATCGTTCGACTTGCCGTTCCTGGCCCAGCGGGCCGCAAAGCTCGGCTGCGAGCTGGGTCTACGACTCCAGCTCGATCCCACGATCTCGGGTCGTCACGAACCTCTCAAAGGCCATGCTGGCTGGTATCGCGGGGCCTGGTTCGAGCATCGCCATCTCGACGGCTACCAGCTCTTCAGAGCCGACGTCGGGGTCACGTTGGGGCTGTCGTGCGGCCTCAAACCTCTGGCCCGATTCGTGGGACTCCCCGTGGTGGAGGTCGACCGCGAACGCGTCCACGAGCTCTCCGATGCCGCCCGCCGCGAATACGTGGCGAGCGACGCCCATCTGGCCCGCCTGCTGGTGGCCCGCCGTCGCGCCGCGCTCAGGGCGGTGGATCGACTCGATCAGCTGATGGGCTGATACCCGGCCACCTCGTGGTGAGGGGTGTCGAGATAGACCTTGGCCTCGGGAGCACCACCGAATTTTCCGTGGCTCCAGCGCACCTCCACATGGCCTTCCACGATGCGGGGTTCGTTGGTTTCCCGGTCGGTGACATCGGCTCGCCACCGAACGGTGGGCTGGCCGGCGTGTTCGCCCCAGGTGTCGAACGAGCGCAGGCGATATCGGGTGCGGAAATCCCACGGCGTGGTGACGCGATAGCGAAGAGGCTCGTCGCGGAGATCGGCGCCGAGCACGTAGTAGGGCGCAGCCTGGAGGCGCAGCAAGCGCCACAGGAATTCTTCTCGGTCGGCCCGGGTCTTGGCTCGCTCGAGCAGGCGAGCAGAGCTCTCTCGGGCGATCTCGAACGCCACCAATTCCCAGTCGGATCTGAGCTCGGATGGCCACCGCCCCCTGAGCTCTGATCGGAGCTGCTTACGGTTGTCGGTGGTGAGTTCGGTGACAAGCTCGGGAAGGCTCGACAGGCCGACATGGGAGCGAACCTCTGTGTAGAGCTCCTGATAGGACTGGGGCGCGACTTCGGCATACCAGTCGGCGGTGTTCTTGGCCCGCTCGGCGAGGGTGCGGTCGAACATGTGCCACGGCGACGCGTTGTGCAAGATGTTGGATCCGTACTTGCAGCTGATGAGGTATACGTGATCGACGCGAAGATCGGCCGGTATCTGTTCGTAGGCCGGCGGACGATGCGGACCCTTCCACTCCACGAGCCAGGGAGCCCGGCCCCTCAGGCCGTCGTCGGCACGACTGAAGACGCAGCCGTTCTCCCACGCGGTGCCGAACACGTCGTGATGTCGACCCTCGGCGAAGGCGTCGTCGAGTCGGTCGTAGACGGAGTCGTCGACATTGATGATGAAGCGGGGCCGAGCCGCCAGGGCGCGTTCGAGATCGCGAAATCCGAACAGGCCGAGGCCGGTGACGATCTCACTTATCTCGGTGCGAATGTCGGCCACTAGGACGTTTCTAAGCGATGGGCCACCGCTCCCGCAAAGAGCCAGGTGAATTGGAGTTGGGCACCGATGAGTTCCGCGGGTAGATCATCGTGGCTGTAGACCGACTTGCCGTCGTGTACGTCGATGCCGGTGCCGGTGGCACGGATCCACGCAACCGTGGCATCGCCCCAGCGCTCCTCGAGCAGGGCTTCGCGAATGGTTTCGGCCTGAGAGCCAAGGAGCGTGGGGTCAGACCGGGCGACCACCTCGAGGGCGAGTACCCGGTGCAGGAGTTCGATGTCGTCGGCCAGCAGGACCGACGCCGGTTCGGTATGGACAACGGCGTAGGCGACCGTGGCCATCAGCTCGGTCGGTGAGCGAGATCTTCGAACCGCTCGATATCGGCATCAGTCCAGAAGCCGGCCATCGGGACCGACTGACCTCCGGCGTATTCGCGGAGTCGGGCCACACCGGCGGCGTCGAACATCTCGATCGCGTCGAAGACCTGGTCTGGTTGTACGGCACGCAGGGCCTTGTCGCCCTCGCTGTTGGCCTTGGGCAGGTTGGACGTGAGCACCAGGACACGGCTCGGGTTCTGGGGTTCGTCGGTGGCCCTCAGCACATGGATACGACCGAGCGTCTTCCACAAGGTGTCGGTGCGCATCAGGCCCGGGCGTACGGTGGTGAACGCGCCGGAGACGTCGACATACCACTGGCCGCCGTCGGTGTCTTCGACGAGGAAGTTGAATTGGACGCCGACCTTGGGGATCTTTACCGGAGACTTCAGGATCTGGAATCCTGCATCCTCGATCACCTTGGCTGCTATGTCGTGGGCCTTCTTGCCCTCGCTGGTGGCGCGGGCCTGGAAGAACTCCTGGCGATCAGCATCATCGGCCAGCGTCTCGAAGAGGGGCTCGGTGCCGAGCACCTCCACGGCCCGGAGCCGGGGCCGGGCCCGCTCTGCGTCGACGCGAGCCTGGGCTATCTCGCAATACGACTCATCGAGATCGAAGCCGAACCCACGCCGGCCGGTTCGTTCGGCCGCAACGAGGGTTGACCCCGATCCGAGGAAGGGGTCGAGAACCGCATCGCCTTTGTAGGTGTAGAGGTCGATCAGGCGCCTGGGGAGCTCCACCGGGAAGGGAGCGGGGTGCTGAACCCGCCGCGCCGACTCGGGGCTGATCTTCCAGACATCGAGAGTTGCTTCCATGAAGTCGTCGGCCGACAAGGAACTCTCGTGGGGCAGGTCTCTTTCGACTCGACCCTTCGCCAGTGCCCGGTCGAAGCGGCCCTTACTCGCCACGATCACCCGCTCGGTGAGATCGCGCAGCACGGGATTGGTGGCCTTGCGATACGAGCCCCATGCGACCGAGCCGGTGGCGCCCTCCGCCTTCTGCCAGATGATCTCCCCCCGTAGCAGGAGACCTAGATCGTCCTGGAGGATCGAGATCACGTCGGCCGAGAGGCTCCGATACGGCTTGCGGCCGAGGTTGGCGACATTGATGGCAATTCGACCACCCGGCTCGAGCACTTCCACACATGACTTGAAGACGTCGTGGAGCATCTGGAGGTAGTCGAGATAGGAGGTGGGCACGCTGGGCACCGACCCACGCGTGCCGGGGTCGCCCGTCACCGCCAACTCGTATTCCTTACCGACGAAGTAGGGCGGCGAGGTGACCACCAGCGCCACACTGTTGGAAGGGAAGACCTCGGCGATCTCGCGACTGTCTCGCCGGTGGATCGATCCGACGTCGGCGGGGATCACATTGATGGTGTCGTCCGCGGAGATGTCTGGCGCGATGAACCGCTCGTAGAACCCTGACGAATCATGGCTCTCACGCCGGCCCACACCGAAGGCCGTGGTGGCGGTTGACTTCCTACGTTCAGTCACTCAGTTGCTCCGTGGTCGAAAAGTGATCCTAGGCGGGCACAGGTCCCCCATCGGACTTCTCGAGCATCCTGCCGACAAGGTGTGACACTCATTCGCGCCAGTTGGGCCCGGCTCGGTAGTGATAGACGTGGCTATCAACGAACCCGACCGACCGATAGAGCGCCCGAGCGGCACCGTTGGTGGGCATCACCTGGAGCCACGAGGTCGTGGCCCCCTCATGTCGGCCGTGTTTGATCAGGTCCCTCAGAACCCGTCGCGCCACCCCTCGGCGACGGGCCTCGGGCCGCGTGTTCATCGCAAACACTCCGAGCCACCTACCGTCGATCACGCCAAGACCTCCCCCGAGCAGGCCGCCGTCGTCGTCGAACACGGTCACGAAGCATTTGTCGAGGGGCGTCATCACGGTCTCCGCCAGCCGGTCGTCGTCTCCCACCAACGAAACAAACGACCGGTCCGGCG
This sequence comes from Acidimicrobiales bacterium, assembly GCA_029263215.1. Taxonomy (GTDB): domain Bacteria; phylum Actinomycetota; class Acidimicrobiia; order Acidimicrobiales; family Aldehydirespiratoraceae; genus OFTM10. The sequence goes on from JAJCXY010000126.1 coordinate 75,598, forward strand.
ACTCCGACGATGCCGACCGGCCCGCGGTCGGCCCGGCCGAATCCAGGCTCTCGAGGTCGGCGGTCATCACCACCGCGCCGGTGACCGTGCGATAGCCGCGGGAGTCGAGCTCGTGACCGATCTCGGGATCGTTGCCGTCGAAGATCTGGAAGATGGGCGTCATGTCACGTCGGCCGTACCAGTGCTCCGCCTGATCGATCGCGGTGCTCACCGCGCAGCCGGGGTCGCCCCGAACCCACACGCTGTTGGCTCGCCCGGACGACGCGAGCGCCTCTCGCAGCAGCCAATCGCCGATCTGCTCTCGGCGTAGCCCGGGCATCGACCTGTCGCTCAGCGACTCGAGTTCGACATGGTGCTGTTCCTTCATCTGCTGAGTTTCGCGCTGTCACAGCCGATGTTCACGCTGGTATTCCCTTGCGATCCGGGCGGATCGTCGTCACCCCTGCTCTCCGGGAGTCCTCCGATGACCCGCCCCGTCCCTCACCATCTCCAACACCTCGCCGCCGATGCGATCCGACGCAACCGCGCAGTCGGCCTCATCGATGAATCCGTGGTGGCCCTCACCACCCTCGTCGACCAGCCCGACTGGACCCCGGTCCACGGCTTGAGGTGCGGCCCCACAGTCGGGGCCATCGCGTTTCCGTTCGGATGGCAGCCCCAGCACCAACTGCCGTTGGCTTTGGCCATCGATCGCCACGACACCGCCGTGGTGGTCGAACCCGGGCGCGCCGGTGCCCTCTTCGTCGATGAGGAGGAGTCCCTGTTGATCGATGCCGGGCGGCGGGCGCTCGGGCTTCCCACTGCACCTCCCGCGGCCACTCCCCTCGAGCTCAACGACGCGGTCTGGCTGCACCGAATACTCGAGCTCACTCTCGATTCACCGCTAGGCGAACCGCCTCCGTGGCCCATACTCTCCAGCCTTCATCCACTGGGTGGGGGCGGTCTCACGCCGGAGGGATTGCGGCACCGTCGCCGCACCCTCCAAACCGGATGGCACACCGTGCATCAGGAGGCCCAGCGCGCCGGTGTCGACTGGGTTCCTCTCACCCCTGCTCTGTCGGCGTGGTTCGACCACGGCTCCCTCGCCCGCTGGCTGCTCGCCTCGCTGCCCGAAGCCACAACCATCGTGGCCGAGCTGGGTGAGTTACTGCGGCCATCGGACTTCGCCCGGGTGGCCGATGCGCTTGCCCTCAGCGGTCGCTGAGCAGTTCGGCCAGCCGTTCCCTCACCGCCGGCTCCAGGGTGTTCCAGTCGTACATCGAGCCACCGATCGATCCCGTATCGGCCAGGGCGTCCACGAACCGCTCGATCTCGTCGATGGAGGTGAGCGGTTCGGGCGGGTCCGGGTTGTCGTCGATGCCGTCGGCTCCGCCGATTCCACCGATTCCGTGCACCAGGGCCGTCGGATCACCAAGGTTGGTGCGAAGGCGGCGCACCGACTCTTCGTGGTAGGCGTAGCCGTCGCCGTACCCCGACGACTCCGACCTGAAAGACCAGTAACTCATCGGGAGCCAAACGTCGTACTGAGCGGCGATTCCAGTCCAGGGGAAGTCGGGCCAGAAGTCGGGATTCACCACCTCGATCTGCACCGGCGGCAACACGATCGCCCCCAGAGGCTCGCCATCGAGCTTCTCTCGTGCGGCCCCGCTCAACTCGACCAGCCGTCGGGAGCGGGTCTCGTGATCGATGCCGTCGCCGGTCCATTCGATGTCCACCGCCACACCGTCGAAGCGATGCCCGAGCACTTCGAAGTCGGCCATCGCCACGATGCGGTCGAGGTCGTCGCTGTCGTCGCCGAACCGGGGCAGATACCACCCCACCACATCCATGCCGAGTTCGTGGGCTTCGATGAGCACCTCGGCGAGCAGCCAACGATCCTCCAACCCATCGGGGGTGCGGTCGTCGAGGCGGGCCGCCTGGAGGTACACGGTGCCCACTCCGAGTCGGGCCATCTCCGCGAGCGTCGCCGGCGTCACCGAAGGGTCACTGCCGGCGTAGGCAGGGGCATAGTCGAACACGTCAACCCAGGTGCCGTAGCCCGAATAGGGGTCGATCGTGCGCTCGGTGGCCTCGGCCACGAGAAGGGTTCCGGTGGCCATTGGTGCGTCCACCGAAGTGATCTGCACCACCACTGGCACGGGCGGCTCCACGCGCGATTGGGCCACGTAGGCCCCTCCGCCACCGAGAAAGCCCACCGTCACCACCACCGCGAGCACCCAATCCCTGCGCACCGCGGAGATGCTACGCCCAGCCAAGATGGTCCCGCCGTCGCCCGCGCGTTTGCGAACCGAGGCTCAGCTGGCATCCTTGAGGAGCGGTTAGTGCGATTTCTTCGAGGACGGTTCTCACGTGAGTTACAAGCCAGGCGACCGAGTCGTCTATCCCCACCATGGCGCGGCCGTGATCGAAAAGAAGGAGAAGCGAACGGCATTCGGCGAAGAGACCGAATACCTGGTTCTCCGTATGGCCCACGGCGAGATGACTCTCGCGGTGCCGGTCGACAAGGCCGATGAGGTGGGGATGCGCTGGCCGATCTCTCACGAAGATGTCGAGGATCTCTTCGAGGTACTCGGTAAGCGCGACGTCCGCGAACCCGCCAACTGGTCGCGCCGGTTCAAGAACCATCAGGAAAAGCTGAAGTCGGGCGACGTCTACCAGGTGGCCGAAGTGGTGCGTAATCTCGCCCTTCGCGATCAGGCCAAGGGCCTGTCGGCGGGCGAGAAGTCGCTCTACACCAAGGCCCGCAACGTGCTGGTGTCCGAGCTTGCGTTCGCGCTCGACGTCGAGGAAGACGACGCGATGGCCAAGGTCGACGGAGCCCTGGTCTGAGTCAGCGCGCCGAGCGCAACTGCTTGGCGATGCCCCTCTCGACATTCTCACCGATCCCGTCGTAGGCCACCTGCAGGCCGCGGTCCAACCAGCGCGCGATGCCACGCATCTGGATGGTGGAGTCGTAGACGATCACGGTGTCGTCGCCTCGTTGTTGCACCTCGATCTCGGTGCTGCCGGTGGCCTTGCCGTCGATGGTGTAGCTGACCGAAGTCGGCGAGTCGTGGCCGGTCACCTCGTAGGTGGCATCGAGGGCCTTGCCGTAGAAGCCGACCGTTACGTCGTAGCGGGCGCCGATGCCGGGGCCCGTACCGTCGAGCAGGGTCGCGTCGCGAACACTCGAATCCCACTCGGGAAGGTTCCCCAGATCGGCGAGATAGGCGAAGGCTGTCTGCGGAGATGCCTTGACGGTGATTTCTGCGTGGTACTGAGCCATGGCGGACCTATCTGTTGCGACGGCGGCGGCCGCCGAGTGCGGCGAGGAACCAGATGGTGCTGAGCACGAGGACGGGACCCCAGAATTCCCACGCCCAGGAGTCGTCGAGTTCGTGGGCGAACCCGCTTCCGAGGGCGGGGGCCAAGAGCATGGTGACCGCAACCTGGCGGCGCGCCGAGTAGCGCACGACGCCCAACTGTTCGAGCACGAACTCAACGGTGGCCGGCACCGACAAAAGCCAGATGAACCAGAGATCGAGGCGGGCAGGCCAGAGGACCGCACCGGCGAGGCCGGCGATGGCCAGCACCAAGGCGATCGGATAGAGGGTGAAGCAGCGTCGACAGAACGGACGCCCGCCCACGACGACGCAGCGGTCGTAGTCCTCGGCCCAATGGTGGGCATGCCACATGGCGCGGCTGGCCGCTCGCTCGGATTCGCGTGCCTCGATGGCGGCCAGGGCCGCGTCGAAGCGGTCGTCGAGCCGCGGATCGATCAGCGCGGCAGGTTCGAGGTCGTCATCGTGCACACCCGACAATCGGCAGGATCGGTGCAGCCCTGAGGAACTCAGGTCAACCCGGCCGCTACACCGCCACCAGGTCTGGGGTCAGAGACGCTCGATGATGGTGACGTTGGCCTGGCCGCCACCCTCGCACATGGTCTGCAGGCCGTAGCGCGCGCCGGAGCGATCGAGTTCGTGGAGCAGCGTGGTCATCAGCTTGGCCCCCGACGCGCCGAGAGGATGGCCGAGGGCGATCGCCCCGCCGTTGACGTTGACCTTCTCACGGGGCACGTCGTGCTCTTTCATCCAAGCCATGGGAACACAGGCGAACGCCTCGTTGCATTCGAACAGATCGATGTCGTCGATTGTCATGCCCGTCTTTTCCAGAGCGTGCGTGGTGGCCGGGATGGGTCCCGAGAGCATGTAGATCGGGTCGTCGCCGCGCACGCTCATGTGGTGGATCCTGGCTCTCGGGGTGAGGCCGTGGTCCTTCACCGCCTGCTCCGACGCTATGAGCAGGGCCGCCGAAGCATCGGAGATTTGGCTGGCCAGGGCGGCGGTGATGCGGCCTCCTTCGCTGATCGGGGCGAGTTGCTGCATCTTCTCGATCGATCCGCCGCGGCGGGGTCCTTCGTCCATGAGGAAATCGCCGATGGGCGCAATCTCGGCATCGAGGCGGCCCTCGTCGATCGCCCGAATGGCCCGCTCGTGGCTCTCGAAGGAAAACTCCTCCATCTCTTCGCGGGTGATGTCCCATTTCTCTGCCACTAGTTCGGCACCTCGGAACTGGGTGACCTCTTGGGTGCCGTAGCGCTCGACCCAGCCGGTCGATCCGGTGAACGGGTCGTCGAAGCCGAGCTCGATGCCGGCCGCTATTGACGAGCCGATCGGGATCTGCGACATCGCCTCTACACCGCCCGCCACCACGAGATCCTGGACACCGGCCATGACACCCATGGCCGCGAAGGTGACCGCCTGCTGGCCCGAACCGCACTGGCGATCGACGGTTACACCCGGCACGTGTTGAGGCAGCCCGGCGGCGAGCCAACTACTACGGGCGATATCGCCGGCCTGGCCGCCGACGGAGTCGACGTTGCCGAAGATCACGTCTTCCACCGCGCCTGGGTCGATGCCGGTGCGGTCGATCAGGGCGGAGATGCTCGCCGCGCCCAGATCAGCCGGGTGGGTGGCGGCGAGCGAGCCGCCCCGCCTTCCGGTCGGGGTGCGGACAGCGTCGATGATGTAGGCCTCGGTCATCTCTCCATACTGCCCGCTGGCGGCCGTCGGCCCCAATCGGCGTGGATCAGCTGCAGCAGGCCCCGTCGCCAGCGGGCACGCCGACAGCCTCGCTCTTGAACGGTGCCGTCTCCTCGGTGCCGAAGTCGTCGGCGTCGCTCGTCTTGACGTACCACTCCCAGCGCTCCTCATCGGGGCCGGTGACCCAGGTCTCGACCTTGCCGGCGTAGCAGCACACCGTGTCGTTGACTCCGGTGGTGTCGAGGCCGCTCTCTTCGAGGCGGGCTTCGGCGCCGGCAACCTGTTCGGCGGTCTCGGTCTCCACACCGAGGTGGTTGATGGTTCCCCCACCGTTGGGGTTCTCGAAGAGCACCAGCTTGAGCGGCGGGTCGGCGATGGCGAAGTTCGCATAGCCGGGCTTGCGCTTGTAGGGCTCGGTGGCGAACAGCTTTGTGTAGAAGTCGACAGCTTCGTCAATGTTGCTGACGTCGAGGGCGAGTTGGAGGCGCATCGTGGGTTCCTTTACTCCGAAGATGACATTAGATATTGATATCTGTCGATGTGTCAACAGTACGGTCACCCTACAGACATATCGATAGATATCAATATGATTTAGATAGATTCCCCCAGATTCTTTCCGGCCCTTCCCGCTGGGGCCGCTAGCCTCATGATCTGAACGGGACGTGGCGCAGCTCGGTAGCGCACCTGCTTTGGGAGCAGGGGGTCGTGGGTTCAAATCCCGCCGTCCCGACCAACGAATATGCTGGTCAGAGGCACTTTTCGCCTCTGACCTTATTCTCAAGAATCGCAAAAGGTAGCTTTTGGTTCGGAAGCTACCTTTTCGGAGACGGCGGAATGGCACGGAAACCGTCGGTGCGATGGAGTGAGAGCGCCGGGCGGTGGATGGCCTGGGTGACCTTTCCTGATGGATCGCGGCGCAAGGTCTCCCGCATCAACAAAGTCGAAGCACAACGAGACCTCTCACAACTTCTCGAGCTTCGCGACCGAGGCGAAGAGCCCGGACCACGCCACCAGAAGGCGACCACCTTCGACCAGCGGAGAGCTCGAAACAGTCACCCTCGCCAAAACCCGCTACGTGACAAGACCAACGATAGAAACACTACTCGGCTTCGCCCTCCCAGCCGACCAGCCCGACTAGCCCGACCCGCAACCCTGCGCGTGCATGAACCGGACGTGGCTGTCCGCTGAGACATGGCGCCGTCCCGTATCGACAGAACCCGGCCGGACTCATCCAGAAAGCCCAGCCGACAGCGAAGGGACCGCGATCAATGCAACCCAACCGACACTGCCTCGTCTACACCGTCTCAGAAACCGGCGCCATGCTCGGGCTCAGCCGCTCAACCGCCTACGACTTGGTCAAGAGCGGCGACATCGCATCCATAAGACTCGGCCGGCGGCTCTACGTCACCCGGCTCACACTCGAAGAGATCCTCGGGTTCTGCCCACCCAGCCCAGCCCAGCCGAGCTGTACGCCTGAGTCCGGCTACCCCAGCGCGCACCTCAACGTCGAGTAGAGATCGATACTTCCTGGCGGCGACGACCCCGTCCTTGGTCGGGATCAGTGCCGCTACCCAGCCCGCCATGGATACATCTCCGCCACGGATCGACCTTGGGACACTGTTCGCTGCCCCGCCGTAGACTGGCGGAGGTAGCGCGCGGACTTGCCCGAATAGCTCCGCTAGTACCGGAGGGAAGTCTCCGTCGGCCGAGCCGGGGTCGCCGGCGGAAGAATCTTGCTGGCGTGTCATCCTTTGGCGGTGGCTGGGCGTTGATCAGGTGATGGATTTCGATGAGCCTTGAGCCAAATGGACACTGACTAGTCCAAGCGCCTTCGCGCCACCCGACAACAGCGCCCTTCAGGTCGCAAGGAACACACGCCTTACCGCGGAAGCCGGTCACCTCAGCCGGGACTATGTGGAATCACGGTTGGGAAGTGCAGCGTGTTCAGTGCCAATGATTGTCACGATGTGTCGGGAGTATCGGGCAGTCGAGTGGCCGCAGCCGCCAGGACCCGCAACCGTTGTCGGATGAGGGCGGCTTGGGCACGAAGTTGCCTCAATGCTGTGATGTGGAATCTGGCCGTTGGATCGGTGCTGCGGCGCTTTCCGCTTCACTACGCGACGCGATCGTGGCGCTGGCGTTGAGGGGTAGGCTGAGCCGATGCACTGGCGGTCGGTGTTACTTGTTGGGTGGCTCGCCCTGGCTGGATGCAGCAACGCGGCTGACTCAGCCGCGTTGCCTGCTGCCACGTCCACAACTGTCACTTCGGCCACTTCGGTCGGGACCGCGAGTCCCAGTGCCGGTTCGGTCTCGGTGCCGCCTAGCTCGACGTCGTCAATCGGCGCCCTTGACTCCAGCCCCAATCAAAGCGCTGAAGACGCACAGCTGGACCGCGTTGTTGGCGAGGTTGCCGTGTTGCCCTTCGTTGAGCGCGTTGATGCATTGGTCGAAGTTGGCGCACCCGAGGGAGTCTGGACGCTTTCGCGCATTCCTCAAGAAGGAATCGACGCTGCGGCGACAGGGGGCGTCATCGGCGACCCGGACGGCGAGTATCCGGCCGATCTGATCTTCGCTTCGGAGTACGGCGAGATCCTCCTGATCGATGAGCCGGGCCACATCGCTCGCGCCTACCCGATGCCCGGCGCGGTTCCCTCCTGGATCGTGATCACTGAACAAGCGGTCTTCGCGGGCAGGATCGGCGACGGCGGGCTCCCCGACTCGGCGCTCGTGCGAATCGACCGCGAAACGTTCGCCGCCGAGATCTTGTTGATACCGGCTCCCTTCGACGGCGGAACCCAGTGGCCCGCCGGTTGGGCGGTAGCCACACCCGACCAGGCACGCATCTACGAAGACTCCGTCGGGTTCGCCCCAGCTGGTGCCCAGGGAATTCCTGCTCATTCATGGCTTGGCGAAGTAGTAGTCGATATCGATGACCTCCGCTCACTGATCGACGGCGTCGAGATCACGCCAGGATCCGCGGTCGACCGCTTCAGCGACTGCCCGAATCGTCCCCCCGGGTCGAGCCCTGCAGTCTTCGACAACACCACCGGGACCTACGCGGCGATCATCGAGAGCATCGACACCGACTCGCTGGTCGTGACCTTCGATGTCGTGCAGTGGCTGAGCGGCCAGGACGCCACCGACGCCTACCACCAGCAACACCCCGACGACTCCAACGGCCCACCCAACGACTACTGGATACGCAACGACAACCCGACCCTACGCGACGCCCCAGTCGCAGCAGACGCTGACGTGCTACTCGTGCGACTCAGCACCGACTCATCAGCCGACGTCAGCGCCGGCACCCTCACAGAACTTCCCGCATACTTCACCCAAACGCCGCTGCCATTCACCCTCTACTGGCTCACCTTCGACGCCGAAACAATCGTCGGCATCTGCGAGCAATACACACCCTGACCGGCAGCCGTCGTCCAACATCGACCCAACACCGGCCGACCACCCCCAGCGGAACTCGAACCCAGACTCCACAACCCACCCGACAACGGTCACCTTCGATCGCTGTTTCGCTTCCGCCGGCACCGCTCGTAACGACACCCACCCAACGCGATGCCCGCGCCGCATCACCGGCCTCGAGGACACCTCCGCTGATCAGGCCACTCGTAGTCACGCTGCTCAACCGCACCCGAGTGCTGGCAGGGCCGGAACCGTCGCAGCGACTGTCTCTGCCGTCCACGAACTAATCGGACTCTGGCCAGACAAGAGTCGATCGTGGATCATCGCCGCGAGATATATCCCCGGGCGGGGAGCGCCCTCTTCGAAGGGCACCCGGTGAGCGATCGACATATCGCTTCGGAACGCCTTCTGAAGGTGTATTGCCGTTGGTGGTTCAGTCGATGTCTCGACGTATGAACACCAAGGTCGCGGGCAGGGCGAGAGCGGCGACCCACATGACTGTCACCAGTCCCGCTTCGACGTATCCGTGCGCGTAGACGGTCTGCCAGAATCCTTGGATCCTCTCGTTGCGCACGGCGTCGGCTTCTCGGATGAAAGCGGTTGCGTTGTTGAATAGTTCCCACTGCCGTAGCCATTTCGCGGCTAGCTCGATCACGATGTTGGAGATCGCGAACCAACCGAGGATCAGGCCCACCGCGGCGGCAGTGTTGCGGGCGATGATCGACACCGACATAGCGGCCACAAAGAACAGACCGCCGACCAGAGCGCCTCGCCCGATCGTGGATCCAATATCGATCCAGAACCGTCCATCGACGGCGGAGGTGTCGCCCCGCTGGGTGGCAACCAGATAGAGGAGCACAGTCAGCCAAGCAAGAAGAGCCGCGGTGAGAGCCGCAGACGACAAAAACCCAGCCGCGAACTTGGTCCACAACACGCGAAGCCGACGCGGTTCCCAAAGGAGGAGATTCTCGAGAGTGCCGGCCCTGTACTCGCCGCCGACGAACGACGCACCGATCAGCACCGCGATCACCAGGTAGAACGTCGCGACCACCGGCAGGATGCCGATGAACCCGTCGTTGGCCTGCCGGATCTCGCGAACGCCGAACCGGTATGTGTCCGCGACGCTATAGTCCTCGCGCTCGGAGCTCCAGTCGGTCATCTGGCGGGCTTCGTAACTCTCCACGAGTATCTCCGCGGCAAAGAACCTGGGGTCCTCCGGTCGGAACCACTGGGGGTCCTGATAGCACAGGTCGGTTCGGAGAAACTCGTCAAATTCGGCGTCGGTCATCGAGTCGAGATCGAAGCCGAAGTCTCTGGCGATCTGCTCTCGGTCAGAGTCGAACTCTTCGTTTCTAAAGAAGCGTACGCATTCCTCGGTGGCCCGTTCTGCCTCGGTTCGGGCCAAGGCCTCGTTGTCCGGCGCCTCGTTCGAGTGACTGGCAAAGACGGCGATCCCGGCCACCGTCGATACGACCATCACGACCAAGGCGACCGCCCAAACGATCCGGCGGCTCCAGAACCGGATGAGCTCGGTGCGCAACAGCCTCATCACACACCTCCCTCATTGCTCTCGGTCAGCTCCAGGAACGCGTCTTCAAGCGATCCCTGAACGGGCTCGAGTGCCTGGAGATAGCGGCCCGTGCCAGCGAGCATTTCGGTAAGTCGCGCTGCCTCACGAGGATCGATCTCGACGCTGATCGTGTCATCGATGTCACGCCTCGCTGCATAGCCAGCAGAGCGGAGCACCTGCTCAGCACCCGCGGGATCCTCGATCGTGATACGGACATGACGGTTACCGACGCTCGCGACAACATCAGCCACCGAGCCACTCCGGATGACCTGACCGCGGCTGACAATGGTGAGTACGTCGCAGGTGAGCTGTACCTCACCGAGCTGATGACTCGACACGAAGATCGTCTTGCCGTCGTCGGCGAGCCGACGTATTAGCCGGCGCATCTCGACGATGCCCGCCGGATCAAGCCCGTTGGCCGGTTCATCGAGAATGATCAGATCAGGATCCTTGAGGAGAGTGGCGCCCACCGCGAGGCGCTGCTTCATCCCCAACGAGTACGACTTGAACGAGTCGCCACCCCGCTCTCGGAGTCCGACGATATCCAGCACCTCATCGATCCGACTAGCCGAAATCCCAGACAGGTGTCCGAGCATCAGAAGATTCTTGCGGCCAGTGAACGTGGGGAAGAACTTCGGCGTCTCGACCAGAGCGCCGACCCGGCCGATGACGGTGTGAAGCCGGCTGATCTCTTCGCCGAGCACCCGCACACTCCCCGCTGACGGGCGGACCAACCCAAGCAGACACCGGATGGTTGTGGTCTTGCCTGACCCGTTAGGGCCGAGAAAACCGTGTACCCCAGGACCCTCCACAACGAGATCGATCCCATCGACCGCGACAACATCAGAACCGCGGAGACTTGAGTACTCCTTGCGGAGCCCCGACGCTTCGATCATGCGCATACCGCCGACATGATGACAGGGAAACGCCGCCGTCGGGTATCAGCATCGCGTAGTCCCTAGCCACGCCACCGAACGAGATCCGCTGCGCTTCGATCACATCGCGACCGACAAGTCCGAGAACTCCTCGCAACCACAACCCGGCCCAGACCCGATTGACGATCAGACCGGCATGCCGGGTCAGATGTCCTCACGGCATTGTGTAGGCCGAGGTCGGCGATGCGCCCGATCTCCGACTCGAGTCACACCTCCCCGACATCAACGTCTCGCTCCGCGGACCAACAAGCCACAGAATCCAGCTCCGAGATATCCGCCGAACCGAGACCAGCCGAGCCTGTCCGGCGCGTCAACTCACCTCCTCATCAGTGAGTAACGAAGTTGATGAGTCGGTCTTGGACGTAAACGACCCGTGACGTTTCAGAGCCGGCCGGTGCCCCGCACTCGGAGCGCCGCGCCGCCTCAACCACCTTGTCCTCGCTGTCGCCGAGGTCGACGCTGACATTGCCGCGGCGGCGCCCATCTACCTGGATCACGATCTCAACGGTGGTCCTTTCCAGCGCTGACGAATCGACCTCCGGCCATGGCTGGGTGTGCACCGAGTGGTTCTCGCCGAGGAGTTCCCAGAGTTCCTCTGCAAGGTGTGGGGCGAACGGTGCCAACAATCGAACGAACACGCGTTTCGCTTCGGGTGTGGTCGCGGCGGGGAGGAACTCCATGAGCCGGGCAATCGCCACGTTGAAGGAGAGGCGCTCGATGGCGTTGCTGACCGCGACGATAGTGGCTGCTTGGTGAGCCGCACTGGCGTGTCCTGTGTCTGGGCCGGTGATGGTCCGCCACGAGCGAGCGAGGAACCGTTCGATTCCGGCAACACCGGAATCGGTGAACTCTCCGCCTTGTTCCCATGGTGCCGAGAACAACAATGCACCACGCAAGACGTCGCCGCCGACGGTGTCGAGGTAGTCGTCTGGGGTGACTACGTTGCCTCGACTCTTGGACATCTTGGCGCCGTCGCGCACTATCAGCCCGCCGAGTCGGATGCGCGAGAACGGCTCCTCGAACGGAATGTGGCCGAGGTCGTGCAGTGCCATCGTGATGAACCGGGCGTAGAGGTGGTGGCGTTGGACGTGCTCGGGTCCACCGGCGTAGAAGTCGACCGGCAGCACCTTCGCTGTCCGGTCGGGATCCCAGGGACGGTCGTCGAAGTCGGTGGAGGGGTAGCGCAAGAAGTACCAGGCCGAGTCAACGAAGGTGTCGCTGACATCAGTCTCCCGCAGCGCAGGCCTGGAGCAATCGGGGCACGCGGTCGCGACCCAGTCCTGGGCAGTTGCCAGCGGAGATACCCCGGTGCCTTTCGGTCTGAAGTCGTCGACATCGGGTAACGCGACTGGAAGCTGGTCGTCAGGCACCGCTACGGGTCCGCACCGTTCGCAGTGCACGATCGGGATCGGGGGACCCCAGTATCGCTGCCGTGAGATCAACCAATCCCGAAGCCGGTATCGCACCGCCCGCCGCCCAACCCGGGCTGCCTGTTCGGCGTTCAGCAGCGGGGCCTCTGAGATCGTGAGGCCCACCGATTCTGCGAATCGTCGGTCCCGTTCGTCATGAGCTGGAACGCCCATCACAGCGCCGGTTCCGTAGGAATCGATCACATAGTCGGCTTCACAGACCGGCAACTCGACACCGCTCAGAGGGTGAGGCACCGTCGAACCCGCGCTCGAATGACCAGCCGGCACCGCGATGAACGTCACCGCCGGGAGGGTGTCTGGTCTGGTGGTGAACACCACTAACTGTCCAAAGTCGATCTCGGTTCCTTCCGATCGGCCGATCCACTGCCGCTGAAGCCGCTTGGCCCGCTCCGGCCAATCCAGCTCTTCGAGCCCCTCCACGAGACGCTCGGCATAGGCGGTGATCCTCAAGAACCACTGAGTCATGACCTTCTCAACAACGGCGGTATCGCAGCGCTCACACCGTGAGCCACCGGACTCGGTCTGTTCACGAGCCAAGACTGTGAGACACGACGGGCACCACAGCACCGGCGCCTCCTGGCGATACATCAGTCCCGCTTCGAATAGACGCACCAGCAGCCACTGCGTCCACCGGTAATACCGCGGGTCAGAAGTGTCGATTGAGCGCGACCAGTCCCAGCCGATCCCCAAACGAGCCATCTGTTCACCGAAACGCTCAGTCGTCCTCGCCGTCAATGCCTTGGGGTGTTCACCCACACGCAACGCATAGTTTTCGGTATGGATCCCGAACGCGTCGAAACCGATCGGCTGAAAGACCTCCAACCCGCGCATCCGCCGATACCGCCCAAGCACGTCGACCCCGCTGTACTTGAAGACGTGGCCCACGTGGAGACCCTCCGCCGACGGGTATGGGAACTCGGCCAAATTCACGAACACCTCATTTGCGGCGTCGAGATCAACCTGTCCTAGATCTGCGGCCTCCCAGCGCGCTCGCCACTTTGCCTCGATGGCCGCTGTCTCATATGGCTGTGCCATCGAAGCGGTCCCTCCTCTCGGCTACTACTGCCCTGTGTCATGTCGGCGACCTCCTGTGGTCGTGGTTCGAAAACGAAAAAACCCCCCGGCCCGAAGGCACAGGAGGGTCAACGCGAGCCGGTAACGGCTCGCGCTACTCAAGAAGCAGAACGTGAAAGATAAGTCCCGTCACAGAATCCAAGATACCGCACATGAGACGGCACCGCTCAACAGCCCTCCGACCAGAACCGGCCGACAGCGCTCCCCGAGTCGACACCCCACCGACGGTCCCAGTTCCGACCGCATCAACTCACACCGACGTGACGTGGGGCCGAGGAACCACCGATCCGTCGAGTGCCTCTGCGAGCCCTTCGGCCAACGCCGCGTTGAGCCGAGCCGCTTCACCCGGATCGAGCTGCACCGACCCAGTGCAGACATCCCCCTGCCAAACCGACAGCACGAACGCGCCCCGACGAGGCCTCCACGTGCAGCGCAAGAAACTGCCCTCACGCCGCAGGTCCTCGACAAACACCCGACGATCACGCAACTCCGCCATACCCAACACTCGCGCACCACACAACAAGCTGTCCACGGCACGAGCACAAGGGATCCTGAGTATCGAACCCCGCCACCCCTGAAGTGCTCACCCGACTGCTCTCGCCTGCCCGCCGCTGTGCCGGGCCGCGTGGTTTCGTCGCTGGCGTTATGGCAGAACCGTCGGCCAATCGGCGCAACCACCACCGTCTGATTCTCGTTCCAGCATTCTCGCCCACGGTCGGCCTTGACAGGCCTCGCCGGCCTGCGAAGTCCACGACAATCAGACGCCTCTCCCTGCGGTCGTGGTTGACACCGGCCCACCAGGCCCTGCCGTCTCTGGCGTCATCAACCACACCCCGTCACCACGGGACGAACAAGGAGACACACCAGCCATGAACACCTTCCACGGCGTCGGCGGCCTCACCAAGGACCCCGTCGCCCGCACCACCCCCGACGGCCTGACCATCTACGCCATGCGAGTCGCCTTCGGTCGCCGAGAAGCAGACACCGCCGATTTCCTGGCTGTGACCAGCTTCGGCAAAGCCGCCGAGACCCATCTCAGCTACCTCACCAAAGGACGCCTCATCGAGGTGGCAGGCCACATCCAGCAACGGTCATGGCAGACCGACGACGTCTGGCACGAACGCATCGAGATCATCGCCGACCAGGTGACCTTCCTCGACAAGCCCACCATCGACACCACCAGCCAGGCCGAAGACAAGGCCGCCTAGCCCCAAAGATCGTGGCCAGTGCCGACGGGTACCGGCCACCGGGGCGGGCCCTGCTTGGGGAAGTCCGGGCCCGCCCCACCCACGGCAGTGTCGTCGTCCATCGAACAGCCGACTGAGACGGCCGCCGCCACAGAGGTCGCATTGGGAAATAGCCGTCCAAGCTCCTGGCGTTTCCGACTTCGATTCGGGCCGAAATTCAGCTGCCTATGACGATCGGCTTCTTGTACGGCCTGATCTCTGGCATTGTCGACCCATCGATGCGAACGACGCCTCCACGTGTACCCACCCATCGACCTCAGGCAGCGCTCAATCAAGGGAGCCAGGTGATGGACTACGACCAACGACACAGCGAGGCTCGTCTCGAAATCGTCGAAGGTCTTCTGCGCGCCCTCAACAGCAGCGACGTTCTCGCGACGATTCACGACTCGAGCGACTCGCGAGACGCGATGCGGCGTCTCCAGTTGCCACCACTGGGGTTCTCACCGACCCAAGCAATTCACATCCCCGATATGACCCTGCACCGACGAACCGCTCTCGGACGGCTCGAACTCGAAACCGAAGTAGCCGAGCTCCGCTCACTCCTCGACCCCCGCTGAGCACTTCGACCGAAACGCCGCACACCGCTGTCGAGCGCTTGCTAGGCGCCTGAACTAGTCGGCGTTCAGTCGGCTCAACGCTTGGAGTGCCTTGTCGAGCTCTGTCTCGAGCTCCCGGCGACCTTGCTGCGTGAGGAGATCGAGCCGGCGGCTCGACAAGAGATACCTCGCTTGAGCTGGCGACAGTGACATCGGCTCCGCCTGTAGCCGAGTCCGTGCCTCAGATTCATCTCTGCAGTCCCGGACAATGTCTGCAGCCTGATCCAGGTGCTGATCAGCTCGAAGCCGCTCAATCGTGTCAGCCAGATGTTCACGCTGATGTTCACGATCTGCCTCTCCGGCGCCCAGCTCCCTGTCTCTACACACCATCGCAAGCAGCCGAGAGTCGACCGTGTCGGGTGCTGTCGAGCACCAGTACGCGCCACACCCATCAGCAAGGACCGTTACGTGGCGCCCACTCAAAGACTGACCCTTCGCCACGGCATCAGCCGGGCTATCGAACCTTCCATGGCCATCGGGCAGTCCACCTGGTCCGGCACCCTCCGGCCTGCTCACGACCGTGAACTCAATGCCATGCCGACTGGCCAAGACTCGATCGTGCTCCAAAGCATCGCCAAGGGATACGGGTGGCTCCACCCTGCCATCATCTCACCTCGCCGGCACCATCTGACACCGCCCGACAGGGACAGGCGCACCTGCCGTGCCACCGGGAGACAAGGCCAACGGATTTTCGGGCTCGACGCCGCGCGCTCCAACGATCACAGGGCGGGTGCCGACAAACCGAGCGTGCGTGATTATCGGGCGGACCCGGAGCTGACCTACCCACTCGACTTCGCCGGCAGTGTGGCGCGGCTGGCCTGGTTGGACGCCGTCATTTCCGCGCGGGTGCTTCGAGGACGTCAGATGTGTGGTCGGGCTGCGTTCTGATGCTCGGACGGTCGACGGGGTTTGAGATTGAGAGCGTAGCTGGACACGATCGCTCAGATAGTGAGCGAGGGTTGGTCACAGGTCACAGGTCACGGAGGGACGCGGGCTGCGGCGTTCAGTCCCCGTATTGGCGACGGCCGGGGAGGTCGCCGTAGTACTTCTGCTTTCGGATCACCTCAGTGATCTCGTCCTTTTGAGCCTGCGTTGGTTCCGGGAGAAGGCTTGGTCCCGGGTTCCTCAGCGATCGAACGAATCCTCTGAGCTGCTTGATCAACTTCATAGATCCACAATAGCTCGACAACAGAGCTGTCTTCGAACGGCCGACGAACGGCCGATCACCGCGTGACGAGAGGCACCCCGCCCGTTCACTTATCATGGCAAGGCGGCGGTGAAGATCTGCAGTGGTGGCTGTGGCGGGACGCTCGGTCCGCCTGATTGGGTGGGGTTTGTTGCTATGACCAGGGTGTTGTCGGTGACTGCCAGAGCTATGACGCGGGCTCCTTCACTGGCGAAGTGGGTCGGGTCGTTGATGCTCCAGCTTGTTCCGTCTTGGGAGAAAAGCACACGTTGTTGCCTGTCAGGGAGGATCCCGGTCTCGGTTTGGTTTTCGAGTCTCTCGAGCTCATCGATGGTGAAGGCGACGTAGGGCTCGTTGGTGGATGGGTCGAGAAAGGCGGCGGTTCGTTCAGCGAGGTTGACCTCGATTGATTGTTGTGTCGACTGGTACGTCGCGATGGTCAGCAGTTCGGTGTCTGCATCGCTGAGGACGAGGGTTCCCAGCGAGGTCGACAGGGTGTAGCCGTCTTTGCTGATGCTCGCGCTTTGATTCGGGTTGAAGTCGGGCTGCCCCGAGCCTGCGATGACGACGGCAACGCCGCGGTCGTTGGCGGCGAGCCGGGTCGTTTGCCATTGGAGTTCATCGCCGAGCAGGTCGGTGATCGGGATCTGCTGCCAAGCAAATCCATCGTGTGACACGGTGATGTCGCCGGTGCCGTCGTTGCGGGCGCCGACAATGAGCGGTCCCCAGCGAACCGGGCCAGATATCAGCAGAACCGGGCCCTGTTGCCAGTCAACGCCGTCGCGAGATGTCCACCTCCTCATGCCGCCCTCGCCTTGGCCGTTCATCATGAGGAGCTCATCGCCGGTGACTGTCAAACCAGTGACGATGACCCCAGCCAGGGTGGATACGGTCCAATCGACACCGTCAGTAGACGCCCAAACTGTGGTTCTGGCCGTGGTCGGTGCATGGTTGGTCAAGGCGTCGACGTCGGCGTCGGAAAGGCCGAGGTCTTCGGCGGTGAACTCAGCGAACGGAATCCCGAATGGCCCCTTGACGGTGACGATGAATGGTCGGGTCTGCAGGCTCAGTCGGCGCAGATCCTGGTCAGCCAGACCGGCCCGGGCTGTCATCGCTTCGCGTAGCAACCGGCTCGAGGGACGATTGTCGATGGAGTTCGCGGCGACCACGACGAGGTCATTCACTACCGCGACCGCGTTCGGCGACAGCGAGTCGCCGCCTTCCCCAGACTCCGGCAGGTTCTGTGAAGACCAGGTGCGCCCATCGACCGAGCTCCAAAGAGTCGGACGCCCCTCGCTGTCCCGACCGACCGCCAGAAGCCCGTTGGGCCCCTTCACCACCGACGTGACCTCACGGGCTGCGGCGATAACAGGCCCCAACGGCTCCCACGCCAACCCGTCGACAGAACGCCACGCCAGCAACCCGTCGCGCCTGCCTTCCAGCGGGTCAAAACCGAAGTGCGCGAACAACAACAGCGATTCCTCAAAGTCAACGAACCCGACCGGCGAGACCCCTCCAAGCTCAGAACCCGCCTGCCAGACCAACGGGTCCCCCACGACCAGCTGCGGCACCGCCCCCACCGTCGCGAGATCATCATCGGACGCATCATCGGACGCATCATCGGACGCATCGTCGATTGGTGCCGGCGCGGAATCATCAGCAGCCTCAGGGACCTCCCCCCGACTGATCGCGGACACGACAAGGGCAAGAACACCGACCACCACCAAAGCACCCGCCAACACCGCCATGCGAGACCGCGTCGACGTTTCGGGCTCGACCGGGACCGGCCCGACAGGACCGTCGCCATCTAGATCGACATCGACGACCACCACATCGACGCCGACACCACAAGCCTCACAACAGCGCGCGCCCGGTGGCACCTCCACCCCGCACCTATCGCAACTAGCCGCCACCGCAGCAACACTACCCACCGCCCCAGCACGGCGACCACCGCCCGCCAACCCCGGCAATCAAGGGCAACTACCGATCGCCCGATCACCCAGAGCAATCCGCCCCATAGCCACGCCCAGAACGCTACGACCACCGCCGCAACGCACCCCCATTCTCCAATCAGATGCCTCTTTGTGTCAACCCCTGGGTTTCGGGGTGGTTGTGGGCGCGTTGGGGGGTGCCTCTGGCCTGGCGGAGGTTGGGGTCGTAGGGTTGGTTGTTGGGTCCGGGAAGTGACTTTTCCGAAGAGCCGGCCGTTCAGGATGTTGAGCCGGTCACGCTGGATTTCGTGTCGTGCCTGAGTGTCCTTCCCGGGCCTGTTTGTCAGCTGTCGATGCGTCGCGCGTCGGCGATGAGTGCGCGGTAGACCGAGTTGGAGATGTGGCGTTTCAACGCCCGGATCGCTTCTTTGGAGTTCTTTCCCTCGGCGCATCGTCGGTCGTAGTACTCGCGTCCCGCGCACGGGTAGCGGAGCTGGGTGATCGCCGCGATGTGGATCGCGTAGTTCAGCTGCCGGTTCCCTCGAGGGTTGAGTCGATGGCGACGATGCTCTCCCGACGACGCTTCGATCGGAGCGGTCGCGTTATAGCTGGCGAAGTGCCCGGCGGAGGCGAACCTAGAGACGTTGCCGGTGTGACCGATGATGATGGCGGCGGTCACGACACCGATCCCGCGGATGTCGGTCAATGAGGTTCCGGTCGCCGCGACCGCGGCGCGAAGCCGCTTCATTGATGCTTTCATCTGGGCCTCGTAGTGGGCGACATCGGCGACGAATTCTCGGGCGACCTCGACGCGATGCTGGGTGATCTGACCTCGGTCGACGACCTGGTCCAACAGCGCGTTTGCCCTGTTCACGGTCATTTCCTTGGCCATCCCACCCGGAAGGAGCTCCATCAGCAACGCATGTAGCCGGCATGCTGCCTTGCTCTTGAGTTGCCCCAGGTCGCGATGCCGTTTCGCCAGAAGCTTCAACACCTGGGCGTGCTCGTCAGCGGTCACGCGTTGGAGCCCATCGGTACGCATCGCGGTGATCGCCACCGAGCGGGCGTCGTTCGGATCGTTCTTTTGGGCCCGGCCGGACCCCAACAATCGGGTGCGCGTCGACAACGCCGCCGGCACATCAACAACGGTCTCACCCGCGGCGACGAGCTGCTGAGCGAGCAGGTAGCCCAGACCGCGTGCGGACTCGATTGCCCACACCCGATCCGCGAACGGGTCCGCCCACAACGTCAGTCGTTTGACCTGAGAGGTGCACGCTCGAACACGAAGTTCGTCGAGCATCATCTCATCGCTGTCGATCGCCACGGCGGTA
>JAJCXY010000127.1 GCA_029263215.1 Acidimicrobiales bacterium
GTCCTGCCCGCCCGCTACCCCAACCTGCTGGTCAATGGCAGCCAGGGCATCGCGGTGGGTATGGCCACCAACATCCCGCCCCACAACCTCAACGAGGTGTGCGATGCGGTCACCCACCTGCTCCTCAACCCCGACGCCACCGTCGATGATCTGATGGAACACGTCCGCGGCCCCGACTTCCCCACCGGCGGTCAGATCCTCGGCCGTGTCGGCATCGAGTCGGCCTACCGCACCGGTAGGGGATCGGTGAAGATGAGGGCCACCACCGAACTACGCGAGACGGGTAATCGACGCGAGATCGTGGTCACCGCCTTCCCGTATCAGGTTTCCGCGGGTGCGGTGGCTCGCAAAATCGTCGACCTGGTGCGCAACAACGACCTCGACGGGATCTCCAACGTCAACGACGAGTCCTCCGGCGACGACACCCGCTTCGTCATCACCCTCAAGCGTGACGCCAACCCCGAGGTGGTGCTCAACAACCTCTGGAAGAGCACGCCACTTCAGAGCAGTTTCGGCGTCAACATGGTGGCCCTGGTGGGCGGCGTTCCTCGCACCCTCAACCTCCGCGACGCCCTGGTGGCCTATGTCGAGCACCAGCTCGAAGTAATCACCCGCCGCTCGGAGTTCCGTCTCACCAAGGCGCTCGGCCGGCTCCACATCGTCGAGGGCCTCCTGAAGGCCCTCGATCTCATCGATGAGATCATCACCGCGATTCGAGCCAGCGACGACCGTGCGGCCGCCCGGGGCGCTCTCATGGCCACACCGTTCGACTTCTCAGAGGAGCAGGCGGTCCATATTCTCGACATGACCCTCGGGCGACTCACCCGTCTCGGCCGTGAGGAGCTCGACATCGAGGCGGCTGAACTGCGCGAAACCATCGCCGCCCTCGAAGCGATCCTCGGCGACGATGCCAGCCTCAGGGCGGTCATCGTCGAAGAGCTGTCGGAGATCAGGGCGAAGTTCGGCGAGGATCGTCGCTCTGTCCTGGAAATCGATCCCGGCGAGTTCGACATCGAAGACCTCATCGACGACGACGACCTCGTCTTCACGATGTCGGCCTCGGGCTACGTCAAGACGGTGCCGGCGGAGGAGTTTCGGGCCCAGGGCCGCGGCGGCCGCGGTATTGCGGGAGCCAAGCTCAAGGACGAAGACACCGTCACCCACCTCATCCAGACCACCGCCCACTCGTTCCTGTTGTTCTTTTCCACCAGGGGACGGGTCTATCGCCTGAAGGCCCACGAGGTACCGGTGTCGTCGCGCACCGCACGCGGCACCGCGATCGTCAACCTGCTGGCCCTTCAGCCCGACGAAGAGATCCAGGCGATCATCGACACCCGCGACTACGAGACCAACCGTTATCTCTTCTTCGCCACCGCCAAGGGGCGGGTGAAGAAGACCCGCTTCAACGCCTACGACAATTCGAGGCAGGCGGGGCTCATCGCGGTGAAACTCAACGACGACGACAGCCTGGTGGAGGTAATTCCCACCAACGGCGTCTACGACATCCTGCTGTCGTCGAAGCTCGGCCAGACCATCCGGTTCCACGAGGACCAGGTTCGCGAGATGGGTCGCAACGCCGCCGGAGTGATCGGTCTCAAGTTCAAGAAGCCCGGCGATGCGGTGGTGGCTTGCGACATCGCCCGTGAGCGCACGACCCTGCTGCATGTCACCGAGTCGGGATACGGCAAGCGAACCCCCGTCGAGGAGTATCCCGTAAAGGGCCGCAGCGGGATGGGTGTGGTCGGGATCAAGGTCACCCCGGAGCGAGGGTCGGTGGTGGGCACCCTGGTTGTCGACGACGACGACGAGATTCTCGCCGTCACCCGCAACGGTGTGCTGATCCGCACATCCGTGGCCGACATCTCGGTGCAGGGTCGTTCAGCGAGCGGGGTGAAGGTGATCACCCCCGACGACGAAGACTCGGTCGCCTCGATCGCCCTCATGAGTCTTTCCGACGATGATGATGATGCCGAGGAAGGCGAAGGCGATACCGACGTCGAGTCCACCGATACCGATACTGTCGCCGAGGCGCCGCCGGAGACCTGATCGACCCGGCTGAGTCCTCCGCTCCTGGCCGACCGAACACTTCCCCCCAACCGAACGACCCAGGGGAAGCCGATGACCAATACACCTACTCGCAATGCAAGCGAACGCGGCCAGGCCGTACCGCTGATGATGCTCGTGGTGCTCACCGCGCTCACCCTGATCCTGGCGGTGGCTCGGGTGGCGCCCCTGGTCGACGATTCGGCTCGGGCCCGCACCGCCGCCGATGCGGCTGCTCTGGCCGGCGCCGCCGAGGGTAGGTCCGCGGCGGAGCGTTATGCCCGGTTGAATGGTGGTGAGCTGGTTGGTTTCGAGGCATCGGGAGCCACCGTCACTGCCACGGTTGGGGTGGGGGAGGCGAGCGCAACGGCGCGTGCTAGCGCCTGGGTCGTATGGGTACCCGAAGATGGGCGAGACTGAACCGATGCCCAACTCTTGTGTGATCCGCAACGCCACCGTCTTCGATGGGTCGGGGGGTGCACCCTTCCCGGCCGATGTGTTGATGGAAGGCCAGTTCATCGCCGAGATCGGAACTGTCGGCGGCGGGGCAGAGGTTGAGTTCGACGCCACCGGGATGGCCCTCTCTCCCGGGTTCATCGACGTGCACACCCACGACGACTTCGCCGTCTTCGTTCACCCCGATATGAGTTTCAAGTCGCGCGGCGGGGTCACCACCTGCATCGTCGGCAATTGCGGGTTCGGGGCCGCGCCGTGGGAGGCCGCGTCGTCGATGGCGCGGATGTTTCACCCCGACGACGACTTTCCCGTCTACGAGGGCTTCGCCGGTTACCTGGGCCACCTCGATCGGCATCCCCCCGGCGTCAACATGGGTGTTCTCGCCGGCCACGGCACGATGCGGCTGGCGGCGATGGGCACCGAGCGGCGAGCACCCGACCCCAGCGAGATGCGAGAGATGAAGAACACCCTGGAAGAGGGGCTCGAGGCCGGCGTGTTGGGCATGTCCACCGGGCTCATCTACGAGCCGGGACGCCACGCGGCAACCGAGGAACTCATCGAAATCAGCTCGATCATGAGCGGGGTGGGTGGGATCTACGCGAGCCATATCCGCGATGAGGGCGCGGGCCTGCTCGATGCGGTGAGCGAGGCGATCCGGATAGGGGCCGAGGCCGATGTAACGGTGCAGATTTCCCACCACAAGGTCACGGGCCGGGCCAACTGGGGACTCGTGTCGGAGTCTCTCGGGCTCATCGAGGCTGCACAGAGGCAAGGCCAGGTCGTGCATGCCGATCAGTATCCCTACACCGCCGGGAGCACCTCATTGGCGGCTGTGGTGCAAAACGAGATGTTCGGCGACGAGGGCGGGTCTGAAGCCAGCGGCGACGACGTGGTCCTCGCCGCCTGCGCGGCCCGCCCCGAATGGGAGGGCCTGTCGATCGCAGCGCTGGCACAGCGGTGGGGCGTACTCGCGTCGGATGCGGCCGCCCGTGTGATCCAAGAGGATGCGGGTACGTCGGTGGTGATCCACATGATGAACGAATCAGATGTTCAGACGGTGCTGAGCCACCCGTCCACGATGATTGGTTCCGATGGCATCCCCACCCTCGATGGAAGGCCCCATCCTCGGCTCTACAACACCTTCGCAAGGGTGCTCGGCCACTATGGCCGAGAGTTGGGAGTGCTCTCGATGGCCGAGGCGATCCGGCGGATGACGAGCTACTCCGCCGACGCGTTCGGGCTCGTGGGTCGCGGCCGCGTGGAAGTCGGTCACTACGCCGATCTGGTTGTGTTCGACCCCGAAACGGTGATCGATCGGGGCACCTTCGACGACCCCAACCACTATCCGGGTGGAATCAGCCAGGTGTTCGTCAACGGCACCGAGGTGGTTCGCGACGACGTCCATACCGGTGCCTTGCCCGGACACGGCCTGCGCCGCGCCGGCTGAGATGCTGAACTCCCGCGGCGACGAAGAGCGAGGGTGAGGCAGTCCTTTGGTTCGCGTCCCGTACACTTCTCGTTGGCCATGAGCGAACTTCCCGAGATCGACGACGCGATGTTCAAGCTCGCCTCAGGCGAGGAACTCGTGATGCCCGGAGCCGACGAGCACGACGACCCCGGTGGTTTCGACGCGGGTGTCGATGTGCCCCTCGACGAGGCGGTCGCTGCTCCCGGGGCTACGCCGCCCCACATGATCCGGCCCACGATCTCCCGTCCAACCTGGCGCGATCGGCGTACCGCGGGCAAGCTCCGGGCCCGCAAGGTCCGTCGTCTCGTTCGCCACGTCGAGCCCTGGTCGGTCCTCAAGATCTCCTTGATCTTCTACTTCTGTCTCTGGGTGATCATGCTTATCGCCGGGGTGCTGCTGTGGAACCTCGCGGTCAGCTCCGGCACCGTCGACAACATCGAGAAGTTCGTCACCGAACTGTTCGCGCTCGAGAGTTTCACCTTCAATGCCGATCAGATCTTCCGGGCCAGTGCAATTGGAGGTCTGGTGCTCGTGGTGGCCGGTTCCGGCTTCACGGTCTTGATGGCGGTGTTGTTCAACCTCATCAGCGATGTAACGGGAGGTATGCGCTTCACGGTGGTCGAGGAAGAGACGGCCCGCCCGCGGCCCAAGCGCATCCGTCCTCGTCGTGGCCTCATCGCTCGGGCCACCGGCGCCCAGATGCCGGCCGGTCCTCCTCCTGCTCAGTTGGCACCCCAAGAGCCGGTTGAGTTCGAACTCCCCTTGGCCACCGAACAGTCGGTCACGGGTGAAGAGATCCCGATTCTGCCCACGAGCGAGTCTTCTGATGACGACTCCGAAGAGGTGGCGACCACCCCGCCCGACCGGTAGCGTGTTCGCCTCACGGGGCTATAGCTCAGTTGGTTAGAGCGCACCCCTGATAAGGGTGAGGTCGCAGGTTCGACTCCTGCTAGCCCCACGCTCCGTGTCCCTGCTCGACTGGCATCTGGTCGAGGCGATGGGGCAGGGTGAGCACTCGAGCATCGGAGGCAGAGTTGGGCGGAGGACTGGTCACCCTGATTCGCCGGAGCTTGGTGGCGGTGGGCGCGGGGATAGCTGTCGCGGCCGCGATTCGGGTGAGAGGAAGCGGGGGCGTTCCGCCCCAGACCGGAGGCTGGCGAGAGCTCCGAGGCGATGATCTCAGCTGAGCAGGCAGTCTTGACACCATGACCAGGGTCGTGCTTTTCGGCGCGGGAGCCACCGGCGCTCGTGTCGCTCGCCAGCTCCGTTCGAGCGGGCGGGTCGACACCGTGGAGATCCGCGACCCCGAACCGGCGCGCCTGCATCGACTCGTCGATTCACTCGTCGACGGTGCCGAGGCGGGCGGTGGCCGCTCCATCGAATCCGATACCGCGGCTGTGGTGATAGCCACCCCGCCGGGGACCCAGGTGGCAATCGCCCGGCGAGCGGTTCATGCCGCCGTGCCGGTCATCACCACCTCGAATCAGACGTCGGAAGTCCGGCGCCTGCTCGAACTCGATCAGGAGGCGCGCTACCACTCGGTCCCCGCTGTGATCGGGGCAGGATTCATGCCGGGGCTCACCTGCCTGCTCGCCAGCCATGGGGCGCGGGAGTTTGATGAGGTCGATGAGATCCACGTCGCCAAGATGGGAACCGGTGGTCCGTCCTGCGCTCGCCAGCACCATCGCGCCCTTAGTTCCACCGGGATTGACTGGCGCGACGGGCGGTGGACGTCGCGCACGGGGGGATCGGGCCGGGAACTCGTCTGGTTCCCCGATCCTGTGGGAGGCCGCGATTGTTATCGGGCGGCCATGCCCGACGCTCTGCTGCTCGTGCCCCACTTCCCGGGAGTCCAGCGCGTCACCGCCCGCCAGGCTGCCACCCGTCGAGATCGGCTCACCGCTCCTCTGCCGATGTTGCGTCGGCCCCATCCCGAGGGTGGGATCGGAGGTATTCGTGTCGAGCTCCGCGGCCGCGTCGGCGTAGAGCGCCGCGTCGTGGTGTTGGGAGCCATCGAGCGTCCTGCAGTTGCCGCTGGTGCCATGGCGGCCACGGTGACGCTTCGGGCGGTGAACGGTGGCCTTGTTCCCGGGGCGTACGGGCTTGCCGCGCTCGACAACCCCGTCGAGTTGCTGAGCTCGCTGGCGTCACGGGGGGTCAAGCCAGAACGCTTCGAGGGTGCGTCCACCTTCGTCTGATCGACCAGATGGGCCAAAGAGGCCATCAAGTCGGCTCCGTTCTCGACCGAAACCTCTCAGAAGCGACGGCGATATGGGCGTATCAGATCATTTATCGAGAAATTCCTAAAGGTCGCTCGCGAACCTGCCGAAACTCTCTCCGCTGGAAGAAGTGCGCAATTGAGCGTGCTTTGTAAACCCGAGGGAGAGAACGGGCGATGAATCAGGGCGACAACGAACAGAGGATGCGGACCACACGAGCCAGCCGGCGTCGGGTGAGGCCGTCGCAAGGCGCAGGATCGATGGATGCTGATCTTGCCGAAATGATCGAGCACAATCTGCCCCTGGTGAAGCACATCGTGTTCCAGGTTGCAGTGCACTTCCCCCGCCACGTCGATCGCGACGAACTGGCTCGAGCCGGAGCACTCGGACTCGTGGAAGCCGCTCGTCGCTACGACGAAGATCGTGGCGTCCCCTTCGAACGCTTCGCCGCCCAGCGGATCCGCGGTGCCATTCTCGACGCTGTTCGTGCCGCCGACTGGGCACCCCGGTCGGTTCGCAACCTCGCCCGCCAGCTCGAAAACGCCGAGCAGCGTCTCGCCACCGAACTGGGCCGAGTGCCCAATAAGGAAGAGATGGCCGATGCGCTCGGAATGAACCAGACCGAACTCAACCGGCTCCAGGACCGCATGTTCCGCAGTGTCGTTCTCGCTCTCGAACACGAGACCAACGACGAGGTCGAGAAGGATCTCACCCTTGTGGATGTATTGGTCGACCAGAGCTCGATCGAGCCCTCAGCGGAGCTCGAAACGCGGGAACTGCACGGCTATCTCCGTGATGCGATCTCCCTGCTGCCTGAGAGGCACCGCCTTGTCGTGGTCGGCTACTTCCTGGAGGGTCGAACCTCCCAGGAGCTCGCCGACTTCCTCGGAGTCACCGAGTCCAGGATCTCCCAGCTGCGCTCGGAATCACTGTTGATGCTCCAGGAGGGGATCGAAGCCCAGTACCTCGGAGATTCTCCGGAGCCCTGCGATGTCACCGGACGGGTCGCTCGCCGCAAGGCCACCTATGCCAAGGGCATCGGTGAGGCATCAGAGTTCGCCGATCGGATGCAACAGATCAATCTGATCGAGTCCGACGCTCCCGCGATCGTCGGTCTTTCGTTCTGAGATGAACTCCTTCTCCGGCCCCGCGGGGCCGGAGGAGCAAGGTCGTTTCCCTCTGTTCACACGGCGGTGTCGTTGAGCAGGCCGATCAAGGGGTCGTGGATCTTGCCGTTGGTGGCCACGCCGGAGCCGCCGCGCCATGCCTCGGGTCCTTCGGAACCATCGAGGGTGCTGAAGCGGCCACCGGCTTCGGCGATGATTACCGCGATGGGAGCGACGTCCCACGGGTTGGCAAGAGGATCTACCATGGCCTCGGCGCGGCCGGTGGCGACCAGCGCGTAGCCGTAGGCATCGCCCCACGTTCGAAGAAGGGTGGGGCTGGAGAGCACACGCTGCAGCATCTGGTCGGGCCAGTACCCGAAACCACTGGTCATCACAGCCGCGCCGTCGAGTGTGGCCCGCTCGCTCACGCGGCAGGGTTCGCCGTCTCGAAAACAACCGAGTCCGCGGCCGGCCCACACCGTTTCATCGAGACCGGGCAGGTGGATGACCCCGATCGCCGGACCATGTTCGTCGACCAGGGCCAGCAGGGTGGAGTAGAGGGGGACCCCTCGGGTGAAGGCCTTGGTGCCATCGATCGGATCGATCACCCAGGTGAGGTTCGAGGTGCCTTCGCGGTCGCCGTGCTCCTCACCGAGGATCCCGTCGGCAGGGAATTCCTCGGCGATCCGCTCGCGGATGAGGGTCTCCGCCGCGAGATCGGCGGCGGTCACCGGCGATCCGTCGTGCTTGTGATCAACGGTGAGCTCAGTGCTCTGGAACCATTCGAGGGTGAGGGTGCCGGCCTCTCGTGCGAGGGCCACTGCGAAGTCGAGCAGTTCAGGATCGGCGGGAGGTGGGGTCATCGTGCTCGGGGTGATTTTGGTGGTCGGGGAATGAACGCTGATGTGCGCGCGGCGTAGTCGTCGTAGCCCTCGTGCCGCCGCCGGAGCCCTCGCTCGAGGATGGGTATGCCGGAGAATCTGAGCAGGAGCAACGACATGAGGAGGGGGCCGACGATGCCGATTCTGGCATCGGGGGTGTCGGCCGCCACCAGCCAGATCCCCCACCACACGCAGAAATCACCAAAATAGTTGGGGTGTCGCGTATAACGCCACAGACCCCAGTCCATCACCTTGTTGTCGGTATCGGTGGCCCTGAACCGGGTGAGTTGGGAATCGCCGACCGCTTCGAAGAACAGGCCGATGCCCCAGATCACCACACCCACGACCGCGAGGGCTCTCACTCTTGGACCGGATGGGGTCATCGCGAGCTGGACCGGCAGCGACACGATCCAGATGAGCAGGCCCTGAAACAAGAACACGGTGAGCAGGCTGCGGATGGCGAAACCTTCGCCCGAGTTTCGCCGCATCGACCGATAGCGGTAGTCCTCCTCGCGCCCCCGACTCCGACGCCAGAGGTGAAAGGAGAGCCGGATTCCCCAGATGGAGACCATGGTCACCAGGAGATCGGAACGATTCGCCTCACCATCACCGACCGCCCACGCCACCCAGCTCACCACCACGAATCCGATGCCCCAGAAGATGTCGACGATGCCGGCGTCGCGCCGCGGCAGGCTGATCAGCCAGGCCGCCACCATCAGCACCAGGACCGCGAGCCCGGTGCTGGCGAGCACATCGGTGTGGCCGCTCACGAACGGGCTCCGATTTCGACAGCGGGCGACCTGGCGGCGAGGCGTTCGTGGATCCAGGCGTCCATCTCCGACCAACGATCGAGAAGCCAGCCGGTGATCTCGTGCTCAGAGCTTGGTAGGTCGGCCCGGCGGTAGCGCCAGAACCTCACCTCGATTGTCTTGGGCACCGCGATGTTGGCCACGATCTCCTTGATCGAGCCAAACTCCTCGAGCCCCACATTGGCCATGATCACCAGGTCGGCCTCAGGGGCCCCGCGGAGCAGGATCAGTGTGCCCGCCGGTCTTGGTGGGAGCAGATATCTGAGCGAGCGGGCCTGCTCTTCGAGGTCGGGGCGGTGCTGGCCGAGCCGGGCCGCGGCCCGGTCGCGTCGATCGGCAGTGAAAAACGTGCCTTCGGGGAAGATCACCGCGGCGGAGGTGTCGTCGATGACCGCGGCGAGGTTCTCGACGCTCTTGAATATCGGCGATCCGGGCTCAGGGGCACGATCGAGCCACACGTTGTGGGTGCGGTTGCCGACGATGTCCATGGCGGGAGCCCATTGGAGCTCTTGCTTGAGGGTGTACAGCGGGACACGGTGTGCGACGTTGGCGATGTAGTCGAGGGGGGCCAGGGCGTCGACATGGCTGGCGTGGCGGGCCACCACGATGGAGTTGGCGATCTCGGTCTCGGTGGGGTCGGGGTAGAGGATCCGAACCGCGGCCCACCGACGGAAATTGGCCATATGCCACCGGCACCACCAGAACTCCACCTTCCAGTTGGCAGCCAGCCAACCCTTGCTCCTACGCCCGCCGAAGTGGATCACCCACAGCCAGGTACAACCCGCGGCACTGGCGATCTCAACCCAGATGGCACCCACTACAAACAACCAGAGGCGGACCAGGCGGCCGCGAGGGTTGGATTGCACCAAATCGATCACCCACAACAGCACCACCACCGGCGGTGTGAGGGTGAGCAGGAGTAGTCCGGCGATCAGGATCACCGGAACAGAGATCAGGCGACGAACGACGGGCCGAGGAAGCGACGACACGTCGAAGACCGTACTGTGATCGCCATGACTCACGCTCCTTTGTGGACTCCCGATCAGGAGCGGGTGGCGTCTTCGAACCTGTCTCGCTTCCAGTCGTGGCTCTCGGAACGCCTCGACGGCGACATCGCCGATTTCGATGCCCTCCACCGCTGGTCGATAGCTGTACCCGGCCGATTCTGGAGCGAGGCCTGGGACTTCTGTGAGGTGGTGGGCCACAAGGGCGAGCGCCTGGCCGAGGCCTCGCCGGAATTTCGCCACACCCGCTTTCTCCCCGACGCCACGCTCAATGTGGGTCAAAACCTCCTCGGTTCGCCGAGCGACGAGCTGGCGATCATCTATCGTGGTGAGGATGGAGAGGCGATCGATGCCAGCCGCGCCGATCTCCACGACCTCGTCGGAAAAATCCAACACCTTCTCCAGGGTGCCGGGATCGGGGAAGGCGATCGTGTTGCGGCCTGGCTGCCCAACCGGCCCGAGACCTACGCGGTGATGATCGCCGCGGTCGGTCTGGGGGCGGTGTTTTGCAGTACCTCCCCCGATTTCGGCACCGACGGCGTGATCGACCGGTTCGGTCAGATTCGACCCAGTATCCTCTTCGCCACTCCGGGCTACACCTACAACGGTAAGCAGCACGACTGCCTCGCTCGTCTCGACGAGATCGTGGCCGGCCTGCCGAGCCTGCGCGAGACGGTGGTGGTCGAGCCAGGATGGCTCGACCACCATCCCT
Source organism: Acidimicrobiales bacterium (assembly GCA_029263215.1). Lineage (GTDB taxonomy): Bacteria > Actinomycetota > Acidimicrobiia > Acidimicrobiales > Aldehydirespiratoraceae > OFTM10. The sequence continues at coordinate 10,699 of JAJCXY010000127.1, forward strand.
CCCAACCCGTGATCACCAAGGCCCTGCCGTTCGATCATCCGTGGTACGTGCTGTTTTCGTCGGGCACCACAGGCAAACCCAAGTGCATCGTTCATCGTGCCGGGGGAGTGCTGCTCAAGCACCTCGTCGAACAGCGCCTGCACTGCGACATACGGCCCCGCGATCGGGTCTTCTACTTCACCACTGCCGGATGGATGATGTGGAACTGGTTGGCATCGGCGCTGGCGAGCGATGCCGCGATCGTCCTCTACGACGGAGCCCCCACCCACCCCGACACGAATCGCCTGTTCGACCTGGTCGACGATGTCGGGATCACCCTTTTCGGCACGTCGGCCAAGTTCATCGACGCGTGCCAGAACGCGGGAATCCGTCCGAAGGACAGCCACGATCTGTCGTCGCTACGGGCCATCAACTCCACCGGTTCGACCTTGTCGCCGGAGGGTTTCGAGTGGGTCTACGACGCGGTGAAGACCGACCTGCATCTGGCGTCGATGTCGGGTGGCACCGACCTCTGTGGATGCCTAGTGGCCGGCGACCCGACTCGCCCGGTCTGGTCCGGCGAGATCCAGGTGCCGGCGTTGGGGCTCGACATCGACGTGGTCGACGGTGATGGTGCCTCGGTGGGAGTGGGCGTGGAAGGCGAACTGGTGTGTCGCAACCCGTTCCCGTCGACACCCCTGCACTTCTGGGATGATCCCGACGATGCCCGCTACAAGGCGGCCTACTTCGATCGGTTCGAGGGCATGTGGCACCACGGAGACTTCATCTCCGAATCGAGCACGGGCGGATACGTGATCTCGGGTCGTTCCGACGCCACCCTCAACCCAGGAGGCGTTCGCATAGGCACCGCTGAGATCTACCGCCGCGTCGACACGATGCCCGAGGTGGAGGAGAGCGTGGTGATCGGCCAGTCGTGGGAGGGCGACACGCGCATCATCCTCTTCGTGAAGATGACTCCGGGCCACCTTCTCGACGAGGCGTTGCAGTCGAGGATCCGGGGTCGGATACGCGCTGAGGTGACGCCGCGCCACGTGCCGGCGGTGATCGCTGAGGTAACCGATATCCCTCGCACCCGTTCGGGGAAGATCACCGAGTTGGCGGTTCGTGATGTGGTGGCGGGAAGGAAGGTCCAGAATCTGGAGGCCCTCGACAACCCCGAAGCGCTGGATCAGTTTCGGGACCGACCTGAGCTTGGTGGCTGAGCTACAGTCCGGCTGTCTGATCAGCAGCCCCCGGAGACATCATGGCCCTATTCCACGAGTTCGAGATGGCATCGTTGGAAGGTGAGCAGGTTCCGTTCGCTGATTTCGCCGACGCAGCCTGCCTCGTCGTCAACGTCGCCTCTGCTTGAGGCCTGACGCCCCAGTACGCAGGTCTGCGTACGCTTCACCATGCCGACAACGGCGTTCGGGTTCTGGGATTTCCGTGTAACCAGTTCGGTGCTCAAGAGCCCGGCTCGGCCGAAGAGATCCGTGCTTTCGCCACCGACAACTACAACATCGATTTCCCGATGTTCGCCAAGATCGAGGTCAACGGCGACGGAGCGGCCGAGCTTTATCAGTGGCTCAAGGCCGAGCAGCCCGGTGAGGGCGAGACTTCCGATCTCGTGTGGAATTTCGAGAAGTTCCTGGTGAGTGCCGAGGGTGTTGTTGTCGCCCGCTTTTCGCCAACGGTCACGCCGGAGGAAGTTGCCGAGCAGTTGGCGGATCTGTTGAGCTGAAGCCTCAGGAAACGGTTCTACCGGTGGCAAAGACCTCGTTGATGAGTGGTTCGCCGCGGAGGTAGCGGCCCAGGTTGTCCGAGAAGAGGTCGTCGAGTCGTTCTTGTGCCCGGGGGCCGTCACCGGATTGGTGGGGTGTGATCACCAGGTTCGGTACGTCCCAGAGTGAAGATTCGGCGGGCAGTGGCTCGGTGTGGGTGACATCGATGGTGGCCCCTCGGATGAGGCCACGATTCAGGGCGTCGGAGAGAGCGTCCTCGTCGACCACCTCGCCGCGAGCCACGTTGATGAAGACCGTGTGGGGACCCATGGCGGCGAACTCATCGGCGCTGATCAGGCCAACGGTGGCGTCGGTGAGCGGAATTGTGATGGCGACATAGTCGGCTGCCGCGAGGAGCTGGTGGAGTTGGTCGGGGTGGAAGAGTTCGTCCACTCCGTCCTCGGGGCCGGGAGTGCGTCTGCTCGCGATCACCCTCATGCCGACCGCTTTGGCGATGCGAGCACAGGCCTTGCCGATGCCGCCGTAGCCGACGATGCCGATCGTGGCCGAGGTGAGATCCTCCGCTGGGATCGGACTCCACTCGTGATGCTGGGATCTGAGCATCTGGCCGCCGAGGCCCTGGGCCCACGCCAGCACCCATGCGTTGATGTATTGGGCCATGGGCTCGGCGTACATACCGGAGGCGTTGGTGAGCCGCACCCCGCGGGAGAGGAGGTCACTCCAGAGCTTGTGATCGACTCCCGCCGAGGGCCCCTGCAGCCATTGCAGGTGGGGGTCGTTCAGCTGCTGGCGTAGGGCCTTGGCGCGGACCTTGTCGCCGAAGACACCTGGGCCCCAGAAGACGATGTCGGAGCCCTCGGGGTCGCCGTCGAAGGTGGCGTCGCGGTCGAGCACCACCCAGTGGGCATCGGGGGCCAGGGTGATGAGTTGGTCGCGTCGAGACTCGAAGCTCTCGCGTGTGAGCACGATCTTCATGTCGTGACGCTAGACAATGAGCGCCATGACTTCACCCGATCCGGTCCCTGATCCTGTCGCGAGAGCGGGGTGGCTCACCCGCGACGAGATGATCGAGGTCGATCGGGTGATGGTGAACGAACTCGGCATCGAGCTCGTGCAGATGATGGAGAACGCCGGTCGCAACCTCGCCCAGCTCGCCATCGAGCGGTATCGGCCCACGTCGGTGCTGGTGTGTGCAGGCTCGGGCGGGAACGGTGGAGGGGGGATGGTGGCGGCGCGCCACCTTGCCAATCGAGGGGTTGAGGTGGCGGTGGCGGTCACCCGCGCCGGAGACACCTTCGGGGGCGCCGCCCGGCACCAGTTCGACATCCTCGACCGGATGGGGGCTCCGGTCGGCGACGTAACGGCTGACACCGATCTCCTCATCGACGCGGTGATCGGCTACTCGCTGCGGGGTGAGCCGACAGGCAGCAGTGCGGAGTTGATCGCGGCCATGAACGCGATGGACGTGCCGGTCCTGGCCCTCGACATCCCATCGGGGGTCGATGCCACCACCGGCGCAACCCCAGGCTTGCACGTGGCTGCCGACACCACTCTCACTCTCGCGGCACCGAAGATTGGTTTGAGGGTTGCACCAGGCGTGGGCGAACTCTTCGTGGCCGACATCTCTGTGCCTCCCGCGGTTCTGGCCGGACTCGGCCACCCGGCACCTGACTTTTCGAGGGCGCCGGTTGTCACTGTTGTCTGACCGGTGGCTGCACCGAAGTTGGGTCAGGTGCCTGGAGGGCGCACCATGCCCCAGGTTCTTGGTCCCGCGTGGGGCACCGTGAACTCCTCGGTGACTTCGAATCCGTGGCGGCGGTAGAAGGCGGGGTTGTCGGGGTTGGTGGTTTCGAGCCGCGCCGGCAAACCCAGCTCGGCCGCGGCCGCCATCCCGGGAACGAGCACCTGTGAACCGAGGCCCAAGCCCTGGTGGCTGGGCCGCACTCCCAGGAAGTGGAGATAGGCCAGGGGCTGCTCGGGCCACCCCGCCACGAACGACTGGAACCCTTCGCCCAACTCGACTGATCGCTCGTGGCCGACCAGGGCAGCCAGGAGACCCCCGAGGGTCGGCGCCGCCGGCATCTCCAGCGAGGAATCACCGGGGACACGCCACAGCGCCGCGGCCACGATCTCACCGTCGTCCTCGACCACATCCACTCGAGTGCCCGCGGTGGTAAGCACATAGCCCTCCACCAGCAGGCCGAACCAGGCGGCGATCAACTCCCGGCGATGCTCATCATCGGGGAATATCCAGACCGTGAGAGGGTCGTGTTCGAACGCCTCGGCGAGCACCCGTCGAATCCCCGAGATCAGTTCGTGGGGCTCGTGATCCATCAGATCTCGCTCCACTCTCCGGCCTGCCACTGCTCTGTGAGCTTGAACTTCTGGATCTTGCCCGAACCGGTGAGGGGGAACTCCTCGACCTCGAACCATTGTTTCGGGGTCTTGTGATGGGCAAACTTCTCTCGCATGTAGGCCGATAACTCGCTCTTGTCGATACTCCCGCCCGGTGCCGGCCGGATGAAGGCACCGACGGTCTCGCCCCACTTCTCGTCGGGAAGCCCCACTACCGCCACCTCCCCGACAGAGGCATGGGCGAACAGGAGCTCTTCGAGTTCTTTGGGATAGATGTTCTCGCCGCCCCGAATGATCATGTCCTTGAGTCGACCCTCGACGGTGCAGTAGCCACGGGTATCCATCGCCGCGAGGTCGCCGGTGTGCAACCAGCCTTCGGCGTCGATCGCCGCGGCGGTCTGCTCGGGCATCTCGAAATATCCGTCCATCACGTGGTAGCCGCGTGTGCAGTATTCGCCGACCGCGCCGATTGGTACAGTCTCGCCGGTCTCGGGATCGGTGATCTTCACCTCCACCCCAGGCATCGGCGGCCCGACGGTCGACGACTTGTCTTCGATCGTGTCGTCGGGCTGAGTCATCGAGGCCACCGGCGAGCATTCGGTCTGGCCGAACACGATGGTGAAGGGCGCCCCCAGATCGGTCTCGAAGCGGCGCACGAGCGCCTCGGGCACCAGGGATCCACCGGAGCAGATCGCTTCGAGCTGGGACAGGTCGGTGGTGACAAAGGCCGGGTGCTCGAGCATCGCCACGAGCATGGTGGGCACGCCGAGGATGGCATTGGCCCGGTAGGTGTCGAAGAGTTCGAGCACCAGGCCCGGCTCGAACGCTTCCACCAGGACCTGGGTGGCTCGACTGGCGGTGGCACCGAGCACACACAACACGCTTCCGCCGGTGTGAAACAGCGGCATCGTGGAGATGAAGGTGCCGTTGCCGGAGACTCCCATCCGGTCGAAGGTGTGGGTGCCGTTGTTGGCCAGTCCCCGGTGATTCAGATAGGCCCCCTTGGGAAAGCCGGTGGTGCCCGAGGTGTACTGGATCATCATCGGGTCCGATGGCACGACCTCAGGGAGCTCTCCGGTGAAGTCGTCGGCGCTGGCCACGAACGCGTCCCATTCGTCGAAGCGGATGATCTCTCTCAGCTCCGGCAGACCGGGATGCAGCTCCTCGGCCACCGCCAACATCGGGTTGCCTCTGAAGTCGGGCACCACGAAGAGGCCGGCGGAGCGTGATTGGGAGAGCACGTACTCCACCTCATGGCTACGGAAACCAGGGTTGACGGTCACCAACACCACACCCGACAGGGCGCACGCAAACTCAAGGATGATCCACTCCGGGATGTTGTGGGCCCACACCGCCACCCGCTCACCCTTTTCGAAACGTAGGGCCAGAGCTCGGGCTGCCTGCTCGGCTTCCGATTGCAACTCGGCGTAGGTCCATTGGCGCCGTCTCGATGCGTCGGGGGCGCCTTCTATGAGGGCGACACGGTCGGGACCCGCATCGACCGCCTCACTCAGCAGGGCGCCGATCGTGATGTCGCGAACTGGGGGTTCCTCGACGCCGAAAGCATGGGAGGTGATGAGGGTCATGTTCTGATGGTCCGTCCGTGTACGAGCGGGCAGCGTCGCACCCCTCGGTCGGCAACACAAGCGGCAGTGGGTTGGCGGTGCCGGATCAGGCGGGCGATGCTGGCGGCCATGACCGAACAGGTGCTCTATGAGGAGCGCGACGACATCGCGATCATCACGCTCAATCGTCCCGAGAAGAAGAACACCCTCAACAACGAGGTGATCCAGGGAGTGGCCGATGGTGTCGACGTCGCCACGAAATCACGCGATGTGGCGGCCATAGTCTTGAGGGGGGCGGGCGACACCCTCACCGCCGGCTACGACCTCACCTCCCACGCGGCGGGCGCCCGGTGGGACACCCCCTATGGAACCAAGGGTCCCGAACCCCGTGAAGGTGCTTGGGATCCGGTGCGCGATTACCAGTTCATGGGCAACAACGTGCGCCGGTTCATGAAGATCTGGGAGTGCCCCAAGCCGGTGCTCGGTGAGATCAAAGGATGGGCGGTGGGGGGCGCCACCGATCTCATCTTGTGCTGCGACTTGCTCTACATGGCCAGCGACGCTCACATCGGGTATGCACCGAGCCGGATCTACGGCACCCCCACCACCATGATGTGGGTGTATCGCCTCGGTCTCGAGCACGCCAAGCAGTTCCTGCTCACCGGTAGGGCGGTCGATGCCGAGACCGCCCACCGGATCGGGTTGGTTTCCCAGGTGTGTGAACCCGATGAGCTCGCCGCCACGATCGAGACCGATGCCCAGCGCTTCCGTCACATTCCCGCCAACCAGCTCGCGCTCAACAAGCTCCTGATCAACCAGGCCTTCGAGAACATGGGTCTCCGTACGTCGCAGATGCTCGGCACCTTCTTCGACGGCGTCACCCGTCACACCGAAGAGGCCTACCGGTGGGTGGAGGAGTTCGACGAGAAGGGTTTTCGTCAAGTGATCCGGGAGCGCGATGCACCATGGGAGGACTACGGAGAACGCCCCCGCTGAACCCGCTCTGCTCAGTTTCGGGGGATGCCGGTGGTCTCGACGCGTTGTGGCCTGCGGCGGTCCGCGGTAGGAGTAGCAGGGTGACTGACACACCCTCAGGGTCGACGAGCAACTCCGGCACCGATTTCATCCGCGACATGATTCGCCGCGACTCATCCGACGGGCCCCATGGGGGGCGGGTGCAGACGCGGTTTCCTCCCGAGCCCAACGGCTTCCTCCACATCGGGCATGCCAAGTCGATCGTGTTGAACTTCGGCGTGGCCGCCGAGTTCGGCGGCGTGTGTCGGCTCCGATTCGACGACACCAACCCCGAAACCGAGGACGCAACGTTCGTGGAGGCGATTCAGGCCGACATCCGGTGGCTGGGCTACGACACCGGTGAGCCCCTCTTCTCCTCGGACTATTTCGACCAGCTCCACCGATGGGCGGTACAGCTGGTGGAAGCCGGCTATGCCTATGTCGACGATCAGGATGCGGAGACGATCTCCGAGAACCGGGGACGATTCACCACACCGGGCGTCGACAGCCCATGGAGAGGGCGCAGCATCGAGGAGAATCTCGACCTGTTCGCCCAGATGAAGGCCGGCGAGTTCGAGGAGGGCTCACGGGTGCTGAGGGCCAAGATCGACATGAACCACGAGAACATGCAGATGCGTGATCCCGTCATGTATCGCATTCGCCACGCCCACCACTTCCGCACCGGCGACGCGTGGCACATCTATCCCACCTACGACTGGGCCCATGGGCAGAGTGATGCCATCGAGGGCACCACCCATTCCCTGTGCACCCTCGAGTTCGACTCTCATCGGCCCCTCTACGACTGGTACCACCAGCAGATCGGTTTGGGTGCCGATCGTCCCCGCCAGACCGAGTTCGCTCGCCTCAACCTCACCCACACTGTGTTGAGCAAGCGCAAGCTCCTCCAGCTGGTGGAAGAGGGCCATGTCGACGGCTGGGATGACGCCCGGATGCCCACCCTCCGAGGCTTGAAGCGGCGGGGCTACCCGGCTGAATCGGTTCGGGATTTCTGCAGCCAGATCGGCATAGCCAAGGTGAACGGCGTGCACGAGATCGAGCTACTCGAGTCGTTCGTGCGCACCCACCACAATCGGAGCGCCCTGAGGCGCATGGCGGTGCTCGACCCGATCGAGGTGGTGATCACCAACTGGCCCGAAGGTCAGGCCGATACGCGCGAGGCGATCAACAACCCCGAAGACGACTCCGCGGGCACTCGCGAGGTGCCGTTCTCCGGGCGACTCTTCATCGAACGCGACGACTTCATGATGGATCCGCCGAAGAAGTTCTATCGCTTATCGCCGGGTCGTGAGGTCCGGCTGCGGGCCGGGTATTTCATCACCTGCAACGACGTCGAGCTCGACGCCGAAGGTGAAGTGGTGCGCCTGTTGTGCACCTACGATCCCGCCACCGTCGGCGGTCAGGCCCCCGACGGCCGCAAGGTCAAGGCCACCCTCCACTGGGTCTCTGCAGAACACGCGGTCGACATCGACGTTGCCCTCTATGAGCGTCTCTTCACCGACGCCCATCCGGGATCTGATGGTCGCGACCCGATGGCTTCGCTCAATCCGAACTCACGAGAGCTCAGGGTCGGCGGCAAGGCCGAACCGGCAGTGCTCGATACCGCGCCGGGGGAGGTGGTCCAGTTCGAACGCCTCGGCTATTTCGCCCGCGACCTCGACGCCCCGGTGTTGTTCCACCGCACTGTCGGCCTACGCGACGAATGGGCCAACATCCAGAAGCGCCAGAACAAGGGCTAGCTGTTCAGGGCCACGATTGCTTCGTGCTCGACAGCCGCGACGGGCCCGTCACCGACCCTCATACGAATGTCGACCACTGCCCGTTCTCCGGCCCGGCTCGCGAAGCGGTCGATCAGATACGACTCGACGGTGACCGTGTCGCCGGGCCGGGCGACGCCGAGGTGCCTGATGTGGCTGCGGGTGTGAACCCAGGCGCCGGTGACCAGTTGGGTTGCGAATACGCGGTTGGCCAGCGATGGCCACACGACGGGGTGCACAAGCTCTTGTTCGCGGTAGAGGCCGAGGTCTTCGCCGGCCCGAGCTGCGTAGCCCGTCCAGCGATCGGTGAGGGTGAACACCAACGGTTCGAGGGGAGCACCGGTGGGATCATCGAGGGGCGAGGAGGTCAGGGTGGGTGACACCCAGGCGCACTCGCGATCGCCGACCCGGGCCACGAGCCGACCAGATCCATCGTCGGCCACCGCAACGGTGTCGCCCTCTATCACCGGAGCTCGAAACGCGGTCTCACAGGCACCGCCGGTAACCCAACCGGCCCCCCAGGCGGCCGCGACGGGCCGGGTGAGGTAGGCGTAGATGGTGGTTCCGGCCACCACGGCCCCGTCGTAGCCGGCGGCTCGGCCACCCGCGAGGGTGTGGACCGGGTTGTCGGCGTGCTCGGCGAGGTTGGCGGCGTCGATCGACCAGGGGGCGAAGGAGGAGTCCGTCATCATCGGATCGTAGGCACTGTCGGCTCAGAACTACACTGCGCGGCCATGACTGCCGCGACCGACGACGAGAAGATCTACGACTACATCATCGTCGGGGGTGGATCGGCCGGATGCGCGCTGGCCAACCGACTCAGTGCCGATCCGGCCAACGAGGTGCTGGTGCTCGAGGCGGGTCGCCCCGACTACAAGTGGGACGTATTCATCCACATGCCTGCGGCCCTCATGTTTGCGATCGGCAACCGCTTCTACGACTGGAAGTACGAGAGCGAACCGGAGCCCCACATGGGTGGCCGGCGGGTCTACCACGCCCGCGGCAAGGTGCTCGGTGGCTCGTCGAGCATCAACGGGATGATCTTCCAGCGGGGTAACCCGATGGACTACGACAAGTGGGCGGCTCTGCCGGGCATGGGCCACTGGAGCTATGCCGATTGCCTGCCCTACTTCAAGAGGATGGAGACCTGCCTCGGCGCTGGTCCGGGCGGCGACGACTGGCGCGGAGCCGATGGTCCCCTTGTGATGGAACGCGGCCCGGCATCGAGCCCCTTGTTCGCGGCCTGGCTCGCGGCTGGGCCGGAGGCGGGCTACGACCGCACCGACGATGTCAACGGCTACCGCCAGGAGGGCTTCGCGGCGTTCGACAAGAACGTGCATCGTGCCCGCCGGATCAGCGCGGCGCGGGCCTATCTGCACCCGGTGAAGAAGAGGGCGAACCTCACCGTGAAGACGCGAGCACATGCCAGCCGCGTCGTGTTCGAGGCCAAGCGGGCGGTGGGGGTCGAGTATCGCCGCGGTCGGCGCAACCGTGTGGCGAAGGGTAGGGAGATCATCTCTTGTGGGGGAGCGTTCAACTCGCCCCAACTCCTCCAACTCTCCGGTATCGGCGACGAAGAACATCTGGCTTCGGTAGGGGTGGATCCCGTGCATCACCTGCCGGGCGTCGGCGACAACATGCAGGACCATCTCGAGGTCTACATCCAGTACAAGTGCAAACAACCGGTGTCGATGCAGCCCCATCTCGCCTTCTGGAAGAGGCCGTTCATCGGACTGGCGTGGTTGTTTCGGAGGGGTCCGGCCGCAACCAACCACTTCGAGGCCGGTGCCTTCGTGCGCAGCAACGACGACGAGGCCTACCCGAACCTGATGTTTCACTTCCTGCCGATTGCGGTGCGTTACGACGGTTCGGCCCCCGAGGGGGGCCACGGTTATCAGGTGCACGTGGGGCCGATGTATTCCGACGCGAAGGGAACGGTGAAGATCACGTCGACCGATCCGTTCGTGAAGCCGGCGGTGCGGTTCAATTACCTGTCCACCGAGCAGGACCGGCGCGAGTGGATCGAGGCGGTGAGGGTGGCTCGTCGCATCCTCAATCAGCCAGCGTTCGAGCCCTACAACGACGGCGAGGTGTCGCCGGGGCCATCGGTGGAGACCGACCAGGAGATCATGGATTGGGTGGCCGACGACTCCGAAACGGCACTGCATCCGTCGTGCACCTGCAAGATGGGTACAGCCCACGACGAGATGGCCGTGGTGGATCCGGCCACCATGAGGGTGCACGGGGTGGATGGGCTGAGGGTGGTCGACGCATCGGTGATGCCCGTCGTGAGCAACGGAAACATCTACGCACCGACGATGATGATCGCGGAAAAGGCCGCCGACCTGATCCTGGGCAACGATCCGCTCGCGGCCGAACGCGTCGAGGTGTTTCGCCGGAGCTGACGACTTGGCTCAGGCGGGCTTGGTGGTGAGGCGATCCGACAGCTGATCGAGGGATTCGCAACCGGTCTGGTGCATCACGTTGACGAGACCTTCATGGAGGATGTCGTAGGCGTGGCCCGGCCCGGCCTCGCCGATCGCGGCCAGGCCGAACATGAAGGCCCGCCCGCAGAAGACGAAACTTGCGCCATGAGCGACTGCTCGAGCCACGTCGAGGCCGTCGCGGATACCGCTGTCGAACAGGACCGGCACCTGGTCGCCGACCCGGCCGACGATCGGAGCGAGGGCATCGATCGCGCCGATGGCACCATCGAGTTGACGACCGCCGTGGTTGGACACCTGCACGGCGTCGGCGCCGTTGTCGACGCAACGTTGGGCGTCGTGGATGTCGAGGATGCCCTTCACGATCAGGGGCCCTTCCCATTGGTCACGCACCGCGGCGAGGTAGTCCCACGACAGGGTGCCGCCGAGGTTGGCCCCGACGAAGGCCGCCATATTGGTCATCGACGCCGCGTCGACGTACTTCTCCAAGCACCGGAATCGGGGTGTGCCGTGGCGGCGTAGGGCGTTGGCCCAGGCCGGGTGACGAGCCACCTCGAGCACCAGCCGAGGGCCGATCGAGGGCGGAACGCGGATACGGGCCTTGCGCTGGCGTTCGCGGCGACTTGGGGCGGGTACGTCGGCGGTGATCACCATGGCGGTGAACCCGGAGTTCTGAGCCCGATCGATCAGATCACGCCGGGTTGCCTCTTCACGGGGCGGGTAGAGCTGGAACCAGCCCATTCCTGCGGCCTCGGGGCCGGCCACCTCCGGCGATTCAGTGCCAACGGTGCTGAGCACATACGGGATCCGCCGATCGGCGGCCGCTCGGGCCAGGGCAGTGTCGGCACCGGGCCAGATCAAGCCGCCGAGGCCAACCGGAGCGATGCCGATCGGGGCGGCATAGTCGACCCCGAACAGCGAGGTCTCGGTGCTCGGCTCCATGAGCCCCTTCAAGAGTTGGGGGCGGAAGGTGACCCGGGCGAGAGCGTCGAGGTTGCGATCAAGTGCCTGTTCGGAGCCGGTGCCGCTGTCGAGGTAGTCCCACGCGAACGACGGGAGCCGCTTGTTGGACCGCGATTCGAGATCGCTGATCGCCGGCCAACGGTTCATGGTGGCTGGGTCCATGGTTCACCCCGGTTTCGGTGGAAGAGGAATCGAGCCTCTGCGGACTGTAGCCAGCTCCGCTGAGTGTGTACCCAACCGGCTCAGGGGGCGTCGAGGGCATCGATCGCCAGCAACACCCCCGACATGGCGTGTTGTTGATCGTCCATGCGGGTGACGTCGTCGAGGAACCAGGCGCCTTCCACCACGTCGGGCCGGGGCCATCGGTCGGCGCGGTCCGGGTTGTATTGGCGGGCCGCGAGGATGGCGGCTCCGCACACGAGATCGTCTCGCACTGCAGCGTTGAGATCGGTGAGGCCGGGATCGGTGGCGCTGAGTCGCCACAGCGACGCCAGGGCCTCCACCGTGGTGCCGAAGGCAGCCCCGCGGGCCTGGCGTTCGGATTCGTCGGGCTCGCTGCTGCCATCACCCACTCGCTTGGCTTCGCGTCGGAGCTCGCGTTCTAGCCGGCCGCCGTATTGGTCGATCAGGGAACGCACATAGGCGAGCTCGTCGCCCTCAAGGTCGCCCCACTCGCGCATCTCGGCGAAGCCATAGGCCGACCATTGATCGGCCAGGGGAGGGTTGTCGATCTCCTCTTCGATGTCTCGCTTGGTGGCGATGTAGTTGGCAACCGCCCGGGCCGAGTCGTCCCAGCCTTCATCGGGGAACTGGTTGGCGAGCAGCCCGAACGCCCAGAACGCCTCACCGGTGTAGAAGGTGGAGGTCTTGCCGATCGTCGGTTCGAAGAACCCGCCGGCGGCGTTGCCCTGATAGCGGGCACCGAACCACATCCCTCCGTCGTCGCGTAGAGCCAGCTGCATCCATCGCCCCATGCCCCGCAGGAGCTCGTCGTCGCCGGTGTCGCCGGTGGCGATACGCCGATGCACGAGACCGGCGATGGTGAGTGCGGTGGAGCCGAGGTGGAGCTCGAGGTGAGGCTGGCCGAAGGCGACGAGGTCTCCATCGGTCACCAGATTGTCGTTGATGTATTCCCGGCCCTGATCGGCGATCGAGGTGACGTCGAGGTAGCCGCCGGCTGCCACCTGATACAGCGACATGGTCACACCGCCGTGGCGCACATCGTGATAGCCGGGAGCGAACTCGTCGGCGACGCGGTCGTACTCGTACCAGTAGGTTCCGTCGCTCTGAAGTGAACGTTCCAACCAGGCGGCGGCCGCCGCGACGGTGGAATCGAGCTCCGATTGAGACGGCAGGTCGCAGGGAGGAAGAGGCCCGGCGTCGCGACTCACCACGAGGGCGGTCACCGTCCCTGCGAGTACGGCCCCGACGGTCGCCGCGGCGATGATTGCTTTGACGCTCGAATCGAGGCTTCGAAATCCAGGCACGGCGAGGATTATGGACGATCGGCGGACGGTGTGCTGGTCAGGGCGGGCTACGGTCGCCCGCATGGAGTGGTGGGAAGCCCTTTTGTTGGTTCTCGGGGGTGCTTTCGCGGGCGTGATCAATGTGGTCGCGGGCGGCGGCTCCACCCTCACCGTGCCCTTGCTGGTGCTCGCAGGGGTGCCGGGCAACAGCGCCAATGGCTCGAACCGGGTCGGCATCCTCACCTCCACCGTCGCGGCAGTCGCTTCGTTTCACCGGCTGGGCGTAAAGGGGCTCACCCATGCGGTGCCGATCTTCGCTCCCGTCCTGCTCGGCTCCTTGGTGGGTTCGGTCGGTATCAGCCGGCTCACCGACGATGCCTTCGAGACGGTGTTCGGCCTGATCATGATCCCCCTGATCCTGCTTTCGATCCGCAAGCCCGAATTCCGCACCGATGGCGACCGGTGGAGTCCACCCGTGGTGGCGATCGTGTTCTTCGCAATCGGGATCTACGCCGGAGCGGTACAGGCCGGGGTGGGCCTCGTGTTGCTCGCCGCCCTCACCCGCTCCGGTCTCGATCTCGTGACCGCCAACCATGTGAAGATGCTGGTGAACGTGGCCGTCACAATGGTGGCGTTGCCGGTGTTCATTCTGCAGGGCAAGGTCGACTGGCTGCCGGCATTGGTGCTGGCGGCCGGATTCACCGTTGGTGGCTGGTTGGGTGCGCACGCCACGGTGAGAGGCGGGGAACGCTTGATCAGGATCGTGATGGTGCTCGCCTCGATCGGGCTGGCCGCCAAACTCCTCGGCCTGTTCGGTTGAACGGACTGGGGTCGTAGGCCCCTTCATCTCCGACCGCGACTTGATTAGCGTAGGCATGTGGCTTCTGAGCACGCGGAGTTGGACCGCGGCATGGCCCGGGGTGTTGTTGCGTTCCGTGGCCTGGCGCTGACCTGGGCATGGGTCGGCTTTGTGCTCGAACGCGACCATCTCGATCGGCCTTGGCTGGGGATCGCGGCCCTGGTGATCATCACCTCGTTCACCCTGTGGATCTCCGCCCTGGCCTTCTCGAACCAAACGGTGTTCAGACCCCATTACATCGCGGCAGAACTGGCGCTCGGTGTCGGTGTGCTGGTGGTGGACGGTCTGATCTACGACGCCTTACGCCAGCAGTCGTTGCCATGGTCGTGGCCGGCCGCGGGGATCATCACCGCTGCGATTGTCGGAGGAGTGCGTTGGGGACTGGCCACATCGGCCCTGATCGGGGCTGCGAGTTTCATCGGCGAAGCCATCCTGCGCGACTCCCTCGAGTGGAAGACGAGCACGGCCTCGAAGTCGGCGTTGTGGGTGCTGGCCGCGGTGGTGGCGGGATCGGTGGCCCGTCGGTTGCGCGATGCCGAGGAGAGAATCTCCATGGCCGGAGCGCGCGAGGAAATGGCCAGGGTGTTGCACGATGGAGTTCTGCAGACACTCGCGGTGATAGGTCGGCGCAGCACCGATGATGACCTCCGCTCGCTGGCCGAGCGACAAGAAGAGGAGCTGAGGGACTATCTCTCCACCCGGCACAGCGAGCCTGCTTCGCTCTCGGCCGTACTCAGCCAGACCGTCGAGACGATCAGGCGTAGGCACCGCCTCGCTGTCGAACTGGTGGTGGCCGCGGACCTCCCGGAGATTCCCGACGACTCGGTGCGGGCTTTGGCGGGAGCAGTCGGTGAGGCCCTTACCAATGCGGCCAAGCACAGTGACGGGGATCGGGTGGTGGTCTTCGTCGAGCCCGGCGATGCTGCAGGGGAGGTGTCGTGCTCGGTGCGCGACAACGGTTCAGGGTTCGACGCTGAGGCGGCGCGGCCCGGCTTGGGTGTGCGACACTCGATCCGAGGTCGAATCGAAGCGATCGGCGGCCGTGTGGACATTGTGAGCATCATCGGGCGGGGCACTGAGGTACGGCTGTGGGTGAGTTGACCCCGATCCGAGTGGTGATCGCCGACGATCACCCGATCTGGCTGAGTGGGGTGCGAGCCGACCTCGGAGACAACTTCCAGGTCGTCGGTGAGGCGGCCGACGCCGAGGCCGCGATCGCCGAGATACTGAAATACAAACCGGATCTGGTTCTCTGCGATCTCAACATGCCGGCCGGTGGCGGGCTTCGGGTCGCTCGTGAGTGTGGCGAGATCGCTCCGGTGGTGATTCTCACCGTTTCTCAGGCGGAGCGGGATGTGCTCGATGCGGTCGCGGCGGGCGCAATGGGGTACCTGCTCAAGTCGACGGCAATCGACGCGCTCCGCAATGCTCTTTGGCGAGCGGCAGCTGGTGAGCCGGTCTTTTCGCCTGCGCTCGCCTCGCTCGTACTCACCGAATTTCGCCGCCTGAAGAAGTCGGACTCGTCGGGCGAGGGACTATCTGAACGTGAGCGAGAGGTGCTGCAGTATGTAGCTCGGGGTCTCAGCTACAAGGAGATCGGTGAGGAAATCTTCATCTCGGCCAAGACGGTGGAGAATCACACTCGCAACATCTTGAAGAAGCTGCATCTCTCCCGCAAGCAGGAGCTCATGCGCTACGCCATCGAGCACGGCATCGAATAGGCGGCCCGTTCCCTCAGGACAGCTCCTTGATCTGGAGGGCGAACTGGCGAGCCCGGTTGCGGCTCTGCTCGAAGTTCGCCCCGAGGCCGAGCAGCAGCAGTCCGGCGGAGGCGAACGGGATCCAGCGAGGAAGATCCGCGGCGAGAGTGAGGAGGAAGTCGATACCCACCGCCGCCACCACGAACGCACCGATGATCGTCGGCGCCTGCTTTCGCAGTAGCGCTCCGAGGGCGACGACGGCGAAGCCAACGACGGGCAGGATGATTGGCCGAGTCCCGGGGTCCTCGCCGAGAGCGGCAGAGAGCGAGGGGCCGAGGGCGATGGCGGTGGCCGGTCCCCAGGTGACCCATGAACTCGATGCGGGTGTTTCTCGATGCACATACCACCCGAACACCGCAGCGGCTGCTGCCACCGGCGCGGCGTGGAGTTCGACCAGCTCGATACCAGCGTTGTCGAGTTGCACGATGGTTGCTCCTGCGAGCAGGCCCGCGGCCACCACCACCAGCCACGATCGCTCGGGGCGAATGGACTGCATCACACTCGCCACCGCGCCGATGATCAGAGCCGACGTGATGAACAGGGCATCGTCGCCGGCGGCCGCGGCGCACATGGCGGCGACCATCACCACTGCGCCGGCCAACTCATAGGCACCCTGCACCCGGGGTAGCTCGAGCAGTCGGCCGAGCCGCGAGTCGGCGACTCCGGCCAGGTGAGCGGCGGCGGGGAGAGGTAGCAGGAGAGCGGCGGCGGTCAACTCGACGGCCAGGGCGATCGTCCCTGCTTCCCAGCCGGCGTTGGCGGCGATAGCGAGCACCATCGAACTGGCGGTGCCGAACGAGGTTGCGAGGAAGAACGCGGCTCGATCAGATGTGGAGGATGTTGCGGAGTGGAAGGCGAGCGTGCAGAACGCCACGGACACCATCGCCAGAGAGATGATGGTGAAGGCCGGTGTGGCCAGAGAGACACCAACCGCGCTGGCGGTGAGAACTGCGCCGGCCAGTAGTGGTTCGTCACGATTGATGACAACGGCCACCGAGAAGCAGGTGATGCCGGCTGCGATGAGCAAGGCAAACGCGATCCACATGGGCACGCCGACGATCATCGGAACGGCGATGATCGACACGACTCCGATGACCGAACCTGCCACCCACCGGAGATGGGGCCGCGACCGAACCTGGTCGACTGTGGCGAGGCCTACCGCCGCCAGCAGTCCGAGGGAAACCAATTGGTCGGACAGCCTCCACGGCCCGGAGAACCGTAGGGTTTCGCCGGCCGAGCCGGTCCAGTAGTCGGTGGCCGGTTCGAAGAGAGTCACAAGCGAGCGGATGAGGTTGACGGCGCTGGGCAGAAGTCCGAAGAGGATCACGGTGCCGGCACCGATCAGGGTGGCACCGTCTCGACCGCGTCGGGTGCTGCGTTCGGTGAGAGCCAGGACGACCACCGCGGTGAGGGTGGCGGCCAACAGGCCCCAAGCATCGTCGTCGCCTCGTGTCGAGAGGACAACGGGGGTGGTGATGACCAGGATTGCCGACTTCGCCATCCAGGCCCTCGTTCGCAGGAGAGGCCCGCTCGGCTCGATCTTGTGGGCGCCGGTGAGGAGGGCACCGATGATCGCGAGCAACACCAGGATGCCGACTACGTCGTTGGTGGCCAACCCAACCAGAGCGGCGCCGGCCGCGAAGCTCCAGGCGAGATGCTGCAGGCTCGCGGCCAGGATCGTGCCGAGGCGTCCCGATCGCCGGTCGAGAGGCCCGGTGGCCCACCAGGCGATTCCAAAGCCGACGAGGCTCGAGGCGGCTACGAGAATCTCGCTGCCTTGCCCGATGGCGAGTAGCGGGAGCGGAACGAGGGCCGCAGCTAGACCCAGAGCCGAGGAGGTTCGAGACGAGGTGAGCGAGCCGAAGCCAGTGAGCAGCACGGCAACAGCGGCAAGGCCGATGGCCCACGCGGTCAGGGGCGGGGCGTCGGGCACCAAGAGCACCCGTCCCGCGGCGACGTCGGCCACCAACAAGGCGGCCCAGAACACTGTGACTGCTTCGCCGGTTGCGGTGAGTCCCTTGCGGAACAGGACAGCACCGCTGGCCCCGACGAGCGCCGTCACCCCGATCACCAGGCCGACGCGACCGGTGGTGGAGAGATCATCCCAGGACACCACGGCAAACGAGACGACGGCAACGACGAGGGAGAACACCCCGAGCGTGAGCAGGAGATCTCGCACTGTGAGGTTCGGCGCCCAGCCCTGGGATGGTTCGCGGGCCCCCGGCGGTGGCGGAGGTGGGAGATCGTCGGGGCCGGTGCTTCGGGTACTGCGAAGTTCGAGCAGGGCCTGGTCGCGCAGGCGGGTGAGATCGGCGATCTGGGCGTGAAGCTGCCAGAACCGGGCGGCCTCGGGGCCGCCGACCAGTACGCCACATGTGGGGCACCGGACTTCTGTCACGATGGTGCCGCAGTCGGGGCACCAACGCGAAGGATGTGCAGATTGTGGGGGAGGCGGCGGGAGTTTCGATGACGCCGACTGGGGTGGGCTCTTGCTCTTTTCGGCCATGACTCCAGTGTGCAGGATGGGGAGGTGTCGCCGCATCAGGCGAATCCCCCAAACTCGACTGGGGTGGCTTCGGCCCCAGTCGGGTTCGTCCGACGAGAGCACTCCCGGTAGCGTCCGACCTTGAGGTGGAGGCGCATGGGTTTCTTGGGTGAGAGATATGCGATTGCGGGTGTGGGGGAGACCGACTGGACACGAGAGTCGGGCCGTACTCCGCTCACACTTGCGGTAGAGGCTGCCCAAGATGCACTGGCCGACGCAGGCCTCGTCCCCCAAGAGGTGGATGGGTTCCTGTCCTACGCGGAGGGCGACTCTGCAGATGGGCTCCACCTGGCCTCGGCGTTGGGGGCCCAACCCAACTACGCGGCGGAAATCGTTGGCGGCGGATCCTCGGCGGAGTTCCTCGTGGCCACTGCCGCGGCCGCCATCGAAGCTGGATTGTGCTCGACCGTTCTTTGCTACCGGGCCATGAACGGGAGGTCGGGTCGCCGGTTCGGCACCCAGGAGAGCGATGGTTTCAGCTTCGAGCAGATCTATCCCTTCTCGAGCTTCTTTTCGACCCAGGGGATCACGAGTCCTGCCCAGCACTACGCCCTGATAGCTCGGCGCCACATGCACGAGTACGGCACTACGACCGAACAGCTCGGGGCCGTGGCGCTCCAGTTCCGTGAGCATGCCGGCCGCAACCCGCGAGCGATGATGCATGGTCGTCCGCTCACCATGACGGACTATCTCGGCGCTCCACCGATCGTCGATCCGTTCGTTCTTTTCGACTGTTGTCTGGAGACCGACGGGGCGGCCGCCTGCATCGTGACTTCAGTGGACAGGGCGCGCGACCTGCGCCAAACGCCAGTGAGTGTCCTCGGCGCCGCTACCCGGTCGGGCGGCTCCAACGTGTACCACTATGGACTTCCGGTCATCACCGAGGCGGCGGGTCATCACCTCGCACCGAGGCTGTTCGAAATGGCGGGTCTTCGGCCCGGCGATGTCGACGTGGCGGGTATCTACGACTGCTTCACGTTCACCGTGCTGATCCAACTCGAAGACTATGGATTCTGTGAGAAAGGTGAGGGCGGGGCGTTTGTCGAGGACAATCGACTGTCCCTGGGTGGGGCACTGCCGTGCAACACCGCCGGCGGCCAACTCTCGGAGGCTTACACCCACGGGATGAACAACCTGATCGAGGTCGTGCGCCAGTTGCGGGGGGACTACGTGGGCACTCACCGTCAGGTGGCCGAAGCCGAGGTCGGGCTCTCCACTGGTTGGGGTGGACCCGAGGTCGCGTCGGCTCTGCTTCTGGGCGCCAGAGGATGAGCACCATGACCCCGCGGCCCCTCCCGAATCCAGACACCCAGCCGTTCTGGGATGGGTGTGACCGGCACGAGCTGCGGTTCCAGCGCTGTGATGCCTGCGAAACTTTCCGTTTCTATCCCGGCCCCTTGTGCCCCTCGTGTGGTGCCGCTGACCACCAGTGGCAGCGGGTGAAAGGCACAGGCGAGATCTACAGCTACGTCGTTGTCCGCCGGGCGATGTCGTCGGGGTTCGCCGCTGAAGTGCCATATGTGGTGGCGCTGGTGGAACTCGATGAAACGGGCGGGATCCGAATACCGGCTCGCGTCGTGGATTGCCCTGTCGCGGACGTGTTCATCGAGATGGCGGTCGAGGTCGGTTTCGAGGCGGTGAGTGACGAGATCACTCTTCCCGTATTCACCCCGATCACCCAGGATTGACCGGCGTTCGAGTCAGCCGGATCACGCAGTTCCAGGTGAGTACCTCGCGCACACCGGGGATCGAACAGATCGCCCGGAGGCGAGGCCAGTAGCGAGGCTCCACCTGTTCGATGTCGAGGTGAGGATGGTGCCGTACGAGGCGAAGGGTGGGGCCTATGTGCACGGCGAAGAGGCCTTCGCCGTAGCGGTTCTTGCGGGGTGGGCCGTACCTGCGCTCATAGAGCCGCGAACCCCGGGAGGGTCCGAGCAGATGCCACGGCGACATCTCATGGCCGCCGTGAGGCGAGTACCAGTTGGTCCAGCTGACGTATCCCCACCCGCCCGGTCGGAGAACGCGGGCGAGTTCGTCGAAGATGGCGTCGGTGTCGACGGCATGTTCGAGCAGGTTCGAACAGAAGACGCCGTCGAAACAGGCATCGGGAAAGGGCAAAACACCGGCGTCGCCCTGCAACAATCCGTCGATCGGGGGTGTCGCGTCGCGCAGGGAATCACCGTCTCCGTCGAGCCCGACGACCGTGGCGCCTGAATCGCGCATCGCGGCGGCGAACCATCCGGGTCCGCACCCGGCGTCGAGGATGGTCGCGCCGCGAAGGCCGTAGCGCCGGTCGAGGTCGGCTGCCGATTCAGAGGCCAACGCTTGGTAGAACGGCGCCGGATCGTCTCGTTCGTTTCGGAACAGACGCCACATCGTCGACAGGCGCGATAGTCCCTTCCCGTTGGGGTGCGGATCGGGGGCTGCCTCCAACTCGGCAGGTGGTGATGGCGGCGACATCGGGTGCCCGAGTGTAGGGCTTGGGAGGCTCGTTCAGCGTAGGCTCACCGCTGTCCAGCGCTGCCACCAACAGGAGCTCTGCCGCGATGACAGCGAAGCTTCTCAGGAGTCGATGGTCGGGGCCACTGGCGTTGGCGATCACCGCGTATTTCCCCCTGCTCCTCACCCGTCGGGGTTTGGTGGTTGCCGACACCAAGCAGTACCTCACGCTCGATCCCGGAGGGGTGCTCGCCGGTTCGGCTTCTCTGTGGGACCCCGACTGGGCGCTCGGCACGGTCACCCACCAGTCGATCGGCTACCTGTGGCCGATGGGCCCCTGGTTCTGGGTATTCGACACGATCGGATTTCCCGACTGGGTCGCTCAGCGCCTGTGGATCGGCACCATCTTGTTTCTGGCGGGCCTCGGGTGCACCTTCCTCGGCCGGACTTTCGGGTGGACGCGCTCCGCCTCTCTCGTCGCCGCCTTCGTCTACCTGCTGTCGCCCTACCCGCTCGCCTATGCGACCCGGATATCGGTACTCGTGCTCCCGTGGGCGGCCCTACCGTGGCTGGTGGCGCTGGGGGTGAGATCGCTGCGGCGCGAGGGCTGGCGGGAACCGCTTGCGATCGCCCTGATCGGCACGACTGTCGGATCGGTCAACGCGTCGTCGCTGCTGTATGCGGGCCTGGCGGTCGTGATCTGGTTTCCCTTCGCCGTGTTTGTGTTTCGTGAGGTGTCGATCCGTGCGGCGGTAACCACTGCGCTTCGGATCGGCGTCGCCCTGGTGGCGGCCTGCCTGTGGTGGGTGGTGGCGCTCCTCGTACAGGGCCAGCACGGTGCCGATGTCCTCCAGTTCAGCGAGACGTTGGATGTCGTAGCTTCGGGATCGCCGGCGTCGGAGGCGTGGCGCGGGCTCGGGTATTGGATCTTGTACGGCGGCGACCGCACCGACGAGTGGGTCACGGCGGGTGTGGCCTACACCCAGCAACTCTGGGTCATCGCGGCCAGCTTCGCGGTCGCCGGAGTGTCGGCACTGGCGCTGCTCGTGGCCCGTTGGCGATATCGGGCCTACTTCTTGGCGCTGGCCGTGGTCGGCCTCGTTCTCACCATCGGATTTCACCCCTACGACGACCCGGGCGGCGTGCTCGGACTGGTCCGCGACGATGTTGCCGACACCGGGTTCGCGCTGGCGCTACGAAGTTCCCCCCGTGCGTTACCTCTGTTTCTGCTGGCCACCGCAGGCTCGATTGCGGTAGCGGTCGACGCGATGCCCACCAGGCTCTTGCGCCGAAGGGCGGGGGTTGCCGTCGTTGGTCTCGCGGCGCTCGGCCTGCCTGCGCTCTGGACCGGGGGATACATCGGCGACGAGCTCGCTCGCGACGAACGGGTCCAGGCTGATTGGCGGGCTGCGGCCGAGTATCTCGATGCCGGCGACGCGAACTCTCGTGCCATCATCTTGCCCGGTGCTGATTTCTCCGCCCACCGGTGGGGCAACACCATCGACCATGTGTTGCCCGGCCTGACCGACCGGCCCGTGGCCGTGCGCGAACTCGTGGCCTTTGGTCCCGCGGCCTCGGCCGACTTGCTCATCGCCCTCGATCGGCGCGCTCAGGAGGGTTTGTTCGAACCGGAAGCGGTGGCACCGATCGCCCGCCTTCTGGGAGCGGGCGACGTGATCGTGCAGAGCGACCTTGAGTATGAGCGCTACCGACTTCCGCGGCCTGATGCGTTCTGGGCCGCGATCGAAGGGGCACCGGGTTTCCAGGAAGCAGTGGAGTTCGGGGCCCCGACGCCCAATCGGGCCAGCGATGAATTCCCCCTGCTCGACGAGTTGGAGCTCACCATGGCGCCCGACCTGCCGGCGCCACCGCCGGTGGCGGCGCTGTCCATCTCTGACCCTCTGGGCGTCATCCGTGTGCGACCTGCCGCGGGGCCCCTGATCGTGGCCGGCGACGGGGAGTCGCTGGTGGACCTGGCGGTCGCAGGGTTGCTCCCGGCCGATCGGCTGGTGTTGTACGAGGCGACGCTGGACGACGACCAATTGGCCGCGGCAGTTGCTGCTGGGGCCGAGGTGGCATTGACCGACGGCAACCGCCTCGAGGCCCGGAGATGGAAAACGATTCGCGACAACCGGGGAATGACCGAACAAGCAGGGGGCGACGAGCTGCGACCCGACCAGACAGACGCTCGCCTCAACGTGTTCCCCGACGCTCCGGTTGGATCCTTCACCACCGCACGCCTGACCGGCGTCATCGCCACCGCGAGCGCGTACGGGAATCCGATCTCGTACCACTCCGAGGATCGCGCCGCCCACGCGGTGGACGGCGACACGACGACAGCGTGGCGTACCGGTGCGTTCAGCGATGCGCGAGGTGAAGCGCTCACCCTCGTCTTCCCGGTGCCGGTCGAGGCTCGATCGGCGACGGTGGTGCAACCGTCGACCCTGGATCCGAACAGGTTCATCAGTGAGCTCGATGTGGCGGTGAACGGTGGGCCTTTCGAACGACGGGTGCTCGACTCGTCGTCGCTCACCTCGACGGGGCAGGTGCTCGACTTGGGCGTCGCTGAGATCCGGTCGCTGGTTCTGCGCATCTGGGAGACCAGCGCCGGTCGGCGGCCCGGCTATGGCGGCTTGAGCTCTGTCGGTTTCGCCGAGGTCCGGGTGGGTGAGACGGTGCTGTCCGAAACGATGGTGATGGCTCCCCGCTTGTCGGAACGGCTCGATGCTCTCGACGCCGATCTGCCCACCACTGTGCTGATGAGTCGTGAACGAGCAAGGGGTGTGCGTGACGATCCCGAGAGGCTGTTGCGTCGCGAGTTCAACCTGGCCGCGGCCAACGAATTCGCGATTTCGGGTTCGGCCCGCTTGAACGGGTATGCGCCCGACGCCGTACTCGACGACGTGCTCGGACTGGAAGCGGCACCCCGGGCCGTGGCATCGGAGCGCTTGGTGGGTGGGGTCGAGCAGCGCGCGTCCGCTGTACTCGACGGCGACCCGTCCACCGCCTGGATGCCACCGTTCGGGGAACAGCGCGGTCATTGGATTGAACTCGACCTGGGTGAGCCGACGATCATCGAGCGCATAGAGCTTGATCTACGAGCCGACGGTCGTCATTCCGTTCCGACCGTTCTCGAGGTAGAGACGGATGCCGGGATTCAGGAGGTGGCGCTCGACGACGTCGTTGATGTGGTGGGGATCGACGACGCGTTGGCCCATGTTGTGCTCCCCATCGATCCGGTCACCACGGAATCGCTGCGCCTGACGATTCGCGACGTGAGGGCCATCGAGACGATCGAGTGGTTCTCGGCGAGCCGGGTCGTGTTGCCGATCGGCATCGCCGAGGTCCGCGTCGGAGGTCACGGAGCAAACCTGGGTGGCCTCGAGCAGCTTTCATCCTGTCGCGAGGACCTCATCGAGATCGATGGTCGGCCCGTGTCGGTCCGGCTGGTCCCGACCGACTCCGAGTCGGGCGCAGCTCCCATGGCGATCGAAGCGTGCGGGCCAACGCTCGCCCTGGCTCCCGGCCCGCATCTCGTCGAGACGGCGGCCGGTCGCCACGGTGGCATCGATGTTGATCTGCTCGTGTTGCGGTCCACCGACGCGCGGCGCGATGCAGCGGCGGTCCCGGCGATCGACATCCGGGAGCATGGCCGCGGCGTAGCGGAGGTGGCGTTCAGTGACGCAACCGAGCCTTTCTGGCTCGTGCTGGGTGAGTCCTACGAGAATGGCTGGAGCGCTCGCATCGTAGACGGACCCGACCTGGGCGGTCCGACGCTTGTGGACGGGTTTGCCAACGGCTGGCTCGTCGACCCGGCCCTGGTCGGAACCGGGGCCACGATTGAGCTCGAATGGAGGCCGAACGGCACCGTACGCTTCGGCTTCGTGGTGAGCGTTCTCGGCATCCTCGCGATCATCGGGCTCGCCCTGCGCAGGCACGACTCTCTTACCGAGGCCCCAGGGCCCGTCCCCGCGCTCGGCCCCCACCCGACCACGGTGCCGACGTGGAGCGGTCGGATCACGCTGGCGGCAACGGCCGCGATCCTGAGCGCCACGGTGATGTATCTGTGGATCGCAGTCCTCGTGGGCGTGCTCACCCTGATCGGATGTTCGCGTGGGATTCGACGCTGGACACTGATCCTTGCCGTGGGTTCAGCCGTGGGCTTGATGGCTGGCTATGTGTTCATCCAGCAGGCCCGGTTCGGAGCTCCCCACGATGGTGCCTGGCCGTCGCTTTGGCAGCGCGCTCACATCCTTGGCTGGGTAGCACTGGGCGGCGTGATCGGCGAGTTTGTGATCGAGGTCGTGCGGAGCCGCGGTCGGTCAGCCCAGCGGGTTGTTCGATAGATCTTCCCCAGATCGACGCACGCCCCAGCTGGATGTGGCAACGTGTCAGCGAATCAGAACCGGTGGGCCTCGGCGATGAAAGCGCAGATCTTGGGGCTCATCAATTTCGCAACGGGCGGGCGCAACTACGGCAGGCAGCACGACGTCATGATCATGACGGTCGTTCTCGCTTTCGGCGTGGTGGCATGGACACAGTGGGTTCACGCATCGGTACTGGAGGTGCATCACGAGTCGTCGGGAGGGCGACTGTTCCACCTGGTTCGAGATGGGTCACTCACCCTCCTGCCTGCGTTCCTGGCGGTCGTCGGAGGATTGTCGATAGCTGCGCGCCTCGCGCGTCGCAGGAGCACGAGGGACACCTTGGTCCCCAACTCAGTGGCTATCGCGGCTCTCTTCGGTGTCTTGTTGGTGCCCCTCGTGGCTGCCCACTCCGTGGTTGATGGCGTACTCGGAGGCGATGGCGGCTTGGGAACCATCAGAACCCCACCGGGGGCGGGCTACCTCGTAGCTGGCGCTGGTGGTCTTGAATCGGCAACCGGTTTCTGGGGTCAGCTCGGTCATGGCGCACGGGACGCGCTGGTGGCGATGCCCGTCGCTCTGGTGCTCGTGTTGGTCACGTCGTCGGTGATCGCCTGGCGAGTCCTCGAGCGTGAGGGAGTCATCCGGGCTTCGACCTCGACGACCTCGCCGGGGTCTCCGGTCGTTGCCGCCGTGGCCACGTCCGGAATCACCAAGCGCGAACTCCTCACCTACAGCGGTGGCGGTGCCGCGGCGCTGGCGCTGAGCTCGACGGGCTTGATCGTGTTGAGCACTCGGCAGGCGCACGCTGCTGAAGCGAGTCCGGCCACCCCATGGCTCAGCGAAAATATCGAACTGTTCATGAACGACGGCATCATCAACATGATCGAAGGCGTGCCCGTCTACTTCTGGGGATGGGGGTTCCGCAGCGGTGGAGTCGACGAGAGCGAGGCTCTGAACACACCGGGTCCCGTGCTCTGGACCCATCATGGCGACACGATCACACTGCAGATCTCCAACAATCTCTCCGAGGACCACAGCTTCTTCATCGAGGGGGTGGTCGACAGTGGCGTGATCGCTCCTGGAGCGACCCGAGAGGTTTCGTTCCCGGCGCCGAGTCCCGGAACCTACCTCTATCAGGATGGGCTGAACCGTCCCGTCAACCGCACCCTCGGCCTGAACGGTGTGCTCATTGTCGTGCCTTCCGATGGCAGTCTGGTGGCGCATCCCGATCTCGACTCTGAGTACTGGACCTTCGTCACCCAGTGGGTCTGGATATTCAACGAGATCGACCCTGACTACAACGCTCGGGCCCAGGCGGGTCTGCCGATCGACCCAGATGAGTTCGTGCGAAATTTCCTGCCCCGCTACTTCACTCTCAACGGGCGGATGGGGAGCGTGGCGTCGCACGAGGAGTCGGCGCCGGAAACTGTCATTCACGCCCAACTCGACCACGCAGCGTTGATCCGCGTCGTCAACGCAGGCGTGGCGATGCACGCGCCGCACTTTCACGGCAACCATGTGTTCCCCTTAGTTCACAACGCGGTGGTTCCCGACACCATCATGTGGAAGGACACGTTGAGGCTGATGCCCGAGGACCGCATCGATGTGTTTTTGCCTTACGCCATCCCGCCGAACGCGGTTCACTTCCCCCCACCAGAGGAGGGGTCGGCCTTCCTCAGGGAGCTACACCAGCGGGAGATGGAGGGTAGGTGGCCGATGCATTGCCACGTAGAGATGTCTCAGATCGCGGCCGGCGGCCTCTATCCGCAGGGCCTGCTCACGGATTGGAAGATGGAGCTATGAGCGGGCGAGACGATCGGGATGATCGGGACGACGAGGACGGCAGCGACGACGGTCATGGCGGCGGTGGTGGTGCCGGTGGTCACGACGACTTCACGAACCCCTTGTTCTTCTGGGAGACCACGCCGGTAGAGGGCAGTCCCGAAACACCGGGGAAGGTCGCTCCGGACAAGGCATTCGAGATGAAGTTCTTCAGCCGCGATCTGGAGATGCCGGACGGTCGCGAAATCGAGTTCTGGGGTTTCGAGGATCGACTCAACCGGGTCGAGGAGGACGTGATCCGGCCGTCCTCACTGATCCGAGTGACCGAGGGCGACATCGTGCACGTCACCCTCGAGCCCAGTAAGCGTCAGCACACCATCCATCTACACGGGATCGAGATCGACACCCACAACGACGGGGTGGGCCACACGTCATTCGAGGTGACCGGCAGTTACACCTACCAGTTTCGTGCCGGTGCGCCGTTTCGTCCGATGGAAGGCGGCCAACTCCAGACCCGAGGCGCAGGAACGTACTTCTACCACTGTCATGTGAACACTACCCTCCACTTCCAGATGGGCATGTACGGCGGCCTGATCATCGATCCGGTCGAAGGTCCGGGCACGGCCTTTCACAAGGGACCGGAGTACGAACCGGAGCAGGAGCGGGCGTGGGGCTGTGGCGATGTGGACCCCGTCTGGCACGAACTGGGCCATGCCGCGGGCATGAAGGGGGGCGATGCCGGCCTTCATGATTTCAACCCGGTCTATTTCGACATCTCCGGCAAGTTCCAGGAGATGAAGAACGGCCGCACCGACGCGGACGCGGTGATCGAGGATCCCACGATCGCAGCTGAGGGCGACGTGGGCGGACTGCCGATCCTGATTCGCTATGCGAACACCTCCTACACGCGGCAACGGGTGACCTTTCACGGAATCGCCGATGGCAACATGGCGGTTGAGATCATCGCCAGCGACGGTCGGCCTTTCGACAACCAGGCACCGAACTTTGCAACACCGGTTCAGGTCGATGGCTCGATGGACGTGGCCACGGCCGAACGCTACGACTTCATGGTTACGCCACTGCGGAAGGGTACTTCGCTGGTCACCATCGAGAGCCTGCACTGGATCAGCGGTGAGCGGCTAGGGGTGGTTCAGACCACGGTCACCGGGATCTAGTCATCCACCGACCGTCAAACCGAAGTTCCTTTTTTTATTCACAGCGCGCTATGCGTACTCTGAAAGTAGGCCGCGACTGTTGGACGTGGTGGCATGTGTGTAGGGATCGAAAGCAGAATAGAGGCGAAGCCGTTCATCTGACCTGGGACGAGGGTCGCTTCACCGGCGATCTAGAGCTGGTCTACCGGGCCCGGCGTATGTACCAAGCGCGTAATAGGCAGCTCGATGAGAACGACGTCACGGCGTTCATCGCCGCCCTCGAACAGGCGGTTGGTGATCGTCTTGGCGTCACGATCTGGCCCGACTCAGATGTGATCGAAATCGAGTAACTGCTCGGTTCGGTCATCAGAGACGTGTCGCAGCTCGTGCCGTTGCAGCCGATGTAGAAACGACGTCCGTGAAACCGAGGCTCCAAAACTGTCGAATCCCCTGCGGTTGCAGGGGATTCGCTCAGCGCGCCCGGAGAGATTCGAACTCCCGACCTTCTGATCCGTAGTCAGATGCTCTATCCAGCTGAGCTACGGGCGCAGTACTCGTGTGAAAATTACGCCGGGCCAGTGTACGCCCGCAGCTCGCGGGCACCACCAGATCCGGCTTCAGCGGAGACGGTGGGATTTGAACCCACGAACGCCTTACGACGTTACTTCCTTAGCAGGGAAGCGCCTTCAACCTGGCTCGGCCACGTCTCCAATTACCGCGGCGAGGCTAGCGCCTCCCGCCCTCGTTGCCCTAGTGCTTGTCTGCAGGACGGACCGCCCCGACGATTTCGATGTCGTCCTCGCCGCGGTCGCGCCACAGAATCCACACGATCCCGCCGTCGGCGCGCACGATCGACCGGTTGGTGATGCCGGCGTCGCCGGGCCTTTCGCCGGGGTCATCGAGAGCCAGGGGCAGGGCCTCGGCTTCACTGAACGCGTATTCCGGAGCGTCGTCGAGGGTGGCGAGGAGCCCAGTGATCTCGTTCTTCACGGACTTCGAGCTGGCCGAGTACAGCTCGCGTAGCTCGCGCTCGGCGGAAGAACTGAAGATCAGCGCCACCTTGTCTCCCCGACCTCGCTTCTCGAAGGTGTGTGCAGGGGTGGCAACCTAGTACCGGCCCGTCGAGCCGACAAGATAGCTGGGTGACTCTCGGTCATTCTCGACGCGATTGACTGTCTGCGCTGTCGCCGGTAGCGTCTCGCTGCGTGTTGGTTACGGCCACAGTGGGTGAGGGCGCATGCCGCGGTGCCGACATGTCTCGATGAACGTCGAGCTGTCATTCCGCGTATGCGGTGCCGAATCGGGCGAAAGGGTTTGGGTATGGATCGAGGGGTGCTCATTGAACTCGACTCGCGCGGCCGTCTGTCACTTCGGCGGCTTGCGGAGGAGGACGACCGCTATTTCCTCGCTCAGAAGAGGCCCGATGGCAGCATCTTGCTGATGCCGGCCGATGTGGCGCCGCGGCGTCCGGTGGTCGATCCGGATCACACCGAAGTCATCACCGGCGAGATCGTCGATCTTCGCGATCGCATGACGGGCGATGATTCGCTGAAGAAGAGCTCATGGTGGGAGCAGCGCCGCGAACAGCAGCGCCAGAACGCTCGAGGCAAATAGGCCCAGCCCGGCTCGGCCGTTCGTGAGGGGTACCACCACGCAGCGTCACCAGCCTCGACTCGTCTGAACCACAGCGCTACGGTCCCGTTCTCGGTCAGCCGGCGCGATCCCACAGCAATCCCGCGCATGGCTGGCGTTGGGGTCTGCCGGTCTTACCGCCGTACCACCGGCAGACCCCCACCTTTCTCCCTGTTGGCGGAGCGGTCGCCCATTGCCGGATGGTGCGCGAGACTCCACTGGTGCCTGCGATACATCCCCAACATGTCGGCCTCGATGTAATCGGTTTCCACTCGGACCGGTTGGCTGCTCTGGTCGCCGCTTCAGCTCTTGATGTTGGGGTGCCAACGTGTGGCGACTGGACGCTCGGCGACCTGGCGTGGCACATGACCGAAGTGCAGGATTTCTGGGCCTACGTGATCCCATCGCGGCCTGCGCCTCCCGCCGAGTACGTCGAACCGGATCGCCCCCTTGATTCGGATCTCGTCAGCAGGCTGGAGAAGGCCACCGCTGATCTCATGGCGGCCCTGGTCGATGCCGACCCGGCCGACGCGGCCTGGAGTTGGGCCGCCGAGCAGACGGTGGCCTTCACGCTGCGGCGTCAGTCTCACGAGGTGCTGATCCACCATGTCGACGCAGTCCTGGCCGCGGGCGCCGCGATGCCCGACATCGCGCCGGAACTGGCGGCCGATGGGGTGGATGAGGCGATCAAGGTGTTCATGTCGGAGATCCCGAATTGGGCGTCGTTCACGCGCGGTACCGGGGTGATCGAAGTGGCCACCAGCGACACCGGCGACTCATGGACCCTGGCGTTCGGTCGGATGGAAGGCACCTCACCTCGCACCGGCAAGCACCACGACATGGAGGCACTGATGATCGCCGACGGGGACTCTCCCGACACTGTCGTCAGCGGTGATGCTGTGGCCCTCGACCTGTGGTTGTGGGGTCGGTCCGGAGTCGACGAACTCACAGTGACCGGCGATGTCGACCTGGTCGAACGTTTCCGTACTTCGGTGGCGATGTCGACGCAATAGTCGGGGTCAGGTGTTGAGCACGACGATGATCCGGTCGACGGTTGACTCGAGGTCGAGGTCGTCGATCGACTCGGGCCGGATGAGGGAGCGCACGATGAAGGGGCCTTCGATGAAGTCGAAAGCCGTGAGATAGTCGAGGTCGGCCGAGATCTCACCCTTGGCCTGGCCTCGATCGAAGATCGTCTTGAGGGGACCCATTCGTCCGCGCACCATCGAGCGGTGGGCTCGGCGAAGCTCGGGATCGCGCGCCGCGGCGGCGAAGATGTCGAGAGAGGCCGCCCTGAGTTTGGTGTCGGCGAAGATTGGGAGCACGCTGGCAAAGAACTCGAGCAGGTCGCCGCGAAACGAGCCCGTGTCAGGAGTTGACGGGACCGCGGTGGCGCCGTCGATGGCCGCGATGAGGAGCTCGTTCTTGGTGGGGAAGTGCCGGTAAATCGTGGTCTTGGCCACTCCCGAGCGACGTGACACCTCATCGACGGTGAAGCCGCGCACGCCCTCGGAAAGGACGAGGTCGGTGGCGGTGCCCAGCATTTTCGCTCGGGCCGTTTCGCTGCGAGGTCGAGCCATAGTGCTCCTTGATCGTAGCGAAACTCAAGGGATCTTGGCCAAGCGACGATAACTTCGAGAATTGGCGATGTGTCGTGGGGCACACCGACACCCATTCGGCGGCGATCGCTGATACAACGCTACCTCGGCGTAGCGATTACCGAGGTCGCTCAGGAGGAGCAAGATGTCGCACGGTCTTTATCGATTGGGGCGGTTCGCGGCCAGACGGCCGTGGATCGTGATCGGGGGTTGGCTTGTGATCGCCATTGCGGTCATCGGTGCGTCGGGCGTGTTCGGCCGCGAGCTCGAGGATTCCTTCGCCGTGCCCGGTCTCGACTCTCAAGATGCGGTCGATCTGCTCACTGCGGCAGGGGCCGATCAGGCGGGCCTCACCGCCCAAGTCGTGACCACACCGTTCGACGAAGGACTGACGTTCTCCGAGTCGGCCGCCGCTCGAGCTGAGCTGGCCGAGATCCAAGCCGGCCTCGCCGACCTCTCACACGTTCTGGTGGTGAGCGAGCCTTCCATCTCAGCAGACGACACAATCGCGCTCATCAGGGTCCAATATCCGGTTCTGGAAGAACTGAACATCGACGACCTGGAGAACCTCAAGGAATTCGGCGCAGAAGCTCAGGCGGGATCGCCCCTGCAGATCGAACTGGGCGGCGACCTGTTCTTCGCATTCGAGGAACCCGAGACTGGTGTGGGCGAGATGATCGGCATCATCGCTGCGGTCATCATCTTGCTCGTGGCGTTCGGTTCTCTCATCGCCATGGGCCTCCCGATCGGGTTGGCTCTCTTCGGCCTCGCCCTCGGCATCAGCACGATGGCCTTGGTCACCTACCTCATCGAGGTGCCCAGCTGGGCCCCTCAGGCGAGCAGCATGATCGGACTCGGGGTGGGGATCGACTACGCCCTGTTCCTCGTCACTCGCCACCGCGAGTTCCTCTCCCGGGGAATGACGGTGGAGGAAGCGGTTGGCCGCGCCGTGGCCACCGCTGGTCAAGCCGTCGTCTTCGCTGGTGGCACCGTGGTCATCGCCATCCTCGGATTGGGCTTCGCCGGCGTTCCTTTCATGACTGCCTTCGGCGTCGTGGCGTCGATCATCGTGCTGATCATGGTGGTCGCATCGGTCACCCTGCTCCCTGCCTTCCTCGGTCTTGCCGGGCACCGGATCAACGGTCTCAGACGCAAGAAGAGAGAGACGCGAGAAGAACTACAAGCAGACTTCAGGGAAGAGAACTCGGGCTGGGGACGCTGGGGTCGCCACGTGTCGAAGAACGCCTGGGCGTACTTGATCGGTTCCACAGTCCTTCTTCTGGCCCTAGCCGCTCCCGTGCTCGACCTGCGTCTCGGTTTCCCCGACGAAGGTGCGCTGCCCGAAAGCCGCACTGAGCGGCAGGCCTACGACCTCGTCGCGGAGGGCTTCGGTCCCGGCATCAACGGCCCGTTCGTCATTGCCGTCGACATATCGGAAGATCCGAGCGTGGTGGAACCCCTGGTTGCCGCGATCGTGGCCGACGAGGGGATCGCGAATGTTGCCCCTCCGGAGGTCAACCCTGATGCCGGTGTCGCCATCCTGCTCGCGTTCGCGACGACCTCGCCTCAAGACGGGACCACTCGCGACACGATCACCAGGTTGAGGGCGGAGGTGTTCCCACCGGTGCTCGACGACAGTCCGGCCCGTGCTCATGTTGGTGGTCAGACGGCGAGCTTCGCCGACATCGGCGAGCGCGTGAACAGCCGGTTGCCCCTGTTCATCGCGGCCGTCGTTGTGATGTCGTTCATGCTGTTGACTCTGGTTTTCCGCTCGGTTGTCGTTCCCCTGAAGGCGGCTCTGCTCAATCTGCTCAGCATCGGTGCCGCCTACGGCGTGCTGGTGATGGTATTTCAGTGGGGCTGGGGCATGGGGCTCATCGGCCTGGAGGCCACGGTGCCCATCGTGCCGTTCATGCCCATGTTCATGTTCGCGATCCTTTTCGGCCTGTCGATGGACTACGAGGTGTTCCTGCTCTCCCGCGTACGGGAGGAGTACCTGGTCACCGGCGACAACGACGGTTCGGTCATCCACGGCATCGCCAGCACAGCCCGGGTCATCACCTCGG
Source organism: Acidimicrobiales bacterium (assembly GCA_029263215.1). GTDB lineage: Bacteria > Actinomycetota > Acidimicrobiia > Acidimicrobiales > Aldehydirespiratoraceae > OFTM10. The sequence goes on from JAJCXY010000127.1 coordinate 44,204, forward strand.
CTGCCCTGATCATGATCTCGGTTTTCCTCGGCTTCGTGCTGGGCGAGGACCCCGTGATCAAGATGATGGGCCTGGGCCTGGCCACGGCCATCTTCGTCGATGCCACCATCGTGCGAGTGGTGCTGGTGCCGGCCACGATGAAGCTGATGGGCGACGCCAACTGGTGGCTGCCTGCCTGGCTCGACCGTCTCTTGCCCACGATCGACATCGACGGTGAGGCCGGGCTGCCCGAACCCGACATGGAAGCCGAGCCGGAAGTGGATCAGGAACGGGTTCTGATCTCGGCGAGCGTCGGGCAGGAATCGATCCGGTAGGTGGAAGTGGAGCCAGCGCACGGCGTGATCAAGGGCCGGAGGCTCGGGGCCGAGCCTGCTTCGTCGTTCCAGTGGGAGATGCGGGGGGAAGCAGTTCCCGTCAGCAGCTCATAGCCGGTGAGGTCGTCGGCGTAGTGGTTGCGGCTCATCCTGGAGATGGGATTGTCGTCCATTCCCCAGACGATGAGGTACGCCGCCTCTTCGATGCCGCGTGAGTAGTGGGGCTGGTCGTGGTCGTTCCAGTTGTCGAGACCGATGTGATCCTGAAAGGCCTGGCGGGTGGAGTCGTCCATGTTGTGGTGCTCCCAGGCATGGACCAGTTCGTGGCGGATGATCGACTCGTCGAAGTTGCAGATGTCGACCCGGTGCTTGTCGCCGCCGGTGCCGAACAGGCCCTGGTTCTCACGGCAGCCCTGATTGGACTCGTGGACGTAGATCCTCAGTTCCGGGACGGTCAGACCGTTGTCGGCGAGCACCGCCATCGCCGCGGTGATCTCTGCTTCCTGAGCGCTGTCGGCTCCGTAAATCCCGTAGGCGTCGAGCGTCTCGACAGTCGCCTCGGGGACATCGACGTTCAGTTCCGGCTCGGTGGGAGCCGCCGCCGAGGGCGTCGTGTTGAGCAGGATTGAGAAGATGAGGAGTGTTGTCAGGGCCTTCATGGCCCCAACGTGCGATCACGCGGTCAGCGGATATCCCAGGACGCGTCAAGGCCCGGTCAAGAATGTCAAGAACTTGTCAAGACGACCCGGCTCGAGGACGTGGCTGCCGCACTTCGATATGCCGCTGACGCCGTTGCCGATCGAGAGATCCCGCTGCAGCCCACGCCGTGAAGGTCCTGATCGACCAGAATCGTTCGCCGCAGCTGGCTGAGCTTTTGCGCCAGGCTGGCCACGACGCGACGTAGGCATTCGTGTGAGGTGTCTCCCGCTGCTGCACGACGACTGATCGACCTAGACAGGGCCACGAACGTCTCGGCAGTAGTGGTCCAGCTAGCTGCGCAAAGCGCAACTGGCAAGTCTGTGCCGCTCATATCAGCCTGTCGTGGTGCAGTCGTTCGGGGTGCCGATCGTCGACAGTACGAGAGCGACTAGTAGCGCAGAGAGTATTGGGAGCGCGGTAGGGGCCGGGCTATGACGCGACGGTGCTGGCCTTTGCCGCGAGTGTCTGCTGACTTATCACGCGATGTGGCGGGCTTGCCGCGAACGACACGAGAACAACCTGTGGGCCGCCCGACGCCACCCGCTCACTCCGCGGCTTGACAAGGCAGCGTCTGACACTCAGCCCGTACCTCGGCGGACTTGGGACGCGCTCGGTGGCTACGGCGTGTACTCGGGTACTTCGGTGACGTACAGGTCGCCTGCCCCACCGGTGCCGCCCCCGGAGAAGGCACCGATCCACACTAGGTACGCCCCATTCGACGGGCCGGTGAAGGTCACCGACGGGTGGATGGTGGAGAACGAGTCGTCGTTGCAGTACCACTGCCCGTTGGGTGCCCGCACCACCATCGTCGTGTCGGCGCCATCGGGGGGGATGAAGAAGAAGCGCAGCAGGTCGCCGCCCCCCGACCACGAGACCTGGAAGCTGGGGTTGGTCATGGCGTACCCGGTGCACCCGCCACCCAGGTACGAGACGTCCACCGCGAGGCTGCCGGCGTAGGCAACGTTCTGGGTGAGGTTCGGGTCGGGGTTGAACCCCGAGGAGAGTGTCAGGCGGCGTTCGGGGGTCGCCGCAGGGTCGAGCGCCCCTCCCGACGGCGGGGTCCCGGTCTCGGATCCGGAGGCCACACCGATCCAGATGCGGACGGTCGATCCGGCGACCACCGTGCCGTCGAGCGGGTTCTGATCCATCACCCTGCCGACGAATCCGGAGTCGGTGGTCTCGATGGTCCCAGCCACGTCGGCGACCAGGCCCACGGCTTCGATGGCGGCGATCGCATCGGCCTCGGGGAGGCCGCCGAGGTCGGGGATGGGCACCTGCGGCGGCGTGTACTCGCCCTCGTAGACGGTCACGGTGTCCCCTTCGAGCAGCGCGGTTCCCGGGTCAGGCGTCTGGGCGGCCACCAGTCCGTCAAGGCCGGGATCGCCGGTGGGGGTCGTCCCCCCGTGGGAGTAGACGAGACCGAGACCCTCGATCTCGGCGCGCGCCGTCGAGAAGGTCTTCCCCTTCACGTCCGGAGCCGCCACCAGAACGGCTTCCGGCTCCTGGTACATGCCGACCCCGACCCGGACCACCGTGCCGGCCGCAGCGGGCGTGCCCTCGGGCGGGTCGCTCCACAGCACGACGTTGTCGAGGTCGGGGTTGTCCACGGGCTCGAAAACCGGGACGTACTCGAACCCGTAGATACTGAGGTCCGAGCGGGCATCTCGGGCGTCCTTGCCTTCGAGACGGGGGATCTCCTGCATCTCGTAGACGCCGAGCACCACCTCCACGGGGGACCCCACCGTCACCGAGGTGCCGCCGGCCGGGACGTGGCGGATCACCAACCCGTCCTTCGCGGGGTCGGTGACCACCGTGGTGACCGGGCGGAAAACGAGCTCCAGGCGGTCGAACTCAGCCCGGGCGGCGGCCTCCGTCCAGTCCCGCATGTCGGGGATCTCGACGGTGGGCGGCGGAAGCGCTGCCGCCGGGACCTCGAAGAGGCGGGGCACGTGGAAGTCGTAGCCGTCGCAAGCCGGCTCCTCGTCTTCCGGCCACCGGGCGTAGCACACTCGGCCCCGAGCCTGTTCCATGAACGTCTTGAGGCCCGACTCGGTCTCGTACACGTCGATGGCGGTTGCGAAACCCAGATCGGTCGGGTTACCGGCAGCCACCTCAGGGCCGTACAGTTCCAACCGGTCCGCCAAGGACACGAGATCCCGTCCGGCCTCGCACTCCTCCAAGCCGTTGTCTTCTTGGAGGTCGGCGAACACGTCCTCGCCCGCCAGCTTCTCGATCGCGGGTATCAACAACGCCACTTCGGCGTTGCCGAAGGCCATCGCCGCCAACATCTTGGGAAGGTCGGGGACCAATGCGGCCTCACAATTGGTTCCGTTGGGATCCTCCTCCTCGTTGGGGACGGGGATGCCCTCGGGTGGGCGCTGTGACGGGTCGCGGTGGTAGTAGGTGGCGTGCTTGCCCTCAGCCACCAAGATCCGCCAGGGATCGCCGCGGTCTCGAGGATTCGGATCGGGGCAGGTCGTGCCCACGTCCTCGGGCGTGAAGTCGTCGATCTGGCGGTGGTTGAACTCGAGGTAGTCGACCACGATGTAGTCAACACCGGGGACGCCGAGACCGACGTTGCTGTGGCCCACGGTGCGGCCCCCGGCGAATTCGAACCCGGTATCGCAGAGTCCGCCCCGGCGCTCGGTGCGAACCAAGCCGATGACGAACCCCTCGTTGTCTCCGGGGTGGTCGGCCCCGAGGAGCCTGAATCGTCCGCCGTCGTACCGGAAGAACAAGGTGTAGGTGATCTCTATTCGAGCGGCCTCGTCCAGTGAGGCTGCCCTGCCGCCGTCGGGGGCGTAAGCGTTGAGGTTGGCGAAGACACGTAGCACCTCGCCACACTGCTCATCGAGGGAGAACTCGAGGAGCGGCATCCACGCCCGCGCGAAGGCGAGGCGGTCGGGCACATCGAGGACCGTTCCGGTCGGGTCGGACCACGCGGCGATTCTCTCCTCGTAATCGGCGGGCGGATATGCCCGGGGAGCCTTCCCTTCGGGGTCGCCCGGCGGGTTGGGCCCGGGTGAGCCGCAGTTCAGTTCGGCGAATACATTCCCGCGCTCCACAAATAGGATCTCGGCGATGGCCTGGGTCTTCTCAGCCAAACTGACAACGGTGTCGTCACATGTCAGGCCGCCGGTGAAAACCCCGGTCTGGGCGCAGTTGGTCAGATCCACCTTGTCGAGTGCCTCGCCCCCATACCTGGAGCCAATGCGATACGTGCCCGTGCCGACCTTGAGCGTCGTGGAGGCGACGGCGTCGGCGAAGCACCCGAACATCGAGCAGCCCCCGCCATCGTCCCCCCGAAAGACGACGGTGACCTCGACGCTCCCGTTGAAGTTCTCGTAGGCGACCCGCTTCTGGTCCGTCTTCGCCAGGACGTCCTCGTCGGGCTGCACGTAGATCTTGAACGGCACCCTCCGCCGGCCGTTCTCGACCGTGGCCCCGTCGATCCCGGCGAACACCTGCTCGACGTGGCCGCTTACCGACCCGGCGCCCGGCACCGGCTCCCACACCGATCCCGAGGTCGTCTCATCGGGGATCAGTCGCCCGGCCACCACCGATTCATCACCGTCCTCCACGATCAGCACCGCGGCGGTCCGGTCGGCGATCCAGGTATGGCCGTCCCCCGGTTCCACCCACACTGGTTCGAAGGTGACGGGTCGGGTCATCACTACCGAGCCCCGGATCGGCTCGTCCACCCACACGCCCTGGGCGGCCGCCGCCTGGATAAAGCCGTCGCGGTAGACGACGTAGTCGTCCACGACGAAGATCTCCTCGTCACGGCTCACGCCGGGCATAGCCGCCAACACCTCCTCTGCCCATCCGGTGTCGGCGCCGATGGCCGCCTGCACATCTATGACGCCGTCACGATCAACGACGACCACCTCGTCCTGGGGGACCACCCAGACGCCGCCGCCGGGGGTGATGGCCGACCACGACGACCCGTCGAAGTGGTACGTCGTGCCGTCCTCCTGCTCGACGCTGACCTCGGTGAGCATTACCGCCGGGTCGGAGAGAACCGCGGAGTCCTCGAGCACGCCGATCACATCAGCCGGCGACAGGGCAGGTGGGTCGGTGGACGGTTCGCCCACTAAGGCGTCGAGTGCTGCGAACGCGGCACCGGAGGCCGCGCCGGACCCGCTGTTGTCGCGGCCGAGCCACCATCCGCCGACCCCCGCCGCGGCGGCCACCACTGCGACGCTCGCCAGTGCGACCCTGCGCTTCCTCGTCATGCGTACGTCTCTTCCCTGGCCGGTTACGAGACACTTACGGACAGCTTTATACCAGTGGAAAGCGGCAGCGGTGAAGTCAGGATAGATGCCTCAAACAGGTGCAACGCCTCCGCCCATTGACACGATGGGATCCATCGGTGGGCGTACCGGTCCAGTGACGATTCGAGTCCATCGATCACAAGAGCAACGTGATGGGCGGCATTCTCAGTCGCGAGCAGAAGCAGCTCGCGTTCCGCGTCCGAGCTGGTCAACGGCTTCAATCCCGCATCATCCGTTCGGGCTCGGTGTCGATGAGCTCGTTTGAGCGGCCCTCCTCGCCGCACATGACACCCGAGTAGATACGGGTGAGCACATCGACGGAGTGGCCGAGCCGGCGGGCGACCTCGGCTGGCGGCACCCCGGCGTGGAGCATCATCGTGGCGGCGGCGTGACGTAGGTCGTAGGTCGTAGAGCGTGGCCGTGGCGAGATGGGGATGCTCGCCCCACACCGTTGCCCGGGCTCGTCGCCACACTGAGCTGTAGTTCGTGGAGGTCATCGGCCGGCCGTTGGCGTTGTGAAACCGCGAACCCTGTGGATCTCCGAGCAGATCGAGGTGGTTTCTCAGGCGCGCCACAGGCGGTGAGGAAGCGGGACTTCCCGAACCGCACCGGTGGCCCGATACTTGAGACCCTTGACCTCCCAGCGCTCACCTGAGTCGGTGTAGTCGGCACCCGGCTCGGTGTCTTCCACTCCACCCGATCCACCGGGTTTCGGTTGATCAGGTCTCGACGCACGGCGGCACGCAACACTGCACTGACGGTGTTCTTGCGGCGACGGGCCACCGCGCTCACGGGTCTGTCGTCCTGCTTTGTGGTGATGGCGACAAGCACCCGTTCGAGATCTCGAGGTGTGATCTCGTCGAGCGGCAGCGACCAGCGCTGAGTACGAGGACCTCCACTGCACTGCGACGGGTCGTCCCCGCCCACTGGGGCCACTTCAACAGCAGCCACTCCTGGGACCATGCCAGCCATGTCGGCGTGCTGTTCGACCACAACGACGGCTCACCGGTCGGATCGTCGAAGCGTTCACCCGATCGACTTCGTCGAGCAGGCTGCGCCGGTACCGCTCAGCGTCCGCCTTGGAGCGCAACGACCGGGTTCGGTCTCGCCCGTCGATGCGCCACTTCACCCGATAGCGCCGCTGCGCTGTCGGCGTGCCCTTGGCCGGCAGACCGAGGCCGAACACCTGCACCTTCTGGCGGCGGTTCACCATGACCATCGGTCACCGCGCGGTACCACTACCGCCCAAAGCCAGTGGTACGGACCGTATCTTGTCAAGTTCCGGTACCTGTGTTCCGGTTTGGCTCCGGTAGCTATGTTCCAGTCGGGGTGGGGGTTTAGGCGGCGTTGATTCGTTGGGCTCGACCACCGGGGTTGGCGAATGCGCCGTTCTCTCGTGATCGGTCGTGCTTGATTGGGTGGACACGGATGATCTCGCTGCCGGAGGAGATCTCGACGGTGGCGCCAACGATGGCGACCTGGACCTGTCGGCCGCGTTGTTTGTTCCCGACCCGGTAGTTGGTGGCGGCGAAGCAGACACTGCCCGAGGAGTCGACCTTGCGGATCACGACCTGGCCGACGGTGGCCTGGTTCGGCCGCTGCCGTTGAGGCTTGGCTCTGCGGGTCAATGCCTTCTGTTCCTTGCCGGGTCGATGCTTCTGCGCATGAGTTGCGACCAGAACGTCTCGGTGACTGATCGACACGAGCCCGTCAGCGACTGCAACGTCGACAGTCTCACTGGCCAGCCACACCCCGACGGGATACAACACCGACGCGAAGCTGATCTTGCCGCCCTGGTTCACCTTGCGCGTCGTCGACGGCTCCGCCACTGATTCGGTTATTGGGGTGTGGTCCTCGCCGGCGAGACGGAACCGTTCCCACGGCACGACATCACCGATCCCTTGATGCCGTCGATCAAAGTTGTAGGTCTTCACCCACCCATCGACTTGGGCCTGGGCGTCTTCGATCGAGTCGAAGACCTTGCCGTTCAAGAACTCACGACGCAGCGTCTTGTGCCACCGCTCGACCTTTCCCGTAGTTGTCGGCGACCTCGGAGCGGTCAGGATGTGCTTGATGCCGTTCTCTCGACAGATCCGATCAAACAACACCTCACCAGTCCCTGGCCCGAACCGGCCGGTGAACACCTTGCCGTTGTCAGTCAAGATCTGGGACGGCACACCGAACGCCCGCATCGCTTTGGCCAGCCCGTCACAGGTCGGCCGTGCTGTTGCCCGCCGCACCACATGAGCCGAGATCACAAACCTCGAGTGATCATCAATCCCCGACACAATCGACGCCTTCCAACCATCAGCCAACATCACCCCGCCAACAACATCCATCTGCCACAACTCCATCGGCCGGGCCCGCTCCCAACGCTTGTAATCCGCCTTCTTGCGGCGTCTCGCTTCGGGCTCGATCAGGCCGTGACGAACCAGACACCGATACACCGACGACCGGCCCGGCAACGGATCCACACCCGCCGCCTCCAGCCGGAACAGCAACGTCCGCGGACCCCAACCCGGATTCGACAACCGCAGCTCCACAATCAACGCCTCGACCTCAGCCTGCATCTGATGAGGACACGAATCCGGCTTCACCGATCGATCAGCCAAACCAGCCAGACCCCTCGCCGCGTACCGACGCAACCATCGATGAACCGTCTGACGAGTCACCCCAAACCGGCGAGCGACCGCTGTCACGGTCTCGCCGTCGTTGATCACCTCACACACCGCGGCATACCGCTGCTCCACAAGACCCAGCTCCACCAACACAACGACCCTCCCCAACCCAGCAACAACAACGTCGTCACCAGCGAAGAAGGCTCAGCACCGCCTGTCGAGAACAGCCGAGGTGTAACACAGGTACCGGAACCACTGTCGCCCAGCTACCGGACCCGCGTCCCCGAACTGGAACACACCAACCGGAGCCAACAAGTCCACCATGACCCGGGCCAGCACAGTACGGACCGTATCTGACCGCTGGTGCCCGTTGGTCGGTAACGAGATTGCCTCATACGGAAATGCCATCTGACCTGGCGTTGAAGTGGCGGAGGGAGGGGGATTCGAACCCCCGGGACCCGTGAGGGCCCAACGGTTTTCAAGACCGACGCAATCGTCCGCTCTGCCATCCCTCCAGATGCCACGATACGCCGTGTGAGATGCAACGGGGCTCGACTCCGGTTGCAGCTATTCGGCGGTGGCGACTTCGATTCGGTCCTGGTGCCAGTCCTGGGCAGAATCGAGGGCTAGTTCGGCTCGATCGATCAGGGCACCCACGTCGAAGGCATGCGATGGGTAGCACGCGATGCCGGCCCACATGGTGAGATTCGGGTCCTCCTGGGCCAGGCAGCGGCGGAGCCGCTCCATGGTCCAGATGGCGCCGTTCTCCGGAGTGTCCTCGAGCACGACTCCGAATCGGCCGTCGCTGAGTCGGGTGGCGGTGTCGGATTCGCGCAGGGTGGTGCGCAGTGAGTTGGCGATCAGCATCGGATCGGCGGCGGGCCGGGCGGGGCCTTCTCGCCCGTCGACCACCTGGATGAGACCCACAGCTACGGGGCGCAAGTGGCGGCGAGCGGCGGAGATCCGGCTGTCGAGGGCAACCAGGAAATACTCGTGGTTGAACAGACCGGTGGCCGAGTCGGTGAGCCCTTCGCTGGGATCGCCGGTGCCGGTGACGACGATCGGCGCCGGGGAGGAATCACCGGCCCGCTTTTCTGCTGATACGAGCTGTTCGGACAGACTCTTCACCGCCTCTTCGGCGGCCATGCGACTCTGCACCTGGGCGGCCACTGCGCTCTCGAGCTGACGAATCTGCTCATTCATCGACTCGACGCGGGCTTCGAGGTGGGTGGTATCGGTGCGGCTGCGCTGGGCCAGCAGCGCAGCTCCGGCTGATGCTCCGGCGGACAGGAGGGCCAGCTTTCGCCGCCCCGTTGCCGCGGCCATCAATCCGGCGCCGAGGCCGGCGATACCGAGGGTGCCTGCAAGGTCTATGCGCTTATCACTCATCGGGGACTCCATCGGTAGATATGGCTCGATAATCAAGCCCGCGGAGGGACCGTGATCGTACGACGTTCATCGGCGAAGAGGACGGAGGGCGGCGTCTCGAGCAGGGCAGGCAGTTGGGCCACATAGTCCGAGCGGGAACGCTCGGCGACGCCGAGGCTCGCAAGATGCGGTGTCGACCACTGGACATCGACCAGGCGCCTCTCGTCGTCGCGAAGGCCGTCGACCAGGGCCACCACCGCTGCTTTCGAGGCATCCGCGACTCGGTGGAACTTCGACTCGGCCGCGAAGAGGCCACCCACGGCGATCCCGTACAGCCCTCCCAACAGTTCTCCGTCTCGCCACGTCTCGATGCTGTGACACCAGCCGAGATCGTGGAGGCGCCGGTAGGCGGACTTGATGCGATCGTCGATCCAGCCGTGAGGTCGAGAAGGGTCGGCGCAGCCTGCCAGCACTTCGTCGAATGCGGTGTTCACCCTGAACTCGAAGGTGCGCAACGACCGGGCCAGGGAGCGGCTCACGTGAAGGTCGCCCAACTCGAGCAGGCCACGCGGATCGGGTGACCACCACCCCAGGAGCCCACCCGGCTCGATCGGCATGGGAAACAGTCCCGACCGGTAGGCCGCGAGGATCGTGCCGGGTTCGTCGTCGGCGCCGATCCCGACGAGACCCGAAGCGTCGGCCTCGTCGACCGGCGGAAAGTTCCACGGACTCTGCGGTGGCTCGATCGGCACGACCTCAGCCTATGTTCGACAGCCGGGTAGCTTGCCTGCATGCCCAGCAAGCTGCCGCCCGAACTCGCCCCTGCCCTGCGGGCTCGGCGTCGCGAGTTGGCCGCTGAGGCCACAGGGCGAGTTCTCGACCTCGGCGGGTGGAACGACCACGCCGACGCCTATCGAGAATCCGAGGAAGTGACCCAACTCGGGTCCCTCGACGACCTCGGTGAGTCGACCGGTGAGTTCGACACGATCGTCTCGATGGTGAGGACGCCGTTGGTGGCCGATCTCGACCGTTTCATCCGCGATCTTGTCGCCCACCTGGGCGAGGAGGGACACGTCCTGTTCCTCGAGCCGACCATCCGGACGGGCCGCGCCGGCCAACTCCTCGCACTCGGCGGCCGCCTGTCGAAGTCGCTGATGGGTCTGCATCTCGATCGCGATGTTCCCGCCGTCATCCGTCGAAACGGCTTGTTCGTCACCGATCTGCATCGCTTCGAGGTGCCTTCGGTGTCGGCTCCGTTGAGGCCGTTCATCCAGGCTCGCTGTCGCCGCCCCACCACCAAGGCTGTCAGCCCCGAGGCCTAGGCCGAGATCAGCCGACCTCGATCACCACCGAGTTGATCGTCACTTCGCGAGAGGGAGCGCCGCCGAGGTTTCCGGTGGCGACGTGGAGACCGATGATCTCCTGCAGAACGGAAAGGCCAGTGTCGTCGGTGTCGCCGAACACCACATAGGAGCCCTGTCCGTCGAGCAGGGCGGCGTTGGTGCCGGTGGTGAAGAAGAACTGGGCGCTGCCCGCGTCGGGTCCGCCGCTGCGGGCCATGACCAACTGGCCCGGCTCGTAGCGGTAGGGGCCGGTGACCTGGCCGGTGGCGGCGTCGAGGTCGAAGGTCGGTTCGTCGGCGATGGTGTAGCCGGGGCCGGGATCCGACGGGGAGTTGGTATGGGGCGACCCGCCTTGGATGATGTCGATGCTCGGGTCGGTGCGAAAGATCGTGGTGTCGTCGTAGTAGCCCCAGCGGGCGAGGGTGACGAAGTTGTTGACCGTGAGAGGCGTGTTCTCGGTGTCGAGGGTGACCCGAATCTCGCCCTCGCTCGTGTCGAACACAGCCACGTGGGTCTGGCTGGGATCGATGCAGATCGGTTGGGGACCGGCGAAGTCGATCGTGCGAACCGCCGAACCGTCGGTGGCGGGACAGTCCGCGGCGGCGGGAGTGGGGGTGTCGACAGCTGTGTCCGAGTCGGTCGGTGCGTCGGTGGCGGCAGGGCTGTCGGATTCAGTGTTGTCGGCCGGGGTGGTGTCAGTGCCCGCCGTGTCGGAGTCGTCGTCGCCGGTCAGCACGAAGACGGCACCTCCGAGCAGAAGAGCCAGCAACAGCACGCTCCCATACACGAATCGACGCCGACTCTGCGCCGATTGCTGTTCGCGGGCCGCTTCGACGCGGCTGCTCTCGCGGTTGGCCCTTTGACGTTCACGCTTTTCGTTGGTCACGGGGAG
>JAJCXY010000128.1 GCA_029263215.1 Acidimicrobiales bacterium
TGGGACTGGCAGGGTTTCGTACCGCCCGAATCGCTGCCGCGCTGTCTCGACCCCGAGAGCGGGGTGATCGTCACCGCCAACAACGATCTCAACCACCTCGGCGAGACGGATCCGATCAATATGGCGATGGGCGACTATCGCGCCCGCCGTATCGAAGCGGTTCTCACCGAAGGCGCCAACGACCTCTCCACATTTGCTCGTCTCCACATGGACACATTTTCTTTGCAGGCCGAGGAGATGGTGGCGATTCTCGGCCCTCTGGTCGGCGACTCCGCCATCGGGGCGTCCTTGAAGGCCTGGAACTTCTGCTACGACACCGATTCTGCTGCCGCGGTGCTGTTCGAAGAGTTCTACCGCGAACTCCTCGTCGAGATGTTCGGACCGACCGGACTGGGCGACCCGGTGGTCGAACATCTGTGGGACGCCACCGGCATCTTCATCGACTTCTACGCCCACTTCGATGAGGTCCTGACCTCCCACCACTCTGCGTGGCTGGGCGCTCGGACGCTCGAATCGGTGTATCTGGCCGCGTTCGAGCGGGTCGTCGACAACGGGCGCAGCTGGGGCGATGTCAACCACGTGGTGCTGGAGAACATCTTGATGGGAGGCCAGTTCCCGCGATGGGCCGGCTTCGACATCGGCCCGATAGGTCTACCGGGAGGTCGTGCCACCACCCACCAGGGGCAGACCTATGAAAGCGGTGGGAGGCGAACCAGCTTCGCGCCCTCGTTGCGGCTCATGGCCGACATGGGCGAGCCCCATATGCACTCGAGCCTCGCCGGTGGGCCGTCGGACCGCAGATTCTCCAAGCACTACAAGTCCGATCTCACCCGATGGACCAGGGGCGAATACAAAGAGTTGGGGCGCCTCGAGCCCTGATCAGAAGTCGAAGGGCCGGAGTTGCCCGTCGTGGCCCAGCAGGAACACGTCGACGGCGAGCCAGTCGTTCTGATCGCCGCCCATACCCGGTGACAGCAGGGGCATTCCCGGCACGACGAGACCCATTCCGTCGGGTTGCTCGATGAGTAATTTCGATATCGCCTCGGCCGGTACGTGCCCCGCCACCACATAACCCTCGACATCGGCGACGTGGCACGTGGATGCACTACCGCTGAGGCCAAGTGCGGCGAGTCGCTCCGTGAGGCCTGGATCGTCTTCCGCGGCGACCGCCGCGCCGTGGTCCCGCATGTATGCGGCCCACTCGTGGCAACATCCTCAACCGACGGCCTGGTGCACCTTCACATCGAACCCGGTGAGATCGCCGCTCTCGATTATGTCGCTGGGTGGCGGGTCGGCGCTCGCGGGACCGGCGGTTGTGTCACTACCGGAGCAGGCCCCAGTGAGAAAGGGCAGCGCGAGAGCGAGCAGTGCCACCATCCAGATCGGGCGCCGCGCTCGAGGTCCTGATTCTTGCGACATTTGGGGCTGCCTCTGTTGTGTTCTTCACAATCGTCCCGACGAACCGCCGCGACATCCAGAGTCCAAGGTCCCGTGGCGCCATCAGGCCGGCTGACGTCAGGCTCGGGCGGTGATTGCGATGACGGGTCGGCCAGCGAGGCTCCGCTTGGTGGCATCGACTTCGCCGAGTCCGGCCGCGCTGAGCAAGCCACCCATCTGCTCGGCATCGACCATCGAGAACGCGTGGTGTTCGTCGGAGCCGTGCCGCTCGGCGAAACGTTCGAATTCGGGATGGTCGCGATCCTCGAAATCTTCGTCGATCAGCACCACTCGACCTCCGGATCGCAGAACGCGGCTTATCTCCGCAGCTCCACGCTCGGTATCGATCCAGTGGTGCATTGTGTTGACGGCCCACACTGCGTCGACACTGTCGTCGGCGACAGGCATCTTCTCAGCGGAACCATCGAGCACGGTGATGCGCTTGCGAGAGCGTTGGAAGAAGCGGCGAACCGCGAGGATCCGACGCATGTAGGAAGTGGGCTCCACCGCTACCACCGTGGCACCTTCCCGAGCCGCGCGCACAGTGCCCGCACCGACGCCGGCCCCGATATCAACGACTCTCTCGCCAGCCTCGGGGGCGAGGAGGCCGATGGTCGCGTCGTTGATCTCCGAACGCCACATCCTCGGCGCAGCGCGTAGGTAGCGAATCATCGCTCTCAGGCCCTGGTCGTTTGCATGCCCGTGCCCATGGCCGTGATCATGATCGTGGTGGTGCTCGTCGTTGCTGTGGTGACCCATCGCCCTACTCAACTCGCGATCGTCGCTCCCAGGCAAGATGGACACGCTCCGGCGGCGGCGAAGTGTGAGATAGTGGATGCACCGCGATGAGGATCTTTGGGGGAAGCACCATGGGCGACGAGGCAATGGTCGACGCCGAACTGCTACGAGCAGAGGTGCGCCAGAAATACAAGGAAGTTGCCGTCGATCCTCATGGCGAGTTCCATTTCCATACCGGTCGGCCGCTCACGGCCAGACTGGGTTACGACCAGGACCTGGTGGCATCGATGCCCGACGCTGCAGTGGAGTCGTTTGCCGGGGTGGCGAATCCATTCTCGATCGCAAGCATCGCCGCCGGCGACAGTGTTGTCGACATCGGCTCGGGAGCAGGCTTCGACAGCTTTGTGGCGGCCGATCTCGTGGGGCCGCAGGGAGCTGTCGTGGGAATCGACATGACCTCAGAAATGCTCGACAAGTCTCGTAACACGGCCCGGCAGCTCGGCCTGTCACATGTGGAGTTCCGTGAGGGCCTGGGCGAGGAGACCCCCGTTGCTGACGGGTGGGCCGACGTAGTCATCTCGAACGGGGTCTTCAACCTATGTGCGGATAAGCGGGCAGTATTCGACGACGTGATGCGGGTGTTGCGACCGGGCGGCAGGCTCCAACTCGTCGATATCGCCAACGGCAACGACGTGCCCGAGGAAGCCGTACGTGACATCGATCTTTGGACCGCTTGAATCGCCGGTGGCCTGCCGTGTGCAGGCTGGACAGAGATGATGCGTCAGGCTGGCTTCATCGACATCAATGTCGGACCTCCGGTCGATGTGTTCGGTGGGGCAGGCGGCGAGGCCAACGCACGCGAGTTTGCCGTCTACGGATACGCCTTCGTCGCCTACAAGCCGCACTAAAGGAACCGTTGTTCGAGAGGACTGGATGACCCCCACCTCCGGAGACGGGGTCGAACGGTTCGGTGAGAGGTACGCCCTCTCGGGTGCCGCGGTCATGCTCGGCGTGGAACTCGAGGCATTGGGTAGCGATTATCAGGCCAACGGCTACATGACGATCGATCAGGCCGATGATCTCGGTCGCCTACTCGAGCTGGGACCGGGTCAGATCCTCCTCGACGTGGGGGCGGGCTGCGGTTGGCCTGGCCTCTACCTGGCGCGGACCACGGGGTGTGCCGTCGTCAGTCTGGATCCTGTGGCCGAGGGAGTGGGTGCTGCCGGCCGGCGTGCGACTGAGGATGGTCAGGACGAACGGAGCTGGCCTATTCAGGCCGACGCTCGGAACCCACCGATCAAGACGGGTTCGGTCGACGCTGTGGTCCACAACGATGTGTTGTGTTGACTTCGTCAGAAGCTCTCCGTGCTGAGGGCGTGCCACCGTATTCTGAGGTCTGGCGGACACATGGGGTTTCACGTGATCCAACCCACTCATGGTCTGTCCGGGGCGGGTAGGCGAAGGGCCAGCCGCTCGGGACCGTCCGCGGTCGCCTTGGCGACCAGCTATGAGAGCCTCCTCAGCTCCGCTGGTTTCGCCACGACCTCGGTCACCGACATCACCGATGAATACGCGTCGACGCTGAGGCGCTGGATCGATGCACACGCGCGCCGAGAGGCCGCGATCCGTGATGCTGTGGGGTCGGAGGCGTTCGACGAGCGAGCGGAGGGTCGTCGCGAAACCTTGAGTGCGATCGATGATGGTGTCCTGTCGAGGTTCCTATACACGGCCGAACGCCGCTGAGGGCCGGATGGCTGCAGCCAACCCCGCCCGGGTGCTGCCCTAGGCTCGCTCCATGACTCACTCATTCAGGTTCGGAATCCAGCTCGACTCAGCTGCTCCCGGTCTCACTTGGGCCGACACGGTCCGTCGAGTGGAGGATCTGGGGTGGTCGTCGCTGATGATGCCGGACCACTTCGAAGAGCAGTTGGCGGTGGCCCCTGCTCTTGCGGTAGCCGCCGAGGTCACCAGCAGTCTTCGGCTGGGGGCTCTCGTATTCGGCAACGACTACCGTCATCCCGTCGTATTGGCCAAGGACATGGCCACCCTCGATGTCTTGTCGGGGGGCCGGATGGAGTTCGGCCTCGGGGCGGGTTGGATGCGGTCCGACTACGAGAAGGCGGGCCTGGCCTATGACCGCCCTGGTCTGAGGATTGAACGCATGGTCGAGAGCCTGGCCATCATTCGCTCCCTGTTCGGTGACGGTCCCGTGGATTTTGATGGTGACCACTACACCATCACTGGGTTGGAGGGCTTTCCGAAGCCTGTCCAGTCTCCACCTCCCGTCGTGATCGGGGGAGGCGGGAAGCGCATGCTCGGAGTGGCCGCACGCGAGGCCGACATCGTCGCCATAACCGCCAACCTGAGGGCGGGTGAGATTGGTGCCGACACCATTTCCGACGTCACCGGTGAGCGTTTCGACGAGAAGCTCCGATGGGTTCGTGACGCCGCAGGCGATCGCTTCGACAGCATCGAGCTCAGCACTCTCGTGTTCAGCACCCAGCTCACTACCGACCGAGCCGAGGCGGTCGAGGGCACCGCCGCACTCTTCGGCATGAGTGCCGAAGCGGTGGCCGAGGCGCCGGCGGTGCTGATCGGCACGCCGAACGAGATGATCGAGACGCTCCAGGCGCGCCGCGAACGGTGGGGTTTCAGTTATGTGGTGATGCAGGGCCACGACACCGTCGAGGCCCTGGCCCCCGTGGTGGCCGAGCTCAGCGGCACGTGAGTGGCCTGAGTCACGTGACCGTGATCGCTTCGATGGCCGAAACGAGCTTCTTGACCGAGAGCATTCCGTAGTCGAACACGAACTCCTCACCGTTGGTCATGGTGACGATCGTTCGCTTCATGACCCCCTTCTTGGCCGCTATCACGGCGGCGATCTCCGCCGCCGGCAGGTCCACTGTTGCCGTCTCTTCATTCGAGTACCTGTAGACGCTGTGGCCTCCGGCGGCAGCGAACGTGGTGACGTCGAGAAAGATGGCCTTCACAACCGTTGCGTTGCTCGATTCGTAGAGAGATTCGAAACGCAGACCTCGCGGTTCCACCTCAAGGATTCCCGTGTAGCGGCCTCCTTCCGAAGGGATGTAGTTGATCGTCCAGGTTGGGGATTTATCGCTCATGGGGTCTCTCCTCGTGATCGACGCGGAGGGGGAATGCGCGCCGTGGTGTTTGTCTACCCCCTGCCCCGGGAGCGGGCCTCACTGGCTCTCACCTGGTGTACGGGCTGGTGGTGGGCGCTATCTATGTGGGAGCCGTGGGCTGAGTCGTCAGCTCAGCGGGGCCGAGTCCGTAGAGGAGTTGGTGCTCGTAGGTGGCGGCGTCGTAGTAGCCCTGTGAACTGGCGATGAGGCCGCTGTCGCCCATCTTCCACACCTCGATACCGCTGACCCGAACCGCATTGCCGGTGCCGCCAGGTCCGGTGTTGGTGCCCGTGAGGGTCCACACGAAAAAGGCTGAATCGCCCGCGGTGAGGAGCTGATCGAGGCT
Organism: Acidimicrobiales bacterium; assembly: GCA_029263215.1. Classification (GTDB taxonomy): domain Bacteria; phylum Actinomycetota; class Acidimicrobiia; order Acidimicrobiales; family Aldehydirespiratoraceae; genus OFTM10. The sequence goes on from JAJCXY010000128.1 coordinate 5,665, forward strand.
CACTTTCAAGTCCGGGAAAGCCTCCATGTAGGAGCCGGCCACCCCTGCGAGAGCTTCTCTTCCCTCGGCCCGAGGGCCATCGTTGATCGACTGCCAACCGGCTTCCTCATAGCACGCCGCCATCCCGTCGGGATCTTGGGACGACCACGATCGTGAACACCGAACCGCGAGATCCCAGAGCTCCGCTGACGGGCCGGTCGAGCCGCCCGTCGATGCAAGCCTCATACCAATCATCCCCCGACGTCGATCAGACATCCTTGCATCAATTGTCGGCCGCGGGAACCGTGGTCGGCAGGTATGGCTAGTCGGTGGCCGTGAGGGCAGCGTGAGCTGCCGCAAGGCGGGCAACCGGGACCCTTGGAGCCGAGCAACTCACATAGTCGAGACCAATCGAGTGAGCGAAAGCGATCGACGCCGGTTCACCACCGTGCTCTCCGCATATGCCCACCGGGAGGTCGGGGTTGGTGGCCCTCCCGCCGTCGACCGCGAGCTTCATGAGGCGTCCCACTCCATCGAGGTCGAGGGTTTGGAACGGGTTGGTGGAGGTGATGCCCTCACGCATGTACATCATGAGGAAATTGGCCTCGGCATCATCGCGACTCATAGCCATCGTCATCTGGGTGAGGTCGTTGGTACCGAACGAGAAGAACTCGGCGTGTTCGGCGATCTCCGCGGCGGTCAGTGCCGCTCTCGGCACCTCGATCATCGTGCCGATGGGGATCTCGATGGAGTCGCGGACCTCATCGAACACGGTCTGCATCTCGTCTTCGATCAGGGCGCGAGCCGTGGCCATCTCACTGGAATGGCTCACCAGCGGCACCATGATTTCGGCCATGACGTTGACGCCTTCATCTTTGGCCGTCAGCGCAGCCTCGACGATCGCCCTGGTCTGCATTCGCGTGAGCTCAGGGATCCGCAGCCCCAGGCGGACACCGCGAAGCCCGAGCATCGGGTTGGTCTCGCGGAGTTCATCGACCCGCTCCAACATCGATCTGACTTCGCTGAGTTCGCTGAGTAGACCGTCGACCGTGGGGAGATCCTTGGCATTCATGAGCTGGATCTGAAGGTCGGATGCCTTCCTTGTGAGGTCGTCGTAGCTCGGCAGGAACTCGTGCAGCGGAGGATCGAGCAGGCGGATGATCACCGGTTGACCGTCCATCGCCCTGAAGAGGCCGATGAAGTCGCTGCGCTGGAAGGGTAGGAGAGCATCGACAGCCTCGCGTCGCTCGATCCTCGTGGGGCTGGTGATCACCCGCTGCATAATCGGGAGGCGGTCGCTGTCGAAGAACATGTGCTCGGTGCGGCACAGCCCGATGCCTTCGGCGCCGTAGGACCGAGCTCGCGCCGCCTCGACGGGATCATCGGCATTCGCCCGCACACCGAGCACCCGGAATTCGTCGGCCCAGGCGAGCAGGGTGGTGAGGTGCTCGTTGTCGATATCGGGCGCGGTGGTGTCGAGACGCCCGGCGTAGACGCGCCCGGTGGTGCCGTCGACTGATACCCACTCGCCCTCGTGGATCTCTTCGGTGCCGATGGTCATACAGCGACCGGTCATGTCGATCTCTATCTCGGTGGCCCCGACCACGGCGGGCTTGCCGAACTGGCGAGCCACGAGTGCGGCGTGGCTGGTACGCCCACCGCTGGAGGTAAGGACACCTTCGGCCGCGAGCATGCCATGGACGTCGTCGGGCTTGGTCTCCGAGCGCACCAGAACCACCTGGCGGCCCTCCTTGCCCCAGCGTTCGGCCAGGTCGGGATCGAAGGCAACGGTTCCCACCGCAGCTCCCGGCGACACATTGAGACCGGTGGTCAAGGGGGTGGCCTCGGCTACCGCGGCGCGAGACAACTGGGGATGGAGGAAGAAGTCGATCTGATCCGGGCTGACCCTCAATACTGCTTCCTGCTTGGTGATCAGGCCTTCGTTGACGAGGTCGACCGCGATGCGCACTGCGGCCTGGGCGGTGCGCTTTCCCGCTCGTGTCTGGAGGATCCAGAGGTGGCCCTGCTCGACGGTGAACTCCATGTCTTGCATGTCGCGGTGATGCTGTTCGAGTTGCTTGGCTATCGAAGCGAACTCGCTCGCCACCTCGGGCATGTCGCCGGCCAGCTCCTCGATCGGGCTGGTGGCCCGAATACCGGCGACGACATCCTCGCCCTGAGCATTGATGAGGTAGTCGCCTTCCAGATGGGGTTCACCGGTGGTGGCGTCGCGACTCATGGCGACACCGGTGGCACAGTCTTCGCCCATGTTGCCGAACACCATGGTGACCACGTTGACGGCTGTGCCGAGATCATGGGGGATGTTGGCGGCGACCCGGTAGTCGTGGGCGCGCTTGCCCCGCCAGCTCTCGAATACCGCTTCCACCGCCATACGGAGTTGCACCATGGGGTCGGTGGGGAACGGGGCGGTGCCCAATCGGGCGATGATGGCTTGGAAGGCCTCGATGACATCACGCAGATCGTCTGATGACAGCTCTGCATCGTTGGCGACGCCACGGGCCTGCCGCTTGGCTGCGAGCACCGCCTCGAAGGGCTCGTCCGGTACCCCGAGAACGACGCTGCCGAACATCTGGATAAGGCGCCGATAGGAGTCGAGAACGAAGCGGCGGTCGCCGGTGGTCTCCGCCATCTTCTCCACGACGCTGTCGTTGAGTCCGATGTCGAGAACCGTGTCCATCATCCCGGGCATGGAGAACTTCGCACCCGAACGACAGGCCACGAGCATCGGCCTAGAGGGGTCACCGAACTTCTTACCGGTGACCTCCTCCAGACTCGCAAGGGCTGCGAGAGCCTGATCCCACAGCCCTTCGGGCAGTTGGCCGTCGGATTCGATGAAGGCGTTGCACCCTTCGGTGGTGATGGTGAAGCCGGGGGGAACAGGGACACCCAACCGGGCCATATCGCCCAGATTGGCACCCTTACCTCCCAGCAGCGATCGGACATCGTCCCAATCACCGCCTACGGCTTGTTGTGCCGCGTCGATCTCATCGAATCGGTAGACCCACTGCGTTCCCATTACTCGCCTCCGTTAGACGAAGATGACTTGGGCGTCTTCGGACAGTTCCATGAACTCGCTGACGTTGATGATGTCCTCGACCCCATCGAAGAGATCTTCCTTCTTCAGGTCCATCATGTCGATCGACATCTGGCATGCCCACATGTGAGCACCCATGTCGCTCAGCAATTCCATGAACTCGGGAATCTCGGGCACGTCGAGGCCGGCGATCTGCTTCTTCATCATCTTCGTGGCCATTCCGGTCATGCCGGGGATGCCGCCGAGAGCCTGTGGCATGTGGGTGGCCGGGTTGCCGAGGATGGTGAACTTCAGGTCGTCCATAGTCTTCTTGGTGACCATGTCGAGGCCCCAGAAGGTGAAGAAGATGTGGGTTTCGATTCCCTCGCCGAGGGCTCCGTTGGCCATGATCAAGGCCGGGTAGGCCATATCGAGGGTGCCCTTAGAGCAGATGAAGCAGATCTTGCGATCCGTTTCGTCGTCTCCGAAATCGGGCACCATTGCGGCGGACTCGACGGGGGTGGTGTCGGTGGTGGTCATGATTTGATCCTTGCTTTCAGACGCAGCCGTGGGGCTTCGGGAGGCCGGCGATGTAAGCCATCTTCTTGGCCGGCTTCTTGGGGAACAGGACGAAGAGTTGCTTGGTCGGGATTCCGCCGACCTTGTTGACTCGGCGCAGGGTGGGTGTTTCGCCCTGCTCGCTGAAGTCGAAACGCAGGAAGTTGATGGCTTCCCAGTGCTGGTCGCTGAGTTCATCGATCCCGATCAGGGTGGCGAGTTCGCGGCCGAGGCCTTCTGTCCATTCTTCGTAGACGGTCATGAAACCGTCTTCGTCGACCTGGACTTCATGGCCGTCGATTGTGGTGGTAGCCATTACTTCTCTCCTTGGGGGGTGGAGTGGATGGGATCTTTGTCTGCCTCGGGTCCGGTCTCTACCGAGACCACCCGAAGGGTCTCGAGGGCGCGTGCCATACCTCGACGAACGTCGGGGTCACGGACTGTCTTGAACAGACCGAACAGGCTCGGGGCCTTCTCGGGTTCGGCGTCGACACGCTCCTGTTGGAGCTTGACGGCATCGATCATGTGACCCAAGAAGGCGAGCATCTCGGGTTGGGTGACGTCCTTGACGGTTTCGAGGATGGTGACGACGTTGTCGCCGAGCTGGGTGAGCTCTTCTTCCTCGAAGCCGGTGACCACACGATCGATCACACCGGCTCCGGCTCGAGCGAAGGCGAAATAGCCGCGCTCTTCGGCTTCGGCCAGACGTTCGGTGGCCATCTCCATCGCACCCTCGCTCACCCTCGAAAGATCGGCACTGAGGCCGTCGAAGATCTGGCGTTGCTGGCCGCGAAGCTCGGCTTCGGCGGTGAGGAGCGCCATCTGCTCGGTGAGAAGGTCGATCTTGGCCTCCAGGACGTGGGTTGGGCTGGGGGCTACTTCTGTGGCAGTCATGACGACACCTCCGCTGGGATCTTGCCGCTCATCGACATGGAGTTGGGTAGTGGCATCTCACGGCCGGGGAGGAGCATGTTCCAGTAAGTCCACTTGAACATGAGCTTTCCCCAGTGGTTTGCCTCGGTCTCCTTGAGTAGGGAGAACGGGCCGACGCCGGGTAGTGGATACTTGCCGGGGAGAGGCTCGACGTCGTAGTTGAAGTCGATCAACATCCCCTTGCCATGTCCGGACTCGATGAAGCAGTTTGCGTGCCCATCGAAGGCGCCGGTCATGGGCTGGCCCTTGATGTGTTGCAGGAAGTTGTCGACGAACACATCGACAGCGAAGTGAGCCACCGAGCCGGCCTTGGAGGTCGGGATGTTGGAGGCATCGCCTATGGCGAAGATATTGTCGCTGTCGTCGGCCAGGAAGGTGAACTTGTCGACCTCGACATGGTTGAGCTCGTCGCCGAGACCGGACCGTTCGACATAGTCGGCGCCCATGTTGACGGGCACGGTGACGAGGAGGTCGTAGGGCACCTCGCGCTCGTCGTAGCCGATCAGCAGGCCGGACTCGCCGTCCACGGTCGCGGTGTTGAACTCGGTCTCGAGCAGCACGCCCTTCTTCTTGAGCAGGTCGCCCAGGGCGGCGCTGGCGCGGGGCTTGGTGAAGGCGCCGTCGAGCGGCGTGGCGTAGACCAGCTCGACCTGGTCGCGGATGCCCTTCTCCTGGAAGAAGTGGTCGGCCAGGAAGAGGAACTCCAGCGGCGCGACGGGGCACTTGATGGGCATGTCGACGACGTTGAGCACGAGCCGGCCACCGGTCCAGCTGTCCAGCTTCGTGCGCAGGGCCGCGGCGCCCTCGACGGTGTAGAAGTCGAAGGCCGTCTCCATCCAACCGGGGCCGGCGAGGCCTTCGGTGGCCTCGGGGGCGATGCGGGTGCCCGTCGCGACGATCAGCACGTCGTAGCCGAGCACCGTGCCGTCCTCGAGCAGCACGTGGCGCTCGGCGGGCACGACCCGATCGACCGGCTCGATGCGCAGGTCGATGCCGGCGGACAGGAAGAAGCTGCGGGGACGCACGAGGTCCGACTCGTCGTAGAGCCCGAAGGGCAGGAAGAGCAGACCGGGCTGGTAGACGTGGTCGGTGTCGCGGTCGAGCACCGTGATCGCCCACTCGGCCAGGGGCAGGGCCTTCCTGAGCTTGTTGGCCATCATCGTGCCGGCGGTTCCAGCGCCGAGGATCAGCACGTGTCGCATAGTCGTCTCCCGGGGTTGCGGCTCCGGGACCTGCAGCGGTTGTGCCAAATCCGACAAGTGGCGCCGTTGCTGGACTGTCTGCGATCCGGCCGCCCACGGGCTGTTCCTTCAGGCACACCTCCGCGACGATTTGCCGCAGGAGATCGCCCCACCGGGGTCGGGGGATCTACCGAGTCGTGCGCTGCGCCGGATCCTGGCGGTAGAACTCCGCGAGCAGGACGTAGACCTCGGGGTGCGCGCGCATCAGCGCGTTGGGGCGCTCGAAGAAGGTCTCGGTGACGACCGCGAAGAACTCCGCGGCGTTGGTGGCGGCGTATTCATCCAGCACCGTGCGCCGCTGCTCCTCCAGGGCCTCGAGCAGCTCGCGGTAGGCCTCGCCGAAGGCCTCGGCCCAGCGGGGGTACATGGCCCGCTCGGGCAGGTCCGGGGCGCCGGAGCTGTGGGGCTGCTCGGCGTCGAGCTGGTGCGCGAACTCGTGGAAGACGACGTTTCGCGCGTCGTTGGGGTTGAGCCCGCCCTCGACGACGCTGCTCCAGGCCAGGACCACGGTGCCGCGAGCCCAGGACTCCCCGAGGCGGGCCTGGGCGCTCTGTTGCACGACCCCGAACTGCTGCGAGTCGCTGACCGGGGCCACGTAGCTCTTCGGGTAGACGACGATGGAGCTCAGCTTCGGGAAGTAGTCGTGCTCGCGGCCCAGCAGCAGCACGCCGGCCTGCGCCGCGATGGTGGCGCGGATCGCGTCGGTCATCTCGAGGCCGCCCGCACCCTCGAAGGACTTCTCGCCCAGCAGCACCTGCACGATCTCGCGGATCTCGGCCCGCTCGTCCTCGTTCAACAGGCCCCAGTACCGCATGTTCCGGGCGATGGCCTCCTCCCAGGCATCGGGGAAGGGCTCGGCCAGCAGGCGCTCTCGGCGACGACGTGTGAATCCGAACATGGGCGGGGGGCTCCGGGGACGTGGTGGCTGAAGGTAGCCCAGGGCCTCGCGGCCATGCCGGGTGGAGCGAGGGGCGCATCGGTTCGCGGCCCCGCCGGCTCGGGGCGCCGCCGGCCCCGGGCGCGGCCTGTGCCAACATCGGCGGCGATGCGACTCAGCCTCCTTTCCCTGCTCTTGATGATCGGCTGCCCCGAGGCCCCCGGCGGCTTCGACCGCGGCGCGGGGGAGCCGCCGGCGGACGACGACGACGCGACGGGGGACGACGACGCGACCTGCCTGCGCGGCGAGGAGGAGAGCTGCCCCGCCGCCTCCTGCGCCGGGCTGCTCCAGGAGCGGCCCCAACTGGAACCGCCGGGCATCTGGTGGCTTCAGCCGGCGCTGGCTCCCCTGCCCTCGCGCACGCGCTGCGACGCCGACCCGGGGGGCGGGGACGCCTGGACCCTGGCGCTGATCTCGGCGGACGACGGCACGGACACCTGGACCTGGGCGAACCGGGGCCTGTGGACGACGGACAGCTCCACCGTCGGCTCGGTCTCGGCCCTGGACGCGGACTTCAAGTCCCGGCTCCTGCACCAGCTGCCGGTGCGCGATCTGGCCTTTCGGCACCTGCCCAGCGGGCTCTGGATCGAGTACGCCGACGTGGGCGACGGGAGCAGTCCGCTCTCGGATCTGCTGCTCGCCGACGAGCCGCCCTGCTGGCAGCCCGGCGAGGGCCACCCACCCACCGGGGGCGATGTCGAGGCCCTCGAGGGCGGGCTCTGCGACCCGAACCTCTACCTGCACGCGCAGGATCAGGACGGGGACGCGGGCTGCGCGCCGGCCGAGCCGCACCGCTCGGACGCCTGGGGGCCCGCCTGGAGCGCCGGCGGCAACGACGGCTGCCCCTTCGACGACGCGGGCGAGCTGAGTTCGCTGGGGCCCTCGGCCCTCGAAGACCCCGAGATCGAGTACGGCGCCGTGCCCGACGGGGTGTCACGCGGCATCGGCTTCGGCCAGGCGCTCGGCCTCAACACCGGGGCCGTGGGCAGCGGGGAAAACCGGATCGAGCTGCTGATCCGGTAGCGACGCTCAGGGGATCGTCACCGTCAGCTCGACCTCGTAGCCGACGAGGTTGAGGGAGCCCGCGATGAGGGTCGACGAGCTCGTCAGGTCGCTGCAGTCGAAGGCGACGTGCACGTCGAAGCTCGAGTTCGCCGGCAGCGTGCCCAGGTAGGTCGGGTTGCCCTCGTCGCCCTCGCCCAGGGCCGCGGGGGAGAAGGTCAGGATGCTGGCGCCGTTCACGTTGGGGCCCTGGCCGACGCTGAAGTCGATGTCCTCCGCCAGCGGGTTGACCAGCGTGATCCAGCCCATGGGGTCCGGGCAGGGGCTGGCCCCGCCGTGCTCCAGGGACGCGATCACGGCGTCGTCGTCGACCCAGGGCTCCGTCGCGGCCGCGTCGTCGTCGTCCGAGCCGGAGTCGTCGTCGTCGCCGCCGCGCGGCGTGGTGCAGGCGCAGAGCAGGGTCAGCAGGAGCAGGAATCGCATGGCAGGTCAGTCCTTCAACATCACCGGCAGCGTCTGCTGCCCTTCGTAGGACACGCCCAGGGCGGAGAGCAGGGTGCCGAAGACCGGCTCCTCCGACGGCGGCAGGCGCGGGTCGGTGAAGAGCGGGTCCTCGCCGGGCGCCAGATCGTCGTAGGGGGTCGAGGTGCCCGTGGCGCCGTCGAAGCCGGTCGTGAAGCCGTTGAGGGGATCGACGTCGCCCAAGGTCTGGTTGCCGGCCAGCAGCGGGCTGACGACCAGCAGGCCGTTGTTCAGGTGGTGGCCGGTGCCGAAGCTGCCGCCCGTGTCCCACTTGTCGCGCCCGAACTCCGTCGCGAAGACGATCATCGAGCGGTCCCAGAGCGTGCCGTCCGGGCCGTCCGGCCCTTCGTAGGGCGCGGTCTCCAGCAGGCCGATGAGCCGGTCCGCGACGTCGAGCACGCGGTCCCAGTGCGTCGATTGGGCGGACCGGTGGCTCTGGTCGAAGGCCAGGAAGCCGTCCGTGCCGGGCTCCGTGAGCGTGACCGCGCAGCTCGTGCCCGTGCGGACGAGCAGGTAGGCCAGCGCGGCCTGCGCCTGGAGGCGGTCCTGGGGGTTGCCCGAGGTGTCTTGCGGGAAGGACGCCGGCAGGGCCTGCACGACGCGCTGCGCCTCCTCGCTGCTGCCCAGGCCGTACTCACCCAGGGGCAGGATGTCGCCCAGGTCCTCCACGTAGAAGAGCCGGCGGATGAGGTCCGCGGTCTCGAGGCGGGGCTCGGTGTTCTGGCGGGCCCAGAGCAGGTCGCGGCGGCGGCGCGCGGTGGCGAAGGTCTGCGCGAAGGGCGAGACCCGCTCCAGCTGCTCGTCGCGCACCCCGCGGGCGAGGCCGACCAGCTCCTGGCGGGTGGCGGGGTCCTGGAAGGGGGGGGGCCCGGTCGCCGCGACGCCCGCGTGCCCGCTGGTCGAGAGCGGGAAGACCACGGGGTTGGCCACCACCTCGGCCCGGAAGCGCGGGTCCAGCGTGCCGTCGCGCCCCGGGTCGGCGAAGCCTCCGCGCCCCATGCTGACGTTGGGCAGCGGCATGTCGGCGCCGTAGACCGAGGCCACCGCCTCCGCGAGCGTGCGCCCGCCGAAGGTGTCGCGGCCGTTGACCGAGCGCGCCTGGGCCACGAAGTGGTTGACCGAGCTGCCCTGGGTCGCCAGCACGACGCTGTGCGCGGCGTGCCGCTCCAGGAAGGCCCGGGGCATCGGCCGGTCCACGCAGCGGATGTTCGAGCCCTCGGGCTGCGCGACGGGGTAGCTGATCACCGTGCCGCGCTCGGGGTGGCTGTGGGCCTGGGACGGGTCCACCGGCATGAAGGAGTCGAGGATCGAGGCGCCGCCGAAGCAGCCGAGCACGATCACGAAGCGCGGGCCGCTCGGGCCCCCCGCGGACGCGCGGCGCCAGGTCGGCAGCGCCGAGGCGCCGATCCCGGCCCCCAGTCCCTTGAGCATCGTGCGGCGGGTCGGCTTCATCAGAAGAGCAGGGCCTCGCTGGTGGTCGCGATGGTGAAGCAGGACAGGATCTGCCACTCGCCGTTGAGCCCGCCCGCGGCGACGAGGGCGGGGTGCAGGCCGAGCAGCGCGGCGACCTCGTCCTTCGTCGGATCGCGCGCCAGCAGGCGGCGGTAGAGATCGGTGACCTGGGCGGTGCCGGCCTCGGAGTCGAGCTCGGCGCTGTCCACGTCCAGGCCCAGGAAGACGACCGGCTCCCCCTCCTGATCCCGCTCGAAGCGGTGCCAGCAGGCCTGGAGCACGAAGCGCTCCAGGGCGAGGCCCGTCGTCGCCGAGGG
>JAJCXY010000129.1 GCA_029263215.1 Acidimicrobiales bacterium
TGGGGCGCGCTGCCCTCCCGATGGGGCACAATCGCAGACGTGGACGCCACGATTCTGATTGTCGAGGACGACCGATCGATCCGCGAGATCACCGAGCTCGGGCTCCGAGATGCAGGCTTCGACGTGAGGACTGCGGCCGACGGCGAGGAAGCCCTCGCCCGATTTCACAACGACCAACCCGATCTCGTTGTGCTGGACGTGATGCTCCCCAAGCGAGACGGCTTGGAGGTGTGCCGATCCATCCGGGCCGAGTCTTCGGTGCCGGTAGTCATGCTCACCGCGCGAAGCGATGCCATCGACATAGTTGTCGGGCTCGAATCGGGCGCCGACGACTACGTCACCAAGCCGTTCGAGATGCCGGTTCTGGTGGCACGCATCCGCGCCGCCCTGCGCAGGGCTCAGCAAATCGACCCTGCCGAGACCCTCACCATGGGGCCACTTCGGATCGACGTGCTGGGTCATCGGGTCAGGGTCGACGCCACAGAGATCAGCCTCAGCCCCACCGAGTTTCGCTTGTTGCTGGAGCTGGCACGTCGCCCCGGGCAGGTATTCACTCGCGAGATCCTTCTCGAGCGGGTGTGGGGATATTCATACCTCGGTGATTCCCGGCTCGTCGACGTCGCGATCCAGCGACTGCGAGCCAAGATCGAAACCGACTCCGATTCGTCGGAACTGATCGAAACCGTGAGAGGCGTCGGCTATCGGGCCGTCCGTTGAGATGTTCGGGAGCTTTCGCGCTCGCCTGATCGCCACGGTCATAGTGCTCGTCGGCCTGACCGCCGGATTCGTGGCAGTGACGTCCTTCGTTCTCGTACGAAACTCCCTTCGCAGTCAGCTCGTCGAGGACTCCGTCGCCCGCGCCGAGTTCAACATCACGGTGCTGGCGACGAACGACCAACTGGCGCCCGAGGCCGGTCTTGAGGAGTTCAAGTCCAGTGGACTGGTCGATCGGTTCCTGTTGCGAGGCACGGACGGTGTCTATGTCGAGTTCGCCGATGGCGAGACATTCGCCTCCTCCCTCGGCCTGCTCGCGGCCGAGGAGCTGTTGTCGGAGGAGCTTCGCAGGATCATCGCCGACAACGAATACGGCTTCCAGTTCTTGACCGTGGACGACACTGCGGCGTTGGCGGTGGGGGGCCGCCGCCCGCCGGCGGGACCCGACTTCTACTTCTTCTACTCCGCGGAAGATACCGACAGCGCCCTTTCTCAGCTGGAAAGGGTTCTCGCCGTGGCGGGAATCGGCATTCTCGTGCTTGCCGCGCTCGGAGCGGGACTGATCGCACGACGTGTGCTGCGGCCGGTGGCGGTTGCGGCTCGCGCCGCCGCGCTCATGGCTGAGGGTGATCTGAGCGTGCGGCTCCCGGCCGAGACCAGTGACGAGCTCGGGAAACTGGCTGTCGCGTTCAACCAGATGGCGGCATCGCTCGAAAGGGAGATCGGCGCACTGTTGGCCGCGCAGGATCGCGAGCGCCGTTTCGTGGCCGACGTGTCCCATGAGCTGCGCACCCCCCTGACCGCGCTCGTCAACGAAGCCGGCATGCTCCAAGCTTGCTTCGATGAGCTTCCCCCCACCGACCGGCGGGTGGCGCAGATGCTCGTCTCAGATGTCGGCCGACTGCGACGGCTCGTAGAGGATCTCCTCGAGGTCTCCCGCCTCGATGCGGCCACAACTGGCTCTGACTCCTCTGTTGTGGACCTCCCACTGTTCGTCGAGGCAGTGGTTGCCGATCGGTTCCCGACCGCTCATCTCACGTTCTCGGAGTCGGTCTCGACGATCGAGACCGATCGTCGTTCCCTGGAGCGCATCATCGGCAATCTTCTCGATAACGCCGGTAACCACGCTCCGGACTCCACGGTATCGGTCACAACCGGCCTCCAGGGAGACGAGATCGAGTTGGTCGTGGAAGACAATGGCCCCGGGGTGAGCGACGAGGAACTCCCTCACCTCTTCGACCGCTTCTACACGGCGGACTCTTCGCGTGCAGGAGGCTCCGGGCTCGGGCTTGCCATCGCCCGTCAGCACGCTCGACACCTGGGGGGCGACCTCACCGCATACCGGGGAGCTGAGGTGGGCCTCGCCTTCGTGCTGCGGATACCAGTTACACAACCGTTACTTCCCGGTGACCCCGCCGAGATCCCTGTTTCTCACCATGAGGGTGAAGAAACAAGAACTCCAAGGAGCACACCATGAAGCGAATCCTCTTCATCCTCATCATCGTGACGGCAATGGTCGCCGCGGCGTGCGGCACGAGCGACGTCGGCACCGCCGGAACAGTCTCCCTGCCGACCGCAGACGACACCGCGACTCCCACGACACAGCCCCCAGCAGACGACGACGCCGCAACCACGGTCACGACGACCACCACCACCGTGGCGGCCGACGACCTGGCCCAAACACCTGAGCCGGTCGATCAGGCTTTCGTGAAGGTGTACTACGTTCACGACGGCCTCACCGCTCGCTACGTCGTCCGCGCCGTCGACATCCCCGGCGTGGCCGCGGGTGCAATCGAGGCCCTCATCGAGGGGCCGACAGTCGCCGAACAAGGTGACAACCTGTTCTCGGCGATACCAGCCGACACGCTCCTTCTCGGTCTCACGATCGAAGATGGACTGGCGACGGTGGATCTGTCTCGCGAGTTCGAGGCAGGAGGGGGAACGTTCAGCATCCTGAGCCGCCTGGCCCAGGTGGTCTACACGCTCACCGACTTCGACACCGTGGACGAGGTGTTGTTGCATCTCGATGGCCAACTTGTCGACGTGTTCTCCGGCGAGGGAGTGATACTCGACGACGCGGTGGACCGCGACGACTACTCAACCATCTTGCCTCTCGAGCAGGATCCCGACGCAATCTCCGCTGACCCGTGGGGACAGATCGACATGCCCGACAACGGCGAAGCCGATCCGGGCGCGCTCGCAATGGTCGACGTGGCCGCTGATGACTTGTTGAACGTCCGTCAAGACCCGACCGTCGAGGCACAGATCGTAGGAAGGCTGCTGCCCGGCGTCGTTGTGGTCCGGACCGGACAGCAAGAAATCGTCGGCTCATCTCTGTGGGCGCAGATCGAGACGCCAGCCGGAGACTTCTGGGTCAACGACAACTTCCTGGCGGTGGTTCAGTGAAGCGGGAATCGAGCCCCGGCGTCATCGTCGGCGCTCTTGTCGTCGGCACCCTGGTCCTCGGCGCGCTGGCACTCGGCGCAGGGGGGATGACCACCACGGTGACATCTGGATCATCGTTGGCGGCATTCGGTGATCCTGAAGACGTCGAGCCGGCAGAGGTGCTGATCACCGGGTTGCATCGATCGGGAGGGACTTCGATCCTCGGATTTCACCTGGGTCGCACCACATATCGCGTCAGTGTCCAGTTCATCGCCGGTGCGGGTTGCTTCGAGTTGCTTGCCGACGGTGATCGGTGGCCGGCACCACCGGAGGAATGCTCGAGCCCGGTCACCATCCAGGGTGAGGTTGCCGGAGGCGGCAGGACCTCGAGGGGCGAATCGATCATCGGGCTGATGGTCGAGACGTCCCGCGAGTGCTTCGAAATGGCCGCGGTGGGTGAGCCATGGCCACCATTCCGAACCGAGGGGGCGACAGGCGGGCAGGACTTGCCCCGGTGCCTAACCTGAGGCCGTGGAATCTTCGCATCTGCCGTCGCTGCGACTTGACAGCCAAGTTGTTCTGGTGACCGGAGCGTCTCGCCGTATCGGAAAAGGCCTGTGCGAAGCGCTAGCGGCCTCGGGGCGATCGTTGCGGTGACCGTTCGCCGCCTGGTCGATGCTGAGGCCGTGGCTGCATCCATATCGGCTGCGGGGGGAACCGCCTCGGCGCATTCTCTCGATGTGGTCGACCTCGCGTCCATCGATGCGGCAGTGGACGGAGTGATAGCGACGCATGGTCGTCTCGACGTTCTTGTTGCCAACGCTGGTCTCGGCGAGAACGCCCCTGCGCTCGAGGTCAGCGAAGATCATTGGGACTCGATGATGGACGTCAACCTGAAGGGCTTGTTCTTCACCGCCCAGGCGTGTGGTCGCCACATGGTCGCGGCGGGTCGCGGACGGATGATCGCGATGATTTCGCAGGCTTCGCTGGTGGGCATCCGCGATCATGTCGCCTACTCATCATCCAAGGGCGGCGTGAATCAGATGGTGCGAGTCCTGGCCCTGGAATGGGGGCCGTTGGGGGTCAACGTCAACGTCGTTGCTGCCACGTTCGTCTATACGCCGGGGACCGCCGAGCGCCTCGACGACCCCGACTTCCTCTCCTCTGTGGTCGACCGCATCCCGGTGGGTCACGTAGGCCAGATCAAGGATGTCGCCGGAGCGGTCGTCTATCTGGCTTCCGAAGCCGGAGCGATGGTCAATGGCAACGTCTTGACCG
>JAJCXY010000130.1 GCA_029263215.1 Acidimicrobiales bacterium
AGGTACTTGACGCCGAACGAATGTTTGACGAACATGTGTGCGACGAACAACTGTTCGAACAGTCAACACCGAACACCCGTTCGTTGTCAACAACCAGTCCACCGATCTTCCACAGGTCATCCACAGGACCAGCCAGCCCACACCGGAGGAGCCAATGCCGAAAACCCTCACCCCTCGCCAACGCCAGGTCCTCGATGTGATCGTCGAGCACCAGAACGAGCGCGGCTATCCCCCGTCGGTTCGTGAAATCGGCCAGGCGATCGGACTCAAGTCGCCCGCCACAGTCAAGGCCCACCTCGACAACCTCCGCGATGCCGGCTACCTCATCCGCGACCCCGCAAAACCGAGGGCCATCCAGGTCCGCTACGAGGGCAACACCGGCGTGTCGGCCGATCGCCGTCCCGTGCGCCACGTCCCACTCGTTGGAGATGTCGCCGCGGGCACCGACGTGCTCGCCAACGAAAACGTCGAGGAACTCGTGCCGGTGCCATCGGACCTCACCGGCGATGGTGAACTCTTCATGCTGAGAGTCCGCGGCGACTCAATGGTCGAGATGGGCATCTTCGATGGCGACTTCGTGGTGTGCCACAGCCAATCCACCGCCGATCGTGGCGATGTGGTCATCGCGGGCATACCCGGCGAGGAAGCCACGGTGAAGACCTACGACGAACGAAACGGCAAGATCGTCCTCATACCGTCCAACGCGGCCCTCTCGGAAATGGTGTTCGACGACGACGAGGTCGAGATCTTCGGCCGGGTCGTCACGGTGATGCGCAAGCTCTGATAGCTCTGGGGGATGCCCGTCTCCCCCATGCTTCTCAGACTCTCATCTGCCATCGCTCTCGGCCTGCTCGCTTCGGCCTGTGGAGGGGCGAGTTTCGAGTTCTCGATCGGAGGCGTCTCGGTCGAGGATGCGGCTGTCACCCTGATCGAAGACGACATCTCCGCCCAGGTGGGCATGGCATTGGAGGCCGACTGCCCAGCGGTTCCCGACCCAGACGTCGGCACCGAGTTCAGCTGCACCGCCACCACTGCCGACGGAGCGGTGATCGAATTCGCCGGCCTGATCGACGAAGAGGACCACATCGACCTCAGCTCCACCAATGTGATCCGCGCCGACCGTCTCGATGTCTGGGAAAGGTCGGGAGCCGGCGCGGTGAGCGAACTGATCGGCGGGCCGGTCGAGATCGACTGCGGCCCCGACGCGGTGGTGCTCGACCCGGCATCGGAAATGACCTGTGTGGGCACCGACCAGTTCGGTGAGGCGGCGCCGATCATCTACACGATCACCGATCTCGATGCCGGCGACTACGACATCCGGATCGGCGAGTAGCAGGGCTCAGACGCCCCCCACCAGGAGGTCGTGAAGAGCCTCATGGGTATCGAGCAGCCAGCGCCGCTCGAGCCGCTCATCGGCAGTGTGGGCGATCGTCGCATCGCCGGGCCCGAAATTGGAAGCGGGAACGCCGCGCTCGGCGAAGAAGGCCACGTCGGTCCAGCCCAACTTCGCCCTCACCTCGAGGCCGTTTCTCTCGATCAGGGCCGCGATCAGGGGGTCACCGAGACCGGGCCGCGCTGATGGCGAGCAATCGGTGAGCTCGACACTGTCGCCTTCACCGAGCGCCGGGGCCAGGACCTCGCGAACGTGGGTGAGTGCCTCATCGCCGTTGCGATCAGGAGCGAACCGATGATTGATGACCACCGTGGCTTCGTCGGGCACCACGTTGCCGGCCACACCACCGCTCACGTCGACGGCCTGGAGTGCCTCTCGATACTCGCACCCCTCCACTATGGGGCGTCGTTCCTCGTAGTCGTCGACCAGAGCGAGAACCGCGCCCAGCCGATGAATGGCGTTACGCCCCATCCATGGGCGAGCGGTGTGAGATCGCTCACCCACCAAGGTCACCTTCACCCTCAAGGTGCCCTGACAGCCCGCCTCGATGGCACCCAGGGTGGGTTCTCCGATCAAGGCAACGTCGCCGTCGAGCAGCTCCGGCCGCTTCGTCTCGATCTCACGCAAGCCGTTGTGGACAACCGATACCTCTTCACGCGCGTAGAACACATAGGTGACATCGACGGCCGGCTCAGCGACGGTACGGGCGAGTTCGAGCATGGCGGCGATGCCTCCCTTCATGTCGGTGGAGCCAACTCCCCACAAGGTGTCGCCCTCGATACGGGCTCCATCGTTGCCGTTGGGCGGAACCGTGTCGGTGTGGCCCGCAAGCACAAGTCGGCGAGACCGACCAAGCTCGGTACGGGCCACGAGGTTGTCGCCGATGCGCTCTACCGACAGATGAGAACAGGCATGAAGATCGGCTTCGAGAACATCCACCAGGACCTGCTCCTCGAAGCTCACCGAAGCGATGTCGACGATCGCTGCAGCCAGAGCGAAAAGATCACCGTGGGGCAAGGACATCGTCAGTGGCCTCGCCTCATCAGGTGGCCGCGCCGTGATCCCGCAGGATGTGGTTGAGGGTCGCCTTGTCGTGGCGTTCCCCCGCCGCCAGCCGCTTGATCACGAGCACCGCGGGCAGACCGTATTCACCGCCGGGGAAGCGGCGCGGTCGGGTGCCGGCCACCGCCACTGACCATGACGGAATCTGACCCCGACTGATCTCCTCACCACTTTCGACATCGATCACCGGTATCGAGCTGGTGAGAATCGCGCCGGCCCCCAGCACCGTGCCCTCGCCCACCCTGGCGCCTTCAGCCACGATGCAGCGGCTGCCGATCATGCACTCGTCCTCGATTATCACGGGAGCGGCCTGGGCGGGTTCGAGTACTCCACCAATGCCGACGCCGCCGGAAAGGTGCACGTTCTTGCCGATCTGGGCGCATGACCCGACCGTCGCCCACGTGTCGACCATCGTGTTGGCATCGACATAAGCGCCGATGTTGATGTAGCTCGGCATCATCACGACCCCTGGCGCCTGGTAGCTGCCCCATCGAGCCTGGGCGCCCGGCACCACTCTCACACCGCGACTCATGTAGTCGGTTTTGAGCGGGATCTTGTCGGCGTATTCGAATGGCGCGCTCTCGATCGTCTCCATCTGGGAGATCTTGAACAACAAGAGCACGGCAAACTTGCACCATTGGTTGACCGTCACCGCTCCGTCGCTACCCACCTCGGCCACTCGCGCCACACCCGTGTCGAGCTGATCGATCGCCTCATGAACGGTGGCGATCACGTCGGGATCCTCGGCCTCGATCGTGTCGCGACTTTCCCAGAGGGCTTCGATTCGGGACTTCAGATCAGACATGGCGGCAGGCTAGCGCCCCGATTCGAGCGGCCACTCCAGGAATCTGGGGCTCACAGGCGAAGGCGGTCGAGCGCAGCCGAAAGGTCGGCCGTGGGTTGGACCGCAGCGAAGCGAACATGGTCGCCGGACGTGTCGCCGTAGAACTCTCCGGGGCTGAGAATCACACCCGAGCGTCTGGCCAGGTATTCAGCGAAGCCCCAAGCGTCGCCATCGGGAGCCCGGACCCACAGGTAGAAGCCACCTCCGGGCATGGTTGGCTCGGCCCCCGCCCCGGCCAAGAGCTCGATGCCGATCTCGAGCCGTTCGCGGTAGATATCGCGTTGAACATCGACATGGGACTGGTCGTTCCAAGCCTCCACCGCGGCTGCCTGCACGGGTCCCGGCACCATGAAACCCGCGTGCTTGCGGACTTCTTTGAGGTAGTGGACAACATCGGCGTCGCCTGCGTAGAACCCCGCTCGTGCTCCGGCCAGGTTCGAGCGCTTCGACAGGGAATGCACCGCGAGTACGCCTTCAGGGCCGGAGGAGAGGATCGTCTGCGCCGGCCGATCCCAGGTGAACTCGGCATAACACTCATCACTCAGGACGAGGACGTCGTTGGCGCGCCCCCATGCCGCGACGGCGCCGAGATCGTCGATACCACCGGCGGGGTTGCCTGGCGTATTCACCCAGATACACAGTGCCCGTGCCGCGTCGGCCGGATCGATCGCCGAGAGGTCGATACGCCACTGATCGTCGACCGGCACAGGCACCGCTCGACAGCCCGCGAAAGTGGCTCCCATCGCATAGGAGGGATACGACACCGACGGGTAGAGCACGGTGTCGCGGCTCGGTTGGCGAAGCCTCAGATAGTGAGGCACGCCGGCCACGAACTCCTTGGTACCCATGCAGGCACCAATTCCGAAAGCGGGGTCGATCTCCACACCCAACCGCCGCCTCATCCAGCCGGTGGCAGCCTCACGAAACGCCTTCGACCCGATCGACGGCGGGTAGCCGCGCTCGGCGTTCGACGTGCTCAAGGCCCGCACGACCGAAGCGGGGGGTGCATCGATGGGGGCCCCGATCGAGCAGTCGACCGCGGCCCCGAATGCCTGCTCCGCCTCCGAGCGAAGGCCATCGAGGAGGTCGTAGGGGTAGGCCGGCGGCACGTAACCCTCGGTCACGCTTCGGCCGCCTTCTCCACCAGATACTCGCTAAGGGCACCAACTGAAGCCGGTTCGAGTCGGGCCTTGATCCTCATTCCGCTCTCTTCTGCTGTCTCGCTCAACACCTGTCCTTCGCGATGCACCGACGCCAGCACATCGCCACGATCCCACGGCACCAGCAGCTCGGCCATCTCGGTCATCGACCGCACCCGGTCGCCGATCGTGGCCATCAGGAGATCGATCTGGTGACCGCTATGGGCGGAGACAGCCACCGAACCTTCGTAGCGGGCGGCAAGTCGGGCCGCACCGTCACCCAGGTCGTGCTTGTTGAACACGAGCAACTCCGGTACATCACCGGCGCCGATCTCGGCCAACACCTCTCGCACCGCGGCCATCGACCCCTCGGGGTCAGGCCCCGACCCATCCACCACATGTACGAGCAGGTCGGCATCGCGAACGACGTCGAGCGTGGTCTTGAATGCGGTGACGAGCTGGTGGGGAAGCTTGCGGACGAAACCCACCGTGTCGGTGGCGAACACCGTCTCACCACCAGGGAGGTTGAGGCGACGAGTCGTGGCGTCGAGGGTGGCGAACAAGCGGTCCTCGACCAGCACGTCGGCATCGGTCAGCCGATTGAGCAGGGAGGACTTGCCCGCATTCGTGTAGCCAACGATGGCCACAGCCCGGTTTCGAGTGCGCGAACGCTGCTTGGACTGGGTTACCCGGTGAGCCTGGACCTTGCGGAGATCGGCCTCCAGCTTGTGAACCCGCCGGATCAGGCGTCGGCGATCGACCTCGAGTTGGGTCTCGCCGGGCCCCCTCGTGCCGATCCCGCCGCCCTGCTGGCTGAGGCGGCGGCCGGATCCCGCGAGTCTCGGGAGCCGGTAGCGGAGCTGGGCCAGCTCCACCTGGGCTCGGCCCTCCTGGGAGCTGGCGTTCTGAGCGAAAATGTCGAGGATCACGGCCGTGCGGTCAAGGGCACTCCGGCCGAGGATCTTCTCGAGGTTGAACCCTTGGGCCGGTGTGAGTTCGTCGTCGAACACCACCGTGTCGCAGTCGACTGCCTCGGCCAGGTCGTGGATCTCCTTGGCCTTGCCCTTACCGATATAGGTAGCCGGATCCGGAGAGTTGCGGCGCTGGTGAACCCGCTCCACCGCGTCGGCGCCGGCGGTGTCGACCAGGAGGGCCAACTCGTCGAGTGACGCCTCGGTGTCGGCGACATCCTCGCCTGGTCCGGTGACGCCCACCAGGATGATCTTCTCCCGAAACGTCCGCTCGATGAGGCCGCCGGACTCGCCGCCGAAGTCGCCGAATGCGCCGCGGTGGCTCTCCTCGTCGTCGACCTCGTCAAGATCGTCGAAGTCGCCCTCGTGGGAGGGATCGTCGAGGGCATCGGCCCCCATCGGACCCGCGGGCTCATCCCAGTCGTCGACGGCCCAGCCGTCCCCTGGATCAGGCATCTGGAATCTTAAGGTCGGCCACATGGGTTGCCGGGCCGGTGAGTGTGACCGGGCCGCTGAGGTCGACGAGAGCATCGCCACCAGGCATCCGCACCACCGCCTTGGGACCGATGAGCCCCCATCGATGGAAGATCTGGGCCGAAACGGTGGCGCCGGTGCCGCAGGCGTTGGTGACGCCGGCACCGCGTTCCCAGACTCGAACCGTGAGCTCGTTGGGCCCGCTCACGGCCACGAAGTGGACGTTTATCCCTTCCTCGAAGTGGCGCTCGATAGCGGGGCCGGCCACCTCCAGGTCGATCTCCTCGGGGTCATCCACCTCGCACACCACGTGGGGGTTGCCGATATCGCCGGTCTCCCAGCGCTTCACGCCCACAACAGCCTCACCGACCGCCGCCATGAGATCTTCGACGCCGGGATCGGGGCCGGGGCAGACAACGCCCATGTCGACGGTGGCGAGCACGGTTGTCGGATCGGTGGACGCGTGCACGGTGCAGTGGCGCACGCCTGCGGGTGTGGACACATCGAGTTCGAGATCAGGAAGTCCACGTTGGATCGCCACGGCCTGGGCGAAGCAGCGCAGACCGTTGCCGCTCAGCTCGGCCGGACTGCCATCGGAGTTGAGCAGCCGCATCACGATGCCGTCGCCTTGCGATGGCAGGCCGAAGATGAGGCCATCGGCGCCGATTCCCGTTCGACGATCGCACCAGGCAATTGCCTTCTCACCCGCGTCGAGCGGCAAGTGGTCGACGAGCGCGACGAGGAAGTCGTTGCCGAGACCATGGTGTTTCGAGAGGTGAGCGGCCATAGGGATCATTGTCGCAGGTCTGAGCACTCACTCCGCAGCGATTGAGCGAACGTCGTCCCAGATCGCGAGAACTTCCGCTGTGTCCGCCGGCGCGTCGATCCACCGGATGCGAGGGTCGCGACGGAACCATCGCTGCTGGCGGCGGGCGAAACGGCAGGTGCGACGAACCGCATCGGCGATCGCCTCATCCAAGCTGCACTCCCCCTCCAGGTGCCTGAGGAGCTCGCGGTAGCCGAGCGCCTGGCGGGCCGTCCGACTGGGCCCGATGGCCCTCAGCGCCGCGGCCTCGGCCAGGAAACCGTCGGCCATCTGCTGTTCATAACGTAGGGCGATCCGGCGGTAGAGCTCATCACGAGGCCACCGCAGGGCGACCTGCACAAACGAGGTGGGCGGATAGGCCTCCATGCCCGGCCCGTACGAGGAAAAGGGGCGACCGCTCCCCATGGTGACTTCGAGGGCGCGCACGACGCGGCGCCGGTTATTGGGTTCCATCCGAGAGGCGGCCAGTGGATCGAGCGAACGGAGCCGTTCGTGGAGTGCATCAGTGTCGTCGTCGGCCTCGAGCTCCTCTCTGATCGCCGGATACTGGTCGGGGATCTCGAGCTCATCCACAACAGCGCGCAGATACAGGCCGGTGCCTCCCACCAGCACTGGGATGCCGCCCCGACCACGGATGTCTGAGATCGCGGCGAACGCTCTCTGCTGAAACTCCCCCACCGCGAACGGTTCGGTGGGCTCCACCAGGTCGAGCAGATGATGACGCACCGCCGCCCGATCCTCGGGGGTGGGGGTTGCGGTCCCCAGATCCATTCCCCGGTAGACCTGCATCGAGTCGATCGACACCAACTCGACGCCCTCCACCGCGGCCGCCACAGCCAGCGCCAGCGCCGACTTACCGGATGCGGTGGGGCCGAGGATCGTCAGTGGACGTTCGCTGCGGGTCCCCGCGACGATGGGCGATGTCGGCTTGCGGTTGTTCACGGCATCAGGTGCGCTAGGAGCTGGTGGGCGTCGAGAGAACGGGCATCGATGTTGTCGAGCCCGTACGCCTCGTAAAGGGGGCCAACGGTGGCCGGCCCGAAGCTTGCGGCGACCGAAGCTGCGGCTGCCGCCAGATCGAGGTGGCGATCACCGAGGCCGGCCTGGTCCCAGCCGGTGATGGTCATCACGCCATCGGGCGCAAACCAGACCCGGTCAAGACTCAGTCCGGCGTGGATGAACACCGATGCCGACTCTTCCACGCTGGCCAACAGATCCGCGAGGATGGCTATCAGATCTGCAGGCGCCCGCCCGGCATACGGGCCGTCGGAGGCCGGCTCCCGTTCTTCTCGCTCGACCGCCTCCACCACCGAGTCGAAATGCGAGCCGGTGGCCGATTCGAAAGGGCAGTCGTCGGTTGGCATCTGATGGAGCCGACCCAGTGCCCTTCCGAGCTCAGTTGCAAGGAGTTCGGGGTTGACGGGGAGGAGGCCTCCGGCCACGGGCGAGGAATTCTCGTCGAGCTCGACCACGACTGCCTCGTCGCCCTCGCCGGCCCGACCGGTGGCGACCAGTTGAGGCGCCACCACTCTGCCATCGAGCCAGAGGAGACGATCGGCCTCTTGAAGGACCTCCTCGATCCGCGGGGGGCGCTGGTGGAGCACCAAGAGGTTGCGGCCGCGAACGCGAAGCCGAGATACACCACCGTCGACGTCGAAATCGACTGGTTCCTCTCCACCGAGGGAGCGGCGAACGCCGGGCGACAAGGCCCGCGGGTAGGCGAGCACCATCTCAGCCTGCGATTACCGGAATGCGCGTGCGGTGGCGGGCCGCGATGGTGACCCCGATGAGTTCACCGAGGAGATGATTCACACGCGCATGGGTGATTCGCACCTCGGCGTAGGAACCGGTCTTGATCGGCGCCTCGCTGGCGAAGTGGACCAGGGTGTTGCGGCGAGTCCGGCCGGTGAGCACCGATGGATCCTTCTTGCTGGGGCCCTCCACGGTGACCTCCTCGACGAGCCCGAGACGAGCCTCGTTAGCTCTGCGAGACGAGCGTTCGATCACCAACCGCAGGCGCTCATAGCGTTCGACCGCCACGTCGTGGGGAACGAACCGTTCTTCCATATCGGCGGCCTCGGTGCCGGGCCGGGGGGAAAACACGAAAGTGAAAGCGCTGTCGAACTCCGCCGCGGCCGCCACTTCGAGGGTGCGTTCGAAGTCGTCGTCGGTCTCGCCGGGAAATCCGACGATGATGTCGGTGGAGATCGCTACGCCCGGGATCGTGCTACGGGCATCGGTGAGCTTGGCGAGGAAACGTTCAGCGGTGTAGCCGCGATGCATCGCCGCCAGTACGGAATCGCTCCCCGACTGGAGCGGGAAATGCAGGTGCTCACAGGCGCTGGGGGTCTCCGCCATCGCCAGGAACGTCTCGCTACGCATGTCCTTGGGATGCGGACTGGTGAAGCGCACTCGATGGATGCCCTCGATCGAACCCACCTCGCGAAGGAGATCGGCGAATAAGGGTCTGGCCCTTCGATCTTCGGCCCACTGGGCACCACACCACCAGGCATCGTCGCCGTCGCGGCCCTTGCTCGGGTCGCGCCGGGTGAGGGCGAGATCACGGCCGTAGGAGTTGACGTTTTGGCCGAGCAGGGTGATCTCGCTGACCCCGTCTTCGACGAGACTGCCGACCTCCTCCACCAACTCGCCGAACGGGCGACTGATCTCGGGACCCCGTACCGCGGGCACGATGCAGAAGGCACAGTTGTTGTCGCACCCGATCTGGATCGTGACCCAAGCCCCATGATCGACCTCTCGACGTGTGGGAAGCGCTGACGGGAACGCTTCGGCATCGCCGCGAACCGTCTCTTCGAGGATTTCGACGATCGGACCTTTTTCGGCTGCGTGATTCAAGAGTTCCACCGCCCGATGAACATTGTGAGTGCCGAACACCACATCAACGTGGCCGGCCCGATCCCGTACCAAGTCGCGGTCCTTTTGGGCAAGGCATCCGGACACCGCGATCTGAAGATCGGGATTCTTCTCCTTGAGCGCCTTCAGATTGCCCAATGCCCCGTAGAGCTTGTTGTCGGCGTTCTCACGTATGCAACAGGTGTTGAGCACGATCACGTCGGCGCTGTCGGCATCGGGGGCGCGGGTCATGCCGTCGGCCTCGAGCAGGCCGGCGATCCGCTCCGAGTCGTGCTCGTTCATCTGGCAGCCGTAGGTACGGACGAGGTAGGACTTGCTCACTCGTCAGAGGCTACCGACACCATCGCACACGCCATCTCGGTGTCGATCACCGACCCGAACTCCGCGGCCAGCACCGCTGCGGTGGAACGGGAGAGTTGATCAGCGCTGATCCGAACCCCGTCGACACCGGTGAGGTCGAATCCGTGGGTGGCATCGAGAACAAACCAGAGGTCGTAGCCGAGGTCGCTCCCCGCACGAGCGGTGGTCTCACAGCACATGCTCGTGCTGATCCCACAGACCGCGATGCCCTCGACCCCGTTGTCGGTGAGCCAACCATGGAGGTCGGGCGATCCGTGGAAGGCCGAATTCACCGACTTGTGTACCTCCAGGCCGACCTCGCCAAGCACCTCGGGCTTGAGAGCGTGACCGGGGCGGCCCTCGCGTAGCGGGGATCGTGGATCGGTGGAGTGGTGCACAACTCGAGCGATCGGCTGGTCGGCCTCTCGCCATGCTTGCATCAAGCGAACGATGTTGGCTTCACAGAGGGGGTTGTTGCGGTGGCCCCAAAAGCCGGACTCGTCCAACCCCTGCTGCACATCTACGACAATGAGGGCCCGCTTCATAGGCCATACTCTGGCTCACCGGCCAGCCCAGCGCACGCCGCCGGTGCACCGGCGCCGCAACCAGATCAGGCGTCATCTCCATCGGGCCCGAAGCAAAATTGGAGCGGACCGCCCCGGCAGGGACGGTCCGCTGACCCGACTGGCTACTTCAGAGGGGGAAGAAAGCGGCCGTCGGACTAGTCGTCGAGTGCGATCGGAAGATCGTCGGCGTCGGTGAACTCCTCACCTTCACCTTCGGTGAGATCGATCTCCTCTTCGTCGGTGTCGGGCATCACTGCCTTCCAGACCCGATCGGAGATCTCCACCATGATCTCGGGATTCTCGGTGAGGTATTTCTTGGCGTTTTCGCGGCCCTGCCCGAGTTGCTCTCCGTCGTAGGTGTACCAAGCACCCGACTTCTTCACGATGCCTTCCTCGACCGACAGGTCGAGAACCGAACCTTCACGGGAGATGCCCTGGCCATACATGATGTCGAACTCCGCCTGCTTGAACGGCGGAGCGCACTTGTTCTTGACGACCTTGACTCGAGTGCGGTTGCCCACGATCTCGACACCGTCCTTGATCGATTCGATACGGCGGATATCGAGCCGGCACGAAGAGTAGAACTTCAGCGCCCGGCCGCCAGGGGTGGTCTCCGGCGACCCGAACATCACGCCGATCTTTTCGCGCAGCTGGTTGATGAAGATACAGATGGTTTTGGACTTGCTGAGGTTGCCCGTGAGCTTGCGCAGAGCCTGCGACATCAAGCGGGCCTGGAGACCTACGTGATGGTCGCCCATGTCGCCCTCGATCTCTGCACGAGGGGTGAGGGCGGCCACCGAGTCGATAACGACCACATCGAGGGCACCGGAGCGGATCAGCATGTCGGTGATCTCGAGGGCCTGCTCACCAGTATCGGGCTGGGAGATCAAGAGCTCATCGATGTCGACCCCGATTGCCCTGGCATAGACCGGATCCATGGCGTGCTCGGCATCGATGTAGGCGCAGATACCGCCATTGCGCTGGGCTTCGGCGACAACATGGGTTGCGAGGGTGCTCTTGCCTGATGACTCCGGACCGAAGATCTCGGTGACCCGACCCCGGGGGAGACCACCGATACCGAGGGCGAGGTCGAGAGCGAGAGCGCCGGTGGGGATGGACTCGATGTTCATCGTGCCCTTTTCACCCATCTTCATGACAGAGCCCTTACCGAACTGCTTCTCGATCTGCCCGAGGGCCATGTCGAGTGCCTTATCTCGTTCCACTGTTGCTCCTGGTGTGTTGCTGCCCGGTGGCAGGTTGTGTGTCTTTGGGGGGTGTGGTGTTGGACTCGAACATTACGGAGGGGGTATGACACTCTCTCTTCGAGTCGAACGAATGACAACATCGTAATTGCGAACACTCGTTCGATCAAGCATCTTCTCTCGGGGAACGAATCCGGCCCTCGAGGCGTTCTAGAGAGCAACGCAGGATCAGGGAGCAATCGATGACCGACATGCAGTCCGACGACAAGGACCTCCGCGACCGCCTCACTCCGGAGCAGTACGCCGTCACCCAGAAGGCGGGCACCGAACGAGCGTTCACCGGCGAGTACTGGGACTGCCACGACGATGGCACCTACCACTGCGTCGTTTGCGACACCGCCCTGTTCTCCAGCGACACCAAGTTCGAGTCCGGCAGTGGATGGCCAAGCTTCTTCGAGTCGGTGGGACCCGACGTCGTCGAGATCCACAGCGACTCGAGCCACGGAATGGTACGGGAGGAAGCCGTGTGCGCGAAGTGTGGCGCCCACCTGGGCCATCGTTTCCCCGACGGACCCATGCCCACCGGCCAGCGCTACTGCATGAACTCAGCAAGCTTGAGGCTCGACCGAGACGACGCCGACGGCTGACAGCCGCGCGGGTCGGTGCCCTAGCCTCGCGCAATGACTTCTCCGGCCCCCACCCTCCTCGACCGCACGCCGCGATTCATCGCGGTCGTCGGAGCAATGCTGCTGATCGCCTTCGGGTTGTGGGCGATGATCGATCCCCGGTCGTTCTTCGACTCGCTGGCGACCTTCGACCCTTACAACCAGCATCTCATCCAAGACATCGGAGCCTTCCAGATAGGCCTGGGCGCGGTGCTGCTGATGGCCGGGCTGCCTCAACCGTCAGATGGCTTGTTGACCGGTCTCGTCGGTGTCGGAGCAGGCATGGCTGCCCACGCGGTGTCGCATGCGGTTGGTCACGACCTGGGAGGCACTCCCGAGATCGATATTCCGGTGTTCGCCCTCCTGGGGGGACTGCTACTCGTCGGCGGACTCGTCAGATGGAACCAGTTGCAGGCCTGAGCAGCCGGTTGGGTCGTGTCACGAGCACCTCACGGCGCTACGGTTCGACCACCGTTGCTCGACCGGTGAGTCGATCCCTGCGATCACCACCGATGAAACGTGCGACAATGACGATCGATGAAGCAACCCGCCATGAGTTGTTCTTGTGGTTCACACAGAACATGCCGCCAACCTTGGCCGAAGCCATGATGCAATCGATCCCACCGACAGGGTGGGGTGATGTCGCCACGCGCAACGACGTCGGCGCCAACGCGATCCTGCTCAGGGGCGAGATGGCCGAAGTACGCGGCGAGATGGCCGAGGTGCGAGGCGAAATAGCCGAGGTGCGAGGCGAAATAGCAGAAGTACGCGGCGAGATAGCAGAAATACGGGGCGAAATAGCGATCCTGCGAGGGGAGATCGACCTCCGATTCTCCCAAACCAACCGCACCATCGTGCTTGCCGCGATCGCCACCGCTGTTTCCAGCTGGGGAGCGGCGTTCGCCACCCTGGGCCTGGGCTGATAATTCGCGCCCACCGACGAGGGCTACCCTGACGTGTTCATGGCCTCCCCCTTCAGCGAGCTCGGCGTCTGCGACCCGCTCGTCGATGTGCTCCGGGGGGCGGGGATACGCAAACCTTTCCCCGTCCAAACGAAGACCATCCCCGATCTACTTGCCGGGCGCGACGTCGTCGGTCGGGCCCCCACCGGCTCAGGCAAGACCCTCGCCTTCGGCATACCCACGCTGATGAGGGTGCCGCGGGCAGAACCGAAGCGCCCCGTCGCTCTCGTGCTCGCACCCACTCGTGAACTCGCAGCCCAGATCGCATCCGACCTCCGCCCCCTCGCCGAGGCCGTCGAGCGCCGGATCACAGCCATCTACGGCGGGATCGCCATAGACCCCCAGGTAAAGAAGCTGGGGCGTGGCATCGATGTGCTCGTCGCCACGCCAGGGCGGCTGGAGGACCTCATCTCCCAACGGGAGGTCTCGCTCGAATCAGTCGAGATCGTGGTGGTCGACGAGGCCGATCGTATGGCCGACATGGGCTTCCTGCCGGTCGTGCGCCGCCTTCTCGACCAGACCAGCAACGAACGCCAGACGGCTCTCTACTCAGCCACCCTCGACGGTGATGTCGGCAAGGTCATCGCTGAGTACCAGGCCGATCCGGTTCACCACGAGGTCGGCTCGGCCGCCCCCGACCTGGAGTCGATGCAGCACCACTTCTGGGTACTACCGCGCCCCGAGCGCATCCCGCTGTGTGCCTCGGTCATCGCCACTTTCGGCCGCACGATCGTATTCACCCGCACCCGCCACGGCGCCGACCGCGCCGCCCGGCAGCTGAAGAGCGCCGGGATCAAGGCAGTTGCGATCCATGGCAACCGCTCCCAGGCCCAGCGCAAGCGGGCACTCGACGACTTCATCGCCGGCAAGGCCGATGCCCTAGTCGCGACCGACGTCGCCGCCAGGGGCATACACGTCGACGCAGTCGAGTGTGTGGTGCATTTCGACCCGGTCGACGAGGACTCAGCCTACGTTCACCGCTCAGGTCGTACTGCGAGGGCGGGTGCCCACGGCCACGTCGTGTCGTTCGTCGACCCCGGCCAGGTCCGCCTCGTCAAAGCCATGAAGCGCCGGCTGGGCCTTCACCAGGAGATCACGCCGCCACCGGAAACCGAATCCGAGCCGCACCCGGGCGCAGACTCGGAACCCGAACCCGGTGAACGGGATCGCCGAGACGAGAGGCCCCGCCGCACCAGCGAGAAACCACGACCGAAGTCGCGTCAGGCGACCAAGCGGGCACCCAAGAAGGCCGCCAAGAAGGGGGCGCGCAAGCCGAAGAACCGAAACCGGCCGAGCAACAAGGGACGACCGAAACGGTCCGGTCCGCCCCAGAAACGGCGCCGGAGCCGCTAACTCTTGGGCTTCGGCCGCATCAGCCACTGTTCGGGCGTGTCGAGGGGCTCGAAACCGAACTCTGCATACAGACCGTGGGCGTCGGCGGTGGCGAGCAGATGGCGGCCAACACCCGCGACTTGCGGATGTTTGATGGCCGCCTCGACCAGCTGC
The DNA here is from genome assembly GCA_029263215.1 of Acidimicrobiales bacterium. Taxonomy (GTDB): domain Bacteria; phylum Actinomycetota; class Acidimicrobiia; order Acidimicrobiales; family Aldehydirespiratoraceae; genus OFTM10. Next base: position 14,824 of record JAJCXY010000130.1, read on the forward strand.
TTTCCCAGCCCGACGCCACGGGCAGACTCGAGCACGAACACGTCGCAGAGCCAGGCGAACGTGGCCCCATCGGACACCACCCTGGCGAATCCGACCGTGCGGCCGTCGCCGTCCAATGCACCCACCACAACCGCACTCCCGTCGATCGCCCGATCGAACACCTCTCGTGGACGGCCTCTCGACCAGTAGGCCTCGTGATGGAGAAACCCGAATACGACATCCATGTCGATGGCATCAGTCTCGAAGGTGATCGTGCTCATCATCGGGCGATTCTCGTTTGCAAGCGCCTCCTACGCCAGCCAACGTGTGCCCATGCGTGTCATCTCACTCGATCGCCTCACCGCCAGCCAGTTCGATGCATCGCTGGCTGCCCGTCGAGGTTTCGACGCAAAGGTGGATCCCGGCCTCCCCGAAATCACCGCGGCGGAGTGGCAGGCCTACCTGGCCGTCGAATCGCTCAACGACGAAGACCGGATCCACTACGGCGCAAGCGATGACGACCGAATGGTTGGCCTGGGCCATCTGGGACTGAAACGGAGTCCGGAGAACCGCCATCAGGCGAGCTGTGAGATCGACGGCATCTCCGAGGCGGGGGAGACCCTCCTGGGAGTGATCTGCGATGCGGCCACCGGAGCCGGCGGCACATGGACGGTGAGACCTCCTGAACGCGGAGATCGAAGGGTCCGACCGCCGCCTCACCGGAATGCCGCATGAGAGCTGCGACCCAAGCCAACCTCAGGTGGCCCAGAGCGTCAGACCCGAACCTCGTAGTAGCGGTTCAGAGGATCCACCTTGAACTCGCGTGTGTCGATCGACGAAAACCCGCCGGCAATCGCCAACTCCTTGAAGATGTCGACGGTGAGGCCGAGCGTACCCAGGCCGGCACCACCGGGCTCCGACATCGCCGAAGACATGCAGTAGAAGAGCGACATCCCGTAGAGGAGCGACACGAGCGGATACTCCCGGTTCGCTTCGAGGCCCTCCATGGCTCGGATGTCGGCCACCATCCACACACCATCGTCGGCCAGGCACGAACGAGCCGACCTCACCGCTGCGCCCGGGTGTGGGAGGTCGTGGATCACGTCGAGAGTGATGAGGAGGTCGACCTCGCTGAGATCATGGAGATCATCGAAGCTGCCTTCGCGAAACTCCAGATTGCGGAGGCCAGCAGCACGCGCCATCTGGGTCGCCGACGCGATCGCGTGGGCCGAAGGGTCGATGCCGATGACCTTCGATTCCGGACACGCTTCGGCGATGGCCGCGGCCGCCACGCCCGCACCGCATCCGATGTCGACCACTGTGGCCCCAGCGGCCAGTCGGTCGGCCATACCTTCGATCGACGAGAGGATCACCGGCACCAGGAAGGCCTTCTGCCCCGCCGCTCCCATCGCAGCCTGGAAATGACACGTGTGCTCTCCATGCTGATCCCAGGTCATGCCCAGACCGGTACGGAAGGCGTCGACAGTGTGCTCGATCTCCTCGTGGGTGATGGGTGGGCCGAAAACGCCGACCATCGATGCGGGATGATCCTCCTCGCCGAGTATCAAGGCGATTTCGGGAGTGAGGACAAACTCGCCATCGTCGTGGAACGCCAACTCGGCAGCTGCGATCGTGTGGAGCCACTCGCGCACCCACCTCTCATGAAGCCCGGTGTGGGCAGCCAACTCTTCTGAACTGACCGGCCCATGCTCGACGAGGGCATCGAGCAGTCCCGTGCGGCCACCCACATGCACCGCGGCACTTATCAGCTCCCCTTCACGAATCTTGTAGAGGTGCTGGATCGCGTCGCTGAGCAGTTCGGGATCGAGTTCGGTGCGCATGGCGCAGTGTCTCAGGCGGGGAGCTCCGATACCAGTCGGAGCAGGGCCATCGCATCAGGACAGACCGGGTGTTCGACGCTCCACGTCGGGAGATCGGCCGGTGCCACCTCCACCATCTGGGTTACCTCACCATCGGCAGGGGTGAGGAGGGCATCGGTGATGACGATGAAGAATCGACCAGTCCACCGAGTGTTGTCGTCGTCGTGACTCCCCTGACCGAGATCGACCAGGTCGTCGGCCCCAACGACGAGACCAGCCTCCTCGGCCAGCTCCCTGACCGCCGCGTCTTCATCGGATTCATCGACGCCGGGCACACCCCCGAACGCGACATCCCACAGCGACGGGTGGACATCCTTCCAGTCGGACCGCTGATGGGCCACCACCTCCCCTGACGAGCGTCTGACCACGATGGCGACATTGCGATGACGGAGATTCTCAGCTCTCATCTGTCGCCGAGTCGCCACCCGGACAAGATGCCCGTCGTCGCCGATCACCTCCACCAACTCGTCGCCAGGCTCGGAGTCCACTCAGTCGGTGCCCAACAGGCGACGCCGCAACAGGTTGAGCGACATGATGCAGGTGAACTGGCGAATACGATCGCGATCGAACGGAAGCACCAGATGGTTCGTGGAGATCTCCCCATCGAGGCTGATCGCAAGCCACACGCTCCCAGGCTCCTGGCCCTCGAGGGGAGCGGGGCCGGCGACACCGGTCACCGCGATAGAGACATCGGTGCCGAGGGTGGCACACACCCCGGTGGCCATAGCAGCCGCCATCTCTTCGCTCACCGCCGCGATGTCGGGCGCGCCCAGCACGTCGATTTTGAGCTGGCGGTCGTAGGGCACCACCGCGCCGCGGAATACGTCGCTGCTTCCCGGGATCGAGGTGAGCCGGCTGGCAATCAGACCACCCGTGAGCGATTCGGCGAGCCCGAAGGTGAGGCCGCGCTGGCGAAGCAAATCGAGCACCACTGATTCCATGGTGTCGTCGTCGACCCCGAACACGATGTCGCCGATGATTTCGCGGACCCGCTCCTCCTCGGCATCGAGGGCGCGGTCGACATCTTCTCCGGTCTCGGCCTTGGCCGTAATACGAACCTTCAACCCCTCCCAGCCGCTCGCCAGGAATGCAATCGTGGCCTCCCCCGACTCGTCGAGCCGGCGAATCTCGTCGTCGAGTTGTTCGGCAAGCCCGGATTCCGACTGGCCCCAGGTCCTCAGCGTGCGACTGCGGATCACCGAGGTGATCCCCGCCCTCTGCTGAAGGTCGGGGAGGATCCCGATGGTCACCATCTGCTGCATCTCCCACGGCACGCCGGGTACGGCATAGATGATCTTGCCGTCGTGGTCTCCGGTGAGGGGACAGATCAGGCCCGGAGCGGTTCCGGGCATGGCGGGATTGACCATCGCCCCGTCGGGCACGTCGGCTTGGCGGCGATTGTTGTCGGGCATCTCACGGTCTCGTCCGCTGAACATCACCCGGATGCGTTCGACGATCTCCTCGTCTCGCACCAACTCGACACCCATGACATCGGCGATCGCCTCACGGGTGATGTCGTCCTGGGTGGGGCCGAGCCCACCGCAGACGATGACCGCATCGCTGCGGGCCAGGGCCTGCTCCAGCACCGCCACCATGCGATCGTGGTTGTCGCCCACCTTGGTCTGATAGTGGGAGTCGATACCCACCATGGCGAGCTGCTCGCCGATCCACGACGAGTTCGTGTCGACGATCTGGCCGAGCAGCAGCTCAGTTCCAACCGCGACGACTTCACACTTCATCTGTTGCCCCCAACCGGAGAATCGGTACCCGCCGGTCTAGTCGCCGGTGCTGCTCAGGGCATTCTGCCCGTCGAGGAGGTATTGCACCCCACTGAAGATCGTCCAAGCCACCGCGATCCACAACATCACATCGATGAGGGCATCTTCGTTTTCAAGGGTGGGCATCACCGCCATGGCCAAGGCGATGCCTTGCACGGCGGTCTTGTACTTGGCGGAACGCCGCGCCGGCATGGCCAGCCCATAGCGCGCCGAGCGCGCTCGCCAAGCCGTGATACCCAGTTCGCGGACCGCGATGATGGTGACCGGCACCCACCAGTACCGCTCGACGTAGACGAGGCAGAAGGCCGAGCCGAGGATGACGACCTTGTCGGCCAGGGGGTCGAGGAAGGCTCCCGAACGACTCACGACGTTGGCCCGGCGAGCGACCTTACCGTCGAAGAAGTCGGTGCTCGCGAGCGCAACCCCGAGTCCGAACGCCGCCCAGCTGACTCCCCGGTCGGCCTCGGCATCGAGCACGAACCAGAACAGAAGGGGGGCGAAAACGAGGCGGGTGATCGTGAGAAGGTTGGCGGGATGGGTGATCCCGGCCTGGCGAGGTGCGGCGAGCTCGCTCATGTCGATACCTCGTGGGGAGTGGCTGCAACCATGGGCGCGGCCGACAGATCGGGGCCCATCGATCCGGTGACCTTCAAGGAGTGAATTCCGCCCACCTCCAGATCATGGGGCACAGAGACGATCCCGTCGATCTCGGGCGCCTCGCGGTGGGTTCGTCCTGTGCCTTGTTCGTCCACGAGTACTTCGACCAAGCGACCGATCAATTCGTCACGTCGAGTTGAGGTGATCGTGTCCTGGAGCTCACCCAGTTCGGCGAGTCGGTCGTCGCGCAGCGAAGGACGCACGACTCCATCGAGGGAGGCCGCGTAGGTGCCATCCTCCTCCGAATAGGCGAAGAATCCGCACCAATCAAGCTGGGCCTGCTCCACGAAAGCGAGCAGTTGGTCGTGATCAGACTCGGTTTCACCGGGATAGCCGACAATGAAGTTCGATCGAAACGCCGCGTCGGGCTCGCGATCGCGGATGGTGGCGATGCGCTCCGCGAACTTCTCGCCGCTTCCCCACCGCCGCATCCTCCGTAGGAGAGGGGGCGAGACATGTTGCAGCGACAGGTCGAAGTAGGGAACGCCGGTGGCACAGATCGTGTCGACTAGTTCGTCGGTGAGATCGGACGGATACAGATACAGCAGGCGGGTCCGGTCGACCCGCTCGGCCACACTCCTCACCAGAGGCACGATGGACCGCTCCCCCGCCCCCTGGTCGCGCCCGTAGGCGGCGAGGTCCTGGGCGACGAGGACGATCTCGCGGGCCCCGAGTTGGTCGACCTCGGCAAGGATCTGGTCGATCGTCCGGCTTCTCTGGGGACCTCGGAAGCTCGGGATTGCGCAAAACCCGCAGGCCCGATCGCAACCCTCCGCGATCTTCACGTAGGCCCACGGTCTCGCTGAGGCAGGCCGGGGAAGGTTGAGCAGATCGAAGTCGGGGGCACGGCGGGTGGGACCGAGAGTGACCGGGACCGCTGCGGTCGCGCCGGCCACAGCGGTACCGAAGCCGGCTATCTGGTCGATCTCGGGGAGTTCGGCGGCCAACTCCGCACCGTGGCGCTCGGCCAGACAGCCGGTGACGACGAGCCTGGCGCCCTCACGGCGTCGGGCCGACAGGTCGAGGATCGTCTCGATCGACTCCTGACGGGCCTCATCGATGAACGCGCACGTGTTGACGACCACCACGTCGGCATCCTCGGCTCGAGCGGTGGAGGTGAGCCCGTCGGCCGCGAGCGTTCCTTCGAGCTTGTCGCTGTCGACCTGGTTCTTCGGACAGCCCAGCGTCTCCAGGAAGTAGGTGGCGGGCTGATCCGGCATCGGACCAGCCTAACAATCCGCCGTCATCAGAAGTCCCTCACTTCTGAGCCTGGCTCAGTGGTCGAGATCTGTGGGAGCCACGAAGCCGCCGAACGACGATTCGACTATCGATGCCAGGCGTAGGGCGATGTCCTCGCGCCATGGCGGGGCGATCACCTGAACACCGACCGGCATTCCATCCGGCGAGGAGCCGGCCCGAACCACCGCCGAGGGCCAGCCGAGGAGGTTGACGGGAGCCTCATAGGACCAGAGTTCGTACTTGGCGTTCTCGACGGAGTCGTGGGGCTGGGCGCTGAAGGGTGCGACGGGGCACACGATCGCGTCGAAGTCGGTGATGGTCCGGCGCAGAAGCTTCGCTCGTATGCGGGCGCTGTCTTCGATCGCCCGGGCAAGATCGGCGGCGGAAACGCTGGGCGCCGATCTGATACTGGCAGCAAGGTCCGGGCCGGGAACTCCGGTGCCGGCACGGTCGAGAAGGCGCCGGAACGCATCCGGCGAGTTGGCGGCCATGAGTTGGACGTAGATGTCCATCGCCTCGTCGAGTTCGACCGGAAAGTGCTCACCGGTGACCGCTCCCGCGTCGCCGAGCGCCCCGACCGCCGCCCTCACCGCCTCGGCCACGTGGGGCGCGGGTCGAACAGCTCCCGTATGGAGGAACCAGGCGACTCGTAGTGCCGACGGGTCGACCGACGCGCTCGGTCGAAGCGCTACCGGCGAACAGTTAGGGTCGTCGCCGTCGGGTCCCGCCACCGCATTCAAGACCAGTTCGAGGTCGGCGACGCTGCGGGCGAGTGGTCCGATGGTGAGCATCGTGCCGCAGGCCCCGAACGAGACCGGCGGCCAGTGGCCGGTGAGCGGGATTCGTCCGTTCGTCGGTTTCAGCCCCGCCAGACCACAGACATGGGCCGGTTCGCGGATGCTGCCACCGATGTCGCTGCCGATATCGAGCGCTGATCCCCCGGCGGCCACGATCGCGGCCGACCCTCCCGAACTTCCCGACGGCGAGCGGGTGAGGTCGTAGGGGTTGTTGGTGCGGCCATGGATGGTGTTGCGGGTGCCGAGACCGAAGGTGAACTCGGGGGTGTTGGTCTTGGCGATGACGATCGCGCCCGCCTCGCGCAGGCGGGCCACGACCGATGCGTCGCGTTCGGGGACACGATTCCTGAACCCTTCGGTGCCGGCGGTGGTGACGAAGTCGGCTGTGTCGATCGAATCCTTGATCGTGATGGGCACCCCGTGGAGTGGTCCCACCGGATCGCCCGCGGCCAGCCCCGAGTCGGCATCACGAGCCGCGGAAAGAGCGCATTCGTCGTTGCGGGCCACCACCGCATTGAGGGCATCGTTCACCTCATCGATGCGGGCTAGATGCTCGACGACCACGTCCACACAAGACGTTTCGCCTCGCCGAAGACGCCTGGCCAGCAGGTGGGCCGGTTCGTTGGGCATGAGAGTCCTCCAGCTCGCGAGCCGATCAACCGAACGAAAGAGCGGAGTCGGCCACATCGCTTCCTGCAAGGACCACCACCGAGGCGATCCACAAGAAGAGAAGGACAAATCCCTTGCGGCGATCGACTTCGCCCCCGACCATCATGAACAGCCAGCTAATCACAACGATTCCGAACATCATTGTTGATCCGGTGCTTGCCAGACGGGTGTCGAGTACCGGCCCAGGGCCGACCAGACCCATGATGCCGCCGACCGCGAGGCTGTTGAACACGTTGGAGCCGAGCAGATTGCCGATCAGGAGCTCGGTTTCTCCTTGGCGGGCCGCCTGAACGCTGGTGACCAACTCAGGCGCCGACGTACCCATGGCAACAAGGGTGAAACCGACAAACCCACCCGACAGATCGAGGGCATCGGCGACCCGTCCCGCTCCTTCGACGATGAACCAGGCCGAAACCACCACCAGCGAGAGACCAGCCCCGGACCTCACAATTTCTCGTCCCCGATGAAGGGGGTCGTCGCCGATCATTCCCTCGACGTCTTCACCCAACGGGTCGTCGGGGCGGGCCGCTCGAACGGCGAGGATCAGCACCGCGATGATCAGAGCGGCGAGGAGTGCTCCCTCCCAACGTTCGATCCTGCCTCGCAGGACCAGAGCAAAAACTCCCACCGAACCCACCGACAGGGGCGCTACTCGCCGGAGGGTGTGGGAATCAACGGGGATGACAGCGACGGCGGTGGCCGCGGCGAGAACAAGCGAGACGTTTGCGACGTTGGAACCGACGATGTTGCCCACACCTATGTCGAGGTCGCCTCTCGCCGCCGCAATTCCCGACACCACCATCTCCGGAGCGCTGGTGCCGAAGCCGATCAGCACCGCCCCCACCACCACCGGCGAGACTCGGTAGAGCACCGCCAGTCGGGCCGCCCCCTTCACAAACTGGTCGGCTCCAACGGTGAGAACGCCCAGACCGCCGAGCGCGAGAATCAGTCCGAGTGCCATGTGGCAAGGAACCTATCGGCGCTCAGGCCTCGCCGGAGCGAGCGGCCAACTCCTCGGGGGTGATCATCACCTCGCGGGCCTTGGATCCCGTAGACGGACCGACCACGCCGGCTTCCTCGAGTAGGTCCATGATCCGGCCGGCGCGGGCGAAGCCGACTCTCAGCTTGCGCTGCAGCATCGATGTCGAGCCGAGCTGGGTCTGCACCACCAGCTCCATTGCCTGACCGAAAAGCTCGTCGCCACCGTCGTCGGGCGCGGGGGGTGCATCGGTTATCGAACCGAGACTCGGTGGTGTGCTGGTGATCCCGCCCGGGGCGGGGACCGCTGCGCTCGACGGGGCGGCGGGATTCTCGGGAACCGCCTCTGCGGCCAGCGCCTCGTTGGCGGAAAACTCCGGGGCCTGGTCCTTCCAATGCTGCACGACCGCTCGCACCTCGGTCTCCTCCACCCAGCATCCCTGAACCCGGTGAGGGGTGGAGGACGCAGGGCCGAGAATGAGAAGGTCGCCCCGGCCCACGAGGCGCTCCGCTCCGGGCTGATCGAGGATCACCCTGGAGTCGGTGAGGCTCGACACGGCGAAGGCGAGGCGGGCCGGGATGTTGGCCTTGATCACGCCGGTGATCACGTTGACCGATGGTCTCTGGGTGGCGATCACCAGGTGGATGCCGACGGCGCGGGCCATCTGGGCGATCCGAGCGATCGATTCCTCCACATCGCGCGCAGCCACCATCATGAGGTCGGCGAGCTCGTCGACCACGATCAACATGAAGGGCAGGCGCCGATACTTCAGCGGTTCGCCCGATTCGTCGACCTCACCGAGGCCGGGTTCGATCGTGCCGGCATCGACCGCGTTGTTGTAGCCGGTGATGTCGCGGTAGCCGACCTTGTGGAGCAGGTCGTAGCGCCGCTCCATCTCCCGCACGGCCCAGGCCAGGGCGTTGGCGGCCTGGCGGGGATCGGTGACCGGGGCAGTGAGGAGGTGAGGAGCTTTGTCGTATTGGCCCATCTCCACGCGCTTCGGATCGACGAGGATCATTCTCACCTGCTCAGGCGTCGACCGCATGAGGATCGAGGTGATGATCGAGTTGAGACACGACGACTTGCCCGCGCCGGTGGCGCCCGCGATGAGCACGTGGGGCATGGTTGCGAGGTTGATCATCATGTTGCGACCGTTGATGTCGCGACCGATGGCCGCCTCCAGGGGATGGCTCGCTCGACGGGCTTCCTTGGAAGCCAGGATGTCGCCGAGAGCGATTACCTGGCGGTCGCTGTTGGGGACTTCCACGCCGATCGCGCGTCGCCCCGGGATCGGGGCAAGGATCCGAACATCAGGGGAGGCCATGGCGTAGGCGATGTCCTTACGCAGACTCTCGAGCTTCGATACCTTGACCCCCTCGCCGAGTTCGAGCACGTAGCGGGTGACAGTTGGCCCCACGATCGGTTCGAGGGGAGTGGTGGGAACGCCAAACTGATCGAGGGTGGCCTGCAGAACCCGGCCTCGCGCCGCGATGTCGACGCGATCAACCTGCTGGGCCTGGGATCGGGCGAGCAGCTTTGCAGGAGGGAGTTTCCACAGGCTCTCGCTGTCGGCGAGAGTGAGTGCCTGTTGTTCGGCTTCTGCGACGGGTGCGGCGTCGGCCTTCTTGGCCCGCGGTGCGCGCTTGGCTTTCGGCGCAGGGGACGGCTCCGCGGCTTCGTCGTCGTCATCGTCGTGGGTGTCTTCGTTGCCCGCATCCTGATCGAACGGTACGGCCGGATCGCGGAGATCGATCGCCGCGTCGCCGGGCCTGGTGGGATCTGAGAACAAGGAACGGATCGACCGGGTGAACAGGATGGGAATCGGCTTGACGACGCGGCCGAGCAGGGTGCCGATACTGCGAGCGGACGAACCCGTGAGCACGATCATTCCCGCGACGCCGAGGGCGAGCAGAACGAGGACGCTGCCGGCAACCGCGGCCAATGCGTGCAAGGGGCCCCCGATGGCCATGCCCAACACGCCACCCGCGGCACCGATCTCCGATATCGGACTGTCGATTCCGGGCCTGCCTCGGGCGACGTGGAGCAGGCCGGTGAGCGCCACCAGCACGAGGAGTCCGCCAACCGCGGCGCGGGCCATTCTTTCGAGGTCGTCGTCGTCGGTTTCGCCGCCCCGGATCAACAAGGCGCCGAGCGCGATCAAGGCGAGGGGCACCACCGCTCGAAGAATGCCGACACCGAGGGCGAGACCGTCGTCGATCACGTCTCCGATGAACCCTCCCGAACCGAGCCAGACCGCAACCGCCGAGAAGAGGCCGGCCAGAATTGCTCCGACACCCCACAGATCGGCCTGGTGACCGGCCAGAACCGAGCCGACCGCCTTTCGGGACGGGGCGGAGCCCTTCTTGGTCTGCCTTGCTCTCCCCTTGGCGGGAGACTTCTTCGCAGGAGACTTCTTGGAGCGCGCTTGGGTAGCCACAGTGCAACCAAAACTACCAGCGCGCCCCCCAGGCTCCGGGGCACCCTGGCACCACGCCGGCGCCGAGTGCCTGTTCGGAGCTCAGCCTTCGCGTACCACCGGAACGATCATGGGCCGGCGTCGGGTGCGGTCGTTGACCGTTCGCCCCGCGGCCCGGCGGGCGATCTGCGCCAGCCGATCGAGGTCGACATCGCGATCCTCGAGAGCCTTCATCAGGTCTTGTTCCACCGCATCGGCCACCGCTGTTTCGTGGGCCACGAGGGCGGGCTGCTCAACCCAACCCCGCGACACGACATCGGGCCCGGCCAGGATTTCACCCCGCTCGAGGTCGACATGCACCACCACGGTGACAAAACCGTCGTCGCCGAGGGTGCGGCGCTCCCCCAGCACCATGTTGCCGAGATCGCCGACAGTGCCATCGACATAGAGGTGATCGCCGCCTACGGAGCCGAGGTGCTCCACGCCGTCGTCACTCAAAACGATCTGATCGCCGTCTTCGCACAGCACGACCCTGTCGTCGGCCATGCCCATGCCCCGTGCCAACTCGGCGTGGGCAACCAGGTGGGCGTACTCGCCGTGAACCGGCACGAACCATTCAGGCACCGCTACCGAATGCAGGGTCTGTAGTTCCTGTTGCTTGCCATGGCCACTGGTGTGCACATCGACCTGTCCGCTGTGAAACACGCTCGCGCCATGCCTGGCCAGACCGTTGCGGACCGCCGCCACGGCGGCTTCATTCCCGGGAATGGGGTGGGAGCTGAAGATGACGGTGTCGTTGTCGGTGAGCTGCATCCACTTGCTCATACCGTTGGCCATCATCGTCAGTGCAGCTCGCGGTTCGCCCTGAGATCCGGTGCACACGACGCAGACTCGCTCAGGGTCGAGTTCATCGATGTCTTCGATGTCTCGGATCGCGTGATCCGGTATGCGCAGAATCCCCACGTCGCGTGCGAGCTTCACATTGCGCCGCATCGACAGGCCGAGGGTCACCACGACCCGTCCGGTGGCCACTGCCGCATCGGCGATCTGCTGGAGACGGTGAATGTGGCTTGCGAACGAGGCCACGATCACCCGACGACCCTCCTGGCCTCGGAACAACGACGTGAGCACGCCACCGATCTCGCTCTCAGAACGTGAAGATCCGGGACGGTCGGCGTTGGTGGAGTCGGCCAGCATCAGTCGGATGCCGGGGTCGAACCCCAAGGCTCCGATGCGGGACAGATCGGTGCGGCGTCCGTCCACCGGAGTGAGGTCGAGCTTGAAATCGCTCGAATGGAGGATCACTCCCTGGGCGGTGTGAAAGGCAGTGATGTTGCCCGACGGGATCGAGTGGGTGACGGGCAGAAATTCACAATCGAAGGGTCCGACATCGAGGCGATCGCGATCGTGGATCTCCCTGAGGTCCGCCTTCTTTGACAGGCCTGCCTCTCTCAGCTTGTGATCGATCATCCCGAGCGTGAAACGAGAGCCGTAGATGGGCAACGACATGTGGGCGAGGAGGTGGGGCAGAGCCCCGATGTGGTCCTCGTGGGCATGGGTGGCGATACAGGCATCGACGCGGTCGGCGTTGTCGAACAACCAGCTCAGATCGGGCAGGACCGAATCGACGCCGGGGAGGTCGTCGCCGCCGAACATCTGGCCACAGTCGAGCACCACGATCCGGCCCTCGGTCTCGATCGCGGCACAGTTGCGACCGATCTCGCCTAGGCCGCCGAGAAAGGTGATGGTGACGGGAGCGGCCACTTCAGCTCCGCCCGAGCCCGGCGAGCACCGACTTCGCTTCTGCTTCCAACCAGTCGGGTTCGGGCCCCATCGGCAGGCGACAGGGTCCCGCCGGCAGACCGAGCACCCGCATCATCGCCTTCGAAGGCACCGGGTTGGGAGCTTCATCGCCGGTCTCGAACTGGTAGCTCGGTATGAGGCGTCGGTTGATGGCGGTGGCTCGGGCCACATCGCCGCTGAAGAACGCGTTCATCATGTCGCGGGTCTCGTTGCCTATCCAGTGGGTGGCGACACCGATCGCTCCGACCGCGCCCACCGCAAGCAAGGGCAGGGTGAGGCCGTCGTCGCCGCTGTAGACCTCGGTGCCCTCCGGCGCGAGGGAGAGGAGGTTGGCGGTCTCCGCCGGGTTTGCCGCTGCATCTTTCACTGCGATGATGTTGGGCACGTTGGTGAGCAGGTCGAGCATCGTTCGGGTTGCGATCTTGCGACCCGTTCGGCCCGGGATGTCGTAGAGCACCACCGGCAGGTCGGTGGCCTCCGCACACACCCGGAAGTTTTCGTAGAGCCCTGCCTGGGAGGGCCTGTTGTAGTAGCCCGCTACGTGTAGAAGACCAGCAGCGCCCACCTCAGCGGAACGTTCGGCGTTCTTGATCGCCACCGCGGTGTCATTGCTGCCCGCACCGGCGACCACAGGCTTGTCGACGGCCTCCACCACCGCTTCGATCACCGCTATCTGCTCGTCCTGGCTGAGGGTGGGGCTCTCTCCGGTGGTTCCGGCGATAACGAGGCCATCGTTGCCGCCCTCGTTGGTGAGGTACTTCGCCAAGGTTTGAGCGCCGTCGAGATCGAGGGACCCGTCGGAGTTGAACGGGGTGATCATGGCAGTGAGGACCCGCCCGAACGTGGCACGCGGAGAAACAGAGTTCATGAGACCAATGGTGCCACGCCAACCACGCGATGCGGGACAATTCCCACCGCGGGCAGATCACCTCTCGGTCGTGCGATCCTTCCCCAACGTGGCGAGGAGGTGTTCGTGTAGCTCGAACCACACGGTGTGGATGCTGTCGATCCGCGGTGAATCCACCCACCGGCCGTCAGCCCCGGCGTGCTCGAGGGCGGCGGCCAGGCGAGTGCGGTAGCTCCCGAATCGTCCGCGGCGGTGGGTCAAGGCGTCGAGGATCGGGCCGAGGAGCTGGGTGAGCTCGGCAAATACTTCGAGCCCGGCCACCCTGGCGGTGTTGTGCTGCCAGGCCTGGCATGCCGTCAGAAAGCGTCGGTTGAGGGGCAGGAACGCTTCATACGCCGTTACCAGCGTGGCCCGACCGGCCTGGTCGCAGTCGGCCGCGAGCAGAGCCGAGAGTTCTGCCTCACCCGCAGGCGTGAGTGATCTGCGGCCCTCTTCGCCTCGCGTTCGAATCTGGCCGTTGGCCGCTGCGGCCACGAGCTCGCTGTCGATATCGAGTCCGGTCCGCTCCGAGAGGTGCTCCACCGTGGCACGAATTGCATCGGCGCTGCCCCGGCTACGGAGCCGCACCGCGAGCAGGGTGAGAAGATCGAGATCACTCATCTCGGAGGCGGCGCCGCAGGATCAAGACATACACCACCACGGCCCCCAGCGAGAAGAAGAACCACTGGAAGGCGTAGGAGAGGTGGGGGCCGTCGTCGAGAGTGGGCGGCGGCACGGGCACGGGCAGATCACCCACCGCGGGCTCCTGGCTCTCGAGCTGCACCCAGAGATCGACGACTCCGAGCCCGATCGCCTCGCTCACGGTGTCGAGGTCGACCCTGCTCACTTCTGGGTAGTCGCCGCTGCCCGACCCGATGCGGCCACCACCGACACTGCTGAACACACGACCACTCACCTGCACCTCGCCGGTAGGCGTGGCCACATCGCGGCCATCGGCACCGGCGACCCACAGGCGGGGAACCCAGCCTCTCGAAACCACCACCACGCGCCCGTCGTCGAGCAGCACCGGAGTGGCGAGCCAGCTCCCGGCACGCGTGTCGAACGTGCGGTTGGCGACAAGGAACGACAGCTCGTCGAGGTAGGACCCTTGCACCACAGTGGCTGTGTGATCGAGGGGAAGCCGCTCGAGGGACAGGAGCTCCTCGATCATCGCCGGAGCGGCCTCCGAGGCGGTGCGAATCGCGTCGTTGTCGGTACGGGTGTCGTCGAGGCGAGCCAACTGCCAGAGAGCCAAATTCACCATCACGGTCACCATCGCCAGCACGAAGAGGTGCGACGCGAGCCACCGGGGCGTCAGGAGAGACCGCATCAGCGGGTGGAGGTCGCCTAGAGCCCGAGGTATGTGTCGAGGCCTACCGTCACACCGGGAAAGTCGGCGACTCGCTTCACTCCGAGGAGGACCCCAGGCATGAACGAGGTGCGATCGACGGTGTCGTGGCGAATCGTGAGGGTCTGGCCGGTGGTACCGAGGATGACCTCCTGGTTGGCCACCGCTCCTCTCATTCGCACCGAGTGCACCCGTATGCCGCCTGGGCCCAGCCCGCCTCTCGCCCCCGGATAGACCTCATGTCGAGTGGGGTCGGCGGCCCACTCAGCGGACGCGGCCGCCATGCGTTCGGCGGTGTGGGTGGCGGTGCCCGAGGGCGCATCGATCTTGTTGTCGTGATGAAACTCGATGACCTCGGCGGTGTCGAAATGGGGGGCTGCCAGCTCAGCCATGCGGATCATCAGCACCGCGCCGATCGCGAAATTGGGAGCAATGAGCGCGTTGCTCGATATGAACGCCCCCCTGATCTTGGCCAGGTCGGGTTCGGACAATCCTGAGGTACCGACCACTGCGTGGATGCCATTGGTGGCCGCGAACTGCAGGGTTCGACGCGCGGCTTCGAGCACTGTGAAGTCGACGATCACTTCGACCGCGGCTTCGGTGAGCAGGTCGAGGGGGTCGCCGACATCGACCTCGGCGACGAGCTGGGTGGCAGGGTCGGACCCGATGGCACGACAGACTTCCTGTCCCATGCGCCCGGCCGCACCAACCACTCCCACTCGGATCATGTGCGCAGACTACCGGCCACCTCACCCCCCGCACCGACTCTCGCGTCGGGGTGGCTACAGTCAGCGCATGATTTTCTCCGCCATCGGCGACACGCCCTACAACATCATGCTCCTGTTGCACATTCTCACCGCAATGGCCGCATTCGCTCCTGCCTTCGTTCATCCGGTGCTCGGCGCCCAGATGAAGGCCGACGGCATGGCCGACCGGCCGAAGGTGTTCGGCTACATGGCCACCAACGCACAGCGGATCTACGGCTCGTCGCTCATCGTCACCGGCCTGTTGGGATTCGGCGTGGCGGGCATGTCCGACGACGTATTGTCCATGTCGGATGGCTGGCTGGCGGCCGCCTTCATCATCTGGGTCGCCATGAACGGCATCCTCCACGCTGTGATCCGACCCTCGGAGAAGGCCATCGCGGCAGGCGAGGGCGGCGAAGCGAACGAGAGGAAGCTGGCGATCGCGGGCATGGCGATAACCGCCCTCCTCGTGGTGCAGCTCTACCTCATGGTGTGGAAGCCGGGAGCCTGACCCGAGTCACCCGAGACCTCAGTCGGAGGGGCCCACAACCGAGCGGGCCTTCGGCCCGTCGACAACTCCCGCCAGCACCCTGCGCACGTCGTCGGGCGTAACCGCATGCACGGCGGTGAGATACTCGTCGACGCCCACGACACGATCGCGAACCAGGACGTTGGTGGCCAGGCGAGCCATCCGGCTACCGGCATCCTCCAGGCCCAACACTGTGGCTCCCTCGAACCCACCCCTCGCCACCTCGAGCTCGCGGGCACCCGGCCCGTTGGTGGCCAGGTCATCGAGCTGTTCATCGACGGCTCGCACGAGCTCATCCATACGTTCGGGTGCGGTGGCGGCGTAGATCGACATCGTGCCGATGTCGTTGTAGGCGCCAACCGATGAGAACACCGAATAGCTGAGCCCACGCTTCTCGCGAATCTCCTGGAACAAGCGACTCGACCAGCCGCCTCCGAGAACCTGACTCGCTACCGCCAGGGTGTAACGGTCGTCGCTGTGCTGGCTCGGTGCGCGCCAACCCTCGGCGAGGTGAGACTGCTCGATCGAACGCTCCGTGTACATGAGGGGACGAACTTCTCCCTCCGGAGCCGTTCGGTCTGGGCGGCGACCCGCGGAAACACCCGTCAGGGCGGAATCGACACGACTCGCCACCTCATCGTGGTCGATGGGACCGACCACCGACACAACCAGGTTGGCCCGCCGATACCACTCACGATGGAAGGCCCGAATGTCGTCGGCACTCATCGACCGGACCGAGTCCTGACTTCCGAGCACCTCCCAACCAAGGGGGTGATCGGGGAAAAGACTCTCGGCCAGCACGCCATGCACGACGTCGTCGGGCGTATCCGCGCTCCATGCCAGTTCCTCGAGAATCACCTGTCGCTCGGCGTCGACCTCGGCGTCGGAAAAGCCGGGATCAGCGATGACATCGAGCAGGGTGTCGAGGCCGAAGTCGAGTTCCCACGCCGGCACACGGGCATGAAACGCCGTGTACTCCTTCGAAGTGAACGCGTTGAGATCGCCACCGGTGGCGTCGATGCCTTCGGCAATGTCGCGAGAAGTACGAGTGGAGCTGCCCTTGAAGAGCAGGTGCTCGAGGAAGTGGGAGACACCGGCGAGCCGTTTCGGCTCATCGCGATTGCCGATGCCGACCCACACGCCGACCGCAGCCGAACGCGACGAAGGCATCAATTCGGTGACGACTCGAAGGCCTCCGTCGAGGCGACTCACCCGGATGGCGTCGGACTCGGTGTGTGAGCCCGACGCCGCCCGGATCAGATCACTCGGATTCACCGGCGACCGCGGCCTCCGCGACCACGTCCACGGCCACCGCCACCGCCGCCACCACGGCGGGGGGCTTCGGGGCCGAGGTCGCCGAACTCGTCGGAGAGTTCCTCGTCGAAGGCAGCTTCGAAGGAAACCGACTCGCGGTCGGTCGCATCGTCGGCGGGAGCCTCGCTGCTCGGGCTGCTGTCACGTCGACCGGACGACTCGCCTCCGCCCGAAGCGGCAGGACCGTCGCCGGCCGGCTTCAGGGAGATCTTGCCGTTGGGGTCGACATCTTCGACCACGACCTCGATCTCCTGACCGAGCTCGAGCACGTCTTCCACCCGATCGATGCGCTTGCCGCCACCGATCTTGGAGATGTGGAGCAGGCCATCGCGGCCGGGCAGGATGTTGACGAACGCACCGAACTTGGTGATGTTGACGACACGACCCTGATAGGTCTCGCCGACACCAGCGGTGGGCGGATCGAGGATCAGCTGGATCTGGCGCTCGGCCTCGGCAACCTTGGCACTGTCGACCGAAGCGATCGAGACAGTACCGACCATCCCGTCGTCGTCGACAGAGATATCGGCACCGGTCTCCTGCTGGATCGAGTTGATGACCTTGCCCTTGGGACCGATGACCTCGCCGATCTTGTCGATCGGAATCTCGAAGGCGAGGATCTTCGGCGCGGTGTCGCGCACCTCTTCGCGGGGCTCGGCGATGGCCTCGGCCATGATGTCGAGGATGTCGAGGCGGGCTTCCTTGGCCTGCTGCAGCGCGCCGGCGAGGACGGTGGCGGGGATACCGGAGATCTTCGTATCGAGCTGAAGCGCCGTTACGAAATCGGTGGTACCCGCAACCTTGAAGTCCATGTCGCCGAACGCGTCTTCGGCACCGAGGATGTCGGTGAGGGTGACGTATTCGCCCTCCGCGTGGACCAGGCCCATCGCTATGCCGGCCACGGGGGCCTTGATCGGAACGCCCGCATCCATGAGCGACAAGGTTGAACCACACACCGAACCCATCGAGCTCGACCCGTTGGAAGCCATGACCTCAGAGACGGTACGAACCGTGTAGGGCCACTCTTCGAACGAGGGAACAACCGGGAACACCGCACGCTCGGCGAGCGCGCCGTGGCCGATCTCGCGGCGCTTGGGTCCGCGCATGAAGCCGGTCTCGCCGGTGGAGAAGGGCGGGAAGTTGTAGTGGTGGAAGTAGCGCTTCTTGTCGATGGGCGACAGGTCGTCGATCATCATGTCGCTACGGCCCATGCCGAGAGTCGTGAAGTTGAGGACCTGGGTCTCACCACGCTGGAAGAGGCCCGAACCATGAGCGGTGGGGATGACCCCGACCTCGCTGGTGACCTTGCGCAGCTCGTTGGTCTTGCGACCATCGATGCGAACGCCCTCTGAGACGATGCGCTTACGCACAACGGCCTTGGTGACAGAACGAATGGCGTTCTTGATCTGCTTCACGGCGTCGGCGTTGTCTTCGAACTGGCCTTCGAGTTCGGCGATGACAGCATCCTTCAGCACGCCTTCGGCGTCCTGACGGGCGGTCTTGTCGGCGATCTTCTGGCTCTCGGCGATGCGCTCGCCCGCGGCTGCCTCGACTGCCGCGAAGATCTCATCGGTGTAGTCGGTGACGGTGGGAGGATCCATCTTGGTGATGGGGCCCGCCGCGTCGATCGCCTGCTGCTGCAGTTCGATCATCTCGCGGATCCACACCTTGCAGGCCTCGAGCCCGCCGGCGAGGACATCCTCGTCGACCTTGGGAGTGCCGTTCTCGTAGAGGTTCCACGAGTTTCCGGTGCCGCCGGCTTCCACCATCATCACCGCGACGTCGTCGCCGGCCAGGCGACCGGCCACGACCATCTCGAAGGCCGACTCGTCGGACTCCTCATAGGTGGGGAAGGGAAGCCATTCACCATCAGCTGTCCAGCTCATGCGCACTGCACCGAGAGGTCCGTCGAACGGAACCGGTGAGAGGCACAAGGCCAGCGACGCGGCATTGAGGGCCAGGACGTCGTAGGGGTTGCTCTGGTCGGCGCCGAGAACGGTGCCCACCACGTGGACCTCGTTGCGGTAGCCGTCGGGGAATGCGGGACGCAAGGGGCGATCGATCAGGCGGCAGGTGAGAATCGCCTGCTCGCCGGCTCGGGCCTCACGACGGAAGAACGAGCCGGGAATCTTGCCCGCCGCGTACATCCGCTCCTCGATATCGACCGTGAGCGGAAAGAAGTCGGCGTTTTCACGCGCCGTCTTCGCTCCGGTAGCGGTGACGAGGACGACGGTGTTGCCGATGCTCGCGGTGACGGAGCCACCGGCGAGCGGGGCGAACTTGCCCACCTCGAATGTTGCATCCTTGTCATCACCGCGTGTGAACGCGGCGGTGAAGGTTTGGGTATCAGTCATTTTGTCTTGCTCCTGTCGGAGCCCGCCGAATGCGGGCTGCGATGTATCGCACGACACTGCCAGTTCCCAGTCGCAAGCCTCCGAGCCCGTTTTCGGATCAGAGGTTTGCGACTACAACCGACGTATCGCACTTCTACTGTTCGCTGGACGTTCCAGCTACTGGGATTGTCGGGCTCACCCTCAAAAGCGAGGGCCAACCGAAAGGAGCGGCCCCAAAGGACCGCCCCAACATCATTTCAGCGTCGCAGACCGAGGTGTGCGATCACTGAGCGGTACCGCTCTATGTCGTTGTCCTTGACGTAGTCGAGGAGACGACGGCGCTGGCCCACCAGCATCAGTAGGCCTCGCCGGCTGTGATGGTCCTTCTTGTGGTCCTTCAGGTGCTCGGTGAGGTGGTTGACGCGCTCGGAGAGCAGAGCGATCTGGATCTCGGGAGACCCGGTGTCGTTCTCGGCGAGGTCGAATGCTTTCGCCATCTCGGCGATCGTTTCGGCCTTTGGGCGCAGATTGGTAGCCATTGAGTTCTTGTTTCTTTCTTTGGGTTTGGGACCCGGCCACACGTCTCGCCATGCGCAGACGGCAGCGGCTCTGCCCCGCGATTCGGGGCCTTGTAATCAAAAGAAAGGTTATCGGGTCAGTTGAAGAGATCCATCTCCCACGAGCCGTCCCCGTCGAGCAGGGTGATCTCGAGGGGCCTCACCGTGAGCGTGTCGAGGTCGGTGGCTGTGCACTCGAGAACGGTATCCGGCTCGATCACCACCACCGGCGCGGGGCAATCGACCACGACATCGGCCCCGAGATCGTCGCTGAGACGCGCCGCGGCGTCGACCACCACCGCATCCACGTCGAGCAGGGCGGCATCAATCCCGACCGAGGCCAACACACCGATATCGGCATGGGCCGCGGTCTCGATTCCGACACTGATATCAACTGATACGCCCTCCAACGAGCCGGTGCAGCTGATCTCGCGGGTCTCGACCGCCAGTGGTGATGGACACTCGACCCCCTCCACAACCGCGGGCAGCAGGGCCTCCACGATCGAGTTCTCCAAGGCTGCGATGTCGAGTTCGGGATCGTCTGCGCAGCCAACGGCCACGCCTGCCAGAATTGCCACGGCGATCAGCTGGCGAGCCACAGGACGAGTCCGAGCTGGCCGAGGTGGTAGGTGATGTGGACGAGGACCCGGCCCCCGGGGGCCGGCGCCACGAACCGACCCCACCCGAGAAGGGCGTCAGAGGTGAAGAACAGGGCCCCACCGAGGGCGGCCACGAGCACACCGGTGCCGGCTGCCAGCACCGCCATGGTGGCCAGGGCGGCCATGTAGAGCCCGACGCCGAAGCTGATCCAGCGCCCGTGGGGACGAACAGCCTGGAGCAATTCGGGCACGATTCCGAAGCCGATCCCGACGACGAGGATCGAGGCCGCCAACGACGGCCCCACCGTGAAGTCGGGCGCCAGGGCGACTATGTAGAACAGATGGGCCACCAGAAAGGCCACCAGGCCGGCCTCGAACCTGGCGTCGGGAGTCATCAGCACGACATCGCCCACCAGCGAGGCCCCCAAGGCCGCGATGACGATCCCACGAACCACGTTGTCGCCGGTCTCGATCTCCAGAGCCGCCCCGATCAAGGCGATCATGACGAGCGGCTTGGCTATGAACTCCACGCCGAGCCGATCGCGAGCCACGGCCCACCAGTCGAACACTGCCGCGACCGCCGCCAAGGCGAGAATCAGGTAGACGGTGCCGGTCATGTTCAGATCTCCGCGGTGAGCGCGTCGGCGAACGAAACGTCGTCTTGGATCATCGTCTTGTACTGCATGACGTGGCGGGGACGATTGAAGCCGACGACACCGACGAGCCTGCCCTCACGTCCGTAAAGGGTGACAAAACGCCGATCCTCGAGCGAGCCGGTGACGATCCGACATTCGTCGTCGGGGCGAACCGATCCCGCGAGTTGGATCTTGCGGTCGTACTGGTCGGACCAAAACCACGGCACGGGGGTGAAGGCGAGGGCATCAGAATCGGTCGAGAGGAGGCGGCGGGCCGAATGTATGCCCTGCTCGATTGCATTGTCCCAGTGCTCGACCCTCATCATTTCGCCGAAGCGTTGGTTGGGCCAGCGAGCGACATCGCCCGCCGCCACGACCCCCGGAGCGGCGAGGCAGGTGGCATCGCAGACCACACCATCGTCGATCTGAAGACCGCTGCCCGCGAGCCACTCGGTGTTGGGAACCACCCCGATGCCCACAACCACGACGTCGGCCGCGATGACGGATCCGTCGGACAGCACGACGCGCTCGACCCGGTCGCCTCCGTCGATCGCATCGACACCGACACCGGTGCGCAGGTCGACTCCCTGCTCGCGGTGGATCTCGGCGCACACCACGCCGATCTCGTGTCCGAGCACTCGGCTCAGCGGGACGGGCAGTGCCTCCACCATCGTGACTTCGAGTCCGCGGCCACGAGCGGTGGCGGCCACCTCCGCGCCGATGAATCCCGCACCGACAACCACTACGCGGTGGGGGCCGGCGTCGAAGTCGTCGCGAAGGGTGAGGGCATCGTCGAGACTCCGCAGCACACGAACACCATCGAGGTCGTCGGTGCCCGGGATGGTGCGACACCGTGATCCGGTGGCAATGAGCAAGCCATCGACCCGGTCGCTTCGGCCATCATCGGTGGTGACGACGCGGCTACCCAGATCGAAACCGGTCGCTCGCACTCCGAGGCGCAGGTCGAGGTCTAGATCGGCCAGCTTGTCGGCTGTGCTGAGAGCGATGCGATCGGGTTGCCAGTCGCCACTCAGGATCTGTTTGGACAGGGGCGGACGGTCGTAGGGCGCGTGCACTTCGTCGCCGATCAGCACGATCGTCTCTTCGAAGCCGCCTCGGCGCAGTGCCTCGGCGGCACGCAGTCCGGCCATCGAGGCGCCAACGATGTGGATCGACCTCAGATTCGGCTCAGCCTTCTATCGATATGGCTTGCTTGGGGCACCTCTGGACACATTCCTCGACTCGAGCCCGGTCGTCGTCGCCGGGCTGCTCATTGAGCACATAGAGGAAGTCGTCGTCTCGTACCTCGAAAAGGTCGGGCGCAATCTGCATGCAGATGGCGTTGCTTTCGCAGAGATCGAAATCGACCACGATCTTCATTTGCATCACCTTTCGGACTGGGGGCGGGGCGCAGACATCATGGCTCACGCCGAAGGCCGGCGCGGCACCACGATGTTCCACCGGTCGCGGATGGCCTGGTCGACCGGCGCCGGCAAGTGGTCGGGATGGTGCCGGTCGAGGACATCGAGGGCGTATTCGTGAGCCACCTGGGCAGCGCGCCTTCCACCGGCGTCGATCCAGTCGTCGGGCGTGTCACGATCACCGATCTCGGGATAGAGATACTCGGTCTGCATCAGTTCGAGAGTCTGGGCAGAGCCCAGGAAATGCCCGTCTCCATGCACGACACTCTTGATGACCGCAGCCGACAGCGACTCCTCACTCACCTCGATGCCACGCACCGTTCGGTTGATCGCTCCCAGCATGTCGTTGTCGATGACCAGGGCCTCGAGGGAGCAGGCGAGCAGGCTCCCGAGCATGCCCGCCGACTCATAGACGAGATTCGCTCCGGCATGACCGGCGAGTGCGACGTTGAGCCCCTTTTCGTAGCCGGCCTGATTGTCGGGGCTCTTGGAGTCGGCCATGCCCGCTGCGACACCCGACGGCAGTCCGAGCCAATTCACCACCTGGGCTGCGGCCGCGTTGAGCACCCCTTCTTCTCCGCTGCCGCCGCTCATGGCCCCCGTGCGGAGATCGGAGACGAATGGCCACAGCCCCATCACACACGGGTGGCCCGGACTCATGAGATTGACGGCCGTGAGCGCGGCGAGGCACTCGGCCAGAGCCTGGGCCAGAGATCCAGCCAACGCGGCGGGTGACGTGGCACCCGCCTGGCCCGCCGACAGGAGGTTTATCGGCATCCCCGTTTCCACCTGGGCGACCATGCAGTCGGTGGACTCCTCCGCGAATCTCAGGGGAGGAACCACAAACGTGTTGTTGGCCACCACGAACGGGCGCCGGCGAAACTCACCTTCCCCTCCGAGAGCCATGTCGAACATCTCGACTGCCTCGTGAACGTGGGGGCGCTCGAACCATGAGGTGCCGATCGGCTTGGTTGTGCCGACCATCGACGCGTAGGCGGTGTTGAGATCGAGGGCGCGAGGGTCGTCGAGATCGCGGGCCACCACGGTGCGCACGAAGAAGTGGATGTTGTCGAGCTGGTCGACGAGGCGCGCGCAGTCGTAGACATCTCGAGCGGTGCTGTGACGGAACGTGTTGGTGAGGTGGTCGTGCATGAGCACGGCGGCGCCCGCGGTGCCGAAATGCACGCCGTCGCCGCCGACGGTTATCGACCGGTCGTCGTCGAAGCCATGCCAGATCCATTCCTTGGCCGCGGCCTGAATGCCGCCTTCGACGACTCCTTTCGGATAGCGGAGGCGTCCGTGTTCGTCGACAGATCCACCCGCCTCGGTGACCACCTCCACGAACTCGGGCACCGGCGAACCCATGCCGATGTCCTCGAGCAACTCGATGGCGGTGTCGTAGACCTGCTGCATCTGGCTCTCGGTGAGCGGCTGGTAGCGGCCGCCCGGCAGGCCGGGACTCACGGGCCGCTGGTGGGCAACCACCGGTGCCTTTCTCGTGGCGATGCGACCGGCACGGCCCCCGGAGCGGCGTCGTAGCGGTTGGTCGGCCATGTCAGGCCCGCAGTGCAGCGTTGGTGGGGTCGTAAGCAGGCTCCGCGAGGACAGTGGCGGTGCGGCGGTCTCCGAGCAATTCGAGTTCGAAACTCGATCCGGGCTTTTCATATTCCGGGGCCACGTAGACGAAGGCCAAGCTCTTGGCGACAGCATGGCCCCAGGCGCCACTGGTGGCCACTCCCATCACCTCACCGTTGGCGCCATAGGCGGGTTCGTTGCCACGGACGTCGTTGTCGGTGGCATCGACCTCGCAATAGACGAGCACCATCGACAGGGGGTCGCTCTGATCACGACGGGCGATGGTGATGTCCTTGCCGATGAAATCGCCATCGAAGTCGACGAAGCGTTCGAGACGGGCCTCGATCGGCGTGATCTCGGTGGTGAGTTCACTCCCCCATGCTTTGTAGCCCTTCTCGAGCCGCATCACGTTCATGGCATAGGCCCCGAAGTGGACGATTCCGAGGGGCTCACCTGCTGTGACGATCGCGTCGTAGAGCTCAGCCATCTGCGCTGTCGGCATGTGGAGCTCCCAGCCGAGTTCGCCCACGTACGACACTCTCAGCGCCGTGCACGCCACCCCCGCCACCTCGATCTCCTGGGCGGTGAGCCAGCGGAAAGAGTCGTTGCCCAGATCGGCGTCGGTGAGGCTCTGGAGCAACTCGCGCGAGTGAGGACCCGTCACTCCGAGCAGTCCGAGCGATTCGGTGACCTCGACCACCTGTACGTCTTCGTCGTGGAGGATGTGAATGTTGAGCCAGTCCTCGTCGTGGGTGGTGCCCATGATCGCGGAGTTGAGATAGAAACGATTCTCGTCGAGCCGGGTGATGGTCATCTCACACTCGATGCCTCCGAGCTCGGTGAGCATGTGGACCAGGCGGATACCACCGACCTTGGTCGGCACCTTGTTGGCCGAGACTCGGTCGAGGAGGGCCGCGGCGTCGGCGCCGCTCACTTCGAACTTGGCGAAGGCGGTGAGGTCGGCAATGCCGACCCTTTCACGGGTGCCCGCCACCTCGGCGGCGACGATGTCGTGGGCATTGCTGCGCCGGAAGGAATGCTGCTCGGGCTCCCCGAAGTATTGGGGGCGTTCCCAGCCGTAGACCTCCTGCCACTGGGCCCCGAGCGCATCGAGCCGGTCGTGGATCGGCGTGGTCTTCTGGCCACGGGCCGCGGGCAGGTTTTCACCGGGGAGACGCACCTGGTACATCTCGTGGTATTCCTCGATGGCCTTCTCGATGGCGAACACACTCTTCGGGCCGGTGTGGTCGCCGAAGCGACGGGGATCCATGCCCCTCACGTTGATGTCGGTCTGGCCATGCACCATCCATTGGGCCAGGTACTTGCCGGCGCCAGGTCCCTGGGTGATGCCTATCGATGCACCGTTGCAGTGCCAGTAGTTGCGCAGGCCGGGAGCCGGGCCCATCAGATATCCGGAGTCGGGGGTGTGGGTTATGGGGCCCGACACGATCTTCTTGATGCCCGCCTCAGACCACGACGGGATCCGTTCGAGGGCGAGTTCCAGGCACTCGGCGATCGTGTCGATGTCGGGAGGCGTGAGGTAGAAGTCGAGTTTCCAGTCGACCCCGTCGACCCCGTAGGTCTGGGCACCGCTCATCTCGTAGGGGCCGATCAGGATGCCGTCGATTTCTCGCCGGTAGTAACACGACGAACGTGGGTCGCGGGTGACCGGTGGTTCGAAATCGAGGGCCATCATCGAAGGGAGCGGCTCGGTGATCACGTACTGGTGGATGACCGACACGATGGGCACGTCGAGGCCAACCATGGCACCGAGTTGGGGGGCGTAGTGACCGGCGGCGTTGACCACGTGCTCACAGGTGATGGTGCCCTTCTCGGTGGTGATCTCCCAACGCCCGTCGGCCAACTGGGCCATGTCGAGGACCCGATTGTGGCGCTGGATCTCACAACCCAGCTGGCGGGCTCCCTTGGCCATGGCGTTGGTACACCCGGTCGGGTCGGTCCAGCCGTCGTTGGGGGTGTAAAAGCCGGTGGCCACGTCGTCGAGGTCCTCCAGCAGGGGATTCAGTTCCTGGATCTCGGCGGGCGAGATGATGTGGCTCTCGATGCCGACCTGGTTGAGCATGGCGTGGACGTAGCGGTGCCAATCGACCTCGTCGGGCGTGCGGGCCAGGCGGATGGCCCCGCAACCGTGCCATCCGGCGGAGAGGCCCGTTTCCTCCTCGATCTCGGGGTAGAGCTTGATGGCCTCTTCGTGGACCTTGGCCATGTTGAGGTCGCCGATGAAGTTGGGCACCAGGCCCGCCGCGTGCCAGGTGGAACCCGAGGTGAGTTCTCCCTTTTCCACCAGGATCGTGTCGGTCCAACCTTCGTGAGCGAGGTAGTAGAGGAGCCCGACGCCCATTGCGCCACCTCCGATGATGACGCAGCGTGCATCGGTTCTCATGGCTACCCCTCCACGTGAGACTGTTCCACTCAGTGGAACGTTTCATTTGAGTCGCTATTCTAGCCCGCACAATGCAGACGATCGACCGCGCATTCACCGTTCTACGATCCCTCGCCGCCAAGCCGGGCACCTCCACTCTCGCGGACCTGTCGCGCACCGCCGACCTACCCAGAAGCACCGTCCTGCGCCTGCTGGTCGCCCTCGAGGAGCAGGGTGTGGTCCAGTCGATCAGCGGACGTTGGGCACTCGGTCCCGCTCTCACCACGCTCACCCATCAGGCATCGCCAGTGAGTGCCCTGAAAGAACTCGCCCGCCCTCATCTCCTCGAACTCGCCGACCTCACCGGGGAAAACGCCTCGCTGGCCATCGCCGACGGCGACGGCGCCCTCTACATCGACACCGCAGTGGCGTCGCGGGCCGTGTCGGTTCGGGACTGGACCGGTGAACGACTTCCATTCCACGGCACCGCGGCCGGTTTGGCGCTCATGTCGACGTGGACCGATCAGAGCATCGCCGACTACTCCGAGGCCGGCATGATCTCTTTCACCGACACCACCCTCACCACCCTCGCCGCCCTTCGACAACGACTGGACGACATCCGCCGTCACGGTGTGGTGTGGACCCTTCAGGAGTTCTCCGACGACGTCAACGGGGTAGGTGCACCGATCATCGACCCCGAAGGCGATGCCATCGGAGCAATCAATCTCTATGGCCCCGACTACCGCTTCCCGGGCCCCCGCTCGGTCGATGAGATCACCGCACCCCTCATGGATGCATGCGCCCGGATCGCCGACCGACTCGCCTGACTCAGCCTGGCGACCAGAAGGCCACGTCGCCGTCGGCGATGCGAACCGGTGCACCGTCGGAAAGGCGATGCACAAATATGCCCGAGACCCCATCCTGGCTCGCCGCATATGCGATCGCTCGACCATCGGGAGCCCACACCCTCGGCGTCTCCACGTATTGCCACGAGAAGAACACATAGCTCTGCAGAAACTCCGGCGACGGAAGGAACCGACCGAGGCCACGGAGGCCCTGCTCAGACCACACGAACCACTCGAGTTCGGACCCGGACGGCTGCAGGAGGGCGATGGCCGATCCGTCGGGGCTCCACTCGGCCCACAGCGAAGGGGTTCGCCCGATCGGCTCGCGTTCGCCGGTGTCGAGGTCGATGATTTCGGTGGCCGCCGCCACATCGACTGCCTGAGCCTGCCCCGTGAACGAGGCGAAGGTGACGCCCCCCGAATCCCCACTGGAATGAGCAAGCAGGGCCCTCGACCCGTCGGGCGAAACCACGATTCCGGCAAACCCGTCCACCGGACCGAGGTCTGATTGGGCGCCCGAGTCGACATCGATACGAACCAGGCGGCCGCGATCGGCTTCTTCCACCACGATCAAGGCCTCGCGGGTACCGGGAATCCACGCCGGAGCGAGAAAACCCTGACCCGGTGATCCCAGCGGAGCCAGCGACGCGAAGTCATCGACGTCGGTGACCAGCGACAGATCTTCATCGGTGTGCACCAGCAGATCTCCACCATCTGGTTCCCAGGCGAGATAGAGGCTGCCGGAATCGAGCGAAACACTCGACAGGGGAACGCCGTCGGAGTCGAGCACGTCGAGCGAGGTTCCCCCCGGCCCGGGGCCGAGCGCGGCGATGCGGGTGCCTGCGTCGTTCCACGAATAGAAGAAGTACGGCCTCCTCACATCGGTGGAGACCTGATCGTTTCCATCGCGGCCTGCCACCAGGGTCTGGGAAGGAACTCCCCCGCCGAGGACGGTGGCCACCACTCGATGGCCCGAACGAGACCAGGTGGGTTGGGTGACACGAGCCGTTTCGGCCGCCAGGACAGCCACCGGTTCACCGGTCGGATCGAGCAACTGAAGACCAGCCGTGCCGCCGACCGCGATATGCCCGGCGATGGGCGCGATGGGCTCCGACGAGCACCCACTGGCCACCAGCCCACCCACTCCGAACAGGGCAATGAGACCAACCAGCTTCATCCTCGCAACCTAGTGCGCCTCGATCTCCAAGCAGGCTCGACGAAGTGACCTCAGACCCTGACAAGGTGACGACTGCACGGCGACGATCAGAGTATGAATGGCTTCGTCATCGCCAAGATCCGCGGGATCGAGATCCGCGTGAACTGGAGTGTGGTGGTGATCGGCGCGCTCGTTGCCTGGTCGCTGGCGGAGAACATCCTTCCCGAGGCGATCGAAGGCTACCGAACCGGCGAATACTGGACCGCGGGGGTTCTGGCCACGATCGCCTTCTTCGCCGCCCTCGTCGGCCATGAGATGGGACACTCTCTCGTAGCCATCAAGGCCGGAGTCAACGTCGAGGGCATCACACTCTGGCTCTTCGGAGGGGTGGCCGAACTCGATCGATCACCCGACTCACCGCGCGATGCACTCAGGATCGCGGCGGCCGGCCCCGCAGTGAGTGCCGTGATCGGAGTGGTGGCCCTACTCGTGTCGATCCCTACCGCTGGGCTCATCGGCTCCACTCTCGCGTGGTTCGGATTCATCAACCTCCTGCTCGCCGCCTTCAACCTCCTGCCCGCCATTCCGATGGACGGTGGCCGCATCTACCAGGCCCGGCTCTGGAGCAAGAACGGCAACGAGCACGAGGCCACCCGCAAGGCCTCCCAACTCGGCCACCGGATCGGTGGTGCCATGGTGATGCTGGGCGTCCTCGAGGTTCTCCTCGGCGGAACAATCGGTGGTTTCTGGCTGGTGATGGTGGGCTGGTTCGTTCGCGAAGCCGCCCGGGCCGAGCTCCAGCACGCCGAAGTCGACCAGCCTCTTCGATCGATCGCGGTTTCGCAGGTGATGAGCCCAGACCCGGTGCGGGTCGGAGCGGAGACGATGATCACCGAGTTCATCCTCGGCTCCCTCCATCGAGGCCGTCACGCTTCCTACCCGGTTACCCGAGGCGGCATCGTCACCGGGCTCATCACCATTCGCCAGATCCAAGACGTCGAACCCGATGCCCGGTCCGACACCACCGTCGGCCAACTCGCCATTCCTCTCGACGATGTCGTGATCGTCGAACCAGACAGCCCTGTCAGCGACTTACTCAACGAGCTCGGCCGCCGCCAGGACCGAAGAGCGCTGGTGTTCGACCAGGGCGAACTCGTCGGGATCGTCTCACCGAGCGACATCACCCGACTCATCACCGTGGTCGGCCTTCTCGGCCACGAGTCAGATCAGGCGAACCATCCCGCCCCGACCAAGGAAATCCCGCCATGTTCGACGAAGTGATCGTGCCCCTCGATGGCTCCAAAGCCTCGGCCCGGGCCCTGCGCCCGGCGAGTGCCGTTGCCCGCTACCTCGACATTCCGATGAGAGTCGTGGCCTTCCATCCCCCCACCGAAACCGGCGACGAACTCACACGAACCGTGTGCGGCCAGGTCGACACGATCGGTGTGATCGAACGCGTGATCCAGGTCGAGCCGGCCGACGGGCCAGTGGAGGAGGCTCTCATCTCCCTGCTCAGCGATCACCTCCACGCCCTCGTCGTGATGAGCACCCACGGCTACGGCCGCAGCGCCGCCTTGCTCGGAAGTGTCGCCAACCAGCTGCTGGCCCAGACCGGCGCACCCGTGCTTCTGATCGGCCCCCGGTGCGACATCTCCCGCTTCCGCCTCCACGGCCCGATGATCATCGCGGCCGACGGCTCCGACTACAGCCGGGCCGTGCTCGACATGGCCGCAGACGTCACCAAGCTGTTCGACTTCGAGCCATCGGTGGTGAACGTGCTCGACCCGTCGACGACCCAGAGGCTCGACCGGGCCCGCACCGGATCCGGCGGTCAGGACGTACCCCGCGACTCGATGCTGGCACACCGCTATGCCGCCGATCTTGGTGCCTCGCTCGGCCGATCCGACATCGACTATCGCGTACTCCACGATCGCGACCCGGCGAAGGCCATCGTGAAACGGGCCGTCGATGGCGATGCCACCCTCGTGGCGATGGCCACCCACGCCCGCTCGGGACTCAAACGGCTGGCATTGGGCAGCGTCACCTCCGACGTGATCGGTAACGCACCCTGCCCGGTTCTGGCCGTGGCGCCCGCCTGACCGACACCCTCCCCCGATCAGAGGTGCACGCGCTCGTTTCGCGGGTCGTACCAGCTACGGATGGAGGTCGAGACCGGCACGTGGCGCCCCCCGATGTTGACTTCCCACGACCCGGCGTCGAGCCACTCCTTCGTCACCGCATCGTCGTGGCTGACATAACCCATGGCACAACAGCGGTTCTGGGTGGCACTCCACATGGATGAAGAGATTCGACCAACCCCGACGCCGTCGCGGTAGATCGGCTCATCGTGGTAAGTGAGCAGATCCGGGTCGTCGATTCGGAACTGGATCAGGCGCTTGCGTCGGGTTTCGCCGCGCTGGGTCTCCAGCGCGGCCTTCCCGATGAATTCGGTGTTCTTGTCCCAGGCGATGGCAAACCCGAGGCCGGCCTCAAGCGGTGTGTCCTCATCGGTGATGTCGTGGCCCCAGTGGCGCATCCCGGCCTCGAGCCGGAGCGAATTCATGGCGTGATAGCCCGCTTGGACCAGGCCATGACCCTCGCCGGCGGCAACTATTGCGTCGTAGACCACGACGGCGTCGTCGTTGGCGATGTAGAGCTCCCAGCCGAGTTCGCCCACATAGCTCATCCTCATCGCGGTGACGTCTCGCCCCGCCACCGTGATCCGCTGGCACGTTCCGAACGCGAATCCGTCGTTGGACAGATCGGCGTCGGTGAGCTGGGACAGCACGGTCCGGGCGTTGGGACCCATCAGGCCCAGCATCGCCATCTGGTGGGTGACATTGGTGATGTTCACCCCGAACTCACGGCTCTGACGCCTCAGCCAGGTCCAGTCTCGCAGTTCGGCCGCCGCCGCGGTCACGACGAAGAAGGCATTCTCTCCGGTGCGGGTGACAGTGAGGTCGGCTTCGATCCCGCCTCTCTCGTTGCACCACTGGGTGTAGATCGCCTTGCCGACCGGAGCGTCGATATCGGCCACACTCACCCGGTTGAGAGCGGCGAGGGCATCGGGACCCTTCACGACGAACTTGGCGAAAGAGGTCTGGTCGAAGAGACCCACGGCCTCCCTCGTGCCCACGCACTCCGCGACCATGTTGTCGTGCCAGTTCTGCTTGCCGTAGGAGTATTCGTACTCCTTCGTCTGGCCCTCGTTGGCGAACCAGTTGGGCCTCTCCCAGCCCACCATCTCACCGAACACTCCTCCTGCAGAGTCGAGGCGGTCGTGAAGCGGCGACAGATGGACTCCGCGGGCGCTCTCGTATTGCCGGTAGGGCCAATGCATGGCGTAGAGCAGGCCGAGGCTTTCCGGTATCCGATCGGTGAGGTATTGCTCATCTGACTGGAAGCGTCGGGCTCGGCGGATGTCGACGGAATTGAGATCCATGGGCGGATGCTTGTCGGCTATCCAGTCGGCCATCACCCAGCCCACGCCTCCACCGGATTGGAGGCCGACAGAGTTGAAGCCCGCGGCCACGTAGCAGCCATCGACCTCCGGAGCCTCACCCAGGTAGTAGATGCCGTCGGGGGTGAACGACTCCGGGCCGTTGAAGAAGAGCTGGAGGCCGACCTCGCCCAGCGCAGGCACGCGATGAGTGGCCCTTTCGAATATCGGCCCTACGTGGTCCCAGTCCTCAGGGAGGGTCTGGAAGCTGAAATCGCGCGGCACTTGGTCGGTGCGCCAGATCTTGCCCCGCGGCTCGAAGAAGCCGGCCATGATCTTGCCGGTCTCCTCCTTGAAGTAGGTGTGGTTGCCGGGGTCTCGGAGAACGGGCGTGGTGGTATCCATGCCTTCGAGAGGTTCGGTGACGATGTAGAAGTGTTCGCAGGGCTGAAGGGGCACGTTGACCCCGATCTGGGCGGCCAGGTGACGCGTCCACATGCCGGTGGCGAGCACCACGATCTCGGCTTCGATCTCTCCCTGTTCGGTGACGACGCCGGTGATCTTGCCGTTGGCCGCCTTGAGTTGGGTGACGGCCACGTTCTCGATGATCGTCGCTCCTCGAGCTTTGGCCCCCTTGGCCAATGCCATCGTGGTGTCGACCGGCGAGGTCTGTCCGTCCTTCGGCACGTAGAGGGCACCGACAAGATCGTCGGTACGGACGAGCGGCCAACGCTCGGAAAGCTCATCGAGGCTGATCTCCCGAGTCCCGACGTCGAAGGCCTCGGCCATGGTTGCCCCGCGGAGAATCTCTTCCCAGCGCTCCTCGTTGTCGGCTACCAGGATCGAGCCGGGGAGGCGAAGGCCCGTGGCCTGACCCGTCTCGTCCTCGAGCTCCTCGAAGAGGCGGGTGGAGTATGTGGCAAGCCGGGTGAGCGAGTGAGTGGCCTTGAGTTGGGTGACGAGGCCGGCCGCGTGCCAGGTGGTGCCGCACGTGAGGGAGCCCTGCTCGAGCACCACGACATCGGTGATGTCGCGACGGGTGAGGTGATAGGCGATGCTGCATCCGATGATGCCCCCGCCGATCACAACGACCTGGGCTCGGTCAGGCTGGGTGGTCACCATCAGGCATTCCGGCTCTCGTCCGACCCGAGCTCGCGCCCGGCGTCACTCTCGGTTGGTCCGAGACATTAGTGGCCATCCCACGGTGCCTTGTCATCCAGGACCCGTGGCGAACCACCGAGACCGAATCAGACGATCAAGGTGGCCAGGTGATCGAGGATCGGCATGAGTTCGTCGCGTGGCGCGGAGGGCAGTGCGAACGCCACCCGGTCGAGTCCACCCTCGGTGAGGGCCGAGAGTTCGTCTCGATCGGTGGGGCCGTAGTAGAGAGAAACTTCGATCTCCTCACGATCACGACCGACCTTCTCACACTCCTCTTCGAGGATCGGAAGCTGATCCAGGATGCTGCCGTCGCGGCCTCCGATCGGGATCCAACCGTTGCCGTAGCGAGCGGCGCGACGCGGACCGTGAGGAGCACCGCCACCCACATGGATCGGGGGATGGGGGCGCTGGACGGGCTTGGGATTGGCGTGGATCGGATCGAAATCGACGAGCTCTCCGTGATACTCGGCCGGATCATCGGCCCAGATCGCCTTCATGGCCTCTACCCGTTCTCGCATCAGTTTCCAGCGCGTGGAGGCGTCGGTGCCGTGGTTCTCCATCTCCTCGACGTTCCAGCCACTACCGATACCGAACATGAAGCGCCCGGCCGACACGACATCGAGGCTCGCCACCTCTTTCGCGGTGATGATCGGATCGCGCTCGATGAGTAGGCAGATGCCCGTCGCCACCTTGAGCGTGGTGGTGGCCGACGCCATGGCGGTGAGGGCGACGAAGGGATCGAGTGTGTCGTAGTACATCTGGGGTAGCTCGGCGCCACCCGGCCATGGCGAGCGGCGCTCGGCTGGGATATGGGTGTGCTCGGCCACCCATATCGACTCGAACCCTCTCTCCTCGAGAGCCACACCAAGCGCCGCGGGCGCCATCGTGTAGGCGGTCGGGAAGATACAGACCCCGTAATGCATGTCGATCCTCTGTCAGGCGGCGGTCTCCGCCACCCTCTCGCTCACAACCCGGCTCGACCCTCCGGGCTTCATCGAAACTCCATAGAGGCAGTCGGCCGCCTCCATGGTGCGCTTCTGATGACTCACCAACAAGAGTTGGGCATCGGCGCGGAACTCCTCGACCAGCGAGAGGAAGCGATGGAGGTTGACATCGTCGAGGGCGGCCTCGACCTCGTCCATCACGTAGAACGGTGAGGGCCGGCTGCGGAAAACCGCGAAGAGGAATGCCAGAGCCGTGAGAGTGCGCTCGCCACCTGAGAGCAGCGACAACTTACGTACGTTCTTGCCCGACGGGCGAGCACTGATCTCGATGCCGGTGTTTAGCAGGTCGTCGGGCTGGGTGAGCGCAATCGAGCCCTGGCCACCCGGGAAGAGGGTCTCGAAGAGTTCGGTGAAGTTGACCGACACATCGGCGAAAGCGCCGGCGAAGACCGACACGATCTCCTCGTCGATCGAGGTGATCACCTTCGACAGTTCGCGGCGGGTCGAGCGGATGTCGTCGAGCTGTCCCTGCAAGAAGTTGTGACGCTCCTGCAGTGCTTGGTACTCCTCGAGAGCCAGGGGGTTGACCGGTCCCATGATGTCGAGTTCGGACTCGAGTTGCTGAGCCCGACGGTCGGCGGCGATCCCATCGACGAGTTCGGGGCAGGGGGCCGACACCGCCACATCGGGGGCGATGTGGTGATCGGCCCGCAACCGATCGACGGAGGTCTGCAGACGGGTGCGGAGTTCGGCTTCCTCCACTTCGGCCTTGGCCGAGGAGTCACGAAGCGCCTCGAGCTGCTTCTCGGCCTCGCCCCGGGCGCGGCGCAGGGTGTCGAGTCGGCTGGTGATCTCCTGAGCTGCCTGAGATTGCCGACGGCGACGTTCACGCACATCGCCGAGGCGATCATCGACCACCGCGGCTCGCACCAGCACCGAGGAGGCGAGACTAGCCAGGACCTCGGCGCGCCGATCGAGTTCGATTCGCTGGCCTTCCGCGGCGGCACGCTTGTCGGCGTCGCGTTCAAGCCGACTGTCGAGCTCACCGAGCCTTGTGGTCAGCGACGTGCGGCGTTCGTCGAGCCCCGCGGTTCGGATCTCGACATCGGATCGCAGGGACCCCACCGAAGCGGACCTTTCCTCCATCTCGGCGCGAGCGATGACCAGGCGTCGACCATTTTCCAGCAGCTCATGCTCGGCTGCCTCGAGGGAGGGCAACAGGCGTTCCAGCTCCGAGACCCGCTCGGCCTCGCGTTGGAGCCGGGTTGTGAGTTCGTCGAACCGGCTCTGGAGGCCGTCGGCTTCGGTGACGATGTCGCGTCGATCGGCCTCGGTGCGCTGGAGTGCGTCTGCCGCGGCGGTGAGTCCCGAATCGATGGCGTCGAGCCGCTCGGCGAGTTCGACAGCACGCGCTCCGCGGCGGTCGAGTTCTCGTCGAGCCGCCGTGGCGGCGTCGACAGTCTCGACGCAGATCTCGCGGGTTGCCTCCACACGCTCCTCGGCTTCGGCCAGAGCGGCACCGGTAGCTCCGGTGCTTCCCCCGCCGATGCGCCATCCCGTCGGGCCGAAGCGATCGCCGTCACGGGTGACGACCACCGAGGTGGGGCGAGCAATCGCAGCATCGGCTGCGGCGGCCCAATCGCCCTCGACGACCACGATGTCGCCCACCAACACATCTAGAAGGGCATCGACTCCGTCGATGGTTCCCTTCACGTGATCTCGCACCAGCTCGCCGGTAGATGTTGCCGCGGTGGTGGACTTGTCGATACCAAGCGCGAGAACGGCTCCGGCTCCGTGGCCCGCGGTGAGCTCGGCCAGAGCCCTCCGAGCCGAATCCGGGTTGTCGACCACCACAGCACCCAGCGCTTCCCCGGCTGCCGATTCGAAAGCCGCTTCCCAGCCCGGCTCGACCGCCACAAGGTCGAGGAGGGTACCGAGCACGCCGTCGACATCAGCGAGCCGAGCCGCGCCCGAACGGGCCCGAGCCTCATCGAGGGCAAGCGTGAGCGCCTCGGCGCGAGCCACCCAGCGATGGTGCTCGGCCTCGGCCTCGCTCTGGACAGCAACGAGAGCGGCGAGGTCGTCGGACCCCTCGACTCGCGCTGCCTCGGCGCCCTCGTGGGCGGCCACGAGGGGCTCTTCTTCATCGTGGAGTGCGCCGAGGTCGGAGCGACACTCAGCGGACGCGGCCTCGAGTATCTGGCGGCGCGCAGACAGCTCCACCAGGCGAGCCTCCAGCCGATCCGACTCGCCTGTGTCGCGCTGGATCGATGCCCGGAGCGCGCCCAACTCTCCTCGGATCTCGGCGGCCTGACCCGACGGGACCGCCACACCCTCACCCCACTCCTCTTCGAAGGCGACGCGATCCGCGGCCAACTCCGCCTCGGACTCGCCGAGGCGCGCCACGTCGGGCTGGAGTTGTTGGAGCTCGGCGGTGACGATGGAAAGGTCTTCGCGAACTCGCGCCGCCTCAGCTTCGAGATTGGCGATGACGGCTCGGTCGGCGAATGCAGACCGGTCGCGTTCGACCCCACGCGCCCGCTCGGTCATCACCGCGGTGAGACCCCTGGCCCGTTCGCGCATCGACTCCAACCGGACGAGGGTGTCGCCGAGGTCGTCGCCGCCGTGCTCCGCAAGACGGCGCTCGTCGGTGCTCACATCGGAATCGAGGCTCTCGACCTGTTGGCGGGTGGATCGCTCGCGTTGGACGCGCGACGCGCGCAGCTCGCCGTTGGCTTGCAGTCGACCACGCAGGTCGGCCACTTCGCGGCCCGCGAGATGAACTCGCAGGGCCGTGAGTTCTTCGATGAGATCGCCGTGGCGACGGGCTGCTTCGGCCTGCTTTTCGAGAGGCCGCAGCTGGCGCCGTACTTCACGCATCAGGTCCTTCACCCGCGTGAGGTCGCCATCGGAGGCAGTGAGGCGACGCTCGGCACGATCCTTGCGCTTGCGGTACTTGAGGACGCCGGCGGCTTCTTCGATTATCGCCCGACGATCCTCGGGCCGAGCGTTGAGAACCGCGTCGATCTGGCCCTGCGAAACGATCACATGCTGCTGGCGACCGACGCCGCCATCGGACAACAATTCGGTGATGTCGAGGAGGCGACAGGGCACGCCATTGATCGCGTACTCGGAGTCGCCACTGCGAAACAGGGTGCGGGTGATCTTCACCTCGCTGAACTCCACGGGCAGGGTGCGCGAGTGGTTGTCGATCGTGAGCGAGACCTCGGCCCGGCCGAGGGCGGCCTTGCCGGTGGTGCCGGCAAATATCACGTCGTCCATCTTCCCGGAACGCACAGAGCTCGGTGCCTGGGCACCGAGAACCCAAGCGATGGCATCGACCACATTCGACTTGCCACTTCCGTTGGGGCCGACGACGACGGTGACGCCGGGCTCGAGATCGATCGACGACGCATCGGCGAACGACTTGAACCCTTTCAGCGTGAGATTCTTGAGATGCATCGAGTCGAACTTAGCAACCCGAATTACATACGTGTAGTCCCTTGCCTGTGGATTCCTTGTGGAAAGATTCCGGAGCGACCGAAATATCTCTCATTCAGGAGCGCTCAGACCTGGGTATCGCAGTAGTAAGTCCACACTCCGCCGAACTTGGCCCGCTGGATCGGGAGCCTACTTCTGCCACTCAACTGGCCGTTCTTGCCCCACACCTCCAGATGGTCGGCGAACTCGCCCGGAACTCCGAACGGATCGACGAACACGCGCTCAGGCACCGAGGTCCCCCGATACTTGATGGCATCGTGGAGCTTCCCCACGAGCGCGCGATGCAGGCGGCGGATCTCCTGACTCGACAAGGTGTCGCTGAACCGGTCGTAACGGAGACCAGCCTCGTAGAGGATCTCGTCGGCGTAGATGTTGCCGATACCCACCACGAATTTGCGGTCGGTGATCAGCGTCTTGAGCTTGGTGTGACGCTGAAGTAGTTCGCGGCCGAACGCAGTCCACGACACGGGTTCATCCACGGGATCGAGGCCGTAATCCTCGAGCTCGGGGAGCTCATCGGCCAGAGCATCGGAGTCGACCACGAACATCTCCGCTGTGCCTTCGGGGTCGACGAGCCGGAGCTGGCCGTGTTGGGTGAAGGTGATCACCACCTCGGTGTTGGCCTCAACGGCGTCCTTGTTGGCGTGGCGGCGAAGTGAGCCGGACGAACCAAGATCGACCACGAGAGTGGAATCACCGTCGAACACGATCGTTATGTAGAGACCCTCACGACGGACCCCCACGATCTTCATCTCGTCGAGTTGGCTGGTGAAGGCCTTGCGGTTCTTGTAGCGACCGAGCACTTTCATGCTGGCAGCCTCGACCGTCTTCACCTTTTTGCCGACCAGGTCGCGATCGAGCTCTCGTCGCGTTGTCTCGACCTCGGGCAATTCAAACATCAGATCTCTCCATCCCCTGCCGAATCGGATTCGCTCGCGGCACGAGCTGCCCTCTGTTCGGCTTCCTTTTTCGAACTTCCCTCGCCGCTACCCATTCGCCGGCCGTCGATCTCCACCACGGCACGAAACTGCTTGTGATGATCGGGGCCACTCTCACTCAACGTGTAAACCGGCAGCTGATGCCCTGCACTCACTGCCAGCTCTTGGAGGCGCGTCTTGTAGTCGGTCTCACCGGGGTGACGGGCCGCTTCGATTATCCGCTCCCCGAGCTGGTCGAGCACAAAACCCCGAACCGGTTCGATACCGCCATCGAGATACATCGCCCCGATCACCGCTTCCACCGCATCAGCCAGGATCGATGCCTTCTCACGACCACCCGAAGCGTCCTCGCCCTTTCCCAGGCGTAGGCCCTCGCCCAATCCGAGCGCGAGCCCGACCTCGGCCAGGGTGTGAGCGCTCACCACCACAGCGCGGGTCTTCGCCAACTGGCCCTCGGGCAGCTCGGGGAAACGCTGGAAGATGTGGTCGGTGACCACCAGGCTGAGCACGGCATCGCCCAAGAACTCGAGTCGCTCGTTGGATGGCTCGTCGGGGTGCTCTGCGCACCACGACCGATGCGTGAGAGCGAGCGCGAGCCGTTCGGGATCGCCGAATCGGTATCCGAACCGCTCCTCCAGCGAGGTCGAGGTGGAGGCAGAGGCCAGCGTTCAGCCCAGTTTGGCGACGACGTAGTCGACGGCGTCACGCACGGTACGAAGGTCTTCGAGATCCTCGTCTTCGATGCGGAAACCAACCGAACGTTCGGCGAGTTCTTCCTCGATGCCCTCGACGAGTTCGATCAGCGCAAGGCTGTCGGCATCGAGATCGTCGGCGAATGCATCGCCCTCGTTGATCGCCGACGGCTCGATCTCGAGGATCTCGGCAAGACGGTCCTTCACCAAGGCGATGACCTCGTCGCGGCCGATCGGACCTTGCTCCACATGGGTTTCTGCAGGCACGGGTTACCTCTCACTGTCGTCAAAACGCCCTTATGGGCACGAGAACGACGGCACCCTACCCGCTTCCAGAGCTTGCGCGCTTGTGAACAGCCCCGGCTGGAGGGACCGCGAAGGCCGTCGACTCAGCTCGCCGAGGCTGTGAGATGGCGCACCATCTCGACCTCGACCATTTCTGCAGCAACGCTGATGGCGTTGATCATCGCAGCCTCGGAACTCGATCCGTGAGAGATCACACAGACCCCCTTCACCCCGAGCAACAGGGCCCCACCCACGGTGTCGGGATGGAGTTCGGCCACCATCTGGTCGAGAGCCGGGCCGAGAGCCTCTCCAGCCGCTCGGGTGTGGTCATCGGTGTCGATCGCCACCAGCAGCCGACCGATCAGGGCCTGCATCGCCCCCTCGAGGGTCTTCAGGGTGACGTTGCCGGTGAAGCCATCGGTGACGATGACATCGACCTCCGAGGTCATCACATCGCGTCCCTCGACGTTTCCGATCCATTCACAGTCTGATGCCAGCGCCCACGCCGGGTCGCTGAGACCCGCGAAAGATTCCTTCACGAAGGGACTGCCCTTACCGGCCTCTTCACCAATGGAGAGCAGGCCGACCCGTGGCTTCTGGATCCCGAAACGGTCGCGGGCGTAGACCGCGCCCATCCGCGCGAACTCGACGAGCCACTCGGGCCGGCACTCCGCGTTGGCACCCGCATCGAGCAGGGTGGTGGGAGTGCCCCCCGGAACGGGGATCGGAGTTGCAATCGCGGGGCGATTGATTCCCTTGATGCGTCCCATCCGCAGTAGCGCAGAAGCCATCGTGGCGCCGGTGTTGCCGGCCGACACCATGGCCGAAGCCTTGCCGTCGCGCACGGCTTCCGCAGCGCGCACCAGCGAGGAATCCTTCATCCGCCGCACGCTCGATCCAGCCTCGGCATCCATGGCGATGACCTCGGATGCCTCGATAATCGCCAAGTCGCCGGTGTCGCCCATTTCACCGGGGCGACCCACCAGCACAACCGGGATCCCGAGTTGCTCAGAAGCCCGGCGAGCCCCCGCGACTATTTCGTCGGGAGCCTTGTCGCCACCCATTGCGTCGACCGCGATGGGCAGCATCGGATCAGTCGACCTCGATCGCCTGGCGACCGGCGTACCAGCCGCAATTGCCGCAGGCCCGGTGGGGGCGCTTCACCGCGCTGCAACGCGGGCAGGTGCTACGAGCCGTTGAGCCCACGCGCCACGCCGACGCCTTGCGGCTCCGGCTCTTCGATTTTGACATCTTCTTCTTCGGGACGGCCATTACGCGTTCCTGCTTCTTGTGATCTGGGGGTCGGCTACGGCCGACACGACCACTGAATGCTAGCGACCCGCGACAGCTTTCACTCGTCGAATCTGAGCTCGTCGAGCGCCGCCCAACGCTCATCGCGCTGGGGCTCCTCGTCGGGAACCGCGCCGGTGGGGAAGCGGTCGGGTTCGGGCCCGACGCAGTCGTCGGAACACAACGGAGCGATCGGGAGGCTCAACAGAACGGCTTCTCTCACCACGGGAGTGAGATCGATTCGTTCGGTCTCGATAGGCCATGTCTCGCCCTCGGTGGGCGAAGCCTCGAAGACCTCATGAATGTCGACATCGAGGGGAAGATCGACATCGCGAAGACAACGCCGGCAAGGGGTGCGAGACATTGCGCTGACCCGGCCTGAAGCCACCACCCCTTCGGTTACCGACTCGACAACCAGATCCATGGTGAGGACGCCGTCGACCACCGACTTCTCACCGACCTGAAGATCGTCGAGTACGAGCCGAGAATTCACTGCCCGCCGGCTACCGGTACGGCGTCTGAGATCTACGATGTCGACGATGAGCCGATCGGGGGCAGCCACCGACCCGTCGGTATCGGTCACCCGCGATCCTGATCGAAAAAGTCGTCGGCATCGGGGGGCGCCGATTCAGAATCGTCGCTCGCCAAGGGCCGTTCGCTCTCCGCTCCCTGCAAGCGTGAACGGCCCGACACCACGGTCTTCATCGTGCGCTCTAGCACGATCTCCATCGCGCCGAGCTTCTGATCGCACCAGTCCTCGGTCTCGAGTCGAAGATGGCGGGCCTGATCCTCCGCCTCGGAGACAACCCTGCGGGCTCGATCCTCGGCCGCCTTCACCAGCTCGGTTCGCTGAACCATCTGCTCGGCCCGGGCACGCGACTTCACCACTATCTGGTCGCCTTCGCTCTGCACACGCGCGAGGAAATCGTCGCGCTCCTTCAGGAGCCAACGAGCGGCACGAAGCTCTTCGGGAAGGCCCTGCACCGCAGCCTGCAGTACCGCAAGGACCTCCTCCTTGTTGATCATCGACGAAGCCGACAAGGGCATAGGCCGCGCCTGTTCCACCAATGCGATCGCCTGGCGCAGCAGGGCCTCAGCCTGGGGCGTTCGGTACTCCGGCGGGGCACCATCGGTGGGCCCGTTGC
This sequence comes from Acidimicrobiales bacterium, assembly GCA_029263215.1. GTDB lineage: Bacteria > Actinomycetota > Acidimicrobiia > Acidimicrobiales > Aldehydirespiratoraceae > OFTM10. The sequence continues at coordinate 56,740 of JAJCXY010000130.1, forward strand.
CGTGATCCTGGCTCTGAGGGTTGTCGGTCACCCGTAACGCTCCTTGATTCGTCGAGCCACCGGATCGGGGACCATCGACGACACATCGCCGCCGAAGCGGGCGATCTCACGGATGAACTTCGAGGCGAGGAAAGATCGACGGGAGGCCGACGGGATGAACACGGTGTGGACACCCGACACCGCCAGGTTCATCTGGGCCATCTGGAGCTCGTTCTCGAAGTCGGACACCGCGCGGAGACCCTTGATTATGAAATCGGCTCCCACGTCGCGGGCAAGGTCGACCACCAAGGAGGAAAACATCGTGACGCTCACGGTGGGGAGATGCTCGACGGACTCGAGCAACATTCCCTCGCGGTCGCCGAGATCGAACTCACCGCCGCCCTTCTGGGGGTTGCGCATCGCGGCCACGACCACCTCGTCGAAAAGAGCAACCGCCGTTTCGATTATCTCGATATGGCCGTTGTGGACTGGGTCGAACGAGCCTGGATAGAGGACGCGGGTCACGGTGACGAACTCTCCGAGGTGGCGGGCGCAGTGGCGAGTGTCACCACGGTACTCCCGTAGCGCCTCTCCCGGTGGGTACTCCACCCGTCGGGGAGATCGATCTCCCGGTCGGACTCGATCACCACCACCGCATCGTGCACCAGAGCGAGTAACTCGTCCCAATGATCGAACCCGTAGGGCGGGTCGAGCAGAACCAGATCGAAGCGATGCTCGCGGGTCAGATGGGCGAGTCCATCACCGGCAATCACAGTGGCATCAGCGTCGAGTCCGAGCGTGTCGAGATTCGAGCGGATGGCTCTCAAGGCATCGCGGTCGGTCTCCACGAACGTGGTGTGAGATGCCCCCCGCGACAGAGCCTCGATCCCGAGAGAACCCGAACCGGCGAAGAGATCCAGCACCGAGGCACCATCGAGAACATCGAGGGAGAACAGGGAGTTGAAGATCGCCTCCTTCACCCGATCGGCGGTGGGACGCGTGAGCGTGCCGTCCGGAACAACGAGCTTTCGCCCCCCAGCAGAACCTGAAATGACACGCATCCGACCAGTCTGGCCCGAAGCCGGTACGGTCACGCGGTGGCCATTCCAGAAACGATCACGTGTGTGGACTGTGGCGGCAAGTGTGGGCTCATCAGCTACGAGCCCGATGAAGGCTGGGAGGCCGGCGACATAGTGGCCTTCCGTTGCCGCGACTGCCTCGACCGCTGGGACATCGAACTCACCCACGACGACATCGAAGACCCCGTATAAGACCCTCAGTCGGCCGATCCGTCGGCTCAGTCCTTCATGAGGAACTCGGCCGCCTCCTCGTCACCGAGGACCACCTCGAGTTCGGCAGCCAGGCCCGGATTCGCCTCGAGTTCGGGATCGGCATCAATGATCTCGATCGCCACCTCTCGAGCCTTCTCCACCCATTCACGATCTCGGCGGAGGCTGGCGAGCCGAAGATCATTGCGGCCCTTCTGGCGCTCGCCCATGATCGTGCCCTCACCCCTGAGGTCGAGGTCGATCTCGGCCAACTCAAAGCCGTCGGTGGATGCCACCAGGGCCTCGAGACGGGCTTCGCCGTCAGACGTGGTGGGGTCGCCCACAAGATAGCAACGGCTGGTGTGGACGCCTCGACCGACACGGCCGCGGAGTTGGTGGAGTTGGGCGATGCCGAAACGGTCGGCATCGAGCACCGCCATCACCGTGGCATTGGGGATGTCGACCCCCACCTCGATCACGGTGGTGGCCACCAGCACATCGAGTCGGCCGGCCCGAAAGTCGCTCATCGTGGCCTCCTTTTCGGA
>JAJCXY010000131.1 GCA_029263215.1 Acidimicrobiales bacterium
CGGTTCATGGACTCACCACAAGCTTCCGGACCCGCCCCGTTCGAAGACGTCAACCGGACCAGCTATTACACCGAGGCTGTCGACTGGCTCCACGGAACCGCCATCACCACTGGCACCTCGGCCACGACGTTCTCTCCATCACGATTCGTTACCAGAGCCCAGATGGCCACCTTCCTTTGGCGCCTCTGCGGCTCGATCCCTCCCGCCGACCGGTCACCGTTTCTTGACGTTCCCACAGCCAGCTACTTCACCCTTCCTGTTGCCTGGCTGGCTGAGACCGGCATCACCACGGGCCGCGCCGCCACCAGGTTCGACCCCTACGGAACTGTCAGCCGCGGTGAGATGGCCACCTTCCTCCACCGGCTGGCCACCACACCCGAGGCCTGGACCCGGGTGACTCCACCGTCACCGGTCGAGATCTGATCCTCGGGCCGCGGCGGGAACGTCGCGACCCGCCAGTTCGTAGGTCCATTCGACGAGGTCGTCGACAGGATCGCCACACCACGCGAGCATCGCGGCACGCCCATCGGCATGGACCTCGTGGACACCATCGAGGTCGGCGAGAACTCGGTCGACCTCGGCGAAGAAGCCCACCTCGTCGTCGAGTGGGAACGCCCGGGTGAGACCCCACCGTTCCTCGAGCTCGACCTGGTAAGGGTGGCGACCCGCCCACGTGTTGTAACGGATCGACGGTGTGCCTATCACCCCCGCTTCCGAACAGACGGTCTGGCTGTCGCCCACCACGAGATCAGCGGCGGCGAGCACATCGTGGAACCGGTGCGGCGGGGTGGGGATCCGTAGTGTCGCGAGATCCGCTGGCAGGGGCTGTTCCGACGAGATGAGGACGGCGCCGAGAGCCTGGAACTTCTCGAGCAGGCGATCGATCTGGGCCCGACTCATCCCCGCCTCGCTCACATCGTGGCTGGCCGTGAACGCCGTGAGTCTCAAGATGAAGAAGCGTTCATCGGGGGCGAGCCCGAGGTCGGCCCGCACGGTCGGGTCGGGCTTGAACCGGTCGGGGTGGAGATAGAAGAGCTCCTTGTAGCCCTGGTAGCGCCGATGCTGCTTGCCGTAACTCTTGATGGTGGCCGTGGGGCTGGCGATCAGGTTCGCGAGGGGTCCCGCCACGTAGTAGAGCAGACCCGCCACATGGCCATCGTCGGTGTCGTACAGCACCGGGGTGCGGGTGAGACGACCGGCGTGGACGCCGGCGGGTGATCTGGTGAGGATGACGTCGGGTCGGAGACGACGCACCTCGCGCCAGGCCCGCCAATCGCGGACCAGTAGTTCACGCGCCAGTGACAGCATCGAGGTCCCCGCCCGAGAGGCCCGAACGTGGGGACGGCCGCGAGCTTCGATGAGCTCCACCACCGAGTCCTTTCCCGGCCGCGAGAGCCACAGGGTCTCCTCGCCGGCTGCGAGGAGGCGATCCTCGACGGCTCCGAGGGTCCACACGTCGGCGGGGTGCACAGCATCAATCAAGACCTTCATCGAAACCGAACGGTAGCTTCGCGTTATGCGAACCGCGCTCCGTCGCCTGCTCGACCAGCGAGCCAGCCCCCTTTCGACATTCTGGCGCACCTCACTCCTCACGGTTTCCTCGGTCGGGATAGTGGTGGCGAGCGTATGGGCTTGGGACTCGAGTGGCCTGAGCGGGGGCGACTTGGAGTGGGGACCGATCGTTCTCCTGCTGGCGGTGGCCGCACCGTTGACCCTCGCCCTCAAGGCGGCGGAGTATCGGGTCGCGGCGGGTGTGGCCGGCCAGCGGCCCGACCTACGAAGGTCTCTCGACGTAGCCGTGGTGTCGTCTGCGGCCAACCTTCTACCCCTCCCGGGTTCCCTGTTCGTCACCGTGAGATCGCTCTCGGAAGATGGCACCACCTACGGAGGTGCTATCGCCGCGAGCGCGGTACCTGGGCTCACCTGGCTGGGAATCACCGGGGTGGGTGGGGGTATCGCCATCGCAGTAGCCGGCCCCCCTCTGCTGGGCGCAGCGGTTGGGCTCGGAGGTGTGGTTGGGCTGGTGGTCGCCTTGTCGGTGTTTCGATCATCGGCACCGCCGGACGGCCGCCTCCGTCTCGGGGCCGCCGTGGTGATGGTGGAGACGTGCTGGCTGGGAGTCAGCGCTCTTCGACTCGGACTTGCGGTCTCCGCCCTCGGCGTCTCGGTCGATCCGGCTCAGGCCGTTGCCCTTTCGGTGGCCGGAGCAATCACAGTTGCGATCGGCTTCTTCCCCGGTGGACTCGGAATTCGCGAGGCCCTCATCGCGGCACTCAGCCCACTGATCGGCCTCCCCTTCAACACAGGCGTACTGATCGGCTCCCTCGACCGCGTGGTGTGGCTCGTGTTTCTCGCACTGGCGGCCGTGGTGCTGGCGCTCAGGCGCCACTAGGGCTCAGGCCAGTTCGGCGACCAATTCAGCCAGCGGTTCGCGGAAATCTCGGAGTTGGGGGTAGCCGGCTTCTCTCAGTGCCATGTTGTCGAGCACCGAGTTGGCTGGTCGGGGGGCGGGTCGAGGGGGCTGCAGATCGGAGGTGGCGCACGGTGACACCCGCTCGGGATCGGCCCCGATCGCCAGTGCGACCTCTCGGGCGAATCCGAACCAGCTCACCACGCCCTGATTCGTGACATGAAAGATGCCGGGGGCACCGTCGATGGCCAGGCGGGCGAGCATCGGAGCGAGATCGGCTGTGAAGGTGGGGTGACCGATCTGATCATCGACGAAGCGGAGCAGGTCGGCTCCGGCCAGCAGGCGCATGATCGTCTTCACCATGTTGGGGCCGTGCAACCCAGAAAGCCAGGAGGTGCGAACCACCGTTGCGGAGGGTCCCGCGGCCGCTTCGCCCGCGAGCTTCGAACGCCCATACACCGACTTCGGGTTGGGGTGATCGGTCTCCGCATAGGGCCCGATCTTCGTGCCGTCGAAGACATAGTCGGTAGAGACCGTGACCAGGTGGGCACCGACCTCGGAGCATCCGTCGGCGAGGTGCCGTACCGCTTCGGAATTGACAGCCCAGGCGCGGTCCTTCTCGGTCTCGCAGGCGTCGACCGCGGTCATCGCGGCACAGTTGATGACCCGGTCGGGGCTGCACTCGGCGATGAGCGAAAGAACCGCGGCGCGATCGGTGACATCGAGTGCATCGCGACCCGGGGCCAGCACCTCGTGAGCCCCGAGAGCCGGTACCAGATCTCGGCCCAACTGGCCGCCGGCACCGGTGATCAGAACCTTCACTCGCCGGCCTTCAGGGGCTCCCACCAGGCCCGGTTGTCTCGATACCAGGCGACCGTTCGTTCGAGAGCGTCGGCGAGGTCGTGACGACACGACCACCCGAGCGCCTCGACCTTGGAGGTATCGACCGAGTAACGGCGGTCGTGGCCCAGCCGGTCTTCGACATAGTCGATCGCTGATTCGTCGCGTCCACAGAGGCTCACCAGGCGCTCGGTGAGCTCCCGGTTGGTGATCTCGTTGCCGGCACCGATGTTGTAGATCTCCCCCACCTCTCCATGCCTCAAGACGCGATCTACAGCCTCGCAATTGTCGTCGACGTAGCACCAGTCGCGGATGTTGAGGCCATCGCCGTAGAGCGGCACCGTGTGGCCATCGAGGAGGTTGGTGGTGAAGAGGGGAATCACCTTCTCCGGGTATTGGTACGGGCCGAAATTGTTGGACGATCGGGTGACGAGAACCGG